>CAZUJW010000008.1:36073-62613 GCA_964620655.1 uncultured Christensenella sp.
TATACGGAGATACTATTGTAGAATTAACCGCAACTTGTAACGGAATAATTTCGGGCGACAATATAGCAGACATTTACACGTTGTCTACCGATGTGACAAGCACTTCAAAAGTAGGTAAGTACGTTATTACCGGAATGCAAAATGAGACTTGCGCAAACTATGTTGTTACGTTTATAAACGGCACATATGAAATCTCAAACGAAGATGCCGATGCCGACACCGTCGCAACGATTAACATCATAATTAAGGACGGAGACACACCTGTAGACAATGCAAGTGTTGAACTTATTTATCTTGAAAGGATTATTCAAGCGGGCGAAACGGACGAAAACGGTGCGATCGCATTTACAAACGTTTTATACGGCAACTACTCTATTGCTGTAATATATAATTCTACCAAGCTTACCGATGCGATTGACGTGTTTGAAAGCAGTGTCGACAAAACAGTTGTATTGCCGAAAGCCGGATTTAATACAATCTTAAAAGGCGATGCTGCAACGTCTTCGGATAACCTTTCAAACGCTATATCCACCGACGATAAGAATAGCGCAAGCGGAACAGTTACTATCACGATGACCGCAAACTATACCGCCGATCAGGATATAATCGATTTAATCACCGATTTTGCTAAAAACGAAGACAGCGGTATAACCATGGTCGACTTTATCGATGTCGGAGTAGATAACAACGGCAACGCAATAAAAACCACATACGGTTATCAAAATATTGTATTTGAAATTTCAAATGCAATAGCCGATGCGGTTAAATCTTACGGCACCGAAAAATACGATCATTTGATTGTGTATAGAGAACATGAAGGCGTTGTAAGCAGATTAAACAAGGTAACGTATGCCGACGGAATGAACGCCGAATACGAATGCTTCTTTATTAAGTGCGTCAATGATCATTATTACATAACGATTCACGTAAAGAATTTCTCAATCTATGCGTTCAGCGTTACTACAAGCACTGTTCCGTATTATGTCGATGTCAATCCTGCTCCGTCAAACGGTGGCGGGTTAGTCAGCCCCTTAAAGTGCTTTATTCACTGGATTACTTTAATCGTTACCATCCTGTTTGTTATATTTGAATTGTTTGTGTTGTTGTATACCGCAAGAACATCTTACGATGAAGAAGAAACAAAAGTTTTGACAGGCGACGATGCTAAAAAGGCACTGAAGGACAAAGACGACGATACAAAGGTTATCTTAAAGGAAGAAAACAAAAAAGAGAAAAACAGTCAGGAAGTCTTAGATAAAGTAGAAAGCAAAGAGGTTACAACCAAGATTAAACGCCACAAGCCTTTATGGTGGTTTAACTTAGCCGTTATAGTAGTTTTTGCCATTCTCTCCGTCGTGTTGTTCATGCTCGGCTTCTGCATAATTTGCTTAATCTTAATGATTATAGACATTATTCTCGCAATATTTGCTCTAATACTACTGTTTAGAAACTTCATCATAAACCACTTGAAAGACACTAAAAATGTTACATTGAGCAAGTTTGTTAAGTACCCCCAAAAGATTGACGAGTCTGTATCCTTGAAAGACGCAATCAACTTGGTTCCCGTTCTTCCCGTCGCATTGTTCGCCGAGATAAACAAAAAGACCATAGCCGATTATGTCGACACTTTAGAAAACACCACGACAAATAGAAAGGAAGATTTTGTCAAAGGCACAAAGCTATACCTTGCAGACACCCATTACATAACATATAAGTTAGATAACGGAAAGTCCAAAAAGAAATGCTTTATCTATGTTTATCAAGACCTTGACAACAAAAAAGTGTTCTTGCTTTTGAAGTTGACAATGAACGACTTAGAAAAGTTTGTCGAATATCATCCTTTATGCATGACATCGAGATTCCCCATCGGCTTTGAATGGACGTTTGTTGGAATTGATGAAACATTTAAGTTCAGTGATGTAGAAGACCTCATAAAGCTAACAATAGAAGTTGTTTCAAAAGACGATAGTCAAAAGAACAAAAAAGTCGACAAAACATCTGCCGAACAAAACGCCTACATGTCCTCCGTCAAGGATACCGAAGGTAATCTTTTAGATCAAGACGACAAAAAGGACAACAAGTAATTTACATAACACCCAAAAAAAGCCCGCTATTTCGCATAAGCTACGATTTAGTGGGCTTTTACATTATGAATTGCAAACATTTACAAAGCATTTACCATAAATTACGAATTAGTGAATCATAAGCCAATTAAGTGTCCATCATACTGTGCAGTTTTGCTAAAACCCATCAAATTGCGCAGTATAGATAATAATTTTTCAAGGCTCTTTTTACCCCCCCCCCTTAGCGACAATTTTTGCCGTTGACTTCAGCTTTTCACTGTGCTACAAACGTAGACGAAAGGCGAATAAATCGGGGATATAAAAAGAGACGTCCATAAAAATGTGTCACAGTGCAGATACGCGTTGTTGTGAGCGTCTGCGTATTTTTGATAATTGTCTCAGATAGCGTCGAGAGGATTCCAGCGATAAGACGTATACGTATCTCGCAAACCGATGACTTTCACGTCATATCCTCTATCTGCGAGATAGGCGGAGTGAAGGTTGAACAATTCGCCCTTCGGATCCGTCATAACCATTGACGATCCCGCATTCGTAGACGCTATAATCTGTATCATAGGGCTTACGAACGTCGTCGTCTTGCCCGAGCCCGTCGCGCCGATGATTAAGGAGTGGCAAGGCGAGTTGAAGGACACCTCTATGTCCGTACCTTTTTTGTTCAGTTTCGCCACACGGGGACGCCGTCTTTATCCGCTTCGTTTAGTTTTGTAAATCGATACGTTTTGAAATTCTTTTGTTTTTCCTCTTTACTCATCCAGCGCGAGTTTTCGAGGTTTGCCTCTATACTTTTTATTTTTCCCTTACCGATTAAACCGCTCGTCCTTATTGAACGCAACAATTCGCGATCGAATATTCCGCAATAAAACGCTACGACTCCGATAAAAAACCCGAGAGTCAATCCGAAATAGAGCCAATCCCAGTTGAGAATGGATTTAATGCTCATACCCCATGCGATTATTTGTTTTATCTTCCAATCGCTTTTTATGAACGAGTAGAACAAAAACGCAAGCGCAAACGATACGATAAGCGCAACAGACAGAAAGAACAACCATTCTTGCGCCTTACCGCTGCAAAATTTATTTGAGAAAAACACGTTTGAAAACAGCATCAGCAATACGAAGAGAAAAACTTCGCACTTTATATATGCGCCGAAAGCGAAACTGCTGTTGAGCGCTCCCAAAACGATTACGTTGGAAAGCACGAGGTTTATGAGAACTATAATGCCTATCGTACCCGATTTTTTCTTCATGCACACCTCTTACTCGCCCGCAACGGAAGTATCTTTCTTTGCGACGAACGTTTCTACTTTGGAACTCAGATATTCGTAATTAACGTTGTCTTGTTCCGAAAATAGTATTTCCACAAAATATTGTTTCTCTTCCGTAACGCCGTCCGCGGCTTTTTCGCCGTCTTTTATATAGTTGTTTCTTTCATCGTTGGGGGGCAATTCAAAATATCTGACGCTCGTTTCGAGTGCGTTTCCGTCCGCGTCGGTCGGCACGTTTTTCAACACGGCTCGCATAACGCCGTTCTCATCCGTGCTGCACTCTATCGTCATATTCGAAGCGTCGTACGTCGCCTTGTTTATCGTAAGCGTTGCAAAAAGCTCAAAAGAGTTGTAGTTCCTGCTGCCGTCTCCGTTATCCTTATATATGACGGAAACGGTATATTCGTATATACCGCTATCTACGACTGACGACGCATAGTCTTTGTCCTCATCGTCGTCTACGTGCAAATCCTTTCCGTCTTTATTATAAATGCGATACAAAATCTCCCAATCCGCGTCGAGCGTCGGATCGTCGATAGAGTATCCTTTTCCGTTATAGACGACGTCTTTGCTCTGCAAAGATATTCCGCTTGCGTCGTAGTCTGCGGGATTTATAGTAAGTATAGCGGTCATAGCTTCTATTTTTGCATAATTTTTATCGTGCGGAGTAAACGTTGCGGTGTACAAATACTTGCCTGTGTCGCAAACCTCCGTGCCGTCGACGGCAACGTAGGTATCGTTTGTTTCATTTTCCTTTGCCACCTTGTATTCAACGCTGACGCCCGTCGGACAACCGCTAACCTGAACGGAGTGCCCTTGCTTGTCATACGTCACGCTTGCGTCGTTAAAAGCGAGAGAAGAAGTATCGTACCGTTTCGGCTCGATAGTCAGCGTGGCGCTCATATCGGCTATCCGATTATAGTTGTCGCTATCTCCCGAGAATTTTGCCCATACGGTATATATGCCGGCATCGACTTTATCGCTTGCGCTCTTAGAACCGAATTCGTCGACGTACTCGTACTCCACGCTCACGCCGTCGGGAAGATTGCCGACAATTGCAATCGAGTGCTCCTTTCCGTCGTATTCCACCGTGCTGTCGGCAAGGCGTGCTTTTTTAGAAATGGAAAGTAGCGGTAAAAAAGAGCGTGCGAAAACAAACCGGCAAACTCCGCAAGCGGAACGACTAATTCGGAAAAAGCAGACGTCGTACCCGAAAGAGCCGAACCGAAAAAAGCAAAATCGGTTACTGTCGACGCGTCCGCACGTTGGCAAAGAGATTTACTTTTGAAAAGAAGAAAAAATAATTGTTCCCTAAATAAAAAAACAAGCGGCGTAAAAACCGCTTGTCTGGCTTATATAGTAAGTACCGAACTATCTTTTTTTCTCTTTGGAGCGTTTATCGTTGATTATCTGCATATGCTCTTTCGTTATTAAAGTGACGTTGTTTTCTTTTGCCCATTCCACGCATCCTTTAAGAACCATCGAAAGGAATACTCGCGGGACTTTTACGAGAGTTTCCAACGCATCGTCGGTGAACTTAACCACGTCGTCGGCTCTGCCTGCGGCGTATTTAACCGATTGAATATCCACTTCGCGGTTGGGTAAAGGTTCGGCTATGGGGCGGTTGAATTTACAGTACCAGAAGTTCTTGCTGTCGCGGTAGCCGTAGTCTACCGGAACGCATGGGAAGTCTTTCGCTCTCACGCCGTTTATTATCGCATTATGATATTTTTCTTTCATAAGTATTTTATCTATTTTAAGGATAAAATGCGCTCCGAATTTGGAAGTAATACCATTGAAGTCGTGATAGGGCGGAAGATATTCTTCCTGCACGGTATCGTTTTCGGCGTGGTCGAGAGTGTCCACCCAGGTACATTCGAACACCTGATACGCTTCGGTAATGACTTTCGGGAAAGTTTCGTTTTTATTTTCTTCCGCTCTCAAACCTTCTTCGAGATGGAAAAGGCAGTTTTTCATTTTTTCTTCGGGTGTGTCGCCGGGGAAGCCTAATCTTACCGCTTCGGTAAAATATTTTCTATCGTCGGGAATGAAGTTCAGGGTGCATTTTTTGTGCCTTAAAAGTCCTTTGCACGTGTTGGAACTGTTGCGGCATTCCAAAAGCATCGCGTAGTAGTCCTTGCCCGCGATATAGTACGGCGCGACTAACGAGTAAGACCCGAAAGAAGTCGTCTTTCCGTCTTCGGCGAGCGTGCCGATAAGGACGGTGGGCATCGGAAAGAACGCCGACGTCTGATAAAAGTTGTCTACGATTCTGAGATTTTTGAAACTGCTCATAGTTACTCTCCTTATATTTTTTCAAAAGTTATTATCATTATATCCCCATATCTAAAATAAATCAATAGGAGCGGAGCGTCCCATACGGAGTGACCCGCGCATCTCGCTTTACGGATAAAAAGACGGGAGAAAGTAATTTTATTTAAGGATAGACGATTGTTGCCGTCAGGAGTTTAATAAAAAAGAAATTTTTGCGTTCGGGAAGATTTTTAAGTATAATTAAGGTAGCGGTCGCAATATAAAAACGAAGAAAGTAAAAAGATAAAGGAGATTAGCGTTATGCGTATTTTGCTTGCCGAAGACGAAAAGGCTCTGTCGAAAGTTATCGTAAAAATTTTCGAAAAGAACAATTACGTCGTCGACGCGGTTTACGACGGGGAAGACGCCGTCGAGTACGTCGAATCGGGTAACTACGACGTCGTTATTTTAGATATAATGATGCCGAAGATGGACGGACTTACGGCGTTAAGAAAAATAAGGGCTGCGGGAAATCAGGTTCCCGTCCTTATGCTCACGGCAAAGTCGGATATAGAAGACAGAGTAATAGGTTTGGACTGCGGAGCTAACGATTATCTGCCTAAACCTTTCGACACGCGGGAGCTTCTGGCTCGTATTCGCGCCCTTACGCGCAGCAAAACGGAAACCGACAAGAAGCTTCGTTTCGGCAACGTTTCGCTCGACAGAACCACTTTCGAGCTGTCTTCGCCCACGGGCGGTTACCGCCTTACCAACAAGGAATATCAGATGCTCGAATACTTTATGATTAACCCTAAACGGGTTCTTTCCACCGAACAGATTATGGAAAAGGTCTGGGGATACGACAGCGACGCCGAAATAAACGGAGTTTGGGTGTATATTTCGTATCTCAGAAAAAAACTTTCGGCAATAGGCGCGGATATTCAGATCAAAGCGTCGCGCAATGCGGGATATTATTTGGAGTTAAACGATGATAAATAGGCTTAAACGGAAATTTACAATACTTGCTACCGTACTTATGTTCGCCCTTATGACGGTACTCGTCGGGATTATGAACGTAATTAACTATTCCGTCGTCGTAAAAGACAGCGATTCGACCGTAAACATACTTATGCATGCCGACGATCGCGCGGCACCCGACGGCGACGCACCGGCAAAACCCAATACGGACGGAATCGTTACGCCGGGGGGCACTGCTCCCGAAATACCCGCAGGAGAAACCCCGACTACACCCTATGACGACTCGTCGGCAGCTCCGAAAACGGGAGGGATTATAAAACCTGACCAAAATACGAACACGGACGGAAGCACAAACGAGGGAAAAGGCAATCCCGATTTCAAAACTCCCGACGGAATGTCGCCGGAAGTCCCGTACGAAGCCCGGTTTTTCACCGTGACGGTAAACGCCGACGGCGTGATAGAAAATACCGATTTATCCAAAATATTGACAGTGGACGAGACCACCGTAAACGATTACGTCGATAAAGCTCTCTCAAGTAATAGCGACAAAGGGTTTGTGGGACAATTCCGTTACGCAAAGAGAACGAACGAACAAGGTACGACGATTTTATTTCTCGACTGCGGACGGAAGTTAGACTCGTTCAAGTCCTTTTTGTGGACGAGCGTGGGCGTAGGTTTCGGCGGATGCGTGGTACTGTTTATAGTTTTCCTTTTGCTGTCGGGCAAGATAGTAAAACCGATAGCCGAAAGTTATGAAAAGCAAAAACGTTTTATATCCGACGCGGGACACGAAATGAAAACTCCGCTTACGATAATCAACGCCAATCTCGACTTAATCGAAGGAGAAAACGACGAAAGCGACGAACTCGCCGAAATCCGTCGTCAAACCAAACGAATGGGCGAACTTACCAACAATCTGGTTTACCTGTCCAAAATGGAAGAAGCCGAACATAAAATAAACAAAATAGAAATGCCCCTGTCCGACACCGTGTCGGAAGCGATAAACCCGTTCAGGGCTTTGGCGGCTACCAAGGGACTTAAATTCATCTCGGATATAAAACCGAACGTAGAAATAAGCGGTTCGCCCGACGCGATAAGACATCTTGCGTCCATACTCGCGGAAAACGCCGTTAAGTACGCCGACAAGGGCGGAGAAATAATAGTTACGCTCACCGCCAACAAAAAATCCGCCGTCCTTTCGGTCTACAATACCACGGCTTCCGTCGTAAAGAAATCCGATTTACCCCACGTCTTCGACAGGTTTTACCGTACCGACGATTCGAGAAACTCCGAAACGGGCGGACACGGCATAGGACTTTCTATCGCCAAGGCAATTACCGAAGCCCACGGCGGCTCGATAAAAGCCGAAACGAAGAGCGGCAAAGACTTTTGCGTGACCGCAACGCTACCCCTGAAATAGACGAATAATTACACCCGAATTATAAAAACGCCCCGAAAAAACTAAACCATCGGGGCGTAAATTTTTACTTAAATATCCTAATCTTCCAAACCTAAAAGGTAATCGGAACTCACTTCAAAGAACTTGCACAGAGCTAATATAGTGTCTATGCTCGGTTCGCTTCTTCCGCACTCCCAATCGCAAATACTGCTGTTGTTCGTGCCGATTATTTCGGACAGTTTTTTCTGACTTATCCCTTTTTCCAAACGAAGTTCTTTTAGCCTTAAACTGAATTTGTTCATACTTTTCATTTTAGGGAAAATTCCTAATAATACTTGACATTAGGGAAAATCCCTAATACAATTTTCTTGCAAGCACTATTATAATGATACGTTCTTTATAATGTCGGCTTGGTTATTAAAAAAGGAGAATATGTCAATGAATAAAAAGCTTTTTATTTTAGCTGCGGTTTTATGTTTGGTTTGTAGTTTTGCGTTGATGGCTTGTTCTAAAGACGATACGAACGGCTATATCGGAACGTATTACGAATACGAAAAAGGACAGAAAACCGATTTTTGGATAAAGCTCGATAAGGACGCCTGGTCGTCGAGCGACGGCGCGGGCGGCAGGCTCGAAATTAACGGCGAAGAAGTCACCGCATACGCCGACTTTTTCGGAGAAGAAGACGTTTTCTTTACCGGCACCGTCAAAGACGGCGTTCTTACTTACTCAATGTTCGAGGATATAGAGAATAAAGCGTATAAGGACGGCGCGTATAAAAGCGGCTCGTCAAGTAACGACGATAATACTAACGACTCCGATACGACAAATAAAAAAACCTTTACGGTAACTTTTGACACCGTAGGCGGCAGTACCGTAAACAGCGTGACCGTAAGTTCGGGAGATAAGCTGACCGCGCCGTCCAATCCCGTTAAGCAAGGCTACATTTTCGGCGAGTGGTACACGGATAAAGAATGTAAGGTAATCTGGGACTTTTCCTCGCATACGGTGACGAAAAATATCACGCTTTACGCAAAATGGGTAGAGGAAGTAGGTAAAATCGTATCGGTAGAAAACGCAAAAATTGAAAACGAGAATATTGTTATGATTGTCGACAAAGATACGGAATATGTTTCTCTCGCAGGTTCGGTGTCCATAAGCGGCAGCGCCACCTGGAAACTATACTATGACAGAATGGGACAAACCGAAATTCCGACCAAAATAGCGGCGCAAATAAACGGATCACTTAAAGACGGTAATAATATTTTTTATATCGTTACTACGACTTCCGACGGTTCGCAGGTAAGAACGTATACGCTTAACGTTCATAAAAGACACCCGATACAAATTTATTGCTACGTGGAGGGCAGCGAAAAACTTTTGGATACCATAACCGTGTTGTCGTATACGTCGGTTAAAAACGACCAAATAAACGAGGTAAAGTGCAAAGGCTATACGATTAACGGTTGGACGGACGAAAACGATAAAACGGTTATTTTCGGAAACGACGGTACCGTTTTCGTCGACAGCGCGTATATATACGCAAAAACAACCCCCAACCGATACAAAATTTCTTACGACGCCAGAGGCGGAGAAGTAAAAAATTCTTCGAGCGAAGTAACTTTCGACTCTAAATATACGCTCGACGTTCCGACTAAAACGGGCTACTCGTTCTTATGCTGGGCAATGTCCGTGTACGATTCGCAATCGGGTTATTCGACCGAACAGGAACTTACGTTCAGAGACGGTCTTAGTTGTACTTTTTATACTTTCGATAAGGACATAACCGCTTATGCCAAATATGAAGTGAATTCGTACAACGTAAACGTGGAAAGTAACGATAATTCCGCAGGCACGGTTTTTGGAGCGGGCGAATATAACTTCTGGAGCGACGTTACCGTCAAAGCGACTACAAACGACGGTTACACTTGGCTCGGCTGGTACGACGGAGATACTAAGCTAACCGATGATTTGTCTTACACTTTCAATATGCCGAGCGAGAACAAGACGTATACGGCAATATGGATAAAATGTCCCGTAACTCTTACAAAGAACATCGACGAAGCGGGTACGGTAAGCGGAGTAGAAAAAACCGTATTAGGCAAAGAAACTACGATAACGGCAAGTACGAATAACGGTTACACTTGGAAAGGGTGGTACGACGGAGATACTAAATTAACCGATGAATTATTCTACACGTTTAATATGCCGAGTGAAAGTAAGACGTTTACGGCAAAATTTGAAATGTGTACCGCTCACACGCCTGACGATAACTGCGTATGTACAAAGTGCGAGATAACCGCTCACGCAATCAAAAACGGTAATTATTGCCGTCACGATAACGATATCTATTTCGGCAGTTATCCGCAGACAAAAGTTACCGATAACGATATTACGACCGCTCTTAATAATATGGCGGGGACGTTGCCCGCTTCGAGTAATTCCGCCGATTGGACTGCCTACGGTTATTATATCGACGGCAGCGTAAGCAACTTTATGTGGTATATCGACAAGGAGTACAACGGAGAGAAGTACAGGGGCGTATATTTCACGTCATACAGACCGTATTATACGACGGCGAGTAGCTCGGATAAAAATTCAAACCAGGACGACAACGGCTACTATACTTCCACGGTATACTGGTTTAAGTACGAGCCGATTAAATGGACTATACTTAACGAAACCGACGGCAAAGCCTTAATTCTCGCCGACCTTGCGCTCGACAGTCAGCAGTATTACAGAAGCGATTATTCCGGTACTCAAACGAGGAACGGAAGGTCGGTATACGCCAACGATTACGTCGAAAGCGATATAAGGAAGTGGCTTAACGATACTTTCTACAACACCGCCTTTAACGACTTACAAAAAGCCTTGATAGAGACTACCGCAATAGACAACAAAACTACGGGATATAATACAAATACGTATAACAGTAATCAAATTAACACCGAAGATAAGATATTCTTGCTGTCATATAAGGACGTATTCAGTTCGTATTTTAGTAGCAACTCCGCAAGGCAGAAGCAGAGTACCGATTACGCCAAGAGTCAAGGATGCTATACATATAACGGAAATTGCTACTGGTGGCTTCGCTCGCCCGACTGCGATTATTCCTATTACGCGTTCCTCGTCCTCTACTTCGGCGACTACGACTACTACTACGTTTACGTCACTGGTCGCGGCGTTGTCCCCGCTTTGACAATACGGTTGGGGTAAAATCCCCCAACCGGTCCGCAAAAATCCGCAAGCCCGAGGTGAATACAAGGGCTTGCCAATCGGGTCTGAATTTTGCCGTAACGTTTTGCGTAGGCGAAATTCAGACGTACGGCGCCGCGTAGCGGCTCGACGTAAAAAGTAATAACAAAAAATGCAAAAGAAGAGTAAATTATACGTTTTTACAAAAGCTAAAGATCTTGCAAAGTATATTTTGACCGTTACGGAGAAGTCTCCCGTTAAGTTTAGATATAGTCTTACGATACGGCTGCATAATTATATTCTCGACGCTATCGAGTGTATATATTTTGCCAACAAATCAGACTTCGGGGAAGAACGTACCGCCTTGCAAAAAAAGGCGAGAAATTTATTGTCCACTCTCGATTATTTTTCCGGTATAGCGTACGAACAAGGATGTATTCTTCTGAAGCAATACGAACAAATATCTTTACAGATCGCCGAGACCATAATGTATCTTGACAAATGGTCTAAGGTGACAAGTAATAATAGTTAGTTTCGGTCGAGTAAATATCGATCGAGATTATATAGGGTGAGAGTTAGTGCGTAAATAGGGCGTGGCTTGCTACTGGTGGCTTCGCTCGCCCAACAACAATAATTCCAATAACGCGTACAACGTCAACAACGACGGCGACAACGACAACAACAACGTAAACAACACTAATAACGGCGTTGTCCCCGATTTGTTTCTATCGAAAGAGAAAAGCGAGAGCATTGCGGTAAGTATCGCGGCGAGTGTCTGAAACAAAGGAATTCTCACCTTTCCTTACGGCTTGGTTCGTAAGGAAAAATTGACCGTCGGTAAGGATAACGTCTTATGCTTTGTCCTTTGCGCCATAGGCTCGGCGGTCTTATCGATTATTTTTGCACGGAGGTACGCTATGGAAAGATTGCCTGTTTATGACGACATAATATCGTTTCAAAGTCTTTACAAAGCGCACCGACGAGCAAGACAAGGGAAAAGGCACAAAAAAGAAGTAATAGAGTTCGAGCTTAATTTAGCAGAAAATCTTTGGCAATTGCATTATCAACTTAAATATAAGACGTATCGGGTGGGCGAATACAGGCGTTTTATGATATATCGTCCGAAGACAAGAGAGATACAAGCCATTTCGTATAGAGACAGAGTGGTACAACACAGTCTTTGCGATAATTGTCTAATACCGCTTTTAGACAGAAGACTTATTTATGACAATTGCGCATGTCGCAAGAAAAAAGGCACCGACAAATGCCTTGACAGGTTGAGTGTTTTTTTGCAACGGCATTATAAAGGCCACGGAGAGCAGGGATATTTTGTAAAAGCGGACGTGTCCAAATTTTTTGATAATATAGATCATTGCGTTTTGAAAGAAAAATTAAAAAAATTGCCGTTAGACGACGACACGTTTTGGCTCGTTTCGACGGTGATAGACAGTTATCGTCATCCGAGCGGGAAAGGAATTCCCAAAGGCAATCAATCAAGTCAATGTTTTGCGCTCTACTATCTTGATTGCGTCGATAGAAGCGTAAAGGAGAAACTACGTATTTCATATTACGTAAGATATATGGACGATATAATAGCTGTAGTCGGGGAAAAAGCAACGGGGAATAAATGTTTAACTATTGTGGACGATATATTGGGAAATAATCGTTTGTTGCTTAATCCGAAGTCGCAGATAGTCAAGTTAAAAAACGGTATTTGTTTTTTAGGCTGGAAGATTTACGTAACGGAAAACGGCAGGATAGTTCGAAAAATCACACATTCCGCCAAGAAAAGAATTATTTCGAGATTGAAAGAGCGTCGATTTTTATCTATGGAAGAACGGACGCAAGTTATTGCGAGTTATAAGGGGCATTTATCCCGTGGCGACGCTCATAATTTTTATTGTAAAGTGGCTAACTTAATTAAAATGAAAGCAGGTATTTAGAAAATAGCTTTAGACCGAGAGTATCTGTTTGTTTTTTGCAAAACAAGTAACTTTCTTAACCTTGCCGAATATGTGAACGAAGGAGTGTCCCTGATTTTTATAAGATTTAGTAGAAAAATAAAATTGAAAACGACTGTTAAGAACATACGTTTTTAGCGGTTTTTTAAGTGCAGATAAAATATGTTTTGTTTTTTAACTCGGGGGTTTGCCGACATAATTTTTTTGGAATATTTTTATTTTTTAAGTACGTTTTAGTTACGGTCGATAAACTGATAGCAAATAAGAAAAGAACAAGGCGGTTTATCGTGACGGGTTACGTTTTTAAGCGGTACGAACTTAAATATTTACTTACGGCGGAGCAGTACGCCGCGGTAAAAAAGGAGATAGAGAGTAGGCTCGTTCCCGACGCGTTCGGGAAGAACGTTATTCAAAGTCTTTACTACGACACGCCCGATTACAGGCTTATCCGCGAGTCGATAGAGAAGCCCGTCTTTAAGGAGAAACTTCGTTTGCGGTGTTACAACCTTAACGTAGACGACAAGGACGTATATCTCGAAATGAAGCGTAAGTACGACGGAGTTGTTTATAAAAGGCGTGTTTCTTGCAAGGAAAGCGAAGCGGAAAGTTTTTTTGACGGAGAAGGTCAATCTACGCAGATAGGGAAAGAGCTTTCGTATTTTATAAAGTTTTACGGTGATTTACAACCGAAAACGCTTATTTTATACGACAGGGAAGCTTTTTTCGACAGAAGCGGAGATTTGAGGGTTACGTTCGATAAGGATATTCGATACCGCACGGATAACCTTAATTTCCATTCGTCTTTGGACGGGGAAAGGTTATTGCAAGACGGTTTCGTGCTTATGGAACTGAAAACGGGCACCGCGTTGCCGCTGTGGTTGTGCGATCTGCTCGACAAAGAGAATATAAGAAAAACGTCTTTCTCCAAATACGGGGAAGCGTACAAAAAGGAATATAAAAAGATTAACTTAATAAGGAGTATAGTACTATGTTCGAATCAATTTTCAGCGACGGAAACGTTGCGGCAGTCGGTTTCTTTATCGCGTTAGGAGTGGCGCTTGCCTGCGGCGTAATATTTGCGTTTTTATCGTGTTATAAGTCGGGTTCGTCGTCGAATTTCTTTATCTGCATAGCTCTTTTGCCCATGACGGTAGCGGCGGTAATCGCAATAGTAAACGGCAATTTAGGCGTGGGAGTGGCGATAGCGGGGGCGTTCGGACTGGTAAGGTTCAGATCGGCTCCCGGGACGGCTCGCGAAATAGCGGCTATATTTATCGCAATGGCGTCGGGACTTGCTTTCGGCACGGGATACCTTGCGTACGGAGCTATATTTTTGGTGGTATGCGGAATAATTCTTTTCGTATTCGCAATAATCAACGAGAAGAAAAATGCGTCGAAAGGTCTTGAAAAGATAATAAAAGTAACCATTCCGGAAACTCTCGATTACACAACGGTATTCGACGACGTATTTTCCGAATATACGGTGCGTTCGGAATTGGAAAAAGTCAAGACAGTCAATATGGGCAGTATGTTCAGACTGTCGTACAGAGTTACGTTAAAGAACGCCGATTGCGAAAAAGCTCTGCTCGACGCAATCAGAATAAGGAACGGCAATCTCGAAATTCAATGTTCTCGCACGGACGTTGTCGAAAAAGAATTATAGGAGGTGTGTTATGAAAAAAACAATCGTATTCATTTTAGCTTTGGTCATGATTTTGTGTATTCTGACCGCTTGCACGGGTAGTCCGAGCGATTCAATATCGCCCGACGGAGGAACCACCGACGGAGGAAGTACCAACGGCGGAAGCACCACGGACGGAGAAACCGCCGAAAAGACGGACAGCGAAAAGACCGATATCCCCGACGGACTGGAAGAGGGCGTAAATACGCTTGTCGTAACTTTCGTCGAAGGCACCGACGAGTGCTGGGCGTTCGACGGCAACACGTTGACTTTTTCGGGAATAACCGCCGACACCGTTTGCTCCGTGACGGGAGAACTTAACGGCTCAATCGTAATAGACGCGGGCGACGATTACAAGTTCGAACTGGAACTTTGCGGCGTAAAAATTTATAACGGCGAAACCAATCCTATCACCATACTTTCGGGAGATAAGGTTACGATAACCGCAAAAAAAGAAATCCAAAACTACATTTATGACACACGCGAAGCGTTGTCCGAAGACGACGAAACTTCCTATTCTTCCGCTATCTACGCTATGTGCGACCTTAAAATCGGTGGCAAGGGAGAATTAGTGGTCATCTCCGCAAACAACAACGGTATTCACACCAAAGACGATTTGGAAGTAAAAAATCTTACCTTGTCGGTGACTTGCGAAGACAACGCCCTTAAAGGTAACGACAGCGTGACCATTGAGAGCGGAGCAATTACCCTTATCGCTCGCACCGGCGACGGTATAAAGACAACAAACAGCGATATTTCGTCCAAAGGCAATCAGCGCGGAACGGTCGCTATAAGCGGTGGCACGGTTAATATTTACGCCGCTTGCGACGGAATAGACGCCGCCTACAACGTCGAAATTTCGGAAGAAGCCGTACTGAACGTATACACCGACCGCTATTCTCCGTATTCGGAGACTGTGGAAACGACCGGCAGTACGAGATACGTCAGGTTCACTTCTAACACTTATAAATATTCCGTTATGTACTATAACGACGAAACCGACTATAAATGGGTGAACGCAACTTACTCCACGTCCGTAAACGGCGGAAGGTCGACCTACTATTATTACTCGTTCGACGCTCTCGACGGATACTCGTCGTTTATGCTCTTCGCCTACACGTCTTCTCAGACGCAAGGTCAAGCCGACAATTATGCCATAAAGACCGATCTTATTACCTGGAACTCTTCCTATGATACGTTCGCTCTCGAAAGTCGCGGCAGTAACGTTACTTACAACTGGGCAAACTACACCACGAGCGTCGGCGGAATGGGTGGTCCCGGCGGCGGAATGGGCGGCGGTATGGACGAAGGCAACACCGAAAAGGGCGAATATTCCACCAAAGGTATAAAGGGCGACAACGAAGTTATTATCTCGGGCGGCACGATAACGATAAATTCTTACGACGACGCGATCCACGCCAACGGCGGCGAAACTCTCGAAAACGCAAGTACGTCCACCGGCAACGTCACTATATCGGGCGGAACGCTCTCGCTGTTTTCCAAGGACGACGCAATTCACGCCGACGGAACTCTTACCGTATCTGACGGCAGCATCGACGTAAAAGGAAGTTATGAAGGACTGGAAGGAACTTTCGTCGTAATAAACGGCGGCAATATATCGATAGTTTCGACCGACGACGGCGTCAACGCAACCACGACTTCGGGGGTAGGTATTACCTTTAACGGTGGCAAAACATATATCTACGCCGGCGGCGACGGAGTGGACTCCAACAGTAAAACTCAATATCAAGGTATACTTTTCGCAAGCGGCGAAGTGACAATAATAAGTACGTCCGGCGGCAACTCGTCCATCGACACCGAAAACGGCTATACCTACCAAGGCGGAACCGTGCTTGCCGTCTGCCCCTCAGGCGGTATGACCAACGAAGTCACCGCTTGCAAGAACTTCTCTTCCGTCGCTACGAAGACGACCAAGAGTCTTACCAAAGGGCAAACTCTCACCGTAACGGTCGACGGCACCGAAGTAATTTCTACCGAAATGCCTTGCAATCTCTCCGGTTTTATCGTTTATCTCGGCTCCACGAGCGCAACCTTCTCGGCGAACTGACTTAAAATAAAACTTCATTGCAAAACCCGACGAAAATCGTCGGGTTTTGCTATTTAATCTTTAATAAGTTATCCAAAATCTTTTTATCGTTGCGAATAAGCGGTCGATACGCTATTTTTATGCCATTGTCTTTGAATTTTACATATTCGCAGTTCTGTCATAAAATTGTCATAAATTATTCATAACGGTGTCAAAATTCTTTTTTAGACTTAAAGCGTAAACAAAATACGACGTTGGAGGTCGATATGAAAAGAATTGTTTTGACAGGAGCAAGCGGAAATATGGGCAGAGCCGTGTTGGAGAAAATTTACGTTATTCCCGATACGGTCACAAGAATACTCGTAAAGAGCGAAAAGGCGGAAAAAGCCTTTATAAGGACGGTCGAGAAAAAATATCCGCAAGCAGAGATAGTTTGCGGCAATTTAGCAGACGAAAAGGTTTGTAATAAGCTCGTCGAGAATGCGGACTACGTAGTCAATTGCGCGGCGGTAATTCCACCTAAGTCCGACAAGTCGCCCGAAGCGGCGATAGAATGTAACTATTACGGCGTTAAAACTTTACTTGACGCGATAAAGGGTAGTAAAAATCAGCCTAAACTTATCCATATATCCACGGTAGCGTTGTACGGGAACAGGAATTATCTTCACCCGTGGGGACGAGTGGGCGACCCGTTACTGCCGAGCGTGTTCGACGTTTACGCAAAGTCGAAACTTTTCGGAGAAAGGCTCGTTTTGGAAAGCGGAATTAAAAGTTGGGCGGTATTGCGGCAGACTGCGATGCTTCATTCCCGGATGCTCGCCGACAATATGAAAGACGGACTTATGTTCCATACTTGTTTTAATTCTCCGCTCGAATGGATTACGGCGGCGGACAGCGGACTTTTGATAAGGAATATTCTTCTTGCCGATATGAGCGGCAGAGCCGAAAACTTCTGGAAAAAGGTCTACAATATCGGAGCGGGCGAAAGCAATAGGAACACCGGCTACGAAACCTTTAACGACGGCTTCGGAATAATCGGCGGCTCGGCGAAAAGTTTTATGGAGCCGTCCTGGCAAGCCACCCGCAATTTTCACGGAATGTGGTTTTCAGACGGAGAGATTTTACAAAAGGAATTTAACTATCAGACCGAAAAATGTTCCGACTACTGGAAAGAAATTCTTAAAAATCACCCATACTACGGCATAGCGAAAATAATCCCGACGGGGCTAATAAAAACCCTTGCGATAAAACGCCTTTTGTCCGACTCGAATTCGCCGACTAAGTGGGAGAAAAACTCCGACGAAGCGAGGATGAAAGCGTACTTTTACGACGGAAAAAGGGATACGAGAAGCTGGGCGGAATTTCCGCTTCTTTCCGAAGGCAACACCGAACGGGGCAAGGTCGATTACGAAAATATGAAAGATATAACGAAAGTTAAGGTCAACGGGTATTTATTAAACCACGGTTTCGACGAAACCAAACCGCAGGAAGAACTCTGTATAGAAGATATGAAAAAAGCCGCCGAATTCAGAGGCGGAAAGTGCCTTAGCGAATTTATGGTAAAGGGCGACCTTTACACTCCGCTACTTTGGGAATGTTCCGAAGGGCATAAGTTTTTCGCGACTCCCTATACCGTTTTGTTTGCCGGGCACTGGTGCGAAGAGTGCTTAAAAAACGTCTGGAACTACGATATAGCAGCGAGCAAGTCGCCGTATTTTGCGCAAGTGTATTACGACTCGCACGACCGTAAGGAGCGGAAAGAGTATTTTATGAGCGGCAAACAAGCGTTTTACAGGGAGAAAGCAATATGAAAAAAGCGATAATATATCTGTTTTCCGGTACGGGAAACACCGAAAAAGTAACGAAGTTTTTCGTTGACGAACTTATAAATAACGGCGTTAAGACGGCGGTTAGTAAAATCGAAAACGGCGAAGATTTTACTTCGGCGGACTATATAGGGATAGCCTATCCGATACACGCTTTTTCCGCCCCCGAAAACGTACTGCGTTTTGCCGAGAATATGCCCGACGGCAAGGAAAAAGTCTTTTTCATAAAGACGGGCGGCGAGTGCCTGCATTACAACGATGCGTCATCGGGAAAGTTAGCGAAAATATTAAGGAAAAAAGGGTACGATACGGTCGCCGATTTTATGTACGTTATGCCGTACAATATGCTATACAGACACTCCGATTCGATGGCGGATAAAATGTATTTCACCGCTAAAAGGAAAGCCGCCCGCGACGCCGCCAAACTCGTTTCGGACGAAAAATTAGAGGTAGGGAAAGACAGTTTGGTAAGCCTTATTTTCCGCTCCGTGGAGCAACCGTTTATGAAAATTAACGGCAAACGTTTTAAGGTGGACTACGATAAATGCGTCGGCTGTAACGCCTGCGTCAATAACTGTCCGCAAAAAAATATTACGTTAGAAAACGGGAAGTTCGTTTTCGGAAACAACTGTATAGGGTGCGTAAGGTGCTCTTTCTGTTGCCCAAAGTCGGCAATAAGCATAGGGCTTATCAATATGTGGAAAGTCAACGGCAAGTACCGTTTCGGTACGGAAGAGCCGACGGAGTATGACGTTAAGTACCTTAGTAAGTCGTATAAAAAATATTTTGACGAGAACGCATAATGAGATATAATAAGTATAGTAAAAAAAACAGCGACACGGGAGACGAGTATGAAAAAAATTCTTATAGCGGAAGACAACGCGGAAATATCCGATATGCTTCGCAACTATTTAATGAGAGCGGGACATTCCGTTTTTCAGGCGTTCGACGGCAAACAGGCGTTGGAACTGTTCGAGCTCGTTAAGCCCGATTTAGTTCTGCTCGACATTATGATGCCCGTTTACGACGGATATTACGTTTGCGAACAGATAAGGAAAAAATCGCGTATCCCCGTTATTATAACTTCCGCGGTTTGCACCGAAGACGAAAAGTTAAGAATGTTCGACTTAGGCGCGGACGATTACGTAACGAAACCCTTTTCTTTTAAGGAAACGGTATGTAGGGTGAACGCCCAGTTAAGGCGGTATTACGAGTCGAACGACGTAAGAAAGGACGAAAAAACTTACGGTGCGCTTACGATTAACGTTCCACGCTCGGAAGTTAAAATAAACGGCGAAATTCTGCCGCTCAGCGTAAAGGAATTCAAACTTTTAGCTTTCCTTACCGAGAACGAGAACACGATTTTTTCCAAACAGAAAATTATCGACGAAGTGTGGGGAATAGACGAATATATAGAAGAAAACACCGTAGCCGTAACGGTAGGGAGACTGAGAGAAAAACTACATAAACACGGCGTGGACAATCTTGTCACCGTCTGGGGCTTCGGATATAAATGGCAGGCGTAATATGGGCAAGAAAGAGATAGAAAAAGCGGTTGACGCCGCTATAAAAAAACTTACCGACGGCGAATTGGATATTCCTTTGACGTACGGATTAAAGGTTAAGAGCGCAAGGCTTGACGAACTGGAAACTTTACGCAAAAAAATGCTCGCAGAGAAGATAGAAAAAGATAACGCGGAAAGCGAAATCGACGAAAAAATAGCGAGCGTAGCGCACGACTTAAAGACCCCGATAGCCACTATCTCGGGTTATGCCGAGTGTATTCAGGACGGTATCGACGACAAGGACTATCCCGACCTTATTATACAGAAAGCGAAGTCTATGAACGAGCAGGTATTGTCCATAGTGGACGGCGTTCGGTCGAAAGAAAGTTCGGGTAAGAAAAGATGCGTCAACACCGATACCCTTTTTGAAAGGATATTCGAAGAAGTAAGCGGTCTTGCTAAAAGTAAAAATATAAAAGTCGTCGTAAAAAAAGTGCCTAAGACCTACGTTTACGTCGACATACCGAAAATTTTCCGCGTGGTGGAAAATATCTTTTCCAACGCCGTAAAGTACACCCCCGAAAACGGTAAAATCGTCGTAAAGTGCAAAGTTTGGGCGGATAAGTTCGTCGTAAAGATAAAAGACGACGGACAGGGCATAAAGAAATCCGACAGGGAAAAGATTTTTGAAAAGTTTTTTATGTCGGACAAGTCGCGCGGCGGCAAGGGCAGCGGATTGGGGCTTTATATCTGCAAAGAGTTTTTAGCCGACCACGGCGGGGATATTTACGCTAAAAGCAACGGCAAAAAGGGCGCGGAAATTATTTTCACCCTGCCCATAGTAAGGCAGGAAGATAAACTCCCCGCCACCGAAAGATTTGAAAAACACAACGTAATTACGAAACTTATACTACTGTTCTTTTTCGGTTGGATATACTGTGCTATATATCGTTTCGAGCGGTTTCACGAAAGGCGAAGCATGTCTACGTTTATAGGGGCGTTTTTGTGCCTTATTCCCTTTTCCGTACTTTGGGCGGTTGATTTTATAAGCGAAATTTTTTACGGAAGAATAACTTTTCTCGCCGACTGACGATAAGAATAAGAGATTTTTCGGAATTTACGAACAGTCGGTTTTCCCGGGAAGGAGCATGACGTCCGGGTTTTTCGGCGACAGCAGCATTTTCAGATAGTCGTGCAAAAACGCCGTCAGCGGAACGCCCAGGAAGACTCCCCAGAAGCCGAACAGTCCGCCCCACACCACTATCGATACCATTATCCAAAAGCCGCTTAGTCCTACGTATTTGCCCACGATTATAGGGTAGGTGGTGAAGGCTTCGACTTGTTGCAAGATAATTACGAACACTATAAATATAAGAGCCTTGGCGGGGCTAACGGAGAAGATAAGGATAGCCCCCAAAGCTCCGCCGACGTACGCTCCTATAATCGGAATAAGGTTTACGAAACCTATTACGAGCGAGATAAGGGCTGCGTAAGGAAGTTTTAGTATTATCATACAAACGTAGCACACTATCCCCAAAATTACCGCTTCTATGACCTGTCCGCCTAAATAGCGTGAAAATTTAGTCAAAGCTATGTCGGTGACTGCGGCGAAACGTTTTATTTTTTCCTTATTTTTGCATACCCCGTAAAGGAACTTTTTTATCTGAACTTTTAGTCCGTGCTTGTTAGACAAAATCATTATGGCTATTCCCGCGCCGAGAACGATATTCGCCACTACCTTAATTACGTCGGTTGCGATAGCGAGCATTTTCGGCATATAGTCGTTAAGTTTTGCGGCGAAGTTTTCGTAAATGACTTTAACTTGTTTTATGATAAATCCCATTACCTTACTGTCGTCGGCGACTTTATCCCAGTAGTTCCCGTCGAGATTTTCGTAGATACTCTTTATGCTTTCGACTGCGGACGGCACGGCAAGACCGAATATAAGGGCGAATATCCCCGCGAAAAGGATAAGGGACAGTCCGAGGGATAAAAAGCGTTTTATTTTGGCTTTTTTAATCTTTTTAAGAACCTTATTTTCCAAAAACTCCATAGGAACGTTCATAATAAGGGCAAGGACTATCCCTATAAAAACAGGTTGCAACACGCCGATAACTTTCCCGAAAAGGTCGCCGAGCAGGGTAAAATTGAAGACGATAAACCCGGCTAAGGTGACGGCGAGAAGTCTAAGTAAAAACGAACGTGGAAGTTTTTTCATATCAATAGTATATTTATTTCGTCAAAATATATTATTATCGGCAGAATTAAACGCAAAAAGAAAGGTTAGAATACTTGTTAAGGGCGGAGAAAATTATTTTTTCCGCTCAAACTGACGAATTTCGGAGAATAAAATGAGAACGAGAACGAACCTGTATTTTAATTCGGGCAAAGAAAAATTTTTGAGTACGCTAAAAAATTTTTATCCGTCGGGTAGCGTGGAGATTGTGTGCGACGACCTGTCGTCGGCTTACGACCTTGCTAAATTACTGACTGCCGACGACGACTACAACGCGATAGTCACCCCCGCCGACAAGTACGACGGGCGGGAATATTTTTGCGTGGCGATGGGGAAGAAAGCCTACTTTACCGTAAGAAAAAATTGTAAAGGCAGGTTCGTTTCTTACGTTACGGAAGTTTTTCCCGATATTTTTATTAAGGGAGAGAAGTTCCCCGAATTTTTGTATTTCGACGAAGAGAAGTATAATTCGGGCGATATTAACGCGGTGAGAGAAAGTTACGTTACGCTTTTATGCCTTACGGCGGAAGGGGCGGCGGTTTATTATAAAGGTAAAGAAAACCCCTTTTCCGACAGGGTTTTGTTAAGGGCTTTGGAAAGGGGCAGAGATGTTCTCACAGGCAAGGCGGACAGAAGAGAATTCGTAAAGACTGCGATAAATTTAAGTAAAGAAATGGCGGAAATTCTTGCGGAATACGGTATAAACAGGCTTATATCCACCGCTTTTGCCGAGTCGGGCGAAGGAAAAACCGCCGATTACGCCGAATGCGGGTGCTTTTTGCACAGAACCTTAATTTTGTTTACAAAATGGAATTTCCGTGATATGCTAATAACGTCGGAAAACAAGGTGGCGGACGTCGGCGAACAAGCTATGCCGTCTTACGGAAAAGACGACCTTATTTTTACCGACGAAGATATGAAGACAATGCTCGGTTTTGTCGCTCGGTACAGAAGCAAATCGGGGTTGGACAGACTTTTTGAAAGATTCGGACAGGCGGCGGATAAAAACAATCTGCTGTTTGCGGAAATAAATAACAGAGGAATTTACGAAGGAATTATCGAATATGGTTGATTTAAGCAAAATTAAAGTCTTTTTGTTCGACATGGACGGCACGCTCAATATGGGGGAAGAACCCCTTGACGGGGCGATGGAAACGTTACGTTTTCTTACCGACCACGGCAGAAAAGTGTATTTCGTGACTAACAATTCTTCCCGTTCCAAATACGATTATCTCGAAAAGATACACAGAATGGGTTACGACGCGAAGATAGAACAGATAATAACCAGCGGTATGGCTACCGCGCAATACATAAACAGACACTTACCCTACAAATCGGCTTACATTATGGGTACGGAGTGCCTTAAACAGGAATTTAAGGACTATGGAATAGAAGTTAAGGAAATAGACGAAGACACCGATATATTGGTTCTTGCTTTCGATACCGAACTTACTTACGAAAAACTTTTCCATGCGACCAATCTTATAACCGCCGGAAAAATTTACATCGCCACTCACCCGGACTACGTTTGTCCGTCGGATAAAGGGGATATGCCCGACGCGGGAGCCTTTATGGACTGTATTTTCGCTACCAACGGTCACCGCCCCGACGTTATTGTCGGCAAACCCTGCGCGCCGATGGCGGAATTTGTTTTCGACCACTGCAACGCCGACGCGAGCGAATGCGCTTTCGTAGGAGACAGACTTTACACCGATATAAAGTTCGGAAAAAACAACGGTATGACGAGCGTACTCGTTCTTACCGGCGAGACCACCACCGACATGTTATTTAAGTCGGACGTAAAACCCGATTACGTTCTGGACAGCGTAAACGATTTGCGTAAATATACCGCGGAGAAATTATGAAAACTACCGAAATGTTCGGCAGCCTCGTCTTTAATGACAAGGTGATGAAAGAAAGATTGCCCGAAGAAACGTATAAGGCGTTAAGAAAGTGCATCGACGAAGACGAAAGCCTGTCGCTTGACGTAGCCAACGTGGTAGCGAAAGCCATGAAAGAATGGGCGATAGAACACGGCGTGACGCACTTTACGCATTGGTTCCAACCGATGACGGGAATAACAGCCGAAAAACACGACAGTTTCATTACCCCCGGTAAAGACGGCGAGATAACGATGGAATTTTCGGGGAAGGAACTTATAAAAGGAGAATCCGACGCTTCGAGTTTTCCGTCGGGCGGTTTAAGAGCCACGTTCGAAGCGAGAGGGTACACGGCGTGGGACCCGACGAGTTACGCCTTTATTAAAGACGGCATACTCTGTATCCCCACCGCATTTTGCAGTTATAACGGACAGGCTCTCGATAAAAAAACCCCGCTACTTAGGAGCGTGGAAGCCATCAATACGCAGGCAATGCGTATACTGAAACTTTTTAATCACGACGACGTAAAAAAGGTAATTACGACGGCAGGACCGGAGCAGGAATATTTTTTGATAGACAAGGATAAATTCGACGCTCGTCCCGACCTTATTTTCACGGGCAGAACCCTTTTCGGAGCGAAACCGCCTAAGGGACAGGAACTGGAAGACCACTACTACGGAGCTATAAACACGCGGGTAGTCAACTATATGAAAGACCTTGACGAAGAGCTGTGGAAGTTAGGGGTGTTTGCGAAGACTAAACACAACGAAGTAGCTCCCTGTCAGCACGAACTCGCTCCCGTATTCTGCGCGACTACGATAGCCACCGATCATAACCAGCTTACTATGGAGATGATGAAAAAGGTGGCGGAACGCCACGGCTTCGTTTGTCTTCTCCACGAAAAGCCTTTTGCCGGCGTCAACGGCAGCGGAAAACACAACAACTGGTCTCTCGCTACCGACACGGGTAAAAATCTTCTCGAACCGGGCGTAAGTCCTTACGACAACGCGCAGTTTTTACTCTTTATAGCGGCGGTTATTAAGGCGGTGGACTTACATCAGGACTTACTTCGTCTTTCCGTAGCGAGCGCAGGCAACGACCACCGTCTGGGCGCGAACGAAGCTCCCCCCGCAATCGTCAGCATGTTTTTGGGAGACGAAATTACGGGTATCCTGTCGGCTATCGAAGAAGACAGAACTTACAGTAAGAGAGCTAAATGCAACGTGGAAATAGGCGTGCACGTTTTGCCGAAACTTCCTAAGGACTCCACCGACAGGAACAGAACTTCGCCTTTCGCGTTCACGGGGAATAAATTCGAATTCCGTATGCCGGGGTCTACGTTCTCGATAGCGGGTATAAATATGGTGCTTAACACGATAGTAGCCGACGTCCTTCAAGGCTTTGCCGACTATCTCGAAAAGCAGGACGATATAACGAAAGGGGTAATAAATCTCGTTAAAGACACGATGAAAAAACATAAGAGAATAATCTTTAACGGGAACAACTATTCTGCTGAATGGGTATCCGAAGCCGCGGCAAGGGGACTCCTTAACTTGCGTTCCACCCCCGAAGCTATCGAAAAATTCGACGAAGAACGTAATATAGAACTCTTTGGAAGGCACAAAGTTCTTACCGCTGCGGAAATAACGTCGAGGAAGGAAATTCTTTACGAAAACTATTGTAAGATTATCCGTATCGAAGCCCGCACTATGGCGGATATGGCGCAGGGCAGCATTATTCCGAGCGTAAGAAAGTACATAAACAAACTTACCGCCGCCGCCAACGATTTACGTAAATACGCCGACGGAAAGGACGCAGACTACACTATATTCGACGAAGAAATAGAAACTATTTGCAGTATGTACAAAGCCGCCGTCGCCGAATATAAACGCCTTACTTTCGTAATGGAAGAAGTAAACTGTCTCGGCACGGGCGAAGCCGCCGCTAAGGGTTACAGAGATAAAGTCATTCCCGCAATGGAAAAATTGCGTGCAGTCGTCGACTCACTGGAAAAACGCGTGGCGAAAGAAGATTGGCCTTATCCTTCGTATGGAGACATTTTGTGTTAGTCCGACCACTCGACTCCGACCACTCGTTACACGGGCGCTTAACGCAGTCGCATAAGCTTAGTGCGTATAAACGCTTAATCCGTGTAAGTCGAACGAAGTTACCGCTCTGCGGTAGTGAAGTTGCCTAACGGCAGTGAAGTTCAAAACCGACGGTTTTGAGTT
>CAZUJW010000009.1:0-48766 GCA_964620655.1 uncultured Christensenella sp.
GCCGAACAATTTGGGGAGATTAAGCCAAGACAAAATCGTGCTGTCGCAAATCTGAATTACCAACGGTTTGCCGTAAATCGACGCATACGGAGTAAGACAGTAAATCAGCCATGAATAGCCAAACATTACGCCGATACCCGCGATGGGGATCCAGCAACCTTTATAGGAATAACGTCTTACGTTAAGCAGCATAAGCATCGCTGCAAAATAAAGCAAGTGATGGTTAAGCAGAGCCATCGTAAATAAGAAAATCGTTTCCATATCCGATAAAAAACTTTGTGGCGATATCCAAAAACTTAAGGAGTACAATAAGCCGGTAAGAAGTCCTACGAAAGTGCCGAACTGTTCGGCTTTCTTTGTGCGAAAAACGACTGTTATCGCAAAGGCGAAGTAGCTTAACGCCGAAAATTCCACGGGGATTTTCAAGTGTTCGCCGATAGCTTGCCAATAGATATATTCGCCGATTTTGTATGCTAATAAAAAAAGCGCGATACCGTAAGCTATTGCGTAGGAAAGTTTAGGTTTGTTTCTCAATAAGAAGACGTGAACCGTCAGTGAAGCGAAGAATAAAAATACTATTATTCCCACCCACCAATGATTGCTCATGCTCATAAAAGGACCTCCGATTAGTAAAGTTTTTAAGAAAAAACTAAACTAAAATCATTTTTCTGTTGAAGCAGGTGCTTCGATTTATAATATAAAGGACTCCTTGTGCCTTAAAATCAAGTTTTATCATTGCACGGAGAGATTTATCTACCTTGTCTATGTCCGAATACTTGACGAGAACGTTGTCGCAAGTTTTGTTTAATTCCGCAAGAATATCTTTTCTGTCGCGACGCATTGCCAGAACGTAAACGTAAGGGGGTAACGTTGACGATTCGTCGTAAAACTTTTGCGTAATATCGAAAAGGGCGTACAAAGACAATCTCTTTAATCTCGCCATAGTGTACTTTTTCGTTTTTGCGTTATCGAGAAATTGCTCGTACGTTACGGCGTTCATTGCGGCAAGTTTAAGGCGGTTATGTAATCCGCCGTTTACGTCGTAGTAATATTCCAAATCGTATCCGCTCATGTCTTTCAGTTTGAAAAGGCACATGTCGCCCAAAGGCGTGCCGCTCGTTTTTATGTCTTTAAGGAAGTTATAACACAAAGGCGGAACTTTATCTTTTACTTTATTTAATTCTTCCCTTCGTATGGCGGAGCGAATAGCCGTAGCGGACGGATAGGGCGACGATATATCGTCGCTGTTGTAGTCGCTTTCTCTTTTTACCGTATGAAGTTTGATATTAGTTAAACCTTGCGCGTCGAGAGCCTGAACGTAGCTTATGGCAAGAGCGTTATTGGGCTTATCCAAAATATCGGCTACGTCGGAATATTCCGGGTTATTCTTTGCGTATTCTGCAAGAGCGAGACTTCTCGACTTAGGAAAAGAATAGCCTTCCTTTTGGAAAGCAGCGAGCAGGTCTTTATATTCCTGCGGTTCGTTTTCGAGAAATCTTGCCGTCTTTACGAGAGGTTCGGTTTCACCGCATTCGCTACCGAAACTGAGATATTCTATCCCCGGCAAGACGGAAATAATTTTTATAGCTCCATAGGCGAAGTTGTCGGCGGGAGAAATACTGTAAAGCAGCGGCAATTCGATTACCATATCCGCGCCCATTCTCGCGGCTATTTCGGCTCTTTGGTATTTGTCCAATACGGCGGCTTCTCCGCGTTGAGTAAAACTTCCGCTCATTATGCAGATTACCGTATCGGCACCGGTATCTTCTTTTGCTTTTTGAAGATGGTATAAATGCCCGTTCGTAAACGGGTTGTATTCGCATATTATGGCAACGGTTTTCATTTTTTTAAATTCTCGTTCTCCCAATGCTTGATTTCTTCCGCAGAAAGAGTATAATTACATACGGAATATATCCATTATAATATATTAGCTTATAAAAATAAAGTGTTTTTGGGAGGGTATCTTGTCTAAACTGATGATGCAGGTTTATGCCAAAGCGAAAGAGCTGTACAAAAATATAGTTCTTGCCGAAGGCGAAGAATTGAGAATTATAAATGCGGCAAAAAAAATTACCGAAAATAAAATAGCGAAAATAACGCTTATCGGCAGAAAAGACGTAATCGAAGAAAGAGCGGGAGGTAAGCTGGAAGGAATAGATATAATCGACCCTTTCACGAGCGAAAAGACCGCCGAGTACATAAATTTATTGTACGAACTTCGAAAAGCCAAGGGAATGACGCCCGAACTTGCGGAAAAACTCGTTATGGGCGACAATCTTTACTACGGAGCACTTATGGTAAAGAACGGAGACGTAGACGGAATGGTAGCAGGTTCTATAAGATCCACAGGCGACGTATTGCGTCCCGCGTTGCAGATAATAAAGACTAAACCCGGCGTAGCGACCGTTTCGAGCTGTTTCGTTATGAGCATGCCCGAAAACGCTCCCGGCAGTAAATACGGACAAGACGGCGTTCTCGTATTCGGCGACTGTGCCGTCAATCCTTTGCCTACCGCAGAACAACTCGCAGACATTGCGATAGCGAGTGCGGAAAGTGCAAGAAAGATAGCCGGAATAAAAGAACCCAAAGTGGCTCTTCTCAGCTTTTCAACAAAAGGCAGTGCAAAACACGATTTGGTAGATAAAGTAGCCACAGCTACAAAAATAGTCAATGAAAAAGCACCCGAATTGTGTGCGGACGGAGAATTGCAGGCGGACGCTGCGCTCGTAGAGAGTGTGGGCAGTCTTAAAGCTCCCGGTAGCAGCGTAGCGGGTAAGGCGAACGTTCTTATTTTCCCCGATTTACAAGCGGGTAATATCGGATACAAGCTCGTACAGCGGCTTGCGGGTGCGGAAGCGGTAGGTCCTATCTGCCAGGGTTTTGCTCGTCCCGTAAACGATTTGAGTCGCGGTTGCTCGGTGGATGACGTTGTCGGCGTAGTTGCCGTGACGTCTTTACAGTGTTAATAACGGAGGATAAAGATAAATATGAAAGTTTTGGTAGTAAACGCGGGAAGCTCTTCCCTTAAATATCAGATTATCGATATGGATAACGAAGCCATGCTTTGTAAAGGTTTGGTAGAAAGAATAGGCGCAAAAGGTTCTAATCTCTCGCATAAGACCACAGGCAAAGAAGAGCTCGTAATCAAAAAGGAAATCAAAAACCATACCGACGCATTAAGAACCGTTATCGAAGCGTTGACCGATAAGGAGTACGGCGTAATAAAAGACGTAAGCGAAATCAATGCGGTTGGGCACAGAGTGCTTCACTCGGGAGAAGATTTCAAAGACAGCGTCGTAATCGATGACGAAGTTATTCGTATCTGCAAAAAGAATTCCGTTCTCGGACCTCTTCATATGCCTGCGAATATTGCTTGCATAGAGTCCTGCAAGGAAGTTATGCCGAATACTCCTATGGTAACGGCATTCGATACGTGCTTCCATCAGACCATGCCTAAATATGCGTATATGTACGCTATTCCTTATAAGGATTACGAAGATTTTAAGATAAGAAAATACGGTTTCCACGGCACGAGTCACAAATTCGTAGCCGGCGAAGTAGCAAAATATCTCGGAACCGATAAGAGCAGAGTAATAACTTGCCACTTAGGTAACGGCAGTTCTTTGTGTGCGATAAAAGACGGCAAGTGCATCGACACCACGATGGGGCTTACCCCGCTCGAAGGTCTCGTTATGGGAACGAGAAGCGGTGACCTTGACCCCGCGGTAGTTGAATTTATGGCTAAATGCAAAAATCTTAACGCCGAAGAAGTTCTTACTATACTCAATAAGGAAAGCGGTTTTATGGGACTTACCGGTTACAGCGATTTCCGCGACGTAGAAAGAGAAGCTCTTAAAGGCGACGAAAAAGCAATTCTTGCCACCGATATGTTCGCTTATCGTATCCGTAAGTATATCGGTAGTTATTATGCGGCGTTGGGCGGACTCGATTGCATCGTGTTTACCGGCGGTATCGGAGAAAACAGCGATTACGGTCGCGAACACATAATGAAAGGACTCGAATGTTTCGGCGTTGAGTTCGACTTTGTAAAGAACAAAGAAGTCAAGAGAGGACAGGTTACCGAATTGTCCAAACCGACGAGCAAAGTCAAAGTAGTCATCATTCCGACCAACGAAGAACTCGTTATTGCGAGAGACGCGGTACGTCTTACCGCAAAATAAGAAAAATAAGGTTTAATTAAGTTGACAAAAGACTTATAAATCTATATAATTATCAAGCATAGTTAATGAATTAACAGGAAAACAGGAGGCGCGCAATGGCAGTACCAAAGTCTAAAATATCCAAACAAAGAGGAAATACTCGTTTTGCTAACTGGAAACTCGCTCCGCTCAATTTGTCCGAATGTCCGCAGTGTCACGAACTCAAAAAGAGCCACGAAGTTTGCCCGAAATGCGGATACTACGACGGAAAACCCGTAGTAACCACGAAAGAAGACAAGTAATAATCGCATATCGAAAACAATTTTTTGAAATAGAGGAATGGCATTCCTCTATTTCTTATATAAAAAATCGGAGGAAATATGAAAATAGTATTGGACGTATTCGGCGGAGATAATGCTCCGCAAGAGATTCTTAACGGAGCGAAAGCTGCTCTCGAAAAAGAATCCGATTTTGAATTGGTTCTTTGCGGTAAAAAGGATGTAATCGACGCATACGTAGAAGAAAACGCACTTGACGTAAAGAGAATTATCGTACTTGACGCTACGGAAGTTATTACTAACGACGAAAGTCCCGTGGACGCTGTGCGTAACAAGCCAGATTCGTCCATAGTTAAAGCGTATGATTATCTTAACTCCGATTCCGACGCGAAAGCCTTCGTTTCGGCGGGAAGTACGGGAGCCGTTCTTACCGGTGCGGTTTTATTGTTGAAACGAATTAAAGGTATAAATCGTCCGGCATTGAGCCCGGTTTTGCCCACGGTCACCGACAGGAACGTCCTTCTGATAGACTGCGGAGCAAATACCGAACCGAAAGCAATAAACTTGGTTCAGTTCGCGAAGATGGGAAGCGCATTTATGAAAAGCGTTTACGGCGTTGAAACCCCAAAAGTAGGACTTTTAAGCAACGGGACGGAAGACAAGAAAGGAAACACTCTTAATAAAGAAGCCTTTCCTATGTTAAAAGAAGCAGGTATAAACTTTGTAGGCAATATGGAAGCGAGAGAAATTCTCAGCGGCGATTACGACGTAGTGGTCAGCGACGGTTTTTCGGGGAATATCGCGTTAAAAGCGAGCGAAGGCACGGCTCTCGGTATGTTCGGTCTTATAAAAGACGGAATTATGAAAGGCGGACTCAGAGCTAAACTCGGTTATTTATTGCTGAAACCCGTATTCAAGGGCGTTAAGAAGAAAATGGATTACAACGACAACGGCGGAGCGGTTTTGCTCGGTTTGCAGAAGATAGTCGTAAAGAGCCACGGCAACTCTAAGGCGAAAGCTATATGTAATTCCATTTTGCAGGCGAAAAATATGGTCGAAAGCGGAATTATAGAAAAAATCGGAGAGGAATTAAGTGCTAAGTAATAACGACTTTAACGAAATCGAAAATAAAATAGGATATACGTTCAAGAACAAGGAATTACTCGTTCGGGCGTTTACCCATTCTTCTTTCGTGAACGAACATAAAAACGCCACCGATTACGAACGCCTTGAATTTTTGGGCGACGCAGTACTCGGATATGTTGTAGGACTGTATCTATATAAAACTTTTCCTAACTATAACGAAGGCAAACTTACGAAAATAAGAGCTAACGTTGTGGACAGAACCACGATAGCATCGGTCGTGGTCGACATGGATATAATGAAGTACGTGCGCGTAGGTGCGGGTAACGCAGAAGAAAATATTTTACATTCGAGAAAATCGAACTGCGATATTTTCGAAGCGATAATAGGTGCGATAGTCATCGACAACGACGACGATTTGACCGAAGCTGAGAACTTTATTTTACGGCATTTAAAGTCGAAAATAGGAATGGGAAATATCTCCGATTATAAATCAAAAGTTTGGGAATATTGTGCAAAAAACGGCAAAAAACCCGAAATTGTTTTAATTAACGAACAACATATTGCAGGCACGGCTTATTTTAGTGTGGCTTTACACGTCGACGGAGTCGAAGTAAGTCGAGGAGAAGGAGGCAATAAAGGACTCGCTTCTCAGGACGCTTGTAAAAAATTTTTCAATTTGCAAAAATAATTTGAATAAAACGCTTGACAACGGATACAATAGTGTTATAATAACGTTAGCAATCAAAAGGTGTGACTGCTAACAAACAAAAAGCCAAAGTGCCAATACGGTGAAGGAAATGAGTATCGAAAAGTTGTCTGAACGTAAACAGAAGATATTGAAAGCGGTCGTGGACGAATACATTACGAGCGCTACGCCCATATCTTCCGGCGAGATTAAGTCGAAGCATTTCGACGATATAAGTTCGGCGACTATCCGTAACGAATTGTCGGCGTTGGAAGAAATGGGTTATCTTATTCAGCCACATACATCCGCAGGTCGCATACCGTCGAAGAAAGCATATAATCTTTACGTAGAGAAGTTTGTCGAAAAACATCCGTTATCGAAAAAAGAAGTTGCGTTCATCGAAAGTGCGTTCAACGACAGATTCAATGAAATCGAAGACATCGTGAGGCGTACGGCTAAAGTCATCAGCGACGTGACTAACTACACTTCGGTAATAGTTTTGAAGAACATCAATAAAGTTGTTTTGAAAGAAATCAAGCTTATTGACCTTGACGAACATACCGTACTCGTAGTTATCATTACCGACAGCGGAATAATAAGAGATAAGGTAATTACGTTGCATAATGCGATCGATTCTCAGTATATTAAAGACGCGAATGCCATGGTAAACAAGATATTCGCCGGCAAGACGGTGAATCAGGTTAAGTCGCCGGATAAACTGATAGAAAACGAAATGCGCGAATTCAGGGAATTATACGAAAGCATCATTTCCATACTCGAAAGTTACGCCGACAGCGGTGAAGAAAGCGTATTTATGGACGGGCAGTCAAAATTTTTGGAATATCCTGAACACGACAGAGAAACCACTAAGGATTTTTTGAGCGTAGTGGATACGAAAGAAAAGTTGGCGGAAATCATTGACGACGGAGCCGATATCGAATTTAACGTAAAAATCGGCAAAGACGAAAACGGCGGTATAGACAAATGCGCAATAGTCACGGCGAAGTATATGTTGCACGGCAAGGAAATAGGGCATGCCGGAGTAATCGGTCCGGAAAGAATGGATTACTCGAAGGTAATGAGCGTATTGAAATGCGTGTCGCAGACTTTGGATGAAATAATAGACGGAGGAAATAATGGCAAAAGAATCGAATAAAGAACCCGTGGTCGAAGAAGTTGCGGAAGAGACGGTTACGGAAGACGTAAAACCGTCCGAATTGGAAGCGGCGGTAAAAGCGGCGGACGAATTCAAGAATATGGCTCAACGTATTCAAGCCGAATTCGACAACTACCGCAAACGCAATGCGGAAGCCGTTCGCAACGCGCGTAACGACGGAATCGACGACGTAGTGGAAATGTTCTTTCCCGTACTCGACAACTTCGAGCGCGGTATGAACGCCGTGGACGAACAGGCGAAAACGGGAATGGTGCTTATTTATAAGCAAGTGCTCGCTATATTCGAAAAACTTGAAGTTAAGGAAATATCGGCGCTCGGAGAAGACTTTAACCCCGAATATCATCACGCAATCGCCAAATGCGAAGATGAAAACAATGAAAACAAAGTGGTTGAAGTTTTCCAAAAAGGTTATATAAGAAAAAACAAAGTGTTACGTCCCGCAATGGTGAAAGTAGCACAATAAATATAAAAGGAGATTATGTATTATGTCTAAAATAATTGGTATTGACTTAGGAACAACTAACTCTTGCGTAGCAGTTATGGAAGGCGGCGAAGCGGTGGTTATACCCAACGCCGAAGGCGCTCGTACGACTCCGTCTGTAGTAGGATTTGCGAAAGACGGCAGCAGACTCGTCGGTCAGATAGCTAAACGTCAGGCAGTAGTAAACGCAGATAAAACTATATCCAGTATAAAAAGAGAGATGGGTACTTCCCATAAAGTAACCATCGACGGCAAGTCCTATACTCCGCAGGAAATATCCGCAATGATACTTGCAAAACTCAAACAGGACGCCGAAGCGTATCTCGGTCAGAAAGTAACGCAAGCCGTTATTACTGTTCCGGCATATTTCAGCGACAGTCAGCGTCAGGCGACAAAAGATGCGGGTAAGATAGCCGGACTCGAAGTTCTTCGTATAATAAACGAACCTACTGCGGCGGCTTTAAGCTACGGTCTGGATAAAGAAACCAAAGAACAAAAGATTCTTATCTACGACCTTGGTGGAGGTACGTTCGACGTATCTATATTGGAACTTGACGACGGCGTATTCCAGGTACTCGCAACCAACGGCGACACCAGACTCGGCGGCGACGATTTCGATAACGAAATTATCAAATGGGTAGTAGCCGAATTCAAGAAGAACGAAGGCATCGACTTGTCCACCGACAAGATGGCTATGCAGAGAATCAAAGAAGCTGCCGAAAGAGCAAAAATCGAATTAAGCGGCGTTCAGAAAGCTAACATCAACCTTCCGTTCATTACCGTAGGAAGCAATGGTCCGCTCCACATTGATATGGACCTTACGAGAGCTAAATTCGACGATATGACCGCATACTTAGTCAATAAGACCATCGCTCCTACCGAACAGGCTTTGAAAGACGCAGGGCTTAAAGCGTCGCAAATCGACAAGGTAGTTTTGGTCGGCGGTTCTACTCGTATCCCCGCGGTATTCGAAGCCGTTAAGAAGATTACCGGTAAAGAACCTTATAAGGGAATTAACCCGGACGAATGCGTAGCTTTGGGTGCGGCTATTCAAGGCGGCGTACTCGCAGGCGACGTCAAAGACGTATTGTTGCTCGACGTAACCCCGTTGTCGCTCGGCATCGAAACAATGGGCGGCGTATTCACTAAGCTTATCGATAGGAACACGACTATTCCTACCAAGAAGAGTCAGATATTCTCGACGGCAAGCGACAACCAGACCAGTGTCGATATTCACGTACTGCAAGGCGAACGCGCTATGGCAGCCGACAATAAGACGCTCGGACGTTTCGAACTTACAGGTATCCCGCCTGCAATGCGCGGAGTACCCCAGATTGAAGTTACTTTCGATATCGACGCTAACGGTATCGTGAGCGTAACCGCTCTCGATAAGGGTACGGGTAAGACGAACAACATTACCATAACAGCATCCACGAACCTTAGCGAAGAAGATATCGACAAGGCCGTTAAGGAAGCGGAAAAGTATGCCGAAGAAGACAAGAAGCGTAAAGAGCTTATTGATATGAAGAATAACGCCGAACAGCTTATCCTTGCTATTGACAAGACTTTGAGAGAATCGGGCGACAAATTGAGCGAGGAAGATAAAGCTACTCTGGAAGACGCAAACAAGACCGCAAGAGAAAAACTCGACAAGGCGGAAACCGTAGAAGATATCAAAACTCTTACCGAAGAACTCAGTAAAGAGACTAATCCTATCTTTACTAAATTGTATCAACAAGCTCAAGCCGAAAACGCGGCTAACGGAAATACGGGTAACGATGACGGTTCTTCCATCAACGTCGACCCCGACGATATTAAATAAGTATGGCAAACAAAGATTATTACCAGGTATTGGGAATATCCAAACAGGCGAGTGCGGACGAAATAAAGTCCGCATATCGCCAAATGGCAAAAAAATATCATCCCGACGTATTTGCTACGGCGGACGAAGCCACTAAGAAAAACGCAGAAGAGAAGTTCAAAGAAATCCAGCACGCTTACGACGTATTGAGCGACCCCCAAAAGAAAGCGGCGTACGACCAGTACGGAAGCGAAGACGGACCTACGATGGGCGGCGACGGAAGCGGTTTCGGTGGATTTGGCGGTTTCGGCGGATTTAACGGAAGCGATATTTTCAGCGATATATTCTCTGCATTTACGGGAGGAAACGGCAGGAGCGGTTCTTCTCGCAACAGTCGCGACCGTGACGGCGACGATATAGAGTACACGTTGCGGCTTACCTTAATGGAAGCCGTATTCGGAGCAAAAGATAAAGAAATCAACTTTACCAGAATAGAAAAATGTGCTACGTGCGGCGGTACGGGAGCTAAGGACGGAAGCAGTATTAAAGTTTGTTCCAAATGTAACGGAAGCGGTGTAATAAATATTCAACAGCGTACTCCGTTCGGCGTAATGCAGTCGCAAAGAATATGCGACGAGTGCGGCGGAAACGGAAAAATCATCACCGACAAGTGTAAAGACTGCGGCGGCAAAGGCAGAGTACGTAAGCAATGCGTTAAGAAAGTGAGTATTCCAGCCGGCGTCGATAACGGACAAATGCTTACAGTAAGGGGCGAAGGATGCGCTGCCGTAGGCAAAGGCGCGAACGGAAATCTTATCCTTATATTCAAGATAGACGAACATCCTTTGTTTAAGCGCGACGGAGTAAACGTGAGTTTGGAAGTACCTATTACCGTAAGCCAGGCTATTCTCGGCGATACGATAAAAATACCTACGCTTGACGGCAAAACGACCGACCTTGACGTGTCGGCAGGCACTCAAAGCGGTACCGTAAAAAGGATTAGGGGCAAAGGTATCAAGTATTTAAGAAAGGATATTTACGGCGATATGTTCGTAAAACTTATCGTGGATATCCCGAAAGACTTGACGTTACGTCAGAAAGCGGCGTTGAAAGATATGAACGAAACGCTCGCAAAAGCCAAATACGAGCAAGTAGAAAAATACAATAAATTGATAAAAGGTTTATAAAAATTAAATGAAATGGTATGAAATAATCGTCAATACCACCACAGAAGGCACCGAGCTTATAGCCGACGCCTTTTTTAGCATTGGTTGTACGGGCGGCGTAAAGATTGTAGACAAAAGCGACGTAATCGACATTATAAAAAATCAAAAAATGTGGGATTACATAGACGAAGCTGTGCTTAACAGCGCGGACACGGCGAAAGTAAGCGGATACGTTAGTTTTGACGAAAAAGACAAAAAGATAGAAGAATTAACGGAAATTCTCAAAAACGAAAACGTTCCGTTCGGCGAAATAAACACCGCAGTTATAGACGACGAAAGCTGGGTAGAAACCTGGAAAAAGTATTATCGCCCCATAGACGCAGGCCGATACGTAATCGTTCCGAAATGGATAAACTATGACGAAGACGGCAAAATCAAAGTTCTGATGGATCCCGGTATGGCTTTCGGCACGGGCGAACACGAATCGACTAAAATGTGCCTTATACTCATGAGCGGAAACGATTTTACGGGTAGGTCCGTAATCGACGTAGGAACGGGCAGCGGTATTCTCGGTATAGCGGCGATAAAAAGCGGTGCGAAAAGCTGTTATATGTGCGATATAGACAGTATAGCAGTGAAAGCGGCGAAAGAAAACGCCGAACTTAACGGAGTTCTCGACAAAGCAGAAATAGAACTTGCCGATTTGTTGCAAAAGGATATGACCGCAGATATAGTGCTCGCCAACCTTACCGCAGGCATACTCGTAAGGTTATCGGACGGGCTTAATAAGCACGTTCACAGCGGCAGTAAGCTCATTTGTTCGGGTATAATTCACGAAAGAAAGCAGGAAGTAATAGACGCGTTCGTTACGGCAGGTTTCAAACTGAATAAAGAGCTTGTTATGGGCGAATGGGACGCTCTCGAATTCTTATGGACTTAAAACGATTTTTCAGCGACTGCGTTGATTGGGAAAAGAAAACCGCCGTCCTCCGGGACGAAGAGTTTTATCACGCGGTGAAAGTAACCAGGCACAAAGTAGGGTATAAGCTCGTAATTTGCAACGGCGACGACTACGACTACGACTGTGAAGTTACCGAAATAACGAAAGACGCTTTATATGCGAAAATAGAAAGCAGAACAAAAAACGAAACGGAATTGAATAATCCCGTCGTTTTGTATATAGGCGTAAATAAAGATATAGATACCGTAGTTCAGAAAGCCGTCGAAATGGGAGTAATGAAAATAGTTCCGTTTACTTCCGCTCACAGCAACGTGGATAAAATAAATATCGACAGACTGAACAAAATCGTAGTGGAAAGTTCTAAACAATGCGGGAGGAATCGCCTTGCGGAAATTTGTCCTTTAATTACTTATAAAGAAGCAATATCAGTAGCTAAGGATACGAATATATTCTTTTATTATGAATATGAAAGAGACAACAAAACTTGCGACGCAGCGGTAGACGACGGTGAAATCAGCGTGTTTATTGGAAGTGAAGGCGGTTTTTCGTCGGACGAAGTAGCTTATGCGAAAGAAGCGGGAGCTAAACTTCTTACTCTCGGGAACAGAATTCTGCGAGTGTCCACGGCTGTTGTATCCGCACTTACATTGGTAATCGAACGACGGGGAGAAATTTAATATGAAAGCCGTCGTTTTTAATTTAGGGTGTAAAGTCAATCAATACGAAAGCGACAAGATTGCCGAAGAGTTGGCTAAAACAGGGTACGAAGTAAGCGAGCAATTAGTCCCCGCGGATATTTACATACTCAATACCTGCGCCGTCACGGCGGAAGCCGAGCGTAAGTCAAGACAGGCGGTAGCGAGATGTCGTGCCTTGAATAACGACGCAAAAGTTTTCGTATGCGGTTGCGCTTCGCAAAAGGCGTCCGATTTATTTGAAAAAGATAACGTATTTTACGTAGCGGGAGCTACAAATAAGCAGAGTATAATAAATCATCTAAAAGATGAAAGCTTTTCGTCCGACGTTAAGGACTTGCCGACTGAGTACGACGACAAAGGAATTTTGTCTTCGGCTAACAGGACAAGAGCTTACGTTAAAATTCAGGACGGTTGCAATAGTTTTTGTTCATATTGCATTATACCGTATTTAAGGGGCAGAAGCCGTTCGAGGTCGATAGACGATATCGTTGACGAAGTATCCGTGTTATCTACCAAAACTTCCGAAATTGTCCTTACCGGGATAAACATAATGAGCTATGGTTTGGATATAGGCACTAATCTTACCGAGCTTATAAAAGCGTTAAGAGATTTCGACGTGAGAATAAGGTTGGGGTCTTTCTATGCGGAAGGAATTACCGAAGAACTTCTTGATGCGTTGTTCTCGCTTAAAAAGTTCTGTCCGCATTTTCATCTTTCGTTACAAAGCGGCGACAAGCAGGTTCTTAAAGATATGAATAGGCATTATACGCCTGAAATTTACGAAGAAAAAATAAATCTTATAAGGCGTTACGACGAAAACGCCTGCATAGCAACCGACATAATAGTAGGTTTTCCGACGGAGAGCGACGAGAGACACAGAAACACGGTTGAATTTATAAAGAAAGTCGGATTTTCGGATATACACGTTTTTCCGTTTTCTTCGAGAGAAGGTACGCGAGCGGCGAAATTTAAGCAGTTGCCGCCCGAAGTTATAAAGATGCGCAGAAACGAAATGTTGGAATTAAAGGAAAAACTTAGGAATAAATACCTTAAAGAAAACGTCGGCGTAAAACAAAGCGTTCTTATCGAAGAAAAAATCGACGATTTCTATTGCGGATATTCGCAATACTATATTAGAATATACTTAAAGAGCGGAACGGAGAATAAAATAACGGAATGTACTCCGAGCGCAATATATAAAGACGGTTTATTGGAGGAATAACGATGAAAGACTGTATTTTTTGTAAAATAATTGACGGCGAAATTCCGTCTACCAAAGTTTTTGAAAACGAAGATTTAATAATAATAAAAGACCTTAATCCGCAAGCGAAAATTCATTTATTGCTGATTCCGAAGACTCATTATGAGAATATCGAAGAATTGGCGGTTAAGAATCCAGAATTGTTAAAGAGATGTTTTGCTGCTCTTGCCGAAGTATCCGACAGCTTGGGGCTCAAAGACGGTTACAGAGTAATTACGAACAAAGGGGAGAACGGATGCCAAAGCGTAAAGCATATCCATATTCATCTCTTGGGCGGAGAAAAACTTGCCGAAAAAATGGGATAAACAAATTTTCTTATAAAAAATCGACAATTAAAAAACGTATTCTCACAAATACGTTTTTTAATTTTAATACTTTCTCTTTCTAGCGTTTTCGGCTTTCATTTTTCTTCTTACGCTGGGTTTTTCGTAAACCTCATGGCGTTTGAGATCGCCGATAATGCCGTCGGTAGAGCATTTTCTTTTCCAACGACGGAATGCGCTGTCTACGGATTCGTTTTCTTTAACGTGTACGGTTGCCATATTGATTTTCACCCCCTACGAGAAGATTACTTTAATATATTATCCCAAAAGGGATATTTTGTCAATGTTTTACGATTATTTTTATTGAAATAAAGGAAAAAACTCGACGGCGTCGAAAATTGTCGAAATATAGGAATGTACGGGATATCTCGGCGAAAATAATTCCGGCGAAAAATTTTGTGTTAGACTTACGGTATCAAACAAAGGAGCAAAATATTATGGCAAAACAATACAGTGCGGCAAAGCAATACATTTTGCAGGCAAAACACAGACTTATGCATAACACCTATGCGGATTATTTTATGGAGCGGAAAGCAAGTTTTTATTTGAACAACAAGAAAATCAGTCGTGAACAGTATGAAGAAATGTGCAGGAAGATAAAAGAGATAGCGGCAAGCGAAGAGTTTGTTTCCGACACGTTGAATTTGCTTGTACCCGACAGAAAAGAATTCAACAAATTAGACGAAAGCAATAAAGTCAAATATATGTTGGAACTAAGCAAAGTTTATACGACGATCAAAAAAAGTATTTAATAATAAATATTTTATTTTAAGGAAAACGCGCGTCTTTGTCGAATAAATAAATGTGAGGTAAAGATGGCGCGTTATCCCGATGATTTTCTCGAAAAAATAAAAAGTAGAACCGATATCGTAGAGCTTATCGGTAATTACGTTCAAGTCCAAAGGAAAGGACGAGATTATTGGGCATGCTGTCCGTTCCATCACGAGAAGACGCCTTCTTTTCAAATAAGAGCCGACCAGCAGTATTATCGCTGTTTCGGCTGCCAAAAATACGGGAATATATTCAGTTTCATAATGGAACACGACAAAGTCGGTTTTAACGAAGCAGTTGAAATTCTTGCTAAAAGAGCCGGACTCGAAGTCCCCGAATTGGTGTTCGACCCCGAAGCGAAAGCCCGGAAAGAACTCATTGAAAAAATTTACGATATAAATCGCGAAACCGCTCGTTTTTATTATAGCAACATATTCAAAGAACAAGGACAACCTGCGAGAGAATATTTTGCCCAAAGGGGACTCAATTCAAAAATTGTCAACGTATTCGGAATGGGGTATTCCTCCGATTTTCATTCGCTTCCCGAAGCGTTGTTAAAAAAAGGCTACGATAAGAAAACCCTTTTGGAAGCGGGAGTCGTTTCGCAAGGAAAGAGCGGAGAACTTAGCGACTTTTTCGGAGGAAGAATAATTATCCCAATAATCGGCGGTAACGGGAAAGTTTTGGGCTTTACGGGCAGAGTTCTCGTGCCGAAACCCGATTTCGCAAAATATAAAAATACTGCGACTACTCTCGTATTCAACAAGAGAAAAAATCTTTTCGGAATAAATCTTTTCAAAAAATTCAGGCAGGGTGACACTCGGGCAATGATACTCGTCGAAGGACATATGGACGTCATTAGTCTGTATCAGGCTGGCGTACAGAACGCCGTAGCTTCGATGGGTACGTCGCTTACTATCGAACAGTGTCGGGAAATAAAGCGTTACGCCGACGTCGTGTACGTTTCGTTCGACGGCGACAGTGCTGGACAACACGCTACGTTAAGGGGACTCGACATGTTGAAAAACGAGGGATTGGACGTAAAGGTCGTATGTCTCACCGATAATCTCGACCCCGACGATTACGTAAGAAAATACGGAAAAGACGGATATATGAAGCTTCTCGACGGAGCGTTGCCTCTTATCGACTATAAGTTAAAAAAAGTGGAAGAAGGCTATAATCTCAATAACGCCGATGAAAAAATCAAGTACGCCAAAGCCGCTATCGACGTGTTGAGCGAACTCGACACCGTAGAAAAAGGCGTATATGCGAAAGCCGTCGCCGAAAAGAGCGGACTTAAACAAGACGTTATTATAAAACAATCCGAACAAGTCGAAAATACGCAAAAATCGGCTGCAAGCACGCAAGAAAAGTCTAAAATCGTCGATAACGAGCCCACCGATATGTTGAAAGCGGCGGAAATTTTCGTCGTGTCTTCGCTTATTTTCGGAAAACCGTACGTAGATATCTATTCTTTTTCTGAGCTGAAAAAGTGTTTCACCGACGAAAAACTTTTAGACGTAATAGAGTATTTTATGAAATATATCGTCGAGAAAAACGAGTTGCCGAAAGTGGGGGACGTGTTCAATATCGTCGAAGACGAAAAGTTGGCTTCAGAGCTTGTCGACAATGTAGAAACTATAAGCGTGGGAGATCAACAGGAATACTATCGTCAATGCGTTGAAAGAATAAAAAATAATTATAAAAATAAGGAATTGATAAGGCTGGTTACCGAATTAAATAGTGTAACCGATGAGAATAGAAAGTTAAAAATCAGAGAAGAAATAAAAAATCTTACCAAAGCGCAAACTAAATAGGACTGTTAAGGAGTATAAAATGGCAGAAAGAGAAGAACGTAAGAAGCAGGAATTAGATAAAATTATCGAGACTTTTAAGGATAAAAAGTCTATACCCGAAGACGAACTTCTGAATAGAATGGAAAGACTTAATCTCGACGCAAGCGAGATGGAAGCGGTATATTCCACGTTGGAAGAGCACGGCATAAAAATCACGAGCAACGAAGACGCCGAAAAAGTCAATGACCAAATGCTTCAAAAGATAATGAACGAAGTCAATATCGACGACTCGGTTAAGATGTATCTTAAAGATATAGGTCGCGTTCCTCTGTTAAGCGCACAGGAAGAATTGGAGCTTGCCAAAAAAATGGCGGAAGGTGACGAAGAAGCAAAAAAACAACTTATTAACGCCAACTTGCGCCTGGTCGTAAGCATCGCAAAAAGATACGTAGGCAGGGGAATGCAGTTTCTGGACCTTATACAGGAAGGTAATCTCGGTCTTATGAAAGCGGTAGAAAAATTCGATTACACTAAGGGATTTAAGTTCTCGACTTACGCCACTTGGTGGATAAGACAGGCAATAACGCGTTCTTTGGCGGACCAGGCGCGTACTATCCGTATCCCCGTGCATATGGTGGAAACGATAAACAAACTTACAAAAGTAAGCCGTACTTTGTTGCAAAAACTCGGTAGAGAACCTACCCAGTCGGAAATAGCCGAAGCTATGGGCATACCCGAAAGTAAGGTTGTGGAAATTCAAAAAATCGCTCAGGACCCCGTTTCGTTGGAAACCCCGATAGGCGAAGAAGACGACAGCCATCTCGGAGACTTTATCGAAGATAAGTCCGCTACTTCTCAGATAGATATAGCCGAAAGCAAAATGCTCAAAGAGCAGGTGGAAGAAATTCTTAGCACGCTCGCCCCGCGCGAAGCAATGGTTCTTATATTAAGATATGGTTTGCGAGACAACAGACCGAGAACGCTCGAAGAAGTCGGCAAGGTGTTTAACGTAACGAGAGAAAGAATAAGGCAGATAGAAGCGAAGGCTTTGCGTCGTCTCAGACACCCCAACAAGGTGAAAAAGTTAAAAGACTTTTTGGATAAATAATGTTGCGTATTGGCAAAAGATTAAAATCTGTCGCCGAAGAAATCGGCAAAGTAAATACTTTTGCGGATATAGGCACGGACCACGGACAACTTATAATTTACGCCCTCGAACACGGTTATGCAGAGAGGGCTTTTGCCGTTGATATAAGCGAAAAAAGTTTATCGAAAGCCGTATCTGCTATCGCAGAATCGGGATTATCCGAAAATGTAGACTTTTTCGTAGGCGACGGCTTAACGACGCTTAAAGAAATTCCAGACGTTATCGTAATAGCCGGTATGGGCGGGAACGAAATAGTACATATCCTGAGCAGCGTATCTATGAATACGAAATATATACTCGTTCCGCATAGCGACGCTCACGTTTTGAGAGAATATCTATGTAGTCATGGCTACAAAATAGAGAAAGATTACGTCATTTTTGACGGAAAATATTATGCCGTGATAACGTGCGTGTTCGGAAATACGGAATACGATAGAAGTAAGATAGTGCTCGGCGGAGATAATCCGCATACGGAAGAATTCGAAGAAAGAATTTTCGACAGAAAAGAACGTATTGAAAAAATATTATCCGAAAAGAATATGTCTTTGGATAGTCTGCAACCCGAACTGAGAGAAGAATATAAGGAGATTAACGAATGGTTACGGTCAAAAACGCATTGGACGTTATAGAAGAGTTCGCGCCGAAATCGCTTGCCGCGGAGTACGATAATCCGGGGCTGAAAATCGGAGACGAGAATAACGGTTTACGAGGTATTTTAGTTGCTGTAGATACAAACGAAGATGTAATAGCCGAAGCCGTCGAAAAGGGTTGTAACCTTATTATCGAGCATCATCCTTCGATATGGAAGCCGTTGCGCGGACTCGATAATCGCATTCCGCTTAACAGAACTTTAATTGCAGCGGCAAAGAACGATATAGCTATCTATTCCGCGCATACGAACGTAGACTTTACTATCGGCGGACTTAACGATTACGTCGCCGAAAAAATGGGACTTTCCGACGTATGGACTATCGACGGATTACAGTCGGCACGAATGGGAAACGTTTCTTTCAATAAAGGAATTACGTTGCGTGAGTACGCTAAGTATATTTCGGAAGTTTTTGACGACGATAACGTTATTACCGTAGGTAATCTCGATAAAAAGATATCGAAAGTTGCGGTAATTAACGGTGCCGGCGGGAATGAAGACGATACGTGGGCGACTTTCAACGCCGGTGCGGACGTTTTTGTGACGTCGGAAGTTAAATATAACGTAACGCGGTTGGCAAAAGACTTAGACTATGCTATAATACAAGTTGGACACTTTGAAAGCGAAGCGTTTTTTATGCCGCTTATAAAAAAAGTATTAAAAAACAAGCTAACGGGTACGCCGATTTATGCGGCTGAATCTATTCGTAGCACATATAACAGGAGAGGTGAAATATGGAATTAGATAAAATGTTGCAATATCAGAAAACCGATATTGTCGTTTATAGGCTCGAAAGAGAGTATCAGCAGTCCAAAGAAAGGGAATTGTTGGTGCGTTGCAAAAAGGCTTTCGAGGAAAAAAAGAACACCCTTATCGGTCTTAGTAAAGAATTGGACAATACTCTTGCTACTATAAATAAACTTTCCGAAACCATCGACGAACTCGTGAAGAGCGGTTCGGAGTGGAACGGTTTCGATGCGAACGCCGTCGCTACGGAAGAAGAGCTTGCGAAAATCGAAAAAGTATTTGTCGATTACGAAGCAAAAGTAACTGAATTCGGCAAAGAACTTACCAAAGCCGTAAAAAAAGAAGACGAAATCGCATACGAAAACAAACGTTTGCACGAAGAGATGGAAGTGCTGAATAACGACTTCAAACATTTGAACGGATTACTTAAAAAGAAAGAAGCCGATATGCTCGAAAAGGCGAAACCTTACGTAAAGATGCGAAAAACATTGGAACTTGATATAGATAAAAAATTATTTGAAAAGTATCAGGAACTTCGCAAAAACAAAAAGATGCCCGCCCTTGTCCCTTACAATGAAGGCTGTTGCGGCGGATGCGGTATGGATATATCCATCGAAGTCGGTAAAAAACTCGTCAATCCGTACGACCTTGCGGAGTGCACTCATTGCGGCAGAATAGTTTACAAACCTAAGCCCAAAGCAGAATAAATTATATATATAAACAATACATTTTAGTGGAGGACTATAATGAAATTCACTAAAATGAACGGTTTATGTAACGACTATATATTTATAAACAACAGCATAGAAAAGGTAGAAGCCCTGCAGAAGTTAGCAAAACTACTCACTAATCCGTATCGAAAAATCGGAGGGGACGGTATCGTGCTTATCGACAAAAGCGACAAAGCCGATATAGCCATGAGAATATTCAATGCAGACGGAAGCGAAGGACTTATGTGCGGCAACGCCGTAAGGTGCGCTGGAAAATACGCTTACGAAAATCTCGGTATCGAAAAGACGAAATTTTCAGTGGAAACCGCTTCGGGAATTAAGTCGGTAGAAATAAAAATAAACGACGGTAAAGCCGTATGTGCAACGGCAAATCTCGGAAAAGTGACGGTTGAGAGTTCGGCTGTTACGGTAAAAAGTTGCGGTAAAAAATATATCGGGTTCCGCGCAAACGCAGGAAATCCGCATTTTGTAACCTTTGTAAAAGAATTTCCGCAAGATTTGGAGCGGATAGGGGAAATTATCGGAAAAAACGAAATATTCGTCGACGGCGTAAACGTTGAGTTTGTAAAAAAAGACATTGCCAACGGCGTTATATGTATGCGCGTTTGCGAACGCGGGAGCGGAGAAACGTTATCCTGCGGAACGGGTGCGACGGCGGCGTTCGCCGTGTGCAGGCAATTAAGGTACGTCGGAGACAGTGCAGTAACGTGCCTTCCTGGCGGGAACCTTATTTGTTATGTCAAAGACGGCGACTACTATATAAGCGGTGCAGTGGAAAAGAACTTTGAAGGAGAAATAGATATCTGATGGCAAAAATAAACGGTAACTATGCAAACATTAAAGAAAGTTATTTGTTTTCCGACGTTGCGAAGAAAATAAACGCTTTTTTAGCAGCTAATCCCGACAAAACGGTAATAAGAATGGGAATAGGCGACGTTACTCAACCTTTGGTAAAACCCGTCGTGGAAAAACTCGTTTCGGCGTCGAAAGAGATGGGAGAAAAAGAAACTTTTCGCGGGTACGGACCCGAACAAGGGTACGCTTTTCTTAAAGAAAAGATAGCGGCGTATTACCGCAATGAAATCGGTGCCGATGTCGGAGTCGATGAAATTTTCATATCCGACGGAGCCAAAAGCGATATAGCGAATATCACGGACTTATTCGACGATAGCAACGTTATTTGCGTGCCTGACCCGGTTTATCCCGTGTACGTCGACACTAACGTTATGCGCGGAAGAAAGATAGTCTATGTAAAAGGCAACGAAAGTAACGGATTTTTGCCGTTGCCCGACGAAAATACCGAAGGGGATATTTTTTATCTGTGTTCTCCGAACAATCCCACGGGAGCAGCTTATAACTACGAACAATTGAAATTATGGGTAGATTTCGTAGCGAAAAGGGACGGAATTATACTCTACGACGCGGCGTACGAAAGTTTTGTTTCGGAAGATTTGCCGAGAAGCATATTCGAAATTGACGGTGCGAAAACCTGCGCGATAGAGTTCTGCTCCTTGTCAAAAACGGCGGGATTTACGGGTACGAGATGCGGTTATACCGTCGTGCCGACCGCTTTAATAAGAGACGGAATGAGCCTTAACAAAATGTGGTTAAGACGGCAGACGACGAAGTTTAACGGAGTAAGCTACGTCGTGCAACGCGGAGCTGAAGGCGTGTTTGCGAAAGACGGACTCGAAGCTGTAAAAAATACGATAAAGATATATAAAAACAACGCTGAAATTATGGCGGAAGCGTTGAAAGAATGCGGAGTCTATTTTACGGGCGGAATAAATTCCCCATACATTTGGCTTAAATGTCCCGACGGTATGACTTCGTGGGAATTTTTCGATTTGTTGCTGAACGAATGTCAGGTAGCGGGTACCCCCGGAAGCGGCTTCGGAGAATGCGGAGAAGGGTATTTCAGACTCACCGCTTTCAATACCGAAGAGAACACGAAAGAAGCGATGCGAAGGATAAAAAACCTTTTGAATAAGTAAGCAACAACCGACTTTTAAGTCGGTTTTGTTTTACTCTTTTTTTGTTTATATTCTACCGTAAAAGGTATCGTAAATAGTATCGAAATAACGTTAAATAGCGTGTGGAATAAAGCAATCTTTGTATCCGTAGATACAGATAAATTGATAAAGCTGTTAAGTAGTCTGGTCGCGTAAGCAAACGAAAACACGACTACTCCGCCTACGTTAAAAAGAAGATTGAATATAGCCACTTCTTTACCTTTTTTCGATTTTCCGACGGCGGCTAAAAACGCCGTCGCACATGTGCCGATATTTGCTCCCATGATTAGAAAGAGAGCGTTATCTATACTTACCGCACTGGAATGACCGAGCATTACTATAATGAGCGATATGACGGAAGAACTTTGACACACGGCTGTGACGAGAGTGGACAAAAGAAGCAGTTTCAGTTTGTTTCCGTCGGTGAACGACGTTATATCTATTTTCGATATAATATTCGGTACGACCTCCGAAATAATATTGATTCCGATAAAAATCATAAGGAAAGAGCATACAAAAAAAGCTCGACGAACGACTCGTTCGTTTTTTGATACGGCAAGAATAATAGCCGCTATAGGCATAATGGTAAGGAAGAAAGTAGCCGCGTCGATATATCCTAAGACAGCAAGATACGCCGTTACAGTAGTGCCTACGTTAGTACCCATCACGAGATAATAACGATTATTTTTCGTCAGCAAATTTTTATCGGCAAGCTGAACCGCTATACCGTTTATTGCGGAAGAGCTTTGCGTAAGCGCACTCGAAACGAGTCCGACGAGAAGAGCTTTTAACGGGGTATCGGTCAGTTTTACGATTTTATCGGATTTGTTGAGCAATTCTTCCGACATAGCTTTGTTTATAAGATAAACGGAAAAGACGAAAACGCCCACGCCACCGATTAACGTTGAAAACAATTTTAACATAATATATTTTATTTGATAAAATAAATAAAATGCTCGTTTGTCTTGTAAAATTAGTTCGGATATGTTAAACTGTAAACATTATTCGTATGAGGAGAATAGAAATGCAAACCTTCCATAAAGACAAAAAAGTGTACAACGTGAACTCGATAGAAAGATACGCTGCCGGGTTCCCTATTGATATAAGCGGCAACGAAAAAACTCGTTTGTTAAATGGCGAATGGAATTTTAAGTGGTTCGCAAAAGTCGAAGACGTTCCCGCCGGAATCGAAAGTGCGGTCTACGACTATTCTTCGTTCGACAAAATAACCGTTCCGTCCAATTGGCAGATAAAAGGTTATGATACGCCTATTTACACGAATATTGTTTATCCGTATGCGTTGGAAGCTAAGCTTTTACCGCTTGTTCCGAAGGTCAAAGAAAAGCTGAACAGCGTCGGAGTTTACGTTACGGAGTTTGAATTGAATAAAACCGAACGTAAATACTTTATACACTTCGGCGGAGTCAATTCCTGCGCGGAAGTTTACGTCAACGGAAAGTTCGTCGGATACAGCGAAGATACTTTTGATTTTCAGGAATACGACGTGACCGATTTCGTAACCGACGGTAACAACAGACTTACTGTAATAGTTTACCGTTTCTGCACCGGAAGTTATCTCGAAGACCAGGATATGTGGAGGATATCGGGTATTTTCCGTGACGTATATTTGATAGAAAAACCCCGTACCGAAATAGCTGACTTTTTTGCGAGAAGCTACTTTAAGGAAAAACGTACTTTGGCGGATTTGAGAGTAAGCGTTAAGATTAACGGCGATTATGAAAATTGTAAACTTACGATAACTCTTAAAAAAGACGGAAAAATCGTTACTTCGGGCGAATTCGACGTTGAAAAATCTAATCTCTGTTTAGCCGCAGACGTAAGAAATCCCGAATTGTGGTCACACGAAACTCCCGTATTGTACGATTTGGAACTAAGACTTTACAAGGACGGCGAAGAAATAGATTGCAGAAAATGCAAGTACGGTTTCAGAGAAGTGAAAATCGTGCCGATGATAGACGGCAAAGGACCGTTTATTTTGCTGAACGGAAAACCGTTGAAGTTCCGCGGCGTAAACAGACACGAATTCCATCCCGAATACGGTCACGCCGTGCCGAAAGAAAAAATTCGTGCCGATTTGGAATTGTGCTTAAAAAATAATATTACCGCAATAAGAACGAGCCATTATCCGAACAACAGAGCTTTTTACGAATATTGCGACGAACTCGGTATTTTGGTGATGTGCGAAAATAATCTGGAAACGCACGGATTAAGTTTTATGATACCGAACAGCAGTAAAATTTGGACGGAACAATGCGTTTACAGAGTCCGCAATATGGTTAATTCTTATAAAAATCACGCTTGTATAGTGAGTTGGTCCTTAGGTAACGAAGCGGGCTTCGGCAATGCGTTCAGAGAAATGAAAAAAGCCGTTCTCGCAATAGACGACACGAGATTCGTTCACTACGAAGAAGACGTAACGGGCGAAGTAAGCGACGTAATGAGCGAAATGTACGCACCGCTCGAAAAGATGCCCGATATCGGAGAAAACAAAAAAGTGACGCACTGCTTCTTTACCGTTTTCAGACCTTTCGGCTCGGTTTATAAACCCGAAAAATATAAAAATCTTCCGTATATGGAATGCGAATACGCCCATTGTATGGGGAACAGTTTAGGTAACTTCGCCGACTATTGGAGAGAGTTCAAAAAGTACGACCGTTTGGCAGGCGGATTTATATGGGATTTTGCCGACCAAAGCATAAAGCACGACAATAACGGCGTGACCGAATGGCGTTACGGCGGCGACTTCGGAGATAAACCCAACGCGGGCGGATTTGCTTTCAACGGAATAGTTCGTGCGGACAGATCGCCTAATCCTGCGTTGTACGAAGTAAGAAAGGTTTACCAGATGCCTGAATTTACGCTTGAAGACGGCGTATTGAAAGTTAAGAACGGTTATATGTTCCTTAATATCGGCGGATACAACCTTAAAGTTTCTTACTACGGCGACGGAACGTTAATAAAGGACGAAGACGTAATTCTTCCTTCTACGGAAGCGGGCGAAGTTTTCGAATATAAGATTTCCGTTCCCGATTTCGACGGAGAAATAAACGTCGTAGCCGAATTGAGCCTTACTAAAAAAATGGGCGTGTTGCCCGAGGGTCACGTAGTCGCGTATGAGCAGTTTTTGGTTAAGCCGACCGATTTCAAACTTGCAGACCTCAAAGGCGGTGCAACTTATGCCGAAAACGAATGGGAAATAACCGTAAACAGCGGCGATATGCAGGTAATTATGGATAAAGCCACGGGCGCAATAACGAGCATATCTGTAAACGGTTCGGAAAAACTCCGCAAACCGTTATTGCCGAATTTCTGCCGTCCGACTATCGACAACGACCGTTGGGCGCAGGTTAATCTCGACATCGTCAAGACCATAATGGGCGTGTACAAATTCAACAACGCACAAAAGAAAATGCGTCCGAAAGGAATCAAAGTCAGCGAAAACGACGGTATCGTCACTATAAACGTATTGTGGAATATGGCTTACGTAAGCGGACTTACCACCGAATATGCGATAGGCAAAGAAGCTATAAACGTTAAGATGAAGTTGCATGCGAAGACCGAACTTATCCGTTACGGATTTAGTTTCGCTTTACGTGAAGAAGTTAAGGCTGTAGATTTTTACGCTCGCGGAGCTCACGAAAACCATTGCGACAGAAACGACGCCGCCGTGTTGAAGAGATATTGCGGCGTAGCGTCAGATTTTAACCACGAGTATCTTTACCCCCAAGAAAACGGCAACCATACCGACGCAAGATTCCTTAATTTAGGTAACGACAACGAAGGAATTATCGTTCTGGCAAGCGGTACGCCGTTTGAATTCAGCGTTCAGGAATACTCGATGGAAGACCTTGAAAAAGTGCAGCATTTGCACGAACTTAACGGAAAGAAGAACGATTATTACACCGTATACATCGACGGAAAACAAAGGGGCGTAGGAGGAGATACGCCCGCTATCGCTACGTTGAAACCGCGGTATAAGATACCGAGAGGCAATTATTCGTTCGAATTCCGTATAATTACGAAGTAAGATGAAAACGGGTCTGGTATTAGAGGGCGGCGGAGCGAAAGGAGCTTTCCATTGCGGAGCAATAAAAGCTCTTTACGACAACGGTTATACTTTCGACGGAGCCGTCGGCACAAGCATCGGTGCAATAAATGCGGCGTTGGTAACGCAGGACGGTGGATATGAGTCGCTTATGGAAATGTGGACTCACGTTACTCCGAGTATGTTTACCGATTTCGACGATATAGAAGTGGAAAAACTTTACAATAAAGAGTTGAACCGCGATACCGTCGCGTACTGGACGAAGCAAGCGTTAAAAATCATTAAAAATTTAGGAATTCCGACCGAAAAGGTTTTGGAATTTTTGAAAAAGCACATATCGGAAGATAAAATCCGCTTGTCAAAAATGGATTTGGGACTTGTGACTTATTCGCTTTCCGACAGAGAACCCGTTGAATTGTTTTTGGAAGATATTCCGTACGGGAAGTTACACAATTATCTTTTGGCAAGCGCATATTACCCTGCATTCAGATTGAAAAGGCTTGACGGTAAGTTTTTTATAGACGGCGGAGTATACAACAATATGCCGATTTCTCTTTTGGCAGAGAAAGGATACGATAAGGTGATTGCGATAAGGACAATGAGCAAGATGCCTTACATAACGCCCGTTATGCCGTCGGTAGACGTAAATTTTATCTGTCCGTCCGAAGACCTTGGCAGAACGATGCAAATGTCGGCGAGAATGATTAACCGCAATATAAAATTAGGATACTATGACGCTTTACGGTTTTTGAAAAATTATGCGGGCAAAAGGTATTATATAGACAGCACGGTAGAAGATTTTATCGGTCATTTTTACGCATTGCTCGACGACAGCGGAATATCGAGGGAAGAAGCGATGAAAGAAATCGTCGCATTGTATCCGGACAGCGATATCGACGAAGCGATAATAGCCTTTCTCGAAGAATATGCCTATTTGTGCGGGGTAGAAAAATTCTATATCTATAATCCGAAAGAATTTTTGCAGACTCTTAAAGAGAAAGCGGAAAACGTAGAAATGGTAAAAGGCAGATTAAAGAAAATAATTTTGCGTGAAAAAGCGAAAAAAGATAAATTATTTTTAGACGTAACAAGGAGTTAAAGGACCAAAAATGACGAAAGAGAAGTTTTTTAACGGTGTAAAAAGCCTTTGCAAGAGATGGTTTATAGACGCATTTTCGGGAATGGCCTCGGGACTTTTCTGTACGCTTATAGCGGGTACCATTATCTGTATGATAGGCGGCTGGATAGGAGATAATACGTTCGGAAAACTTGTCAAAGGTTTCGGCACTGTGGCTAAAATTCTGATGGGCGCGGGAATAGGTGTAGGAATTGCGTACAAACTTCAATCAAAACCGCTCGTTATTTTTGCCGCCGCGGTTACCGGCTTTATCGGGGCGTACGCCCTTAACTTTATCGAAGGCACGATGACGGGAGAATATTTTAACGCCGTGTTTACGAAAGGCTTGCCAGGAAATCCGATAGGAGCTTACGTCGTAGCTTTGTTTACGATAGAAATCGCTTCGCTTTATGCGGGAAAGACTAAGTTCGATATAATTTTCATTCCGCTCGGAATGATGATACTTGCTATGGGCGGAATATATCTTGCTTGGCCTTTTATAAAACTTATCGACCTGTTGGCTGAACTTATGGTCATTACGATAGAAGCGGGAACGACAGCTAAAGTTTTGGTAGGTATATTTATTGCCGTTGTTATGGGAATACTTTTGACTATGCCCACTTCTTCGGCGGCGATTTGGGTGGCTATCGCCACTTCCAATACGGCTATCGCAAACCCCGAAGTGTTTGCGATAGCGGGCGGAGCCGCAGTAGCCGGTTGCGCCGCGCACATGATAGGTTTTGCCGTGTCAAGTTTCCGTGAAAACAAATGGAGCGGACTTATCTCGCAAGGGTTGGGGACGAGTATGTTGCAAATTCCGAACATAATGAAACATCCGCTTATTATGGTGCCTGAAATAATAGCGAGTGCGATAAGCGGACTCGTAGCTGTACTTCTTGATATGCGTTGTACCGCGGCGGGCGGAGGAATGGGTACGAGCGGACTTGTCGGCGTGTTCGGAGTAATCGACGCTTGCCAGGCGTACGATATAGCGGTATGGAAATACGTATTGGGAATAATACTTTGTCTGTTCGTAATACCCGCCGGCGTAAGTCTCGGAGTTAGCGAGTTTATGCGTAAAAAGAACTGGATAAAATTCGGGGAGATGCAACTTGAATAATAACAAAATAATACTTATAGATTCCAACAGCCTTGTAAACAGAGCTTTCCATGCTCTTCCGCCGTTACAGCTCGTAGACGGAACGTACACGAACGCAATTTACGGGTACACGGCTATGTTGCAGAAACTTATTGCTGAAGAAAAGCCTACGCATATATGTGCCGTGTTCGACTGCAAGGCAAAAACATTCAGACACTATATGTACGACGGATATAAGGCGACGAGAAAACCTATGGCGGAAGAACTCGCCGTACAGATACCCATACTGAAAGACCTGCTTGAAAAGATGGGAATAAAAATTCTTTTCAAAGAAGGGGCGGAAGCCGACGACGTTATAGGAACGCTTGCGAAAAGATTCGACGACGAAACGATAATAGTAACGGGTGATAGAGATAGCCTTCAACTTATCGACGACACAACTACAGTGTTCTTAACTAAGCGCGGAGTAAGCGACGTAATTAAATATACGCCCGCCGTTTTGAAAGAACTCGAAGGCTTTACGCCCGAACAAATAATAGAGTATAAAGGGCTTGCCGGAGACAGTTCCGACAATATCCCCGGAGCACCCGGAGTGGGACAAAAAACGGCAACCGACTTATTGGCTAAATTCGGCAATATCGACAATATTTACGCTAACATAGACTCGGTTGTCGGGAAACTAAGAGAAAAGCTCGAAAACAACAAAGAATTAGTATATTTGTCGAAGCAGTTAGCTACAATTGATACAAAAATTGACCTAATTTGTAACTTAGATGATATAAGATTCTCGTATCCGCTTTCTAAAATTGCGTACGAAACGATGAAAAAACTTGATTTCAAGAAACTGATAGACAGGTTCAAATTCGACGTTTCAGAAGAAGAAACGGGCGTTTCCGATAAGGATATAGCGACGGAAGAAGTTAAAATCGACGACGAAAATTCGCTTGCCGAAGCTATAAACGAAGTAAAAAAACAGGGAAAAATCGCAATAAGCTGGGACAGTGAAATATCGTTTTCAGACGGGCAAAAAAACTACGTCGTTAATATTAGCAACAATTTATTCGGAACGGGACTTACCGAAGACGAGATAGTGGAAGCCATGCGTTCCGTCTTTGAAGGAAGCGTCAAAAAAATAGTTTACGACGCAAAACAGCTTATGACCGTACTATCGGAATTCAAGTGCGAACTTAATCCGCCGTACAGCGATTTATCGTTGAAAGGGTATCTGTTATCGCCGGGCAGGAACGTTAAGGACGTAAAGCAGTTATTGTCGGCGTACGGATATTCCGAAAAAGTCGTTGCGGCGAGTATGTACAGGCTCGACTCGGAGCTTGACAAAAAAATGGATAAGCTTGAATTGACTAAGTTATACGACGAACTCGAACTTCCGCTTGTAAAGTGCCTTTTCGATATGGAGAGAGTCGGATTCCGTATCGATATAAATATTCTTAACGAACTCGACGTTATGTATACGGAAGAAATCGAAGGACTCGTAAAGAAGGTCTACGAACTGGCAGGGGAAGAATTCAACGTTAATTCCAACAAACAGCTTGCGTCGATTTTATTTGAAAAGCTCGGTTTGCCCCATTCAAAAAAGAATAAGACGGGATTCTCGGTAAATGCGGAAGTTCTCGAAGAGTTGGAACATCCGATAGCCGAAGTTTTGTTAAGATACAGACAGCTTACCAAACTTAAATCGACTTATATAGACGGAATGCGCGGACTTATAAACAGGACTACAGGCAAAGTCCATACTTGTTTCAAGCAAAACGTTACTGCGACGGGCAGACTTTCTTCTACCGAACCGAATTTACAAAATATTCCAGTAAGAAGGGCAGAAGGACGTGAAATAAGAAAAATGTTCGTGCCGAGCGACGGTTGCGTACTCGTAAGTGCGGATTATTCGCAGATAGAACTCAGATTGCTTGCGCATTTTTCGCAGGACGCTCATTTAATAGAAGCCTTTAACGAAGGGAAAGATATTCACGCCACGACCGCAAGTAAAATTTTCCGCGTGCCGTTCGACGAAGTTACGAACGTTATGCGTTCTTCCGCAAAAGCCGTTAATTTCGGCATAATTTACGGTATAAGCAGTTTCGGACTTGCTAAAAACGCGAACGTAACCAACTATCAGGCGAAAAGATTTATGGAAGAATATTTCGCGACTTATCCCGCCGTCAAGGAATATATGAACGGCAATATAAAGGTGGCGAAAGAACAAGGTTATTTACGGACGATGCTCGGCAGAATAAGATATTTTCCGGAACTTACTTCAAGCCAGTACACTGTGAGAGCTTTCGGCGAAAGAGCGGCTATGAATATGCCTTTGCAAGGAAGTGCAAGCGATATAATTAAGCTCGCTATGTTGAAAGTAAAGAGCGAATTGGAGAAAAATAATCTTAAATCGAAACTTATTTTACAGGTTCACGACGAACTTATACTTGACGTCCCGGCGGAAGAAGAAGAAAAGGTCAAGGAATTACTTAAATCGGCTATGGAAAACGTAGTGAAATTGAGAGTACCTTTGATAGTCAACGTGGCTTCCGGCAAAAATTGGTACGAGGCGAAATAATGATCACCGCAATTACGGGGACGATAGGTAGCGGAAAAAGTCTTGTCGGTGAAATTTTGCAAGAAAACGGCAAAATCGTATTGGACTGTGACAAAATCAATGCGGAGCTTTTATCGGATGAAGATTATCTTGATGGACTGAAAAAGCTTTTTCCGTGCGCTTTCCCCGACGGTGAATTAAATAAAAAACTACTTTCGCAACTCGTTTTCGCTGACGAAACAGAGCGAAAGAAACTTAACGGGTACGCTCACCCGCAGATTTTCGACAGGTTAAAATCGTTACTTGCAGAGTGTGGAGATAAAGAAGTGTTCGTAGAAATACCTTTGCTTAGTGACGAATTTTTATCGTTTTTCGACAGAGTGGTAGTTGTGGATGCGGACGAAACCGTCAGAATATCGAGAATAGAAAAAAGAGACGGAGTTGATACAGCTATGGCTAAAGCGAAAGTAGCTACGCAGAAAAATCGCTTAAATTATGATATTACTACGATAGTAATAAAAAATAATTTCGGGGAAAAAGAACTTGCCGATGCTGTTTTTTCTACGCTTTTATGAAAGAAAGAGTTATTTTACACGTCGATATAAATAATTTTTACGCGTCCGCCGCTTTGCTTTATAATCCAGATTTGCAGGATAAATATCTTGTTATTTGCGGCAATCCCGAAAAGCGGCACGGGGTTGTGCTTGCCAAAAACGAGAAAGCAAAAAAAGCCGGAATAAAAACGGGGGATACTTTAATCGAAGCAAAAAGAAAAGCAAAAAATTTGTACGCCTTACCGCCCGATTTCAAAAAATATTCTTATTTATCGAAAAAAGCCATCGCATTGTATAAACAATATACGTCGAAAGTGGAAAGTTTTGGTTTGGACGAGTGTTGGCTCGACGTTACCGACTCGGTTAAACTTTTCGGAAACGGCGATAAGATTGCCGACGAAATCCGAAACAGAATGAAAACGGAAATCGGTCTTACCGTTTCGGTTGGTGTGTCTTTTACAAAAGTGTTCGCAAAACTCGGTAGCGATATGAAAAAACCGGACGCGGTAACTATAATCGACAGAAGTAATTTTAAGGAAAAAATTTGGGGGCTGCCGATAGGCGAATTGCTATACGTCGGGAAATCGTCGGTAAAAAAACTCGAATCTATGGGGCTATTTACGATAGGCGACGTTGCTACCGCTCCGAGAGAATTGTTGGGAATTACTTTCGGAAAGAACGGTTTCAGACTGCACGACACGGCGAACGGCGTCGACAACGAAGAAGTATCGGAAGCCAATACGGCTTCTTTACCCGAAAGCATAAGCAACGGTTCGACTACCGAAAAGGACATAACGACCGAAGCCGAAGCGGAAAGCCTTATTTATTCTTTAAGCGAAGTCGTAGCTTTCAGACTGCGTAAATACGGACTTGCGGCGTTGGGAATATCAATAGGAATAAGAGATAATAAGTTAAGTTACTTATCAAGGCAAATGAAATTGATAAATCCGACCGCCGACGCCAAAGAAATAGCCGATTACGCTATGAATTTGTTGAAAAAACACTACGTATTCGGCACAAATAATCCTTTGCGAATGATTACGGTAGGAACTTATAATCTCGTGGAAGGCGAGTACGGTTTTCAGACAACTTTATTCGACGAATATAACGAAAAAAACGACAGTCTTAACGATAAACTCGACGGACTGAGATTAAAATACGGATACGGTGTATTAAAACGAGCAATAGAAATAAACCCCGACTTCACGTGCGATACACATGAAATCGAGGATGGGTACGTTCCGTTCGACCGCCGTAACGGCGACGATAAAAAATAGGTTTTTAGTAAATTTTAGTTTAAGTAACGTTCTTTCCCTACGTAAATACAGGCTATCGTATCGGGACCGCAATGAGTTCCGATAACGGGACCTACGTCATAAAGCCATATATCTGCTTCGGGGAAAGCCGCACGAAGTTTGTTTTCTATCTTTTGGGAATCTTCGGGGCAATCGGCGTTAAGAATAACGATAGGATATTTATCGGTTTCTTCTGCGTGTTTTATTACGTCTTCCGCAATATAATTTACCGACTTGTTTCTGCCCTGAACTTTCGCAGTGTTGACGAGTTTGCCTTCGTCGTTAAGTCTTATTATGGGTTTTAACTGTAAAATCGTTCCCGCCGTAGCTGCCACTGCGGATATTCTTCCGCCGCGTTTAAGGTGGAAAAGGTTATTGGGAGAGAATATTGCGTTCACTCTCAAAGCGAATTTATCGAGAAATTCTATAATTTCGTCGTTGGATTTGCCTTCTTTGTACATCACTCCCGCATAGTAACAGCAAAGTCCCGTAGCCATGCTTATTCCTTTGGTGTCAAAACGGCGGAATTTAGCGTCGGGGTATTGTTCGGAAAGTTCTTTTACGGCAATATCCATATAAGTAAACGTACTACTCATCTGAGAAGAAAAACTTACGTATAAAATATCTTCGCCCTGCTTAAAGTAGGGTTCGAAGTACTCCTTATAAGTTTCTACGTTAAGACCGCTCGTAATGGGCATGTTGCCGGCTCTTACGGTATCGAAGAATTTTTTTGCATCGTAGTTACGACCAAGGTCGTAGTAGTGTTCTTCACCGCAGATAGTATAAGGCATTTTTATAAGGTTTAATCCCAAACTGTCGGCTGTTTTATAATTTAATTCAGAGTCGTCATCTATAAAAAGAACGGACATAAAAATCTCCTTTGTGCTTTTATTTTGTTTATATATTTATTATACAATTTTTCCCTATTGTATGCAAGCAAATAATCTCAGGGATAATCGACGTTGATTTAAAATCGATTTTATGAACGTTTTTTGATGAAACAAGGCGTTTTTAGTATATATAAAAGTTTTATAAACTATCGGGATAAAAGTTCTATTCTAATTTTTTCGCAAAATCATATTATATTCTATCGGAGGCAAATATGAAGAGTATAGGGTTTTATAACGGTTCTTATTCGGAACTCGACAGTATGTACGTTCCGATGAACGACAGAGTATGCGCATTCGGCGACGGCGTATACGACGCCGCTTATTGTTACAACGGAAAAATTTTTGCTTTTGACGAGCATTTGGACAGATTTTTCGCAAGTGCACAACTTATCGGCTTAAATTTCGACGAAACGAAAGAAGATATGAAAAAAATGATAGGTTACCTTATAGATCAAGTCGAATCGGATAAATTGTTCGTGTATTGGCAGGCGACGAGAGGAACTCAACCGCGGGAACACGTTTTCGACGACGGAATAAAGGCTAATATATGGATAATAATAAAACCGTCGGAACTTCGGAGTATGGCACACCCCGCTAAGGTGATGCTTTGCGAAGATAAAAGACACCATATGTGCAACGTAAAAACGTTAAACCTTTTACCTAACGTTATTGCTTTGAACGAAGCGGACAGAAAGGGACTCGACGAAGTCATTTTTCACCGCAACAGGAGAATAACCGAGTGCGGACACAGCAACGTGTCGATTTTAAGTAACGGTACTTTGATAACGCCGCCGTCCGACGAACTTATCTTGTCGGGAATAGGGAGAGCGCATCTTATGAAAATCTGTAAAGAACTCGGTATTCCGTGCATTGAAAAAGAGTTTTTTATAGAAGACTTGTTGTCGGCGGACGAAATTATAATGACGGCGGCGGGGTCACTATGTATAGACGTAGGCGAAATCGACGGAAAAGCCGTCGGCGGAAAGGATAAGGATAGATTAAATCTTATAAGAAACGCTTTAATAAAAGAATTTTGCGATTATACCGGAGCCGTAATAAAACTAAATAGATAAACTGTATCTATTTACTTGAAATGAGAGCCTGCGATATGGTAATATAATTAAGGAAAAACGGAAAAGAGTTTTTCCGTTTCGGAGGAGCGTAACAATGTACAGTACGGATAAAAAATTTAGCTTTACTATAGCCGTATTGTGTGTTTTACACAACAATAATAAATAAGGACATCGTTTTTTACGATGCCTTTTTATTTGACGCAACGCTAAAAGAGTATTATCGGAGGATAACAAAACATGGCTTTGACAAAACAAGAATGGTTACGTCTGGAAGAAAAAGCGAACGATTTGCGTAATCTTGCTTTACAGACGACGCATTGGGCAGGGGGCGGTCACATCGGCGGATGCCTTAGTGCAATCGACTTAATGACGGCTTTATACTATAAGTATCTCAATTTCGACCCGAAAAATTATACCGCCCCGGACAGAGACCGTTTGATAATAAGTAAAGGACATATCGGTATCGCCATAGCTTCCGCTTTTGCGGACATTGGACTTATCGACAAGGAAGACCTTAAAGGTTTCAACTCCACGGGAAGTAAGTTAGCCGTACATCTCGACAGCAAAAAAGTACCCGGACTCGAAGTGTCTACCGGCTCTCTCGGACACGGTTCCTGCATAGCTCTCGGAATGGCTATGGCTGCGAAAATTCAGAACAAAGATTACAGAACTTACGTAATACTCGGCGACGGAGAATGTAACGAAGGTTCGGTATGGGAAGCGGCGATGGCTACGGCAAGTTTCAATGCGACCAACCTTATTACCATCGTGGACAGAAACCACAATATGATAGACGGTAACACCGAAGACGTAATGAAGCTCGAACCTTTCGCCGACAAATGGGAAGCGTTCGGATTCGACGTAAGAGTAATTAACGGACACCGTTTTGACGAAATATGCGAAGCTATCGAATACGCCCGCAACGCGAAAGACAAACCCGTCTGCATTATAGCGGATACTGTAAAAGGTGCGGGAATCGGCTTTATGGAAAACAATTATAAATGGCACTACGGCGCAATAGACGAAGAAAAGTTGGCGGCGTGCCAAGCCGATTTGCAAAAGTATTACGAAGCGAGAAGAAACACAGCGGAAAAGGAGGGCAAGTAATATGACTAAATTGATGCCTTATATAACCACCGAAGGAACGAAAATCGCAACTACGGAAAAGTTCGGAAGAGAATTACAGGCTCTCGGTAACGCCCGCAAAGATATAGTGGCTTTGACCGCAGATTTGAAAGGTTCGGTTAAGATTGGATATTTCGGAAACGATAATCCCGACAGAATTTTCGACGTAGGTATCGCAGAACAGAATATGATAGGTATGGCGGCAGGTATGGCGAAATGCGGATTGGTTCCGTTCGCAGCTACGTTCTCGGTATTTTCGAGCCTAAGAGCGTTGGACCAGATTCATACCGATATTTGCTATCAGAACCTTAACGTAAAACTTATCGGAACGCACGGCGGAACTTCGTTCGCTACGGGCGGGGCTACCCACCACGCGATAGAAGATATAGCGGTACTGAGAAGCCTTGCTAATATGACGGTAATATGCCCTGCGGACGGAATAGAAACCGCGTTGGCTACGAGAGCCGCCGCAAACACTTACGGACCGTTCTATATTCGCTTTAACCGCGGTACGGACTACGACGTATACAACACCGAAGATTACGGCTTTGAAGTAGGTAAGGCAGTAACCGTAGCCGATGGTACGGATTTAACCATTATCGCTTGCGGTTCTTGCGTGTATCAGGCGATTAAGGCAGCCGAAGTCCTCGAAAAAGAACGTAATTTAAGCGTAAGAATATTGGATATGCACACTATTAAGCCTATCGATAAGGACGCTATAATTAAAGCCGCGGAAGAAACCCACGCAATAGTGACCGTCGAAGACCACACGATAATCGGCGGACTCGGCGGAGCGGTAGCGGAAGTTCTTGCCGAAAACGGAGCGGGCTGTAAGTTCCGTCGTTTGGGAATAAAAGACAAATTTTCTCCCACCGGCAATCGCGACGATATTTTGGCTTACCACGAAATCGACGCCGCGGGTATCGTTAAAAACGTACTTGATTTATTGAAATAATTGTAGCGTAGGTTACAAACTTAGCTTATTGAATAAAAAGGCACGCGAATACATCGCGTGTCTTTTTTATAAAAATCGTTCTATTAAATTAAATCGGCTTTGGCTATCATAGACGCGATTTCCATTGATATATCGTTAAGAGAACAATCGAGTTCTTCAGTGAGCCATTGTTTGTAGGCGTTTACGATGCCGCCGGTAAAGTAACTTATGCGAATGGCGAAACTTTTCTTTTCTCGGATATATTGCGGTATATCTGGGTCGTTTACCATAAATTCGGTAAAGATTTTTTTCAATTTGTTTATAAAAGCATCGGAACTGTCTATACGGATAAGCTGTTTATATAATTCAACGTCCATTTCCAAAAATCTGCTGACCTGTAAAAGCAAGGGCGCGGGGTTTTTGAAAAAAGAAAAATAGTGGAAATCCTTTAATATAATCATCATTTTGTCGATTACGTCGTTTTCTATTTCTTCGACGACGCCGCGTACGTCGGGGTAGTGAGCGTAGAAAGTCGTTCTGTTTATATCGGCAAGATTAACTATATCGGTTACCGTAATTTTCGTTTCTGGTTTATTTTTTAATAAAGTCAAAAAGGCTTCACGTATCATTTTGCGAGAGCGTTTTGCGCTTCTGTATTCTGCCTTTTGTTGTTTCTCTACGATTTCAGCCATATTTACTCCTTAAAAACCGTTATTTTTGCCCAAACTGTCGGATTTCATATATTCCGAAAATTATTGACGATTGACGCTTCGGTTTTAGAATATTATCCTACAAGCAGAAGCAAAAGTCAACACCTGTATGAAATTAAATCAACGTTGACTTTAAGGAGGTAAAAATATGAAGTTATACGATTTTCTTTATCATCCCAAAACACCCGAAGGGATAGAAAACCGCAAGGCGTATATCGTCGGCGGCGGTATCGCCGGACTCGCGGCGGCGGCTTTTTTGGTAGACGACGCGAAAATGCCCGGTAAGAATATTACGATTTACGAAAAGCGTAAAGACGTAGGCGGATGTTGCGGCGTGATTTCAAACGAAGGGGAATACGTTTGTCCCGGAGAACGCGAAATCGAAGCGTATATGGAATGTCTATGGTACCTTTGTAGTAAAATTCCTTCGCTTGACGACCCTTCCCGTACCGTTTTGGACGAAACCGTGGACGTAAACAGAGAATTGCCCATTCACTCTGAATGTCGCGCTATTCAAAATCAGGGTCATATCTGGGAAGGTATTCATGACTACCGTATGGACGAAGAAACTACGATGAAGTTGCAAAAATTCATTACCGAACCCGAAAAAGACCTTGAAAATATGACGATAGAAGAATATTTCGGTAAAGACAGTCCTTTCTTCGATTCGGCAATGTGGTGGTGTTTCCATCCGATGCTCGCGTTCAAACATTATCACAGCGCGCTCGAAGCGAAACGTTATCTTACCCGTTTCGGTTTGGGGTGGAGAATAGACTATCTCGAAGGTATTTTGCACACCAAGCGTAACGAATACGATTCCATTATAAAACCGCTTACTTTGTGGCTTAAAGAAAAGGGCGTAACGATAAAAGGCGGTTGCGCAGTATACGACGTAGAACTTACCGAAGATTGCAATACAGCTACCGCAATAAAAATGCGCGTCGACGGAAAGGAAGAAATCGTAGCCGTAAACGCTAACGATTACGTTTTTGTAACGAACGGTTCTCTTATGACGAATTCTTCTTTCGGAGATAACGAACACATAGCCGAAACCAACAGAAGAACCGACGATTTAGGACTTTTCACTATCTGGCAAAATCTTGCTAAACGTCACGAAAAATTCGGTCATCCCGAAAAATTCTTAGGTCAGATAGACAAAACGAAATGGATGAGCTATTTTGTTACGGTAAAAGACTATTCCGAATTTTTTGAACGGCTCGAAAAGAATACGGGCAGCAAAGCGGGTACGGGCGGTTGCATTACGGTGAAAGATTCGGGTTGGGAAATAAGTCTTATGCTTTACGACCGCGACTATTTCCCGAAACAACGCGAAAACAACGAAGACGTTTTATGGGGCGACGGCTTGTTCGGAGAAAGATGCGGCGATTATATTAAAAAGCCTATGGCAGAATGTACGGGTAACGAAATTTTACTTGAAATTCTGTATCATTTCAATATGCTCGATATTAAAGACGAAGTTCTGAAACACGCCCGTATATCGACTTGTATGATGCCGTATATCACTTCGCAATTTATGCCGAGAACGTGCAAAGACCGTCCGAAAGTAGTTCCCGACGGATGTACGAACCTTGCGTTTATAGGTCAGTTCGTGGAAGTTCCCGGCGATGTGGTATTCACGATAGAAACGTCGGTAAGAACGCCGCTCGAAGCGGTTTACGCCTTAACTGGGCTCGACAAGGAAATTATCGAAGTTTATCCCGCTCAATACGATATGCGTTATTTCAAGCAGCAGATTATGAAATTCAACGCGATAAAAGGCGATTTTACCGAGAAAGATTTGCCGAAAATCAGCCCGCTTAAACTTAAAGAAATGCAAAAAGAACTTCTGTATAAGGTAAACAATATTCCGCCGTATTACGTTATGTATCCCGGCAGAGATAAGACGGTAGCTACGAAAGAAAGCATACTTAATCCCGCTTATCCGAAAGACGAAAAATAAAGAATAAATAAAAAAGGAGATATATTTATATGAGAAACTACGATAGGGTACATCCCCGTAAACCCGAAGGGATAGAAAATAAACGCGCTTATATTATAGGCGGCGGTATCGCGGGACTTTCCGCGGCGGCGTTTTTGGTCCGCGACGCGCAGATGCCCGGTAAAAATATTACCGTATTCGACCAACTGCCCGTATTCGGCGGTTCTATGGATGCTTGCGGCAATCCCGAAACGGAATATATTTCCCGCGGAGAAAGAGAACTTGAACCGTATATGGAGTGTTTATGGGATTTGTTCGGCAGTATACCGTCTATATACGAAGAAGGTCGTACTGTACTCGACGAAACCCGCGAGTGTAACAAAGATTTTGAAATCGACAGTAAGCACAGACTTTGGGAAAAGAATTTCTTCCCGCACGACGAAACGACTTTCGGCATAACCGATAAAGTCAAAGAGCAGATGATAAAGATGATGACCACGCCCGAAGAACAACTCGAAAACATAACTATCGAGCAGTGGTTCAGTCCCGAATACTTCCAAAGTCAACTTTGGTATTATTGGTGCGCTATGCTCGCGTTTCAACCGTATCATTCACTTATCGAAATGCGCAGATATACTACGAGATTTATGCATCAACTGCACTTAATAAGAAGTTTACGCGGAATACTTCGTACGAAGTATGACCAGTATCACAGTCTTATTATGCCGCTTCAAAAGTATCTTCTGGACGCAGGGGTTAATTTTGTAGCCGATACTACCGTTACCGATATGGACTTTAAGTTCGACGGAAAGAAAAAGACTGTAACCGCTCTTGAAATAAAAAAGAACGGAAATATCGAGAAAATCGCTCTTTCGGATAATGATATCGTATACTTTACAAACGGTAGCATGACTCAAAACTCTACTCGCGGAAGTATGACGGAAGCTCCGAAAATGAATCTCGACACCGAAAATCGCGGTTGCTTTACTTTGTGGGAAAAGATTGCGAAAAAGACGGACGGTTTCGGACATCCCGAAAAGTTCGTGTATTCTCCCGAAAAGAGCAATTTCGTAAGCGTTACGCTCACGGTAAAAGATTATCCCGAATTTTTCGAATATCTCGAAAAGAAAACGGGCAATCCTACGGGAAAAGGCGGAGCGACCACGTTTGTAAGTTCTCCTTGGTTTATTACTTACGGCGCGGCGTTGCAACCGCTCGAACCTAATCAGCCCGAAAACGTTCAGGTTTTGTGGTTCTACGGTTTGCACTCCAACGAAAAAGGAACGTACGTCAAAAAGCCTATGAATAAATGCACGGGCGAAGAAACGCTTAAAGAGTTCTTGTATTGGTGCGGACTCGAAAGTAAATTCGAAGAAATCAAAGCTCATTGCATAGCCATACCTACCGTTATGCCGTATATTACTTCGCAGTTTATGCCGAGAACGATGACCGACCGCCCCGAAGTTATTCCCGAAGGTTCGACTAATCTTGCGTTTATAGGTCAGTTCGTAGAACTCCCCGGCGACGTAGTGTTCACGGTGGAAACGTCGGTAAGGACTGCTATGATGGCGGTCTATAAGACGATGCACCTTGACAGACCTATTACGCCGCTGTTTGAAGGAAAGTACGATATCCGTATGGTAGCGATAGCGTTAAAAACGTTGCTCGGTAAGGATAAACTCGAAGTTTCCGATTTGCCGAAGATAAATCCGCTAAAAATTAACCACGAACTTCAAAAGCTCGTCGATGCGTTCAATGCCATTCCGCCCGTACCCGAATATTATGCGGAAAGGGAAGAAAATAAATAAAAAATCTTGTTGTTGCCAAATATTAAAAAGGACGGTTGAGTTTTTCTCAGCCGCCCTTTTTAGTTTCACTTAAATGCTCAGATTATCGCCAATGTGCCGTAGCACACGCCGATAAGCACGGCAAGGAAGCTGAAATTAAATGCGTGGAAAAGAATAAGATAGCGACCTTTTTCAGTCGGCTGAGCATAAGAATATTGGCGGAATGTAATTAAACTTGCAAGCGAGGAGATGAGAGTTCCGCATCCGCCCACGTTTACAGCCATAAGGAGAGCTTTGTAATTATTCGTGAAGGAAGAAAGTAATATTGCGGAAGGGACGTTGCTTATAAGTTGGCAGCTGAGAGTGGCGGTAAGAAGCGTATTTTTACCGATAAGTTCCGACAGAAAAGTTCTTACTGCGTCTATTCTTGCCATGTTTCCTGCAAAAATAAAGAAAAACACGAAAGTAAGCAATAGCATATAGTCTACTTGCAAAAGGGCTTTTCTGTCGAGAACCACTATAATAGGAAGCATTATAAGACCGCTCCAATAGGGGACTACTCTGAAAACGATTACTATCGAGTAGACAAACATAATTAAATATACGACGGTTTTTATTGCAGTCGGTCTGTCGGCGATTTTTGTCGGCGTACCGTCGGATTGTTCGAGCGGTTCTTTTTTTACGAATAAACAACAAGTCAATATGAGTACGAACGCAGAGAGAAAAGGTATATACATAATTTTGAAAAATTCGCCCGTCGGGATATTGAAGTAGTTGTATAAAAACAAATTTTGCGGGTTGCCGAAAGGGGTAAGCATACCGCCTAAATTGGCGGCTATATTTTGCATTATGAACGTAAACGCCATATAACGCTTTTTGTCCGCAGAAGTAAGGACTAAGTAACCGAGCGGAAGAAAGGTTATTAAAGCCATATCGTTAGCTATAAGCATAGAACCGAAATAGGTTATGAACACGAGCGCGAGAATTGCAGAACGGGTATTCTTGAATATTTTAATGATTTTGCCCGCAAGAATACGGAAGAAATCCACGTTACGCAACGCGCTTATTACCGCCATCATACAAAGAAGACAGCAGATAGTTCTCAGGTCAATATAAGAAAGATATTCTTTATCGGGTTTTACGAAAAAGCAGGTGATTATAGCAGCGAATAGGGCAATAAAGCAAACGATATTGCCGAAAAAGAAGCGTTTTATAGAGTTTAACGACGGTTTAGTCATATTTTCTCCAATAAAAATACCCACGCAATAACGTGGGTTTTGGTGTGGTCGATGGGACTTGAACCCACACGGTGTAACCATACGCCCCTCAAACGTACGCGTCTGCCATTCCGCCACGACCACATATCGGTGTGATAAACTTGCTTACGAGTTACTTTGGTGCGAGGGAAGGGACTTGAACCCTCACTGTCACCAACATGAACCTGAATCATGCGCGTCTGCCAATTCCGCCACCCTCGCACGCAAGCATTAATATATTATAACATTCGTTTTCAAAAGTCAATTTATTTTACATAATTTATTAAAATAAAGTTTTAGGTTGATTTTTACGTCGAAATAGAATATAATTCTAATATAAACTATGTTTTTTTCAGTTTATAAGAATAATCGAGGAGAACGTGATTTGAAACAAGTAACGAAAGCAATTATCCCCGCGGCGGGATATGGTACGAGATTTTTGCCGGCGACGAAAGCAATGCCCAAAGAAATGTTACCGATAGTGGACGTACCGAGTATTCAATATATAGTAGAAGAGTGTGCGGCAAGCGGAATTACCGACGTTTGCATTATATTAGGAAGGAACAAAAACAATATAGCCGACCATTTCGACAGAAACGTAGAAGTCGAGTATGCTTTGGAGAAAAGTGGGAAACATAGTGAAATAGAAAAGATGAACTATATTTCCGAGAAAGTCAATATAGTATACGTCAGACAAAGAGAAATGAAAGGCACCGGTAAGGCTATCGAAATATGTAAAAGTTTCGTCAGGAACGAACCTTTTGCGGTGTTGTTCGGAGACGACGTAATGTATAATCCCGATAAGCCGGTAACAAAACAGCTTATCGAAGCATACGAAAAAACCGGTTCGACGATAGTCGGCGTGCAGGAACAACCGAGAGAAGAGTGTCCTAAGTACGGCGTAGTCGTTCCCGGAAAGACTAAAGGCAAATATACCGAACTTTTAGGGTTTAAGGAGAAACCGAAACTCGAAGAGTTGCCGTCGCAACTTACGAGTCTCGGAAGATTTATATTAACGCCCGATATATTCGGATATATAGAAAAAACCCCCGCCGCGAACAACGGCGAAGTTTATTTGCCGACCGCCATTGAACTTATGTCGAACGATTTACCGGTTTACGCGTATTCTTTCGACGGAAGAAGATACGATATAGGCGATAAACTCGGATACATAATTGCTAATATCGAATTCGCATTGCGTAAAGAAGAAATCAACGCAGGATTAAAAAAATACTTAAAGGATTTGGTTAATAAAGAGTAGCAAGTATATCGGAGGGAAATGAATAATTTAACTAACGATGCGAAGAAGGTCTTGGGTTTGTCCGAGACCTTCGCTTCGTATTCGGGGAGTCTTATAGACAGTATGCACCTTTTGGCGGCTTTGGCGAGCGTCAGGGGCAGTTATTCTTACGAAATATTATCTAGGCTAAATTTTACGGAAGAGACAGCCAAAAGTTATCTCGTCAACTTATCGGGCGTGACGCAACAGCCCGCTTTGCCGAGTCCCATGTACAAAAAGATTATGGAATACGCCGTAGCGGTAGCGAAAGGCGCGGGGTATCCGTACGTCGATACGCAGCATATTCTGCTCGCGGTAAGTTTTCATCAGACTTCTCTCGGCGGAAAAATTCTTTTACGGCACGGCATAGATTATTCCACGATATTATCCATAGTTAACGGTATGACCTATAACGGTATCGGTAATGCCCGCGTTGAGAACAAAAAAAACGATTTGTCCGAAACGATATACAAGCCGTGCAAAGAAAAGAAAGTTCTTCCCGAATTGCTTGCTGAAAACGGCGTAGACCTTACCGAAAGGGCGAGAGAAGGAAGATTGAACCCTGTTTTCGGACGGGATAAAGAAATAGAACGGGTAATAAGAATACTTTCGAGAAAGTATAAAAACAACCCCGTTATAGTAGGCGAACCGGGCGTAGGCAAAACGGCTATCGTCGAAGGACTCGCGCAAAGGATAGTCAAGGGCGAAGTTCCTGAATTTTTGAAAAACAAAACGATATACGCGCTTAACGTAAACAGTCTGGTGTCTGGGACGCGGTACAGGGGAGAACTCGAAGACAAAGTAAAAAACCTGTTAGCAGAAATCGACGGAAAGGATATAGTACTCTTTATCGACGAAATGCACACTATTGTGTCTGCGGGAAGTTCCGACGGCGGAATGAATATAGGGAATATTCTTAAACCCGCGTTGACGAGCGGAGAATTAAGTACGATAGGTGCTACGACTTTAAGCGAATACCGAAAGTTTATCGAAAAAGACACTGCGTTGGAGCGGCGATTTATGGTGGTGAACGTGGAAGAACCGTCACGGGAAGGAGCGGCTGAAATTTTACGCAGTCTGAAAGAAAAGTTTGAAATCCATCACGGAATATCTATAAGCGACGAAGCTATAAAAGCCGCTACCGAGCTATCGGCAAGGTATATTAACGACAGGTTTTTGCCCGACAAAGCTATCGACGTATTGGACGAAGCGTGCAGTAAAAAAAGAAACGAATCGGACGGAGCTGAATTAAATAAGGAGGATATAAAAGAAGTGGTATCCGAAATGACGGGAATACCTTTGCAAAAAATGAGTTCGGAAGAAACCGACGAACTTATAGATATGGAAAACCGACTTGCCGAAAGGGTAAAGGGGCAGGACGAAGCGTTGAAAGTGATAGCTAAGACTATAAGACGGGCGAGAAGCGGATTAAAAGACGCAAGCAGACCCGTGGGTTCTTTCTTGTTTCTCGGTTCTACGGGCGTAGGAAAAACTGAAACGGCGAAAGCCTTGGCGGAATTTCTTTTCGGCAGTGAAAACGCTCTTATAAGGCTCGATATGAGCGAATATATGGAAAAAATCTCCGCAAGTCGGCTTATAGGCGCACCGCCCGGGTACGTCGGGTACGAAGAAGGCGGGATATTGACGGAAGCGGTGAGAAGAAAACCGTATTGCGTTATTTTATTGGACGAGATAGAAAAGGCACACAGCGACGTTTTCGACGTACTGTTGCAGGTACTTGACGACGGCAGGTTGACCGATTCTAAAGGACGAACGGTCGATTTCAAGAATTCCATTATAATAATGACCAGCAACATCGGTTCGGAAGAAATGAAAACGAAGAAGAAAGTAGGTTTCGTCAGCGGAAGCGTATCCGCTGACGAAAAGGATGTTCGGACGGAAACGTTGAAGAAAGCGATGCGCCCCGAATTTATAAATAGAATAGACAATATAATGATATTTAACAGATTAAGCAAGGAGAACGTAATCGAAATAGCGAATTTACTAATAGAAAGGTTAAGAGAGACGCTGAAAGCGGAACGAAACGTAGACTTGAAAGTATCCGAAAAAATCGTCGAATACTTAGCCGAAAAATCTTTCGATGCGGAGTACGGAGCAAGACCGTTGAAAAGGTTAATCGAGACGGAATTGGAAGACAGGCTCAGCGAAGAGATTTTGAAAAACGACTTAAAAAACTCGGTTGTCGAGATAGTATCCGAATCGGGACAGCCGAAAATAATAACGGGAGGTTAGTATTATGCGTATTGAGATTATCTCTAAAAACTATCATCTTAGTGAGGACTTAAAAAATCTTATCACCAAAAAACTCAACAAGTTCGATAAGTATTTTGACAAAGAAGCGTCCGCGAAGATAAAACTTACCACACAGGGCGTTAAAGAAACGATGGAAATAACGATAGACGCGGGCGGTTGCTACGTGAGAAGCGCATACACCGGCGATAAGATGAACGAAAACGTCGACAAGATTTTGCCGAAGCTCGAAAGACAGATTATTAAGTATCACGACAAATTCGGTTCGAGAATAAAGAAAGACGCTTTGGATACTCCCGCTCTTTACGAAGAAAGCGAAGTTGAAGAAAAGAACGGCAACGTAGTCAAAGTAAAGAAGTTCGAAGTGTCCGTGACGAGCGTGGAAAATGCCGTCGAAGAAATGGAACTACTTAACCACAATTTCTACATTTTCGTAAACGGAGATACAAACAAAGTATCCGTATTATACAAAAGAAACGACGGAGATTACGGCTTGATAGAACCGGAATATTGATTATAATTTATGGAAATCGGAATAAGTACGGCCTCCTTCTTCTCGAAAGAGACGACGGAGGCCTCGTTTGGAATTATACATAAGCTGAATATACCCGTATGCGAAATATTTTTAAGTACCTTTTCGGAATACACTGATGACTTTATAGATTTACTGCTCGAAGTTAAGGGCGATACGAGAGTACATTCGGTACATACCCTTAATCAGCAATACGAACCGGAGTTGTTTAATCCTACCGAAAGGACGAGAAAAGACTGCGAAAGAATATTCAGATACATAGGTCGCGACGCTTCCCGTCTGGGAGCGTCGTATTATACTTTTCACGGACCCGCAAAGTTCAAAAAGCTGCCGTACAAGCACGATTACGAAAAAATAGGGAAGAGAGTACAGGAATTGTGCGATATGCTTTTTGAAGCGAGCGACGGAACGACGCGTCTTACTTACGAAAACGTACATTGGACGTTTTTCAACACACCGGAGTATTTTGAAAATCTGAAAAAATTTACCGACGTATGTACTTGTCTCGATATAAAACAGGCTTTTTTGTCGGGTTACGACATATACGACTACGTTAAGGTAATGGGCGACAGGTTGCGTACGGTGCATATCTGCGACTATGACGACGACGGAAAACTGACCGTACCGGGAAAAGGCACGTTCGACTTCGTTAAATTATTTTCCGTATTGAACGACAATGGATTTGACGGAGCGGGGCTTATTGAGGTATACTCAAATAACTACGATAATTACGACGAACTCGGAAGAAGTTTCGACTATCTTAACGAGTGTCTGTATAAAGCAACAAATCACGGAGGAATATAACAGAATGGCACAAAAAAAGGAATCTATACGTTTCGATTATAACAATATGATGACCGACTACGTTGGCGAAAAAGGAATTACCGAAAAAGAACTCGCGTCCTACAAAAACACCGCTAAAAACGCTTTCGCGTCGGTAAAAGAAGGTCGCGGTAAGAACATGATGGGTTGGACCGAGCTTGCGTACAACCAAAACGAAGTGGTAGAAGACATAATCGCCACCGCTAAGGATATAAGAAAGAAATTCGATACTTTCGTGGTATTGGGTATCGGCGGTTCTGCTCTCGGACCTATGGCTATTTTTCAGGCTCTTTGCCATTTACATCATAACGAACTTAAAAAGAGCGTCAGAAAAGCTCCTAAATTCTATGTGGAAGACAACGTCGACCCGGAAAGAATGGCGGCTTTGCTCGACGTAATCGACGTAAACAAGACTATGTTTAACGTAATAACGAAGAGCGGTTCCACAAGCGAAACCATGAGTCAGTATCTCATAATAACCGATATTCTCAAAAAGGAATTAGGCGACAAGGCTAACGAACATATCATAGCCACAACTTCCGAAAGCAAAGGTAATCTTATAAAAATTGCTAAACAGGAAAACTTAAAGACCTTCTTTATTCCCGACGGCGTAGGCGGTCGTTTCAGCGAACTTTGCCCCGTAGGACTTCTTCCTGCGGCTGTACTCGGTATCAATATTAAGCAACTTCTCAAAGGCGCGGCGTTTATGGATAAGAAGTGCGGCAGCGACAATATGTACAAGAACCCCGCTTTGATGGCAGGACTTTTGCAGTATATAGCTATGGGTAAGGGCTGCAACATTTCCGTAATGATGCCTTACGCCGACAGCCTTAAACTTATGGCGGACTGGTACGCTCAGCTCTGGGGCGAAAGTCTCGGCAAAGCCGTAGACCTTAACGGAAACAAAGTAAACGTAGGACAAACTCCCGTAAAGGCGTTGGGCGTGACCGACCAGCACAGTCAGGTTCAGCTCTATACCGAAGGACCTTTCGATAAAGTAATCACGCTTATCGGCGTGGACAATTACAGAAAGACCGTGACGATAGCGGACGGTTGCGAAGATATTCCCAGCGTGAACTTCCTTTGCGGTCACACAATGAACGAACTTATCACCGCAGAAATGAACGCTACCGAATACGCTTTGACTAAAAGCGGAAAATTGAATAACAGAATTACTCTTCCCGAAGTAAACGCTTTTACTATGGGACAACTTATGATGTTCTTCATGCTCCAAACGGCATATACGGGCGCAATGCTAAATATCGACACCTTTAATCAACCCGGAGTCGAAGAAGGTAAGAACGCAACCTACGCTCTCTTAGGAAGAGAAGGTTACGAAGCCAAGAAAGCGGAACTCGATTCCGGCAAAGAAAAGAGCGAAAAGTTTGTAATCTAACGATATATAGCATTAAAATTAATGAAAAGCCCGTTTTTTATCGGGCTTTTTTAACGGAAACGGCGTTCGAACGCCGTTTTTGAGTGTTATTAAATTGAAACCAAAGTTAGACAGTGGCTTTTTCGAGATAGGACGTAAAG
>CAZUJW010000009.1:48776-55472 GCA_964620655.1 uncultured Christensenella sp.
ATTTGGAAGCGAAAAGTCCGGCTCCCGCTACGATACATATTGCTATATCGGCGAAGGTGAAGGAGTTATACAGAAAGCTCCACGCTACAGCACCGTAACTAGGGTCGCTCGAACCGAATACGAAAATTCCGCTTACAACGTGCGCGAAGTAACGGAGTGCGCTTGCAAGGACTGCGCCCAACACGAATTGGAGTATCTTTGTGTTTTTGAACAGGTTAAGTTCCTTAAATAATCCTGCAAGACCTATTCCGCCGAAAGCGATGGGGTAGTCCAAAAGAAACTGAGCAGGGTGATAGAACCACGGAGACTGAATAAACTGCAAGAGTCCGTAGATTGCGCCGACGACGAGACCTTTACGAATTCCGAACATATAAGAGAAAATCATAAGGGGAAGAAGGCTTGCGAAGGTAATCGATCCGCCTTGGGGCAGGCTGAAAAGTTTTACGTAGCTCAAAGCGAAACTCATTGCCATAAGAACGCCTGCGTAAACGATAGTTTTGGTACGGTTGTGTTCGGGATGTTTTTTCCCGAGAACCAACGCTAAAACTACGTCTATTGCAATAAGAACTGCGGTAAGAACGTAGAGAACGACTTCTTTGGATACTTCTACTTCGTCGTTATCTTTGTAGAGAAGAACCATATGCGCGATGATTATGGCAAGGAGAGCCGCTCCGATTATACCCGCAGAGATTTTCGTGAACAGACCGAGCTTTTCTTTCTGGAACGCGGCAAGAATAAGTCCGACTACGGCGAGCACTATAATTAAGGATAAAAGGCAAACTACGGGGATAAAGGTGGTAAGGTCTATATAATCTTTTGCGAAATACTTATCGAGTTTCAAAAAGAGTAAAAGAGCGCTTACGCCTATCGCGTATCCTATGGACAGACCGATAGTCGTCTTTTTGAAGTCGGGCAATAATTCGGGACGGAATTTCTTCATAATTACGTAAACCACGAGAAAAATCACCGCCAGAACAAGTCCGACAAGGAAGGCTATTTCCGACGCTTTGTCGAAAGTATCCATTTGACTGAAAGATTCTTGAAACATAAAATTCTCCTTTCCGGGAGCTACGCTAAAATAAAAATCCCCAAGACGAGATTATCTTAGGGACGCAATTATGCGACAGCCTTCTTTCGTGAGTATCAGCTCAATCAAGTTCTAAGGGTGTAATCTCAGACAGCGTATACTGTCACCCCCGGCAATTTTTTAGTTAATTTTATTATAGCAGACGACTTGCAAATGTCAAATGTATTGATAAATTTTTTCGTATTTGGTAAAATTACCGATATGGAAACGTTGACGATAAAAAACTTAACTATAAAATATCTTTACGGTGCGATGGCTATAAGCGACCTAACGCTTACCGCAAATAAAGGTGAAATAGTCACGGTAACCGGAGACGCCGAGAGCGGAAAGACTTCTTTACTTAAATGTATCGCGGGATTGGTTCCGGCGGGAAGCGGGGAAATTTTTATAGACGGAAAAAACGTTACCGAATCGAAGTGTAAGGACAGAAACGTTTGTCTTGTGTACGAAGACGGATGTTTCTTTGAAAACCGTTCGGCTGAATACAATATAGGATATCCGTTGAAGATAAGAAAAGTCAATAAGACTTTACTTAAAGAAAAGGTAATTTCCGCTTGCGACTCGATAGGATTTCCGCGGGAAAAGTTGAGTTGCAAAGTAAAAAAACTGTCGGACAAAGAAAGATTTTTGTTGTCGCTTGCGAGAGCTTATAACAGGGAAGCAAAGGTATATCTTTTCGACGACCCGTTAAAAAACGTAGACGACAGAGAAGAGTATTTTGCCGTTTTGAAAGATTTTATGGAAGAAAAGGCGGATAGCGGAGCGGTAATTTATGCCACTTCGTCGGGCAAAGAGTGTCGTGAACTTAACGGGAAATGCGTTTTTCTAAACTATGGTATCTGTTTACAGGACGGGGATATTAACGAAATTATAAATAAACCGCGTTCCGTCGGAACGATAAGAAAGTTTTTACCCGAAGCGACTATTATCGAAGGTAAGATTACGAGTGATAACGGGAATATTATTTTCAGGGGAAACGCTATCGAAAAAATACTCGATAAAGACAAACTTATGTCGGATATATTTATAGGTAAAGAGTGCTTAGGGTATTGCGACGGTGAGAATTTATTCTTATACGATACTCGAAGCGAAAGAATCATTTATTTTAGTTGACGAAAGTTTTTTTATAATGTATTCTTATAGCGTAACCTGAAATCGATGAACTGTCGGAGACGAAGCTTACTTTTGTGAATACGTTTCATAAGTATATTGGATTGGGACTCCGCATTCTTGCGGAGTTTTTCGTTTTTTCGACGGCAATAAAAATTAAGGAGACCGAAAATGAAAAGGATAGGAGTAATTGGGATAATAGTAAGCGGAAATAAAGAATCCGTGCAGGTGATGCAATCTTGTCTTACCGAATATTCCGATATAATTGTAGGAAGAATGGGCGTGCCGATGCCGGAAAACAACATATCGGCTATAAGCCTTATCGTAAAAGGCGAGAACGAACGCGTAAGCGCTTTAACGGGAAAACTCGGCAGATTAAAGGACATAACCGTAAAATCAGCCTTGACAAATATCGAAGTGGAGGAGAAATAATCTATGAAAAAAGCAATTTGCATTATTCTTACCGTAATAATGGTTTGCAGCGTTTGCGTTTTTGCCGTGGCGTGCAAAAATAACGAAACCGAAACTACTAACATAAACGTAGTTGTACCCGACGGAGCGCCCGCTCTCGCCATAGCGAAAATGCTTGCGGGAAGCAGTTTCGAAGGATACGAAGTCAAGTATCAGATAGTGGACGGAACCGATATAGCAGCCAAATTGTCTGCTCAGCCGTCATTAGCCGATTTAGCGATATTACCCACGAATATGGGTGCTAAACTCTATAATTCGGGTATCGGAATTAAAATGGTCGCGACTAACGTATATGGTCTTCTGTATCTTGTCGGTACGGAAGAAGTAATATCTCTGTCTTCTCTCAAAGGCCAGAAAATACTTTGCACGGGACAGGGCGGAACTCCCGACTTCGTACTTCAATACGTCCTTAACGTAAACGGTATTACCGGCGAGGACGTTGAGATAGAATATATATCGAAAGGAAGCGACGCCATAGCCGCATTAAAAAACGGAACGGCGAAATTCGCTTTACTCGGAGAACCCGCCGCAACGATGGCGGTAAGCAAAGCCGGAGCAAAAGTTTTGTTTGATATGCAAAGCGAATGGGAAAAGAGCACCGGAACGTACGGATATCCACAGGCTTGCACCGTAGTGACGAACGATTTGTTCTCAAAACATTCCGCATTTATTAAGGCGTTTTTGAAAGAAATGAATGCCAATCTTACCTGGGTAAGCGAAAACGTAGAAGCGACAAACGCCGCAATTACGGCAAACGGCGGAGCGACCAACTTTGCGTCTGCGGAAGTAATTTCCCGTTGCAACGTAAAATACGTCGGAGCGATGGACGCTAAGGCCGACGTGGAAAAATATCTTGAAATTATGGCTACGTTCAACAATAAGTTTATCGGCGGAAAACTTCCCGACGCCGGATTTTATGCTGGAGTAAGTCTTGATTAAATGAAGAAATTTTTGGCTAAGTTCGGCGGCGTAATTTATCCCTTAGTCGCTATCTGTTTGTTGATAGCAGTGTGGGAAATTTTTGCCGCCGCAGTCAATATAGAACTCATAATTCCCGATGTGAAAACAACGTTTTCGCATCTTTTTGCGTTGCTCGGACAAAAAACGTTTTACAAGGCGGTGGGGAATACGCTTTTGCATTCTATTATAAGTTTTGCTTTGGCGGCGGTTTTTGCAATGGCTTTAAGTTTGTTATCGCTTATAGACGCTATTAAAAAACTGCTGTCGCCGATAATAAAAGTAATGCGTTCCATTCCCACGATGAGCATAATTTTGCTTACGGTAATCTGGCTTAAACCGTCCACGAGCCCGATACTCATTACTTTCCTTATAATTTTTCCGATAATGTATTCCGGGTTTTTCAGCGCGATTACGGGCGTGGACAAAGAACTTATCGAGATGAGCAAAATTTATAAAGTTCCGATAAAAAATCGTATTTTTCAACTGTATTTGCCGCAGATAATGCCGTCGGCGTTGGACAATATGCAGTCGTCGATAAGTTTTACGGTTAAGGTGATTATTTCGGCGGAAGTCATAGCGCAGACGAGAAACTCGATGGGAATTATGATGCAGCTTGCAAGGGGATATCTGGAAACGGCGGAGTTGCTCGCGTGGACTTTGGCTGCAATAGCTTTAAGTTATCTATCGGAACTCGTAGTTTACGGAATAAAGAAAATCGTCGTGAGGTGGAAATGATACTTAAAAACATAAAAAAAAGCTACGGCGATAAAATAATTTTCGATAATCTTAGTTTAGAATTCGAGCAGGGAAAAATTACCGCCGTATTAGGGCGTTCCGGGTGCGGAAAGACCACGCTTCTTAACGTAATCTGCGGTTCGACTGACTTTGCGGGCGAAGTGGAAAGACCCGATAAAATAAGCTATATTTTTCAGTCGCAAAGACTCGTACCGAATTTGACCGTATATAAAAATTTAGAGTATGTTTTGTCCTATATTCGAGACAAACACGAGAAAAACAAGCGAATAGAAGAAGTGCTGGAAATGGTCGAAATGTACGACGAAAGGGGGAAATATCCGTCGCAGTTATCGGGCGGTATGGCACAGAGAGTGAGTCTTGCGAGAGCTTTCGTTTACGACGCGCCGCTTATGCTTATGGACGAACCTTTCAAAGGTCTCGACGTATCGCTTAAAAAGAGAATAATAGACGTATTCAAAAAGCTTTACGAAAGGGATAAAAGAACGGTAGTTTTCGTAACGCACGACATAGACGAAGCGTTGTTCCTTGCCGACAGAATAATAGTGTTGGAAGAAGGCGGAAAAGTCGTTTACGATAAAACGTTGTCGGTAGACAGAGCGGACAGAAAAGCAGGCGATTTTGCCGATATAAAGAACGAAATCTACGGTATTTTGTAACGGCGCAGTAAGAAAATCGAAAGAAAAATTTTATTTTTTGAGAGCGCGGCGGGTTTCGTCGCGTTTTTGCGTAGTTTCAGACGGTAATAGCGACGTTAAGAGTACGAATAAAAATTGACTAATTAAAAAAAGTTTAGTATTATATATGCATGATTATTTTAGGAATCGACCCGGGCTACGCAACGGTAGGGTTCGGGATATTGGAAAGTAACGGAACAAGACACAAAGCGATAGAGTACGGAGTAATCACTACGCCGAAAGAAGATTCGCTTCCCAAACGTTTGGCTAAAATAGCCGAAGGTTTTAACATAATCATCGACCGTTATCATCCCGACGCCATTGCAATGGAAGAATTGTTCTTTACCAACAACCAGAAGACGGCGATATTGGTAGCCGAAGCGCGCGGAGTAATTTTGCTTACGGCGTACCAAAAATGTAAAAATCTTTACGAATACACCCCTTTGCAGATAAAACAAGCCATGACCGGCTACGGCAAAGCGGACAAAAAGCAAATACAGCAAATGGTTAAGACGTATCTTAATCTTACGTCCATACCAAAACCCGACGACGCGGCGGACGCGCTGGCAGTGGCTTTGACGCACGCTCAGACCAACAGACTTGCGGGATTATTCGGGATATAGGAGAAAATATGCTAAGTTATATTAAAGGCGAAGCGGTAGACTTCGACGAAAGCACCGTAGTAATCGACAACGGCGGCATAGGGTACGAGCTGACCGTGAGTAACGTTACTGTCGAAAAAATCAAAAACGGAAGCCGTTTTGTATGCTTGCAGTGCTATATGGCGGTAAGAGAAGACGGAATATCTCTGTACGGTTTTTTGACGAAAGAAGAAAAAAACATGTTTCTTAAACTTATCGCGATAAGCGGAGTCGGACCGAAAGCGGCGATAGGGATACTTTCGGGTATGGAAGTTTATGATCTTATGAGAGCTATTATGGTGTCCGATATCAAGGCTTTGTCCAAACTTAAAGGCGTAGGCAAAAAGACCGCCGAAAGGATAGTTTTGGAACTGCGCGGAGAAATCGACGCGGAAAGCAGAGAGATTATGGAGTCGGCTAAGTCGGCGGGCGCGGAAGAAACGTTGGACGCAGACTCTGCGGATGCGATAAGCGCATTGCGTAGTTTGGGATTTACGCAGGCGGAAGCTACCGAAGCGGTAAAAAAGGCGAAACCTTTTGCGAAAACGGCGGAAGAACTCGTTTCGAAAGCATTGCGTAGTTTGTAAGGAGAGAATATGGAATTTGACGACGAAAGGCTTATTTCTTCGGTAAAACTCGAAAACGACGAAAACGAGAATATTTTACGCCCGAAAGAAATCGACGAATACATAGGACAAGAAAAGGTGAAGAGTAACCTTAAAGTTTTTATGCACGCGGCGAAAAAACGCGGCGAAAGTCTCGACCACGTTTTACTGTACGGTCCGCCCGGATTGGGAAAAACCACGTTAAGTCACATTATCGCAAACGAAATGAACAGCGATATAAAAATAACGTCGGGACCCGCCATAGCGAGAGCGGGCGACCTTGCAGCTATTCTCACCAATCTGGACGACGGAGACGTTTTGTTCGTAGACGAAATTCACAGACTTAACCATAACGTGGAAGAGATACTTTATCCTGCGATGGAAGATTTTAT
>CAZUJW010000010.1:0-50033 GCA_964620655.1 uncultured Christensenella sp.
CTTCTTCTTTGCATAGCTAAAGCTTTTTTGAACCACCAGCCGGACTGGTGGTTTTATTTAGACGATTTGATATCGTCTAAATAAAAGAGCCAAACTCTTTCGAGTCTGACTCAATCAGTAAACATAAAGATTTTAAGTGCTATTTTTCGCGGTAGTTGCTATTGCCGCTGACTTGTGCTACAACAGCAACAACGAAAGGCAATGAAATATGGAAAGTAGATATATCGTCAATATGCGACAATAACCACCACAAGGGCAAATACACAAGTAAATTTTTCGGATATTTTATTATTGCTTTTCATTTAAACTGGCAACAAATATATCAGTTAATGGGGCAAAATTTGATTTTTTATCAAAATATACCCTCTTAACTTGCGTTTTGATTCCTTTTGTGATATGCTTTAATCAGTTCATTGGAGGTGTATATGAAAATTGATTTAATTCAAGATTTGTTTAGCCGAGAAAAATATTTGTCAAAAATAAGAGGCTTTTATCACGAATGTGAACTTATTAAAGTTTTGACCGGTGTAAGACGTTGTGGGAAGTCTTCTATTATGACCTTAATTATGCGCGAACTTATTGAGCAAGGAATAAATGAAGAAAACATTCTATATTTTAATCTTGATAAAAAGCCTTATATAAATATCAACACGGCAGACAAATTAGATGCGTTGATTGAGAAAAACAATACTGTACAAGGGAGAAAATACCTTTTTATTGATGAAGTGCAAAATGTAAAAAATTTTGAACCTGTACTCAATGCATGGCGCGAAGAAGGTGATTTTTCCATTTTCATAACAGGCTCTAATTCATATTTATTATCAGGCGAACTTGTGACCAAATTGACGGGGCGATATATCGAGTTTAATATCCTCCCTTTTACATTAGACGAATATTTGAAAGCAAAAGAATATTTTAATAAGCCTTTATCGTCAAATCCGCAAATCGAACTTCAAAACTATATTTTGGAAGGAGGTTTTCCATATGCGTTGAAACTTGACTCAATGGATGATAAACGAACTTATGTCGTAAATCTTATTGCCGAAATATTTGATAAAGATATTCGAAAAAGAGTAAAAATCAGAAATAAATCTGTTTTTGATGCGGTTATGGATTACATCATCAATAATTTCGGTGCAACGACAAGCATTAACAATATTGTAGAAGATTTGGCAAAGAATGGCATAAATGTCAAAAGAGAGACGGTAAATCGATATATTGAAGCATTGGTTGATGCAAAAATCATTATGCCTTGCAATCGTTTCGATATGAAGTCAAGACGTTCTTTGTCGGGAGAAAAAAAGTTCTATTTATCTGATTTGTCATTTTTCTATGCGGTGAACACTGACAATAGAATAAACTTTGGTCCTGTGCTTGAGAACATTGTATATAATTACGCAAGATCACTCGATTATTCTGTGAGTGTAGGGAGATTTGGTAAGTTTGAGTGTGATTTCATTGTCCGCGGAACGGATATGCTATATGCCTATATACAGGTCGCATACACTATTGCTTTAAGCAAAGAAACGGAAGATCGCGAATATCGCCCGCTTGAATCGATAAAGGATAATTATCCAAGATATGTTATCACGACCGATTATCTCTTGCAACAACGCAACGGAATAAAGCACGTTAATCTAATGGACTTTATCAGCAAAAATGAAAAGTTTTAGCTTGCCACAAAATAATGTAGCAATAGTTTTAAAAAATCGCCTGCAAAGTATCATTCAAAATAAGAGTAATAGGACTGTAACTGCTATTCCGTTTAATAGACCGAAACAACTCAAAAATGAGCCTGTAAAACTCAATAAGTCTGCAAAAAAGGTATTGCAAGCACTAAAAACAAATCCGGAAAGCACCATAGATGAAATAGCAAAGAGTATAAGCGTATCAAGAGAAACTGTTAAGCGGTCGTTAAAATCTTTATCAGAAAAAGGCTTAATAAAGCGTGTCAGTTCAGATAAAACCGGATACTGGGAAATAATAGAATAATTAAGTAACATCGTTGCATCAAAAGGTGTTGTGACTTATATCGGTATGCATCTATTATGCTCATTGTTGTGGCAACAAAAGCGGGTCTGTGTAAAGACAAAAAACTGAAAACGGCTATAAAAATTGGTATTGTTTTTGGTATTGTTTTATCTTGCATTTTGTCGGGAATTCATATATTTTTTTACATCTTCAACTAACTAGAGATAAAACACCGTTTTCCGACATTTTACATAGTTAGATTTTTCGAAAAATGCCGAAAGCCGATACAAGAACTCTTGAAAAAGTTGCAAAAAAATGGTATAATAGACTTAAATCTAAACGAGAGGTTATTCAAATGCTTTTTCAGGAGACCGAAAAGATCGAGTTAAAAAAGGTATTAAACGATAGTTTCCAAAAGGAACTTGTCGCCTTTTTGAATAGTTTCGACGGCACAATTTATATCGGAGTTGACGATGACGGAATCGTTGTGGGTGTTTATAATCTTGACGATATGCAAAAACGCATAGCAGATATTATTACCACTCAAATTTTGCCCAATCCGCAAAGTTTTATCGAACTCGGTACGAAATACGTCGACGGCAAAAACGTAATCGAGATTAAGGTTAAGAAAGGAAACTCTCTCTATTACATAAAAAAATACGGTCGCAGTGCCGCCGGTTGTTTCGTCCGCATCGGCACGACTTGTCGCAGCATGACCGAAGAAGAAATCGAACATCGCTATATCAGTCAATTATCTATTCCTAAAATGACAATGAAACAGGAAGAAAGTCCTCGACAAGATTTGACTTTTAATCAGTTTAAGGCGATTCTGACATTCAAGGGGCTACACTATAGTGAAGAAACATTCGAGCAGAATTATAATTTACGGAATAGTAGCGAAAAATATAACTACATTGCATTTCTTGTTTCCGACCAGAACGACACGTCTATCAAAGTCGTTCGTTTTAACGGCTTGACAAAGGCGGAATTTTTATCTCGTAAAGAATTTGACAACGCTTGCATATTCAAACAAATGGAAAACGCGCTTGACTATTCCTTGAATGTGCTTAACATTGTTCAGACGAATATCGTCGGAAAAACTCGAGTAGATACTCCTTATTTTGATCCGGCCGCATTCCGTGAGGCATGGTTTAACGCCGTGTGCCATAATTTATGGGTAGAAAAGACACCGCCTGCAATTTACGGTTTTGATGATAGAGTCGAGATTATTTCATATGGTCTATTAAAAGACGGTATGACTAAAGAGGAATTCTTCAACGGTGTCAGCAAACCCGTAAATGAGGAATTTGCAAAAATATTTATGCAACTCGGCTTTATGGAACAATCCGGAAAGGGCGTACCTACGGTCGTTGCAAAGTATGGGAAAGAGGCTTATCGTTTCGGTTCTTCTTTTATACAGTGTGTTTTGCCTTACGATATTCTCGATAAATCAAAGCACGATAGATTGCTTGGTAAAAATGACGTAGAAAATGCCACCAATAATGCCACCAATAATGCCACCAATAACGCCACCAATAACTTATCGAAAACCGAAAACCAAATTATCGAAATAATAAGAGGAATTCCAAATGTTTCCATTAGTATTTTGTCAAAGAATATAGGTAAAGATATGTCAACGATAAAAAGAGCGATCAAGAACCTGAAAGAAAAAGGCTTTATTAAACGAGTGGGAAACACAAGAAGCGGTCATTGGGAAGTAATAGAATAATCAAATTTAAGTGAAGCCGTTATGTTAAGAGATGTGACGGCTTTATTCTATCTATTGTGGCAAACACAGGTATTGAGCATAGGCGGAAAATTCTAAAAATGCCTCTTAAAAATTGGTATTATTTTGGTATTATTTTGGTATTGAAGTTATGGGCATCGCGGTGATTCATATAATATGAACGGGTACGATCTATAATACCTTCTCTTGCAAGTTGACGGAAGTTTACTTCTTTGGGCAATGGATTCTTTAACTTGGTTTATCTTTGAAATTGACAATACATAAAAATCAAAAAACGCCGAACATTTGTTGATAAATAAGGTATAAAACTGTATAATTTAAGAGCAAGCGGAATATAATAAAATGAGGAAATATGGAACTTGTTAATTGCTTAAAAAATCAATATGGAGAAAACGAGCCTATCTTTTTTGAAGATATAGCCAATGTTTGCTCCGGATATACAAGAGGACGTGTATATCAACTTATTGATGCCGCTATGAATAGCGGCCTTTTGGCTAAAGCCGGATACGATTGTTATTATGTTCCTACAACAACTCCGTTTGGAAAGTCTTTGCTTAATCCTCGAAAGATAATTGAGAAGAAATATATTTCCAATAACGGCAAAGTGTATGGTTTTTATACCGGTATATCATTGCTTAACAGTTTCGGCATAACAACTCAAATGCCGAACGTTATTGAAGTTTTTACAAACAACGAAGCCACAAAATCAAGACGTGTAACGATAAACAATCAAACGATTATAGTCAAAAGGGCGCGAACTACAATAAATAACTCGAATTACAAAGAGATGATGCTTTTGGAATTGTTCAACCTTGCGGATGCTTGTTCTATTGATATACAATCGGCTCAAAAGATTGTTGATTATATTAAAAAAAACAATATATCAATTCAAGGTATTATGAAGTACGCAGAATTCGTTCCTGCGCGAGCTATAAAGAATTTTATGAGTAGCGAGTTGATTATAAAGAGAATACCTCTATATTGATTTGCGATTATTCAATATGAGAAGCAATATCTGTTATTCCCCAAATAATAGATAAGAAAATCTTTTAATTATAAAGACGGGAATTGTTGTGTTGCAAAAGAAAGATTTTTGCTTGATAAATCATTTATGATTTGATATCATAGCAAACGGAAATAGAGCAAAATCTCGCATTAAATTTTCTGAAAAGAGCTCGGAAAACTGGTATTGTTTTTGGTATTATTTTAGTTTGAAAATTATTTTGAAATCTAAAATTTACCAAAAAAGAGAACAAAATTAGCAGTTTTAGACGAAAATATTACCTAAAACGGCTAAAAACGTGCGAAAATCGCTTATTTTAATAGGATTTTGAGAATTTTTCAAAACTCCTATGCGAAACGCCGTTGGTTCGACTCCAATCACGGACGCCAAAATCAGCCGTTTTCTTCGCGGAACGGCTGATTTTTTATGTCTATACGAGCCATGTATGCTTTCCATAATTTGCTTTCGCGGCGGTTCATTTTCTTGAGATGTGGCAAGAGTTGGTCATAGTTCACAATCCACTTATTGCCGAACTTATACTTAAATACCGTCGTGTCCGTTTTCAAAAAATCGCGTCGCCTGTCTTTCGATGGTTATTCCACTCTCTCGCACAATCTTTAATGTTCCTTAACTTAGGTATTTTGTATTCGTGTTCCTGCAAATCATATGAGTTCACTTTCTCAAAAAATCTTTTGAGTCAATCAAAGTTAATCGTTAGACACCCTTATAAAACAACAATACTCTCAAACTTCGCGCTCGCTTCCTTTATTATTTGTAAAGTTAGACACCCTTATAAAACAACAATACTCTCAAACCCGATACTGCACTCCCTACTTTTTCAGGTAGTTAGACACCCTTATAAAACAACAATACTCTCAAACCGATGGTATCCTGTTCATACCATAAGATATGTTAGACACCCTTATAAAACAACAATACTCTCAAACGAAACCCAACCTTGCCCCCACTATCGCAAGGTTAGACACCCTTATAAAACAACAATACTCTCAAACAAGAAGAATAATCATAAAGCGGATAATAGAGTTAGACACCCTTATAAAACAACAATACTCTCAAACTGCCGACGGTATTTTACCGCTCTTTGCGAAGTTAGACACCCTTATAAAACAACAATACTCTCAAACTCATATTTATATTTAAAAGTAAACTAGTTTGTTAGACACCCTTATAAAACAACAATACTCTCAAACAGTGCGTTTGGGCGATGGATAGAAAAGTAAGTTAGACACCCTTATAAAACAACAATACTCTCAAACTATGAAGCCGACGGTCAAGCTGCTTTTCAGGTTAGACACCCTTATAAAACAACAATACTCTCAAACTATATATTTTTTTTTATTTTTAATTTTTAAGTTAGACACCCTTATAAAACAACAATACTCTCAAACCGCACGTTGTCTTTTACGTCGCGGTTAAAAGTTAGACACCCTTATAAAACAACAATACTCTCAAACTTGTCGAGCATAACTTCACTTAATTCGTTGGTTAGACACCCTTATAAAACAACAATACTCTCAAACTTTTCTCCTTTATATTTTATTCCATTCGGTGTTAGACACCCTTATAAAACAACAATACTCTCAAACACAGCACATAACGAGTTTGTCGCAACCGAAGTTAGACACCCTTATAAAACAACAATACTCTCAAACCGGCAAAATATACGCTCGTATTTCTTCTTCGTTAGACACCCTTATAAAACAACAATACTCTCAAACACGTGCTATATATAACCTACGGTTGCGGCGGTTAGACACCCTTATAAAACAACAATACTCTCAAACTATGGACGAATACGCCTTGTTCAAAGATAAGTTAGACACCCTTATAAAACAACAATACTCTCAAACTTATAGATAGGAATACCGTCAGTCTTAACGGTTAGACACCCTTATAAAACAACAATACTCTCAAACGGTTATTACGGTATACCTTTTAATTTTTATGTTAGACACCCTTATAAAACAACAATACTCTCAAACTAGCGTAGCGACCAAAATAACAAAAGTAGGGTTAGACACCCTTATAAAACAACAATACTCTCAAACTACGAGAACAACGCAAGGATAAACGACGACGTTAGACACCCTTATAAAACAACAATACTCTCAAACGCGTCGGCTAATGCCTTTGCGTCGTAGTTAGTTAGACACCCTTATAAAACAACAATACTCTCAAACCGATAGACGACTTTAACCACCTTATGGACGGTTAGACACCCTTATAAAACAACAATACTCTCAAACCCGTAGTTTAATTTATTGTTATTTTTAATTGTTAGACACCCTTATAAAACAACAATACTCTCAAACCTCAAATCTTAGTTCGGGCGTGAGAATTCGCCTTACGGGCGGTTGTTTTTTATAAAAAAGGCTCAACAACCTCTTAACAAAATTATTATATCATACCCCTTTTATATTTTCAACAATTTCGCACAAATCTTCCGTAATTATTATCGCGCGTTCTTCCTGTACGGTATACTTTACGGCTCCGCTCTCTATAAGGAAGAGACTTATTTGTTCTCTTTGGCAATGTTTGAATATTTCGGTAAAATCGTCGCAGGAACAGACGCTTTTTAAGTTGACGCAGACAAGGAATTTAATGTTTTTTAATTCGGCAAGGACGTTTACGTAACAGACGAATTTCTCGACAAAAGACGAATAATATTCTACAAACTTTACGTCGGTAGCCTTCAACAATTCCGGCATGGCAAGGGCGGAACTGTCCAGTAAAAACGGAAACTCCTGAAAGACGTCGGCGTAAAGATTATATATCTTTTCGTTAATTTCGTTTATCTTCACTATCCCGTCGCCGGCGTTAGTTAAGGCGTCGATTTTTTTATATAATAAGTTAATGATTTTTTTATCGTTGGCGCCGAAGTCGAAAAAGTCGTCTATAAGGTCTCCCGACTTGGACGGAACAGACATTTTGCCATCGCTCCAAAAGGACAAAATCGAGTCTTCGCCGTTAAACAGTTTTTTTATTTCGCAGACTACGTTATAAAAATACGAGCCGTTTTCGATATTAAGGCTTACGACGGAGTTCTCTTTAAGTTCTATCGGCGTTTCTAATCCCGCCAAAACGAATTTTTTCATAATTCTATCAGCCTTTCGTCGGTGGTTATTGCAGACTTTTGTTCTTCTCCGACGAGATATTCTATCCGCGAAAACTGGTTTTCGGTGATTTCCAAAAGTTCTACCAACCCTTCGGGCGGTAAATTATCGGATACCTTTTCTCGCACGGCTTTGCCGGTGACGTTGTTGATGACGATTTTGGAGTAGACCGATTTCTGCATCATAACGAAGCCGTTTTTTATTAAAAACTTACGGAAGGCGTTATAATCCCGCCTGTTTTTATCCGACAGCATCGGCAAATCGAAAAATACCAATAATCTCATAAACCTATAATTCATTGCCCGTAGTTTTGCTTTGCGGAAAGACAATATTATTTACGTCGCCGTCGTTAAGGGCGGTTATTACGCTTCTTACGTACGTCCTTATCGCCACGTCCAAAGTGGTGTTCTTTTCGTCTATCTTGACTTCGGAATTAAGCACGTCCGCCATTTTCGCTTTGAATGTTTCGTCGCCCGTTTCTATCTTGACCGCCGTCCTGTCGACAAACACTCTGAGCGGTTCCATAAGGTCGCACCCTAAATTAAAATCGTTATACTCGTTGTCGTGCCATATCCCTATCTGCGTGAGATACCCGTCGGCGACTATCTCCCTGTTGACGGCGGATAAAAGGACGGCGTATCCGTAATTAAGGCAGCCGTTTAAGAAACTGTCTTCTCTTCTTGACCGTCCTTCGCCTAAAATGCAATTAAAATACACTTTCGCGGCGTGCCCTTCTCTGTTGCTCATATCGTTAGGTTCTATTTCTTCCGCGTAGCCGTAAAGCATCGCCGCCTGCTCGTAAAAGCCTTTTTCGACAAGATGCTCCGCTTGCTGAATAATCTTCCTTTTTATTATCTTTTCCCAAACGAGAGCTTTGGTATCCGTCGTCCACCCTATTTGATTTTTGTACCGCTTCGAAGTGTTATAGCACCCGTAATACGGCAGAAGTTCCGACGAAGGGTTGTGTTTTTCGTCGCAAAATATAACTTTTACGCCGTTTTTCATTAGTTCGTTCAACAACGCCGCCGTCAAAGATACGGCTGTGTTTTGTACGATAAGCGTGTTAATTTCGTTAATAAACACTTTCTTTTCGTCCGTGCCGTATCTGACGACGAGACTGTTCAGTCTGAATTCGAGTTTCGACCGCGAATTTATTACGACGACGCGAAAGCCCATTTTTATACTTTTACGACAACGGTCTTTAAGCCGCAGGGCGAAACGTGGACTATTCCGAAGTTTATCTTCGTAATATCTTTATTGATTAGAAGTTTCCCGCTGTTTGCGCTTCCGCCTATTTCTGCTATATTGGACAGTTCTGCGTTACATTTAAGGAATTTTATCATCTGCAAAAGAGTCTTCGCCTGCGTTAGCGTCGATTTTTTCGTGAACTCGTCTCTGCACTTAATTAACGCGTCGCGATAATAGCTTGCACCGGATATCCCTTCGTATATCCTTTTACTCGTCTGTTCGACTATCTTATCGTACAGACGGATATTGTTTTCGGCGTTTACTTCCAGCTTAACTTCTTTTTTGCGGTTCGTCTTTATCGGGTACTCATTCTTGTTTTCGTCTACGGAGCCGTTCTTTGCCGTTTCGATAAGTTTTCCGAGACCGTTGACGTAATCGTCGGTATCTTTATCTGTAAACCATTCGTTAGCGTTATGCACTAAAATTTGCTTCCCCGTCATTCCTGCTATCCAAGTGTTAAAGCCGTTAATTCTTACGAGAGTCTTTATTTTAAGCTTCGGGACGAGCAGTTTTACGTTTTTCAGTCCGCATTCGTTTTCGAGATAATCTTTAATTTTTACTTCGTCGCTCTTTATTCCGTACTCTTTGTAGACGGGTATCGCTTCGATAGTCTTTATTCTTGCACCCTTCTTGCCGTCGGATTCGGCGATGACAAAATACGCCGTGGTAAGTCCGGTATATCCGCCGTACTTTTCGGTATCGCTTAACGGACCTTTACCTTTGAGCGGAGCGGAACAGTTAGAACCTTTCTTCTGCAAGGTTTCGTCGTAAAAATTACCTTTATTCGTATATGCGTAGCGTGTGACCGCCATAGAAGGCTTAGCTAAGGTTTCCATAACGGTGTACGCCGTTTCTCCCGTCTTCCAGGCGTTCGGGGTGTCTGTCGAGAACATATATTTAAGATTTATTTCTCGGAAACTGTTGTCTTCGTCGTTTTTCCTATAATAATCTCTCACGTTGCCGAAACGGGTGTCGTACACGTTGCCGACGACGATATTAAGGTACGCGTCGCGGGCGTGGTGCAAGTCGTTTGTTTCACGGCACTTTACTATCTTGAAATCGGACTTGAAGTCGTTTACGTTTTTGGCCTTGCTGTATACTATCTTCGTTCCGCTTTCCTTAAAGCGGGCTTCGAGAATTTTCGCGACGGCAATAGTAGTCTGGTCGGTGAAGACTTTTTGTCTGTTGATAAAGTCGTTATAGTCGTCGGCTCCGAGCGGTTCGGTTCTCGTCAGAAGTTTGTACTTCTTGTCGCTTATAAATCCTTTTTCTTTCCAGATTCGCCAATACTTTTTGGCTTCTCCCGTCACCAAGCCGTACGGCAAAGGATATATGTCCTTCTTGTCTTCGTTCTTTTTTCTCTTTACAAGCACCTTATTGTCGAGACTGTCGTCTTTAGTGTACGATCTCGGCAAGATGTGGTCCACGTCGTAGGTATCGCCGGGAAGATATTCTAACTCTATCCGTTCTCCCGAATAGGCGCAACGCCCTAACTGCATATAGTAAAGATACAGCCTTTCCGAACGCAGAGACAAATCGGTTTCTTTTTCTTTAAGGTCTTTAAGAAGTTCTTCGTACCCTTCTATTCCTTCTTTTTTTATATCGGAGTAGAGTTCGAGAAGTTTATCTTTTCTCTTTGCCTTCCTGCCGGCGTCGCCTTTCGTTCCGTCTTCTCTCGTGACTTCAACGAAAATTTTATCGGGGGCTTTGCCGATAGCCGAGACGTACTCGTCCACCATTTTCATAGCCTGCGATATGCCTCTTTTTACGGCGGGCGAAACGTAGAGCTCTTCTATCTCGTCTTCTATGGTTTGGTCTATTCCGAGATTATGCTCCCTTATGGCTTCCTTAAAAGAGTATTTGTCGTCGTTAATTATCTCGTTAAGGTTCATATTGGTGTCGTACAGAACCGACAAGATAGTATATATTTCTCCCGTGACGGGGTCTTCTCCGCCGTTTATTCCGGTAAGGAACTTTTCCGAGAACTTGCCGAAGTCCTTTAATCCGGTCAGTCCGTTAAGCCTGCCTATGTTATCACGCACTGCGGGGATATCGCCGTATTTAGCGAGAATAAGGCTCTTTACTATCGACTTATCGGTGTTAAGGGTGTGCCAAAGAATAATATCTTCGCACATTCTCAGATTTTCGTCGACGAGATTGCCCAAAATATTTTTCAGACGGATATAAGAACTCATCGAGACGGTAAGGTCTCCTTTATCCTTGCCGGAAATAACCGTCGATTTGGCTTCTTCCGCCGTAAGCCAGCCTTTTTCCACAAAATAGTCCTTAATCTTGCGGTCGCTCATTTTTACGTCGACAAGGTATTTGTCGTTAAACAAGCCTTGTTTTTGTTCTACCGTCAACGGAATTTCGTTAATTTTAAGTTTGTTAATCTGATTGAGGACGTTGTACTTTTGATAGAGTATCGAAAACTTCGGCAAAACGTCTTCGCCGCTAAGGTAAGTACACTTATTCGTCATTCTGCGCATGAAGTTTTCATTGCTGGCGCCCAAGTCTATTTTCTCTTTGTAATTCCACGGGTAAATTGTTCCGTCTTCCTTCCTTACCATCCACGAATTACCGCCCTTGTCGCTGTGATAGGTGTTAAGCGGTCCGACGTAGTAAGGTATACGGAAGGTGAATATACTCCTTACCTTTTCCGTAATTTCGGCGGTCTCCGGATAGAACTTTTTCATGTTTGCGAGAATTTTGTCGAGTTCGGCTAAGTTTATCTGATTGGGGAAAAGTCCGTTGTCCGAATTGAGAATTTTCGGTAAAAACCTGTCGTCTTCGAGTTCTTGCATAATATAGTCGTAGGTATAATCGTCGGCTATCTCGCTTTTCGGTTTAGCAGCCAAAAGTTTTTTCAAAAAAACCTTGAACTCGTCGTATTTGCACTTTTTTACGTAAACTTTTTTGCCGTTGACTTTAGCCATACCGATATAGTTGGCGTAATTATACGCCTTGTCGACGTCCTTAAACAAAGTCCTGTACGCTTCGTCGCCGTACTCGTTTTTAATAAAGCATTTAAGACTCTTTAAGTCTTTTTCGTGCTTGTCGTAGATATCTATCATGGCTTCGGAAATACATTCCTTGCCGTTAAGAACCTTTTCGAAAGAGATAAAGTTGTAGATGGCGTGCATTTTTTCGAGCAAAACGAAATCGTCGCCGAAAACTTCTCTCTTTGCTTCGAATTCTTCGTCGGAAACTTCCTTGAAAGAAAAGCTCTTCTCGTCGGCGTACTGCTCGTACTGCTCTCCGAAAACGGCTTTCGGCGCGACTTTACTTCCGACAAGGTACTTAATTATATTTTTAGATACGTCGTCTTTCACGTCGAAAAGGGCGATTATTTCTTTACACTTATCGTTTAGCCCTTTCTTTGCCGTGGCTATCTCTTTGAATTTTTCCGCCTTGTCTATATCGAAAGACGGTGCGTCTTCGGCAAAAACTTCTTCGCAGGCGTCGTTAAGCTCGGCGAACAACTTCGATATGTTCCTTATTTCCGCCAAAGAACCGTCGTAAAGGAAGTGTCCCCTGTACTTTATTATATGGTGTATCGCAAGATAGAAAAGTCTTATATCCGCTTTTTTATTGCCGTCGTAAAGTTCTTTGCGGAGATGATAGATTGTGTGATACTCTCTATGAAAATCCTTGTCGGTATAGTTCTTGTCGGCAAACAAACAATACTTACCGCTCAACTTTTCGTCCTTGTCTTCGAGCCACAATGGGCTGTTGTTTAATCTTAAAAAGAAAGTATCGTCCCCGATATACGGAGCGAAAAGCTCTTGCAAAAGGTCTATTCTTCTTTCTCTGCGCATAAGCCGTCTGCGAGCTGCTCTCTTTGTGCGACGCGTTACGGCGGGTTGCGCTTCGTCAAAAAGTCTTACCGCCCACAAGTCGCGTCTTTTGGCTCTGAGTAAGCGATAGTTTTCATCCGTACAGGCAATGCCTACCGAATTCGTGCCGATGTCCAATCCTAAATAAAATTTTTCCATTTTTGTCTCCTTTTTCTTGACAATGTTTTTTCGGTGTGTTATATTGATAGCAACAACAATACAAGTTCAAATAAAAATTTATTCTTGTCACTTAATCGTATTGACGATACTTAAATCTCTCGGAAGAGAGATTTTTTGTTGTTATTGACGTCGAGTCGAAACAGGTTGCGAAACAGTCTTTGCAAGCAAACTTTTTCACTTGTATCATTAACATTATATAGTAATTTCGTACCGTTTTCAATGACGAATTTGTTCGTTTCTCTTGTTTTTTTCATCATGGTAAGATTTTATCTTTTTCTCTTTTCTTTTGTCGATTTGTTTAGTTATTGCGGTCGATATGAGGCAAAACAAAAAATAAGCTAACATCGAAGTCATACGTTACCTCCTATGGCGGTTTTTTCGGTGCGTTTTGTCATCTCGTAGACTATGCGGGATTTAAGGGCGAGACGTTTTGCGGTGTTTTTCGAGCTTAACAGGTTGTAGACGCCGTATAAGGCGAGCGATTTAAGTTTTTTCATATCTTTTCTCCTTTCGTGGTTAATTTTTTTGCGAAACCTTTCCGCAGGTATAAATTTCTATTCTTGTAATTCTGTTCTCCTGAAAACCGCAGAACAAAATCATATATTCGCCGTACTCTTTCGGTTTCTGTATAGAAAGTTCTATCGTTTCCCGTCCGCCGAAAGTATTCGTCACCGCAAAGCGTTTGGAATACAACAACGTAGCCGACAAAATAGTAACAAGGTCGTATTTATTTTCGTAGCCTTTTCCCTTTTCGTTGCTTATCTTTTCGTATTTCGTTCCGAGATAGTCGTACACTTCGTCAACCGTGCCGCAGGTCTTTTTCGCTAATATTATTGTTTTTCTTATTTTGAGCAGCTCCATATATTTCTCCTTTTATGCAATAGCGACCGTCGCCAAGAGATACTTCATTCTCTTTGAACGTAGCGTCGAGACGGCGTTTTTTAAGGCGGCGATTATTTTTTTGTTTCTTGTCGACGGCGTAACGATGACTTGTTTATCGAAGTGAAAGGCTTTGGGCGTGTGGTCGCTTATTCTCACGACGTACATTGCGGTATCTATCGAAAAATAAACGTACCGGCTGTCCGATATTGCGGACTGACAAATATGGAATTCCGCATTGGTGCCTTGCGTGGCAATTCTGCAACACTTTTCGATACATTCGTCGGTAAGGTGAGCTTTTCGGTCTTCAAAACTATTGTATATTTTCATTTTTATCTCCTTTTATTGTCGTCAATCAGAGTATAGCGTAAAAAATCGAATAGGGTTGTGCGTGTAATTGTACAGGTGCAAATTTATTTTTCTTTTGAAAAAAACTTTTTGTCCGTAAAAAAACGACTCCCTTCCGAGAGTCGTTTTGTTCGGGTGGTGATCCGATAAATATTCGGCGGGTTACACTTTGATTTTAACGCCGTTCTTATCGTCGATTTCGTTTCTCGACGAAAGGTCGATTTCGTCGCCGCCGGGGGCTTCTATTGCCGTTCTGTTGGCGGAGAAGAAGCTGTTGTCGCGGACGTTGACTAATTGGTTCTCGAAGTACAAGCCCACGTTGTTGCCGACGAAAGTACAGCTGCCGATCTGGATATCCTTGCCGTCGCTGTCTATCCTTACGCCGTAGCCGAAGTTGTTGCTGAATTCGCAGGTTAGAATTTCCATATTTCCGCCGTACGCGATAAGACCTATCTGGAAGCCGTTGAAGACCGACGAACTACAAAGGAGTTTTTCCGCATATCCGTCTTCCGTCCTTAAGCCCACCGAGTAAGCCTGTCCGTTGCCGTTAAATACGCAGTCTTCTATTGTGACAGCGCCCGCTTTTCTGCCTATTTTCACCTTGACGTCGCCTTCGGCGTCGGCTTCGAAACCGATTATTCTTACGTTAGCCGTGCCTTTGACCACTTTAAGGAATTCGAGATAGGTAAGGATATTCTTGTCTGCGTCGTAGCAACCGATTAAGTATACTACCGCATTCACGTTGATTTCTATTCCCGAATAAACCGTCTTCACGCCGTCTTTTGCGTTAAGGTATATCCTCACCTTGTCGCCGTCTTTAATAGCGTTCAATGCGTCTTTAAGGCTTTCGTCGTCTTCGACTATGCAGACCTTTTCGTCGCTCGCGGTGTTCACGTAGATACTGTATTCGCCTTTTTCCGCGACGTAAACGTTATAGTTGCCGGGGGCGTCCTTACTGCCTATCATGGCTATGATTTCGGCGTAAACGTAGCTGCCGTCTTCCTTGAGCTGTTTGTACAGGCTTCCTTCTTCGCTTGCCGGTTTAAGGTACATTCTGTAATAGTTTTTACCGTTGACGACGAAGGTCTCCGTAAGGTCTATCGTGGTGTACAAGCTCGCTCCGCTCATTGCAAAACCGTTGAGATAGATTCCGTACGTGCCCGGGACGAAATACGACTTGGCTTCGGTGTAGATATCCGCATTGCCGAAGAGCGACTTGTCGTCGGTACCTTTAAGTCCGTTGAACACGACTTTATCCTTGACGTCGTTTATTGCGGAAAGGTATTCGCCCGAAGCGCTTTCTATATCTATATAAAGGTCGCCGGCTACGACGTACACTTGCTGATTTGCGATAGAACCCGACGGATAGTTATTGCCGCCGTCGATTTCCACGGAGCAATTATATACGCCCGAGTCCTTGATACCGTTGGTGAAGTACTTAACGTTGATGCCGACGCCCGTGCTGTACTGATAGGTTACGGTTACGCCTGCGGGCAGATTGCCGTTTGCGTCGTGCAAACCGCTTATTCTCGGGTTCTGATAAGAACCGTTATAACTTAGTTCGATTTCCGCAAGTCCGTAGCTTACCGACGGCTGAACGATTTCGATAATGCGGCTTAATCCGGTGCTTTTGTTGAATACGTAGTTGCCGCGGTTGCTTCCTTCCGTTATGGTGTAGTTTACGGTGTACACGCCTACTTCCGTAGGAGCTTCTTTCAGAACGGAGTTACCGGAAACGTAAGTTACGTCCGCGACGACTTCGCATATTTCGAGATTAGGCGTAAGGCGGTCGAACATTGCGGCGTTAAGAGCGTCGTTTTCGTACCCGGTGCTTTCGCCGAGAGCGTCTTTAGTCGAGTCGAGATATTCTCTCGTCTGCGGCGTAACCCTGTTGTACAGTTCGTTATACGCTCTGCTCTTTGCGGTGGTTTCGTCGTATCCGTCGGCAAGGTGTCCGTTCAGAAGTTCCTGTTTTTCTTCCAGAGAACCGAACCAGTTGTCGACGACGACCGTCGGCAAACCGTCTTTTACGACGAGCTCTTTTCTCGTGCCGTCGTAGGTGTAGATTACCGTATTGCTGCTTTCGCCGACGAAAGTAACGTTGTTCGGGTTAATCGTTACCGCTTTTTTTATAAGGCGGAAAACGAGTTCTCCGTTCACGGTCACGTTGTCGTCGTCTATCCTCACTCTGACGTCGTATTCGCCCGCGTTAAGGGGATAATTGGTCGTGGAATACTTTCTGTCGTCGTCGCCCGCCGCTTTGTATTCTACCGTGAGAGCCGACGCATCCAACGCTCCGTAAGAACCGTCCTTCCTGAGCATCTGCATTCCTTCGGAATTGAGGTCGAGCGGCAAGATATAATAATTGCCGTCGTATACACTTATAAGCGTGGTACTTCCGCCGAGATTATCGACTATATTATCCGTCGCATCGAACTTCTCGACGAAAATGGCGAGTTCTTTATAAACCCACGCGCCGTCGCTGTTGTAGTAGTACCCTTTTGCGGTGTAATATCCGCGAGCCGCGTCTACCGTGGACGCGTTTACGTTAATTCCGTCGAGATTCCAGAGTAAGCTTATCGTTTCGCCGCTTGCCGTAATGGCTTGCGGTAAGTAGCTTGCTTTAAGTTCTTTTCCGAGTTCCCATATAATTCCGTCGCGGTATTCCAACGAGTCTTCGCTTACCGTAGTCCACTTCCAAAGGTCTTCGCCCTTGGCGTTCTTGACGGGCGTTTTGTCGAATTCGGCGTTCCTGACTGCGGTGTAAAGGTACCCGTAAAGTGGCATAGTCACGCTGAACGATATATCCTTGCCGCCGTCTTTGTCAGCGAAAAGTTTGGCTTCTCCGCTCGTCATGCGGAACATACACTCGAACGTGACCGTCTGCTGTAAAACGTTGTAGCTTATGGACTCTCCGTCTATATAGAACTTTATTTCTTCGCCGTTAGTGGCAATCTTAATAAGGTAATCGGCTATATCGGGTTCGTTGACGTCGTTCTTCTTCTGATAGTTGCTGTCGTACGGCATACCGAGATAGTCGACCACCACGAACCTGTTCGTTTCGCCGTCGTATTTAGCGTACATCTGCGGGTCGATTACCGCTATCGTAAACAAGATATTCGGACTCATCGTCATTCCGCCGGGATACGCTTTCTTGTCCCAACCGAGCACGCCCTTGACGTCGCGGTATACGGCTTCGTTTTCCGTGCTTATGGAGCTTATGTTGGCGTCGATGAACGAAAGCGGAACTTTTCTGTAATCGGGTCTTCCCGCCATGTTGCTGAAATTGTAGTAGAAGTAGGAATAGTTGCGTTCCAACTGCTCGAACACGCTTCCGCCGCCCTTAACGAGATACAGCGTGCCGCCGTCGTAGTATTCGCCTTCGACGAGTCCGTCGAGTTCTATATCGTCGGCGACTATTCTCGCTCTTATTCTGTATCCGAGATAAGTAAACTCGGTCATAACGTTGTGGTCGCCGGCTACGCCCATTATTATATCCTGCATCTTGTAGGTGCCGTTTGCGCCTACTTCCAACTTCCAGCCGCCGTTTTCAATTAGGCTACTTTCCGTGCCGTCGTTAAAGACTATCTTGTATTCCGACGGGAACACTACGTCGAAAGGATTAAGGGTGTACATATCTTTTGATATATCGATGTACGAGCCGTTTGCGGCGAGGGTACCTATCATATCTCTCGTGCCGTCTGCATTGTCCACGACTACCGACTTGGGCGTCTGGTCGGTGACGTCGAGAGTCATGTTCCATATCTTTTCGTCGGGTACGTTGTTGTAAGTTCCCGTAGAAACGGCGTTGCCGTTTTCGTCGCGTAATACTACGGTAATGGTATTCTTATCGTAATCGAAACTTACCTTTCTCGAAGTTCCGTCGTCGAACTTAACGACGTATCCTAACAGTCTTAACTTAATTCCCTTTCTTCCTACGAGAGAATATTCCACGCTCGCAAGGTCCCATTCCACTTCGTCGTACTTCTGGTAAGTGCCGTCGGCGAAAGTAGCGGTGAGCGATTCGGGAAGGACGTAAGCCTTGTTCTCCACGTCGAGCACGCTTTCGTTAATCGGGTTGACGGTGAATTTATTATTACCCGTTTCGTCGGTCATATCGGTAAGACCGTTGAATTCGCTCGTAAGGTCGGCTACCTTTTCTCCGCCGTAAACGTCGGTGTCTACGTAAATCTTCTTAATCGTGCGGTCTAAATACTTCGTAGCTACCGAAAGAGAATATGCCTGCCCCTGCTTGTCGGTCAACGTAATATAGTAGCTTACCGTTTCTCTGTCCTGTCCGGCGTAAATGTTTTCATTAAACACGTCGCCGTATGTTACGTCGACGTATCCGACGTCGAACAGAACCGTTTCGCTGCTGCCCGTAGCCTGATATTCGCCGTAGGCGTGAACCGTTTCGGGGAATTCGGGAGCGAAGGGGTCTATTTCTATATAGTTCCTGTCGCGGAACGTAGCTATCGTATCCACGGTAGCGGTGTCGGTGAAGTCGACGTACTTAACGACTACCTGAATGTATCTGTAATCTATGGAGTCAATCTTGTATGCATTCTTATAATCGGAAGTAATTTTATACTTATTGCCGATATACACGGGGGCTTTGACGGCGGAACCAGAACCTTCAACGAGAGCCGACTTGTCAAAGACTATTACCTTTCTGTTGTCGTCTTCGCTTTCGGCGTGGTCTTCTGTTTTGAACGTAACCCTGCTGTCGTAAGCCTTTTCAGTAAGTTCGAAAAGGTTTTTCTTCCTTTCGTTATCGTTATTTCCGACGGCATCGTCGACGTAGCGTTTAAGTAAAATTTCGTCGACGTAACTCGTCTTGCTCGCAATGTATTCGCTTACGGTAAGAGGTTCTTCTCCGGCGTTAATATCGGAATAAGCCGAAGTAAGGAGCATTCTGTCGATTATCTTGTCGCCATAACGAGAATAGTCGTTACTATCAAGTTCTTCCCTTATTTCGTCGGCTTTGCCGTCTATTGCGGCTTTTATTACGTCGTAGCTTACGCCGAGAACCTTGCCGCTCACTCCGTTCTTCAATACGGAAGTAAGTATATCTATATACGCCGCGTTATACTCTTCGCTCGTCACGGTAAAGTCGCCCGCATTGTTCTCGTCGGACAGGTAAGACTCGTTTACGTTTTTGCGTAACGCGTAAACCGTCTTAACAAGTTCGAGATAAACAACGTAGGTTTCCACGCCTATTATAGCCGTGTTCTTTTCGTCGACGGAGTCGGAAGCGGTAAGGTTATACTTTCTTAAAAACGCCGAATCTTTATAAAGGATTTGTCCTACCGACGTGCGTATTCCTTCGGTGACGGATTTGTCTAAGTCGCTGACGGACTCTATAACGGCGGCGTTTTCTATTGCGGAAACGAGTTTTTCCGCAACCGCTTCTATGCTTCCGTCGACGTTCTTTTTAAGAACGGCGTAGATATTAAATAACTTTTCGGCTTTTTCGTAATACGTAATTTTCGCAGTGAACGCGTCGCCCACTATTGCAGAAACGGAATTCTTTTCTTCTTCGGTAAGTAATTCGTACTCGGCATATACCTTGTTTACAAATGCGCTCGCTACGTCTTCTTCATCAACGGTCCTGAACGCATACGAGTCAAGAAGTCCGTAAGCGTAGTTTTTCGACTCGACTTCTTCCACGTCGTCGGCAGCGTCGTAATAGAAGCTCGCTTCGTTTTCTATAAGTTTTTGTCTGAAATACTTGTACGCTTCGCTGTAAAGTGTATCGCTTGCGGCGGCGAAAACGGCGTTGATTTCGTCGAATATTGCGGAATCCGTTCCGTAAATATCGTCGTAGACCGAACCGTTTACCGTGCGTTCGCTTGCAGAAACGAGATTCCTTACTTCTTCGGTATAAGCCTGAATAGCGATAGAATACTTAATCGTAAGGTACTGCGCGTTTACCGCCGCTTCCATCTTAGCGGTCTGAATGAAATTAGCCGTACTTCCCGAAGCTACCGCAACGGTGTCGAACATGTTCCTTACTTCTTCGTAAAGGTTCTTGTATCTCGTGGTTTGCTTATCGGAATCGGTGACGGTAAGGTTTTCTTTTATGTTTGTTTTCGCCTTTTCGAGCAAAACGTAATAGTATGCGTTGTTCAGGTCGGCGATAAACTTACTTCCTAAGTCCGTTCTTACGGACAGTCTGTCATAAGCGTCGTCGCCGTAAAGATAGACGAAATAGTTTATTGCGTTAGCGACTTTACTATCGGCGTAAGCGTTAAGGTAATAGTCGAGAGCTTTCGTCTTTAACTGTCTTATCTCGGTCGGGTCGGTGACGAGAAGTTCGTTCTTATACGAGAACGCGTTACTGTCAAGCAGTTTTTTCACTATGCTTTGAGAGTTGTCGAAGACGTACTTACCTTGATAGTATTCGGTCTTTTCTTCTATCGAAGATTTGACTTCGTCGCCCTTGCTTTCGTACGCTTTGACGTATTTTACGAAAGCGTTGCGGGTAATTCCGCATTCGGTTTCTCTCAACGTAACGTAGTCGTTGTTTAAGGCGGCGATTTTGTCGTAGCCCGTCGAATAAACCGACCTTATCGCGGCGGAAATCCAACCCGATACTATCGTAGCGTTACTCGAACCCCTGTAACTCGTCATAAGGCTCTTCACGAACGCTATCTTCTTGTATTCTATAAACTCTTCTTCGGTAAACGCATCGTTAAAGCGGCTTTCGGATAGCGAACCGCTATCGGTAGTGGCGGCAGTGTAAAGCAGCTCTATATCGGTAGAGGTCAGACCTATGGTAGACGCGTTGTTTACCAAGGTTTCGTAAGCGGCGGCTCCGCCTAAAAGCCAGTAGAAGATATTTTCCGCTCTGTCTCTTATTGCGGTGGTAACGCCGGTATTCTTCATAAGGTAATAAGCCGCCATCGCTTTGCTCGTGCCGTTGCCGCCTTGCGCCGCATTGTAGGCTTTTTCTATCGCCGAAAGATCTTCCTGCAAAGAGTAACTTGCTTTGAGGAAGTCGTAAGTTTTGTTTCCTATTTCGTCGAACATAATGGCGAACACGCCCTGCGAACCGCCGTAGGAGTTCGTGATAGAACTAACCTTAGTGTTGCCGTTCATTATATAGTCCGCCATCTTCACGTTGGCGTCGGCAGTGGCTTCGGCAAGATATCCGTCCATTTCGGCAGTGGCTCTCTTCTTCAGGACTTCGGCGTATTCTTCAAACATCTTAGTAAAGTTTTCGCCGTTTCTCGACTGAATTTCTGTCATTACTTCGCACATTCCGTCTTTTCTTATTTCGTGCGTTTTGTACGCCGCCGCCCATTTTTCCTGCATGGTGTCGCCGGAAAGAAGGGCTATATGCGCTACCGCGTTATCCTGCGCGTATTTATATAAGGTATCCCAATACGTTGCGTATGCGGTGGAACTTTCGTTAAACGAGCCGTAAACGTAGGTAAAGTCGATTACCTTTTCTTCCTTACCGCCCTGGTCGGAAAGTATTCTCGTCGGAACGATGGAATTGACGTAGTCTTCGGTGACTCTCGCTATATACGCCGAAATCGATTCGCCTTTCTTTGCCTGTCTTATATCTTCCATGGCAAGACGTATGCCTTCTTCGACGTACTTCTTTAAGACGGGATAATAGTTTAAGGAAATTTCCACGTCGGTTTCTTCCGCGAAAGATAAGGACGAATAAACGTTGAAAATAAATTCCGTCTTATAAACGGGATTGCCGTTACTGTCGTACTTTTCGATAATATTGCCTATATCGAGCGACGGCGCGGTGATGTTTGCGAAAGCGGTTTCTCCCACGCTGCCCTGCAACGCTTCGTACACTCTGAACACGCCGAGAGCCGACGACTTGGCGGCTGTGGTGTCGCCCTTTATGAGCGAAGCCATAACATTTCTTTCCTGCTCCAAAGCTCTGTCGTAAAGAGCGTCCCATATGTCGGCGTTTATGTAAATTCTTAAACTTGCTTCTATTCTCGCGCGGAGTCTTGCGTTGATACCGTTTCTTTCGTCGACGGTAAACACGGGACGGCTTTCGTCGTTAATTACGTCGTACTTGGCTACTTTAAGTAACTGATACGCCGACAAGTCGGGGTCGTATTCGTCGTTTTCGGCGACGAATGCGTCATAAACTTCTTTCCACTTGACGTAGATTGTACTTTCGGTTTTGTTTGCGCCCGTGTCGTACGACTCTTTAACTCTGTCAAACATTTTATCGGCGATTTCGTTGAATTCGGTAAGTCTGTTGTAACCGTATTCGGCGATGATTTCGTTGACTAAAGTGTTGGCTAAATAGTTAGCTAACTGTCTTTCGCTTTCGTCGCCGCCGTTATAATCGGCAAGTAAAATATCGTAAGTAGCTTTTATTACTTCCTTGTCGAACGCTGCTTTAAGGGTGCGGAGTCTGCTTGCCGTAGCGGAAGAGTACGCCTGCGGCGCGCCGCTCGACGTAAAGTATCCGTCCCACATTCTCGCCTTGATAAGCTGTTCGTAAGACGCGTTTATCTCTTCGGAAAGTATGCCGAGCAGAACTTTTACGTTGACGTCGGGGAAGTATACGTTACCCTTAATATCCTTGTCGAAACCGCCTTTGTAGTCGATAATCGAATCGTCGTTTTCTATACTCCAATTTACTGTCGGAATGACGGGATAGCTCCAAGCGGAATACTCGTATCCGTCGGGCAAATCGAGTTTTGCGTAATATCTGTCGTAATCGACGAACATTTCTTCCGTAAGACTGCTCGGAATATCGGAAAGGAGTCCGCCGAGCGGGTCGTCGTAACGGTAACGGGTGGAGAATTCTTCTTTAAGAGAACGATTAAGGACAATTGCGTCGATAGTAAAGTACTGTCTGCCCGCCGTACCGGTGGAAGTTCTGCCGAGAGAAACGTATCCCCTTAATTTATAGTTCTTGCCCTTATAGCTTCCGCTGTCCGCTCTGTAAAAACCGTAGCTTACCGAATCGGAATAATCGTTACGGACGTAGAAGTTCTTGTCGGAATCCAACGAAAGGGCGTTGCCGTCGTCGCCTATTATTTCCCAACCCGCGACTTTCTGCGTCGTGTAGTAGTCGTTCTCGCGGAACTTGACCGAAACTTCCGACGGGAGCATAAATGTAGCGGAATTGTACGGGTCTATAAAGTAAACGCCGTCAAGGTATTCCGTGCCCGTAAGAGTTCCGTTTTTGTCGAACTTAAAGTTGCCGACAGATACGTTTTCTATATTTCTCGACTGAATATCGAGATACAGCGGCAAGCCGTTTTCGTAGCCCGGTATATACGCCCTTATCGTAAGGACGGTTACTCCTTTCAACGCTTCGTAGTTAAGCGCATGACCTTTTTCCGTGTACGGAACGCTTACAAGGTTTTCGTTAAGTACGTTGCCGTCGTTATCGAAAAGTTTGAAGACGACGGGGTTGTCGTTATCGCCGAACACAAAACTGTCGAGTCCTGCGTTAAACAGCACGGTAAGTCCGATAGTAGGCAGGCGGAAATCGCCTTTATAGCCCATTACGTCGTCGTACGGGTCTATGGTAATAACGTTCTTGTTGCCGTCGTCGCCATTCTTTACGGGCAGTTCTCCGTAGCTTATTCCGTAATAAACGAGACTCTTTACGGTAATGTACAGGTCGATAATCTGCGACTGTCTGTTGCCGTCGGCGTCGTAGTACGCTTTAAGCGTAGCGGTAGCGAACTTAACTCTGTCTAATCCGTCGGCAAACTTGGCGGGGTCAAAAACGCCCTTAATAAAGTTCCATTCGACGTAGTGAGTGTTAAGCTCGGTGCTTTCGTATTCGGTCGTAATGTCTGCGGTAATTACGGTCGGGATTTTAGTCACGTCCATGCCGTATTCGCTGTCGGCGGAATAATATAAATAAGGATTATCTATATTAAGCACGCCTTCGGTTATTTTATACAAGCCCGTCTCGTCGGTAGCCGTGTACTTCGTGTTGCCGATATCCTTTCTCGGAATACGGACGGTAATGTTGTAGCTTGCGTCTTCGCAGGGAAGTTTGAACCCGAAATCGTAAGAAGACGGTTGTTTCCCTGCGTTGGAGTCTCGGCGTAAGGTGTTGATAAACCTTACGGGGATACCCGTAGCGGTATCTACGTTAAGATACGGTCTGGTGGTAGCTCCGACAGTCCAGCTCGGCGTGTCGTAAATTACGTCGCCGCTCAATTTATACCTTACTCTTATGCTCGTCGGCAAAGCGTAGTCTTTATTCTCGCCAAAAAGTTCTTCCGACTGTTCGTCGAAAAGTTCCGCTACGATTTCTTCGCCCGATTCGAGTCTTTCGTCTTTAAGGGTATGTACGGCAATTACGATTTCTTGCAAAGCCGAACCCTGGCTGAGTTTTGTTATCTTAATCTCCACGTCGGTATATTCCGAAGAAGTATCGTTATTATCGCCGTTAAGAACTTTATTGTTAAACGAGTCCTTATCGTATCCGCAGAAGTCGAGCACGGGTACGGCGTCAAGAACCGAGCCGTTTTCAAAACCGAGCTGAATTTCGCCGAAAAGGTAGTTTATATATTCGTACGGGGAAGCGAAACTTCCTTCTTCGCCCTTTAATCCGAAAGCCTTTAATATGTTAAGGTGAATTTTACCCGACTCTTCCACGGCGGATAACGCTATCGAACCGTCCATTTCTTCCACGTTCGCGGCTTCGTTTTCAAACGCGACGTAGAACCTGTCGAGAGAAATTTCTTTCAGGTTAAGTCTGACGAACGAGAAACCTAAGGTAATAACCTGTTCGTTGACCGTTCCGGTATAGATAGAACCTTTAAGCTCTATTGTCTTACCGTCGGGAGAAGTCGTCAATGCGGCGAGCAGTCTGTCGATACTGTTCTCATACCCCGCGTATCCTTCTTCGGCGGCGGTCCACTGTACCGCAAGCCTGTACGGAACGTAACTTCCGTCGGCGTTTCTCGCACTCGAAAACGCTACGCCTATATAGCCGTTGGTTTTTATCTTTTGAAGTCTTTCTATAAGTACGGTCGAAAACTCTTCGTAGGTGTTGAGCTTGTTGTATCCGTATACGAAGTCGTCGCCGTCGAATATGTCGACGAAGTTCCTTCCGTCGGAGTTTACGACGAGTTTCCTTTCCGGAACGTTGACGAGAAGAATGATTTCCTGTTTAATAACTTCCGATCCGCCGTCGAGAACGTACCTTAATTCATACGTTCCGCCTTCGTAAGAGAAGATATACTTGCCCTCTTCGTCGTAGTATCTACCGTCGTACCCTTGCTTATAGTTTATCGGGAACCATTCGTTGCTGCCGCGGACGGAAACGTCCCACTCAATATTATCCTGCGATATTACCTTTCCGCTTTCGAGACAAGCGGTAAATGACGCGGGCAAGGTGTAAGACAAGTATGGGTCTATCGTAATTTCGGTCACGCCGTCTTCGAGTCCGTCGAAGCTAATGTCTGTAAGTTTGGAAGCTAAGTTCCTTACTATCATCGTCACCCAGACGTAACCTAAGTTGGACGAATCGTCGCCGCCTCTGTCGCCGATTTTGCCGTAGACGACGAAGTCCTGACTGTATACGACGGGATGTTTCAGTCCGAAAAGTCCGTCTTCCTTGCGTTCTATAAGGTTAAGTTCCTTTCCGTTGCTGTCGGTGGTCACCCACTCTACGGCGTATTCTTTGACTTCGTAGTTGCCTAAGGCGTCGCTGAACTTGCCGTCGCCCGCGACGGAAGAATTAGCCACTTTAAGGAACACGGTGGACGGGAGTCTCGCCGCCGCGTCGTACGGGTTTATTCCGTACGGAGCGTAAAATTCCGAACTTTCGGTAAACTTGGCGGGGCTTATACTAACGGAAGTAATATCGGTAAACTGCGGTATGCCGCTTTCGTCCACGACGCAACCCGTAGCCACGCTTCCTGAAGCCTCAATGTTATTACTGCTCTGGTATCTCGTGGGAACGTTGATTTCCAACCTTACTTCCTGTTCCCCTACTATCATGGCGTCGCCGAACATAGCCTTAGTGGCGTTTCCGCTTCTGCCCGAACCCAAAAAGCTGAACAGGTTATCCGTTCCGTTCACCTTAATGACGGTGGGATTTTTCGTAATGTATTCCGCACCTTCCCAGTCGAGACTGCCGAGAGCGTAGTTTTCGTAATAAACCGTATCGGTAATACCGTCGGGACGAGCCGCCACCAACTTTCTTCTCTTCTGCGTAGACGCGTCGTCGGAGTAGAAATATATATATACGTCGTGACGAACGCTGCTCTGCGACGGTATCGTGTACGTCTCTTTCTGTAAAAAGTCGATGGTGTATTTGCCGTTCTCTTCGTCGTCTATCTTGATATAGTCGAAAGTCTGCGCGGATACTATTACCTTGACGGCTATCTTTATAGGATACCCCGCTTCATCGCCTATAACGGCGTAAGCATAACCTAAACTTCCCAGCCAGGTTATTTTCGACAAATCGTAATCCCAGTTAAGGTCAAGTTCCGACAAAACGAACTTGTTTACGCCGAAAAGGTCGTAAGTAAGTTTTCTCGTGACTTCGTCGTTTCCTTCAAAAACGGTTTCTTCCCCATACACGTTGTCGTAATACAGGGTAAGACCCTTGCTTTCTATCATAGCGGTCACGGGATTATACGACGGGTCTTCCGACTTCATCATAGCGTAAGTGTAGGGGTCTATTACGATAGTTCCTACGACGGGTACGCCGGTATTGTCGAACATCTCTCCGCCCGAAGAGTCCTTTTCGGGCAGGACTTTACGGTTGTTGACAAGAATATATATATCGTATTCCTTATTCATAATGGAATCTACGCCTATTGTCACTTTCGACTTGACGCACTTGCCGTATTCTTCCGCAAAACCCGCCAGGTTGTACCCTGCCAAGGTAATGTTACTTTCTTCGAATCCCGTAAACTCGCACGATAAGAAGCCCGTTGCGTTATTATCGTACCTTACCTTGATTTCGGACGGAAGTTTTTTAGTAAGCGTGGGGTCTATTACGAGAGTTCTGTCGTAAAGGTCCGCAATTTTATAAGTTCCTTCCGAACCGGTAATTCTCAATTCGTAGCTTATTTCTTTACCGAAAAGTTTTGCTGTGGGGTGATAGACGTTCTTGCCGGTCTCTATCTTTATCGTGTCTTCCCTGTAAGTCGGCGTAAAGATAATCGTTTTGGAATTTATGACTACTTCCACCGCCGTCTTCCATGCGCTGCCTTGGCTGTAAATACTTTCTACCGTAACCGAGTCGAGCGGAGTAATTTCGGGAACGACGAACGAGGATGCGTCCACGTCGTCGTCCACGCCGTCGAATACAGCTCTCATCTTTATGTGCGCGGTGCAATTCTTTATTCCGATAAGTTCGTTTATCGGATCGTTTTCATCGTCGGAAAGAAGACTCATCTCAAACCAGCCGTTGGCTTTCGTTATTTGCGTGCTGCCTTGAGAATTCAGCACGGCGGTAAGAATCGACAGCACGTTGTTTTCATTGAAAATATTGTCGTCACCTAAAATCGCATTGAGACTCTCAATAACCACGTCTTTCTTTATCCGATAGAAAAGTCCGTCGTTTAGTTCCGCCGTCAGACTGCCCATCTGCGCATAGTACGACACCAGCAACTCGTCGATAACGTACGGATTGCTGCGTACGCTCATTACAAGGTCTTCGGACGCGTTGCTCTTGACCTTAGAATACACGTCGAAACTTACGAAATTGGGGACGGTATCGTCGACTATACTCTGCGTGACGGTACCTTTTATTATGAGAGTTTCGCCGTTACTTAACGAATACGGCGTGTTTACACCGCTTTCGTCCCCTATAAACGCGCCGAACACTCTGCTTGCGTCTGTAACTTGCTGTCCGCTCGTAACGCTTAAATTAGCGTTTATTTCCACGGTGGCGGTTTCGGGATATTTTATGCGAGAATAAGCCGCGCTTTCTTTACGGCAGTCGTCGGGAATATACACGCCGTTGAAGTCGTTGGCGAAAAGCGTGGCTATAAAAATCGTCTTTTCGTTTTGATAGAACGTGACGGTAATTACCCCCGTGTCCAAATTGTAACCTATTACGAGCTTAGCCGACGAGAAGAAATCTTCGCCTATGTAGGAAGCGAGCTGTTTTTCTTCTATCCCGAGAGCTTTTGCGACGATACTCATCGTCGACTCGTCGTCGTTTCTTATCTTCTTAACGAGTTCTTCCGTGATAGTGTAGTATATGGTGTCCACTCCGTTGTCGGAGAAGTTTGCCATAATGGTTTCGTAAAGAGCTTTCGTCTCGTCGTCCGTGCCGTCGTAACTAAACCCGTTGCGGACAAGAACCAACAATACTTTGGCGAGATTGTTGTATCCTGCGGCGATAAGTTTGCTTAAATCGAGATTTTCTAAATAAACTTTGGGCTGATTGAACGCGTCCAAATCCACCGCGCCGTCGAGCCAACTATAAAAGCCCGTCGCGTCGAGATACGCCGTGCCGCCCGTATAATAAAGAGAAACGAAATCTTCTTTCGTCTTATCCGACAATGCGTCGGTAATCCTTACGTTTAATCTGTTAAGGCTGTTGTCGCTGACGTTAATGTCGGTTTCTATACTGATGTCGAAATCCTGGTCGCTGACGTCGGGAATGTTAATTTTGCCTTCGAAATCGTTGCGACCCACGTTGGTTTCCGGGTATTGGCTCTTTACGAGAGAAGTTTTTTCCGATAAAGCGGTCGTTCCGTCGTTGTAGGATACGGACGCTCCTATCTTAAACTGATGAACGTTACCTTGCAGCGTGCCGTCCGACACCCACTCCGAACCCTTGACTGCGGAATCTTCGAAGGTCATCGTAATGGACTTTGCGTAAATGTGGCTGAAACGGGTCTCTATCAGTCTACTTAATCTGAACCCAAAAAACTTTTGACTGACAAGGTCGAATTTTTCGTCTATGCCCCTGAACGTGTTCTCGAAAAAGAAAGACAAACTGTCGTTAATTATGGTAAGGTCAAGGTCGGCAAGTTCTACCGCTTCGCCCGTTTCCCCCACCTTGTTGTAGGTAATGTTGTTCTGACTGAGAATCATGCCCAAGTTGACGCTTTCGCTTCTGTTAAAGATAGAAGCTATCTGATTTCCGTCGTAGAACCTACCCGTCATATCTATCCGCTTGCACCCTTCGTAGAAAGAGCCGAAAAGCATTGACGAACCGAACGATTTAATAACGCTCTTGTCTTCGCCCGAACTCATATAAAGGTCGCCGCCGTCGTACAGGAAAGAAAGTCTTTCCTTATTGTCTTCATAGTCGAACACGCTAAGGTAAATTTCGCTGTCTGCGGAGTTTTCTTTATAGTTCGCTTTATAGGTTATTCTGTAATTAACGACGGTTTCCAGATACAAATCGAACACGTTAACGACGCCGTAGGCGGTAGCCTGCGACATTTCTTCCTTACCTTTGGTAAGACCGTTAAAAATTTTGTCGAGAGCTTCGTTCTGAGTGAGTTTCTTTACGGTAGGATCGGTCGTGTCGTCGTCGACGTCGTCCGAAGTTTGGTTATTGCAGGCGACGACCGAAAAGACCACTAAGACCGCTAATAGAAGCGTCAGTACGATAAGAAATAGTTTCTTTTTCTTGTTCATTTTTCCTCCGTTAAGCCACTCTTATTTTTATAAGATTGCTCTCGTACCTTACGCCGTCGAGAATAAACGATTTCGACGTGGCGTAGCCGTCGACTACGTCGCCGTAAACTATTTCGCTTACCTTAATCCTGCGTAAAGCGTTTATATGGTCCACCGACGGGTCGTCGTTGCCGACGAAGAAAGCGTCGTGGAGAAGTTTATATGCGTCGTCGCTTATGTTGTCGTACGGAGCGCGTACGCCGTCCACTATATACTGCGACTTGTTTTCATTTTCGTTCCAGTACTTCGTCCTTACCCCTATATACAGTTCTTTCGGCAGGTCTTGCACGGTACTTACCGCCGTAACTTCGTCGTAAGCGAAGCTTTCGCCTTCGCCCGTGGCTACGTAATACTTAACGGGCGTGTAGTCGCCGAACAGGAGTCTTACTTTCATTTCGACTGCTCTGACATAACTGCTTTCGCCGTATCTTAAAAGTACGGTGGCGGTCTTCTGAATCGTTGCTCCGCCGGTAAGGTCTATAGGATTAGCGGTAAAGTCATACTTTTCGTTATACATAAGGAGCTGACAAGCGGCGTCGTAAATTTCCTTTTCGGTCATATTTTCGTCCGCCTGTAAACGTTCTTTGTAGTACCTTATTGCGTCGCTTACCAGTTCTTCCTGCGCTTCTTCGCTTCTCGAAGCGTAGTTCATTATTATGTTGATAGCGTACTGACGGCGCATACCTTCTTCCACTTCGGGATACGCAAACTCGATAAAGCCGATAAGTCTTTGCACGGCGGCGCTGTAAGAGTAGTTCCAGAGTATCCTTACCTGCAAGTCGTCGTCGTAGACGATGTTATTCGTGTTCACGGTGACTTTACCCGTCATCGGGAGATACGTATCGGCGGCGATTATTCCGGTAACGTTGCCGCTTAAACCGTAGTTATCGCCTATCAAGGCAAGTTTGTTTATCGTAAGGTCTTCGTAAGAATAATTAGCCTTTTTCGGCAATCTCGTGTTGGTCGAGTTAAGAGCGAGCGAAGTAAGGTTATGCGAGCCTACGCGTTCGTTACCCAACGCCAAATCGCTCTCAACGTTCACGGCGTGGTTGTTCATAACGTTGTTTACCGCCATTTCGTCCCAGTACATAACGTAATTCTTTCTTGCAAGAACCGCGAGCATACCGTCGTCGTCGGTAGTGTTGACGAGAAGCGCGCTGTCTTCCGGATAGAACGTGACCGTCTTGTATTCCTTTAAGGTTTCTACGCCGTTGACTAAGGTATAGACGTTAAACCTTACGTCGTAGCTGTCTTCGGCGGAATATTTAAGGCTTTCGCTGAAATAGAAGTTGAGCGGGTTCATCATACCGCTTTCGCCGCCGCTCGTTTTGACTATGCCTGCGTATTCCCAACGGCAAACGTACAGTTCGAGCGAAACTCTCTGCCCCGACGCATTCTTAATATTGCCGTAAACGGTGTGTGTGGAAGCGGAAAGGTTTCCGAGCGGGTTGATACTTACGTCGGACCAGACTATCTCGAAATATTCGTCGCCCACTTTTATTCTGTTCGGCAAGTCTTTAGCGGAATACTCGAAGGGGTTTTCCACTTCGACTTTCGTCTGCTGGACGCCGTTTTCGTCGAGTACGCGGAGTTCGTTCGAAGCAAGGGTTCTGTTCTTAACCACCGTTACCAAACTTATTTCCTGCGTTTGTTTGGTGTCGGAGTTGTTTACCACGGCGTTAAGTACGGTGTACTTAGCCCTGTTAAACAAGCTCTTTGCTTCGTCGTATTTAAGTCCGGACGCAGTGACGGTGGACGAGTCTTTCGCCAGCAACGTTTTTCCTTTCGCATAGCGACCGTAAAGGTCTATAATACAGTTCTCTTTGCCGAGTTCGGCTATTTCCGTATTGGTAAAGTAAGTGTTTATCATAGCGTCGCTTTCGAGTATCAGAAGAATATTGCTTATCGAAGCGTTTTCCGCCTTTATTTGGTTCCAGGTCTTGCCGGCAAGCTCGGCATCGACGACGTTCGTCACGTCGACTACTATAGTGTTGTTTCTGTACAGGTAGTTTCCGTCTGCGTCCTGCGCGTTCAGGATTTCCGTCCACATATAAACGTAACCGTAAACGTCGTTACGGGCGTTGCCTTCGTAAGTTACGTTGCCGGTGACGGTATCGTTGGTCCAGCTTACAGTAGTTGTGTAGGAGAAACCGCCGCTTTCTTCGTCGAAGTCGATGATTACCTTGGTGGGAACGGCTACGTATCCGTAGTACGGGTCAATGTAGTAATACCCTTCTTCAATATTTATTGCCTGAATTTTCTTAATCTCGCGAGTAATAAGGCTTTCGAGATAAATTCCCTTAACGTAGTTGTTTACGCCCCTTGTTACGACGGTATTAATCTGACTCGACACGTCTACGCCCGCTTCGAGATTACGCCTTATCGCCGTTATGGTAATGGCGAAGTTCTGAACCGAAGCCACGTTGTCTTCGATAAGAACGGGAATAATCGCTTCGAGATAGTCGGGAACGACGTTTCCGCGTGCGGAGAAGTCCATAGCGTCGCTTATCATCGAACGGAGTTCGCGCCGTAACTGCTGTTTGCCTACGAGAGCGACGTTCGCGCTGCCGTCGATAAAGGTGTCGATATTCATTGAAATCTGCGAAAAGCCTTCTATTTCTTCGCCTATTCCTAATCTGCACTTAAATATGCTTACCACTATATTGCGGACGCTTTCGCTTGCTATACTCTTGCCGCTTGCGGCGTTGTCTTTGTCGGCAAAGTCGGCGTCGACGTCGGCGATTGCGGTTTCTACTGCCCCTTCGAGAATAGCGCGGTATGCGGTCTTTGCCGCGTCGGTATCGTACATACCCGCGGCGACGTATTCTCTTATACGGTAGATTTCTCTTATTACGTAGTCGTAATCGAAACTTGCTTCGAGTTTGTTCTTATAGTAAATCGAATATCCCAATTCGCCTGCGGTGAGAAGAGCCGCGTCTTCTACGAACACTCGTTTAAGTTCGAGCTTTATATACTCGCCGAGGACGTAGTCGTATCCTGCGTTGAAGACGGAAGCGGAATAGTTGCTTATAAGTCTTGTTACATTATCTTTCTTTACCTGCGCGCTTGCGTTGCCGCGGACGGCGTTGTAGATAGCGGTGACGGTGGCGTCGGTGTTGTCTTCGACGTACCGACGGAGTTTTGATAACGCGTAGTTATAAAGACTGTCGTTATCGTATTTATTCTTTAACGCCGTAGCTTCCACGTCGTACGGTGCGGAAACCTTGCTTAAATTGTTCCAGCCGTCGAGAAGAAGTTGTCTTATCGTAGCTTCCGACATATCGCTCTTTATGGTATCGGCGGACGGAAAAACGACGTGTTCTCTTACGTTAACTATCTGTTCGTACAGGTTTTCCGTATTGACTCTTATTCGGGTCTGGTTAATTACGTTGAAGATTTCTTCCGCCTTTCGGTCGTTTACCGACGAAAAAGACGACAATATCGCACTTCTTATTACAGCGTCGTCGGTGTCGATAACGGCGGTTGCCGTTTCGGCTGTCTTGTCGTAAAACCTTACTCTTAATTTAAGGGTTTGGCTAAGTCCGACGTCCACGGTAAGGTCAACGTAACTTCTGTTTACGCTCGACGATGCGATAAGGATACCCTGCTCTTCAAACATTTGTACGAACTTATCCACGTCCACTCCGTAGTTGTTGTACGGAATACGAGTGATTTCGTAATTGCGATATTTGTAGGTTACCGCAGGGAAAGTGTGACTTATGCCGCTTCTGTACTTAGTGGAAAGATTGACGGGCAAGATAAAATATCCTTCTGCCATAGCGGAGCTGTTCGCGTCGTTGTATGCGTCGGCTTCTATACAGTACGTTCTGCCGTCTTCGCTTTCTATCGCCGTAGTGTCGAGCTTCATTTTTCCGACGTTCCAGGGAAGTGCCACCACTTCGGAACTTCTTATCGAAATATAAAGCTGAATCTTCACGCTGTCGTGCTTGACGGAAACGCCGTTTTCGACCGATTCCCAGCCGAGTATTTCCGCAGTAGCCATAAGACGCTTGTCGTCGGACTGCGTACTCGTATTATACGTACCTTGATAGGTCATTACGTCCAAAGCGCCCACGCCGATTATTTCGCCGTTGACTCTTTCGGTTCTGCCGTACCAGTCGGATTCTATCTTCCAGTTTACGTTGTTTATTACCACCATATTGCCGTTAAGTTCTACGTTAACGGATTTGGGGAGATACGCCGTGCCCGCAAAATATTCCGTCATCGGGAGATATTCGTAAATATCGTTAATTATTATCGACCCTTCGGTGATAGTAAGAAGTCCGGGGACGGTTGCGCTGTTAAAGTTATCGAGTTGAGCGGGCGCGCCGGGAAGAATGAGCGTTCTTGTCACGCGGAAACCTTCTTCGGTCAACGCACTTACGACCACCGTGCCGTATTCGCTCTGCGAATAAACTATTGATTGTTCTATCGACTTAATGAACGTGCCTTTTTTTATCGAACGGAAAGTGCTTTCTTCCACGTACCAGTCGGTAAGAAGTCTGCCGCTGTTGCCGCCGTAGACGAAGGTCTCTTCCACGCCCGAGCCGTTACTCTTGACGGCGTTGACGCTTATGACCGTTTCGTCGGCAAGCACGAAGCCTTTTTCTCCGTATTGCGCGTATCCGTTGTCGGAATACGGTTGAATTTCTATCTCGCTCGCCGCTTCGCTGTCCACGGTAAGACGATAGCCGCCGTCGAATATAAGGCGGACTCTCATATCGTATGCGCCTATCCCCGAACCGAGTCCTATATAGTAATCGTTACTTTCGGTAAACGCGTTGCCGTTGCCGGGTCTTACTACGTCGTTGACCGAGAACAGACCTTCGAGATTTCTGATAGACGCTTTCTTACCGAAAACCGACGCTACCTGATAGCCGCTTGTCCTGTGAGCGTTAAGGTACGACAAACGATAAACCAACTCTTCGTAAGTCATAGTAGAACCGTCGGTAAAGACCGCTTTAATGAAAGTAAACGTCGTATTATCGGACGGTCTTCTGAACGTAACCTTACCGCCGCCGTAAACGTAAATATCGTTAAGAGTGTTCCCCGAAAAATCTTCGAAGCTCGTTCCCGTAATTATTTCGGAAAGCTCTTTATCTCCGATATCCTCGGACATATCCCACGTCGTCACGAGAATGGAAAGTTCCTGCACGGTGAACGTTCCGTACTCTTCGCCGTGTTCGTTGTCAAAAACGACTATCTTTCCGTCGGACGTCGTGGCGGGGTAATAATATCTTCTGTTAATAGCGTCGTAGTATCTGAACGCTATTTCCGTCTTGTCGTGATTACTCGACGCGGAATCGTATCTGTACGAAATCTCCGCCGCGTCGGACACCTTTACTCTCTGCGTGTTGCCAAGTTCGTCGACTACGACGTCTATGGACAGTTTTGTCATATCCGTAACGGTAACCACGTCGCCCTGTCGGAAATAAATATTGAAAGCGGAATATACTCTCTCGGTAAACTCGTACGGATAAATTGTTTCACGTAGAACGTACGCGTCGCCGAACCGTCCGTACAGACCTATCATTCCGGCGGGTACGTCTTCGTATCCTTCCTGACCCATGCTGACAAGGACGTACTGTTCCGCTCCGTCCCCCGAGTAAGAAAGTCCTATCGTCTTGTTGTTAAAGTCGGTCTTTAACATATCTCCGACAAGAACGTAATTGTTTACGTCGCCCGCCTTGACGTAGTATCCGCCGATACTTCCCGCAAGCTCTATCTTGTCGATACTGTGGTTTGCCACCACTACCGACAAATAAATTTCTATCGTGACGTCGCCCGTGCCAATCTTAGCCATCATATTGCAGACGGAGTCCGGGTGGAAAGCGGCGTTGGTTTTGCCGTCCATAAGAGTCCAGGCCGTTTCATAGTATTCGCTTCGTTCGTTGTTGACGCCGAAGTAAGCTCTTATATAAGTGGGCATTTCGAAGTCTGCGAAAGTGTTTACGTAATAGTTGTAGACCGTAATATCTTTACTGCCTACCGAAGTGAGCGAATAGTTTATATCCGTTCTTTCTATACCGGTAATTCTCGTTCCGTTCATAAACGAACCCGTAAAGAAGTCTACGTCCTGCGGATCTTTACTTAACACTCGCACGCATACGGTGACGTACTGGTATCCCGATACGCGGCTGCCGATTTTTGCCATAATCTTAGTGGTAGAGGCTTCGTCGGTGGGGAGATTAAAGATATACTCGTCGCCTTCTTTCCTTAACACTTCATATCCCGATTCGTTTGTAAAGCTCGGATTGCCGTCGGCGTCGAAAGACGCGCACCATTCGATGTTGGCGAAACGGTGTTTAGCCACTTTCGTTCCGTTTTCGTTGGTAAATCCTATTACCGCGGTGGTGGGAATGACGAGAGTGTCTTTATCGAGCGGGTCTATAAGGTAATAACCCGTGGTAGAACCCATTTCCACCGCACTCGGCGTAAATACCTTTCTGTCGCCGTGTCCGTCCAAATCGTAGTCGTCGGCTTCCGATATTACCGCGCCCGTAGAAGTCGTCGCGTCGGCTATATCGAGCTTCGGGCACTCTACCGTAATGTTTATTACCGTCGTCGGGAACTCTACGTTCGACAAAATGTTTATCTTAGTATACTCGTTTGTGTAAGTACCGAGATTCCTGTGCGGTTTGTACACGCCGAAAATGCTGTCCCAGTTTATACTCGTACTCGTAATATCGCTATCGTTAGAAGTAGGCGTGGGAGCTTCTTCTTTCGTTATCGTTCCGTTTTCGTCGCGAATGACGTTGCTTATATAGAAAGGACGGTTGACCAGAACTTTGTCTTCGCCCTCTCCTTCGTAGTAATAAGAACCCATCGTTCCTATATTCGTTATTTCCTTATTGCCCCAGGTGAGTCCGTAGGCGTCGGTAATAACGTAGCTGCCGTTTGCGGAAAGTCCCGATATGTAAGGCATATCGAATACCTTTTCGTAGTAGTGGTTGGCTCCGTCGGTGAACACGAAAATGGGGTTAATGGGCAGAACGTAACTCGACTCGTCGAAATAGTTTGCCACGTAGTGACCGTAGATATATCCCGTGTCGCCGGGTTCTTTGTCGCCGTTTACCTTAGCAGGGTCGAAAGTGTCGTCCGCTCCGAACTTAACGTGAGACAATATTCTCTGTCCGACGTTGACTTGCAACGCTACGAGCTGTCCCTTAAAGTAAGTATGGAGATACAGCGCGGTATAAGTGCTGCCTTCCGTTGCGGTGACGGATATTTTATCTTCGGTATATGCGCCGTTGGCGTACAAATCGAAATTCCATGCGAACTTGTCGCCGTTGGCGTTACTGTACTCGGTAGCTATGTATTCTTCCTTGACGCCGTCGCGGTAAAGGTTGCTGGTCGTGGCGTTGAAACGGATATTAAATTCGTAGTTTTCAAAATATTTGTTGACGAATTCCTTTTCTTTTTCTCGGTACACCTGCATGTATTCGGGGTCTGTGCCATCCGCTCCGTATTGGTCGGGGTTGTAGTTGCTGATGTCCATAAAGAAGTTGTTTTTTGCGATTATATAGTCGTACGGGTCTATTTCTATCACGTCCACTACGGGCACGTTGCTTGTGGCGGCGTCGGTTTCTTCGGTGTATACGGTCACGCCTCCGCCGGGCACTGCAGGGGTGATTTCACGGTTGGTTACGATTATTCTTACGGGGAAAGTCTTTTCGCCCATCATGCCTTTGGCTATCACGACTTCCGTCACTACCATATCGCCTTTGAGCGTAACGTTATCCCAGTCTATCACAAACGTAGCGGGCAGGGTGAAAATTTCCGTAAGAGCGTTTACCTGCATGTTTACCACGACTTCTTCCGCAAGCGGTTCGCACGGTTCCATAACGAACAGCACTATCGGAGCGGCTTTTTCTTCCACGAGCACGCCCTTGTCGTCGTAGACGGGAATAGTGTTCTCGGCGTCTTCGTCGGAATAGAAATCTTTGGAGTTAAGCTCTACGAGCTTACCGAGTTCGGTTTTTATCCCCGCAGTGAAGACTACAGTGTATCTTCTTATCGTACCCATAAAACTGCCGTTTATTCTCGGCGCGTACTGGCTCTTGGCTGCTTCGGTAATCTCTATACTGTCGGAGTCGTACTCGAAAAGGAAGTCCTTCGTCTCCTTGCCGTAGATATAAACGTTCTCGCCGTCGTCGCCGGTAAGAGCATAATCGCCGTCAAAATAGTAATATTCCGTGCCGCCCGCATAGTACATCATCTCTATTACTCCGAGATAGTAAATATACACCTGTCCGCTCTCTATCTTGACGTACTCGGAAGCTATCGTCACGTCTTCGCCGGAATAGTTGACGTAATGGTAACTCTTTTCTTTTTCTTTTTCGCTCCCGCTTTCCTTCGCAAACACGAATTTAAGGCTCTCCATACGGAACCTTACTTTCGATATATCCTGATTGTTTGCACTCTCGGACGCAAAGAACGAGCCCGCCGAAACTTCTATTTCTTCTCTCGTTACCGTGACTTTGCCGCCGTGAGTGTAGACTTGTATAAAGCCGCGTTTTTTGTCTATTCTCAAATCGTACGGAGATACCCACCCCGTGTTTACGTACTCGTAAGGAACGTATTCGCCCGTAGTCGTATTGCGGGAGTTTTCGTAAATAGTAAGGTCTTCGCCCGCTTCCGACTTAAGAACGTAGCTTCCGTTCGACTTTTTCTTGTAGTAGATATTTGTGCCGTAACTTTCAAGTTCGGCTGCGGTGGCTTCCGAAGTTCTTACGTACCTTTCGACAAATTCGGGGTACTGCGTGAGATAATCTTCGTAGAAGTATACCGGAACGGTGTCGTGAAGTTTGGTATCGTACGGGCTTCTTCCCGTGATGTTCTCAAACTGTCCTACCTGATACATTCCGTAGTCTTTCTTGATACTCTGCAAGCCGGTGACTCTCTTCCTGAATCCGGCGTCCACTCTGATGTTTCCGATAAGACCTTTCACGCGGAAAATGTTCTGCAAGGTTTCGTTACTGGACGTTATTTCCAACTGTTCCGGCTCCATAACCACGTAGCTATCCTCCATAAGGGCGAAAAGTATACTCGTTATGCTCAAGTTTACTTCGCTCTTGCCGAGTTCCGCCGCGTCGTCCGATATGCTCGTGCCGTCAAGGTAGGCTTGCATGGAGTTCATAAACACGTCTTCTCTTACTTTTACTTTCGGGATACGCTGAGTGTTGTTGTCCTTGACGCACTCTATACTTACCCAAACGTAGCCGAGTTCTCCCGCGCGTTCGGGCTGTTGACTATATACGTCGCTGTTAAACGCCACGTCGTCGGAAGCAAGACGGATAATTACGTCGGTCTCTTCGCTTCCGCCCGTAAGATACATCTGCAACTGGAACGCGCTTCTGCCCGCTTTATGAACGACGGGATCGCCGTTGTCGTCATAAACCACCTTCCCCTGCGAATCGGTCTCTTCGTGGTCGGTGACGAACTGGTCGTACACAAGCCGGAACGTAACTCCTGCGTTTGTCGGCAGTTTATAGGGCGTATTTAGTCCCGAGTTTTCGCCTATGGTCGCGCTCAATAGCTTCGACATATCCACAGTTTCGGCGGTGCTGAAAATAAAGTTGCCGTTCATGGTGGCGGAATAAGTATAAATCTGTTCGAGCGGCTTAAATCCCGTAAAGTCCACGTCGGCTATGTTGACTTTCTGACCGACTACTACGGGAACGATATCCAACTGGAATATCATTAAAGACCCTTCGTCGATGTCTCTTCCGACGTTGGTTAACATCTTTATCGTAATCTCGTTCGTGTCCACGTTGAGCGTAAGCTCAAAGTAGGTGTTTTCGAGCATTATTTCCGCATTCGCCACGCCGAGCATAATGGCTATCTGGTCCATAGTGTACGGTAGCATGGAGTCGAGAATGTTAATAATATCTCTCGTTGTGTACGTTCCTTCACCCGTTTCGTACAAGAACGCCTTTATCAGGTCTATATCGACGGTAAGAGTTTCGGTATTTTTACTGAAAATATCGTTCGGATCCTTCTCCGTCATAGACGTCTTTTTCATAATCTCTTCGAGAAGGTGGTTTTCTTTATCGTTCTTGTCGGGACTGAGTATCCCGTCCACTATGCTCACGATACCGTTATTTACGGCGTCGAAAAATTGTCCCAGAAGTTCGGCAAGGTTAAGACTTTCGTCGTAAACTTTCGGGAAGCCGAGTTCGTTAAGGTCAATCCACCCGTAGAGATACTCCATACCCGAAATATCGATGAAGGTCTTTTCGTAGCGGTAGTACGCGCCTATCATGAGTTCGCCGTTAGCGATATCTCTGTACTCCATAAACACGTTGTTGGTGGAGTTGTCGTACTGTTGCATATCGGTACGGATAAGAGCGTCGTAGTTGGCGTTAAGGAGCGGGATATAAAGATTGCCCGTAAATTCATACTGTCCGTATTCGTACGGAGTATAGAAGTCGCGGTCAAGTTTCATATCCGCGGGGGGATAAGAACCGTATTCGAACGTGACGTCGCTGACGTAATTGTAGACGGCGTTGTTTTTGCCGCTTAACGCCGCTCCGCTGAAAGCAAGATACGCGCCCGTCATTATTTCCTGCGTTCCGCTCGGATCGGGCTCGGTAAAGAACTGCATGTCGCTCGCGACGCTGTTGATTACCGCCGCTCCTATTACCGAGAACTTGAAACCGAGATATTTTTTAACCAAGGGGTCTACTTTGTCTTCGAACGGCTTGAAGATGCCCTGAATGAATTCGGTAAGAGAGCTCGCTACCGCGTCGGCGGTTATTCCGTAAAACAACACGCTCGTGACGGGGTCGTTAAGTACGAGCTTGTAGTTTTCGTTGACGGCGATTTCGAAAAGGGAACGAATACTCGACGTACCCGCGTCGCCCTGCACGTTACCGGCAATAAGAAGTTTTTCGACGGAAAGGCTCATAAGAAGTCTTATGAGCTGTTGGTAAAGGACGGTGTCGCCGAATTTATCGAAAGAACGTTTATAGTCCTGAATGTTAAGGTAGAGTACGTTACCGGGGTCGTCTCGGTCGGAGTTTATTCCGTCGAAGTACATACCTATGAGCATCTGGTTGGTGGTGCCGTTATACCACTCGATAAGAATGTCGCTGTAACGGATTCTGTCGTTGTGAATGTCCTGCGCGCTGGTTTTTACGTACGTTCCTTCCGCGTCGGGTTCGTCGTAATATTTGCCGTCTTTCGGGTTCTTGTACTTGTAAATGAGATTTCCGTCGTCGTCAAGGTACGGATAGGTGTATAAATGCGCCTGAATTTTAAGGCGGAAGTTCCCGCCGTCGAGAGTGGACGGATCTACCGCGTCGACGTTGAATTCCATCCCCATGTAATAGCCCGTGGTGGACACGTCCGTGCTGTCGAGATACTTTCTTAAATTCTCGATACCGCCCGTCACCTGGTCTATCGCCTGGGCTTTGGTCGTGTTGTCCTTGTTAAGTTCGTTGGCGGCGTTGTCGTTAATGAAATATTTACCGGCGGCGGCGGGTTCGGAAAGTTCGCAGGCGGTAAGAGCAAGGCAGACGATAAATATCATCGCCAGACAAACTATTATCTTTCCTATCGAACCTCTCGTTTTCATAAACTACCTCCGCCGCTTTCAAGGGCGCGCTCGCCCCATTTATTTTATTTAGTATATTTATTATATACTTCCTGCACGCCTGTGTCAATATCCATTTTCGCTAAAATATTCTATCTGCGTTTTTACCCTTCCGACGGGTATAAACGTCGACCTTTTCGGGCATAAATTTTTACGAAACCGCCGTAAAACAGACTCTGCGATCAAACGGAAAAAGGAGAATTTTGCCATGAAAAAAAGAAACGGAAACTCGTTCGCAAACAAAATTACAGACCCCGACGGGAGCTACACGGGCACGAGAATACCGTCGGGAAAATACGACGAAACGGAAAATTTAACCCCCGTTCAGGACGCCGACGACTTATAAAAAACAGCCGAAAACTCTTTATTTTCGACTGTCGCAACTTTCAGGTTTTTCGTTATAAACGCCGATTTTTATGCGATTTTTCGGAGAGAAATTTTAATCGTTTTTCTCCGATTCTTCCGCTTTGACTTCGGCGTTATCTTTATTTTCGTCATCCGTAATATCTGTTTTGGGCACCGTATCTGCGATTTTTTCAATTTTCTTACGTCCGCATACGGCGTAATAAATCCAATAGGAAGCCACGCCGATAATCGGCGTGGCGACGATAAAAACGTTCCAGGCTATCATTGCCTTTTTCGGTTCGTTCGACCTGAAAAGCCGAATGAGCGTAAATATGCACAAAGGGTATTGAAAAAGCACTGCTATTATAGCTATCCGTATTGGGTCCATATCGTTTACCTCACCGTTTTTTACCCGTCTATTATCGCTTGAAATTAACGTTTTGTAAAGCGTTTACAATAAGTGAAGTTTGCCTTGCAAGTGAAGTATTTCCGACCACTCGTTATGCGGGATTTTTCCGCAGTCACGAAGTTTTATGCGAAAAAATCTAAATCCGCATAAGTCGGACTCACAAGGAAGCAAGACAGTCCGTCTTGCTTGTTCTATATTACGCAACGAGTGATGTCAAAACACTTTTGTAAATATGCTGTTATTTACGCCGGATTTCTCCTTTTTTCGTCGCGGATATTCCCAATCGAGCGGCTATCGTTTATGCGGGCGTATTTTATTTGCTATTTATTTGGTTTTATGTTATTATCGTTCGTATGAAAAACCCCATAGTAGACGTTATTAACGCGACTTATAAATACAAAAATCACGACGGAAACGACTCCGAAAACGGCGTTTCGGACCTTACCTTTTCGATAGAAGCGGGAGCATTCGTCGTTCTTTTAGGGCATAACGGCAGCGGAAAAAGCACGCTTGCCAAGCTCCTTAACGGTTTTCTCGTTCCGTCGGAAGGGAAAGTTTTTATCGACGGAAACGACACCGCCGACGAAAAGTTATGCTACGTCATAAGAAGCGACGTAGGAATGGTTTTTCAGAACCCCGATAATCAGACGGTGGCTTCGATAATAGAAGACGACGTGGCGTTCGGTCCCGAAAACTTAGGCGTACTCCCCGAAGAAATCCGCCAAAGAGTAGACTGGGCGTTAAAAACGGTCGGCATGTACGAGTATAAAGACAGAACCCCGTACAAACTTTCGGGCGGACAGAAACAGCGCGTAGCGATAGCCTCCGTCCTTGCGATGCGACCGAAAATTCTCATTCTCGACGAGTCTACCGCAATGCTCGACCCCGAGGGTCGTAAAGAAGTCTTGGACACGGTAAAATCTCTCAATAAAGAAAACGGCGTGACGGTAATCTTAATTACGCACTATATGGACGAAGCGTTGGATGCCGACAAGGTGTTTGTATTAAGCCGCGGCAAAATTATAAAAAACGGAACGCCGAAAGAAGTTTTTTCCGACGCGGAAGCGGTAAAGGAATCCAAATTGGAACTTCCCGTAGCCACCGCCGTAAGCGAAGAACTGCGTAAAGCGGGATTCTGTATAGAACCCACCCTTACCGACGAAGAACTTGCGGAGGCAATATGCAGATTGAAATAAAAGACCTTTCCTACGTTTACGGTAAAAAGACTCCTTTCGAAAAAGCCGCTCTGAACGGCATATCGATGACCGTATCCGAAGGGGATTCGGTGGGGATAATCGGCTCTACGGGCAGCGGAAAGTCCACCCTTATTCAACACCTTAACGGACTCATAAAACTTCAAAGCGGGTCTCTTAAAGTTTTCGATATAGACCTTTCGTCGAAAAAGCCCGATTACAAGACTTTGCGTAAAAAGCTCGGTATGCTCTTTCAGTATCCCGAATATCAGCTCTTTGCCGACACGGTGGAAGCCGACGTAAAGTTCGGACCCGTTAATTTCGGTTTTTCAAAAGAAGAAGCCGACGCAGCGGCGAAAGAAGCGATAGAAATGGTAGGGCTTAATTACGAAGAAGTAAATAACCGGTCTCCGCTCGAACTTTCGGGCGGACAGAAAAGAAGAGTCGCGATTGCAGGAATACTCGCCTGCCGCCCCGAAATTCTCGTCCTTGACGAACCCACCGCAGGTCTTGACCCGGCGGGCAAAAAGGATATGCTTGACCTTATACGAAGCCTTAAAGGAAGTTTCCTTAAATCGGTAATTACGGTAAGTCACAACATGGACGAAATAGCCGAGTACTGCGACAGAGTAGTTCTTCTTCACGACGGAGTTCTTTTGTCCGACTCCACTCCGAAAGAACTCTTCTACGGAGAAGACGTCGAAAAGTACGGATTAAGCCTTCCGCACGTAGTAAAGATAGTTAAGCTCTTACGGGAAAAGGGCGTGTATATACCCGAAGTTCTCAACGAAAAAGACTTGGTAAACGAACTTAAACTTTACCTTGCAAGGGGGCGGAAAAATGCGTGACGTAGCTTTCGGTCAATACTATCCGTCGAATTCCGTTCTGCACAAAGCCGACCCGAGAACGAAACTTATTGCGGGTATAGTCTACATAGTAGCCGTGTTTTTATGCGAGTCGTACTGGGCTTACCTTGCCTGTTTTCTGTTTTTATTGATTGCATGTTTGGTATCCAAAGTTCCGATAAAAAGTATCCTTAAATCAATAAAAGCGGTGTTGTTTGTCGTTATTATAACCGTCATAATAAACATATTTTGCTATAAGACGGGAACGGTTCTTTGGTCGTGGTGGATATTTACCATCACCGACGGCGGACTTATTTTTGCGTCAAAAATGGCGATGCGACTTATATTCTTAGTCGTGTCGACGTCCCTTATTACTTTCACGACCACGCCCGTAACGCTTACCGACGGATTAGAAAGTCTTCTTACCCCTCTTAAATGGATAAAGTTCCCGGTTCACGACGTGGCGATAATAATGAGCATAGCGTTACGCTTTATACCGTCCTTCACCGAAGAAATCGACAAAATAATGATGGCTCAGAAAGCAAGGGGCGCATGCTTCGACAACGGCAATATCTTTAAGCGGGCGAAAGCGCTTTTACCCGTCCTTATACCCTTGTTCGTGTCGGCGTTCAGACGGGCGGACGAACTCGCAATGGCTATGGACGCAAGGTGTTACAACGCCACCGATAAAAGAACCAAAATGAAACGCCTTAGATTTGCGTGGAGAGATTTGTTCTTAGCTTTGGCGACGGCTGCCTTTTTAGCCTTGATAATTATGCTCAAATGCGGCTTTTTCGGGTTGTTGTGACATGCGGATACTGTTGACTGTCGAATATTTCGGAAAAAATTACGCGGGGTGGCAACGGCAGAAAAACGCGATAAGCGTTCAGCAAGTGCTGGAAGAAAAACTTTCTCTTATCTTGCAGTCGCCGATAGTCCTTTCGGCAAGCGGCAGAACAGACAGCGGAGTCCACGCTCTCGGACAAAAAGCCCATTTCGACTACGAAGGGAATTTTCCCGTCGAAAAAATAGCTTTCGCCGTGAACACGACTTTACCCGAAGACATAAGAGTTCTGTCGGCAATTAAAGTAAGCGACGATTTCCATGCGCAATACTCGGCGAAAAGAAAAACCTACGTCTACAAAATGTACGTTTCGAGAACCCTCCATCCGTTAAAGAACTACCATTTCGCAAGAATTCCTTACGAAAATATAGATTTTGCGAAGATGCAACGGGCGTGTAACGACCTTATGGGAACGCACGATTTTTCGGGTTTTTCTTCCACCGGAAGCGGTATAAAAACCACGGTGAGGACGATTTATTCCGCAACGTTAACGCAGGACGGCGAAGACGTAACGCTGGAAATTACCGGCAACGGTTTTCTTTACAACATGGTCAGAATAATCGCGGGGACGCTTGCGTATATCGGGGCGGGACTTCTTCCCGAAGACTCGGTAAAAAAGGTACTCGAAACGAAAAACCGCAAGCTTGCGGGAAAAACTTTTCCGCCGCAGGGGTTATACCTTAAAGAAGTCGTCTACGAAAACGTTTACGAAATAAAAACCGAAGCAAACCATAAGCAAAATTAAGTTTTATTTAATATTTTTTATATACAATAAAATTTGATTTTACTTGACAATCGAAGCAAAAAAGTTTTATCCTTATCATTCGATAAGGAACCGACTTTTTAAATATATATAAAGGAGAGGATTATGCTGAAACAACTTGCGAAAAGCGTCAAAGACTGCAAAAAGCCTACTATATTGACGCTTATTTTTATTGTCGGCGAATCGATAATAGAGTCTGTCATTCCGTTTTTTACCGCAGAACTCATTAACGTAATCGAACAGGGCAATGCGGCTATTCCGGAAATATTGAAAACGGGAGGTATTCTCGTAGCGATGGCAGTGGCAAGTCTCTCTTGCGGCGGTCTTGCCGGGTTCACCTGCGCGAAAGCGTCGTCCGGATATGCTCGCAATCTCCGCGCAGATCTCTACAACAAAATACAGACCTATTCTTTCGAAAACATTGACAAATTTTCGTCCGCTTCGCTGGTCACGAGAATGACCACCGACGTAAACAACGTCCAGATGGCGTTTATGATGCTTATCCGTATTGCGATAAGATGTCCTTTGCTGCTCATATTTTCCACGATTATGGCGTTTATTAAAGGCGGCTCGCTCGCCTTGTCTTTCGCAATCATAATCCCGGTGCTTGCTTTCGGTCTTATTTTAATAGGAAAGTTTGCTTTGCCCGCTTTCAAGAGAGTATTCAAAAAGTATGACAAACTTAACGAGTCCGTCGAAGAAAACGTTCGCGGAATGAGAGTCGTCAAGGGTTTTGCGAGAGAAGAATACGAAAAAACGAAATTCGGAAAGGCTTCCGACAATATCCGCAAAGATTTTACCAAAGCCGAAAAAATCGTCGCCTGGGGTCAACCCATTATGAACCTTTGCGTTTACGTCAATATGGTGTTTATTCTTTGGGTCGGCGCAAAACTTATCATAGGTAGCAACGGCGTCGACCTTAACGTGGGCGATATGCAAGCCCTGCTTACCTACGGTATGCAGGTTCTTATGTCCTTACTTATGATGTCGATGGTTTTCGTAATGATTACCATGAGCATGGAGTCGGCAAGACGTATATGCGAAGTCCTTACCGAAGAACCCGCTCTTAAAAACCCCGCCAATTCCGTAAAAACCGTCGCAGACGGCAGTATAGATTTTGACGACGTAAGCTTCAAATACTCCGCTTCCGCCAAAAAATACGCTCTTTCCGACATAAACTTAAAAATTCCGTCGGGAATGACGGTGGGTATAATCGGCGGAACGGGTTCGTCCAAGTCCACTCTCGTTCAGCTCATTCCGAGACTGTACGACGCTACCGAAGGCTCGGTAAAAGTGGGCGGCGTGGATACGAGAGAATACGATATAGAAACCTTGCGTAACAGCGTGGCTATGGTTTTGCAAAAGAACCTGCTTTTCTCGGGAACCATTAAAGACAACTTACGCTGGGGCAACGAAAACGCCACCGACGAAGAGTTGGTTAATGCTTGTCGTCTTGCGCAAGCGGACGATTTCGTAAGGTCTTTCCCCGACGGATACGACACCAAGATAGAACAGGGCGGAACGAACGTTTCGGGCGGACAAAAACAGCGTCTTTGCATTGCGAGAGCCTTGCTTAAAAAGCCGAAAATCCTTATTCTCGACGACTCGACGAGCGCAGTCGATACGAAGACCGACGCCCTTATCCGCGCGGGATTTAAGGAATACATTCCCGAAACCACTAAAATAATTATCGCTCAGCGTATAGCTTCGGTTCAGGACGCAGACCTTATTCTCGTAATGAACAACGGTAAGATAGACTGCATGGGCACGCACGAAGAGTTGCTTAATACGAGCGAAATATACAGAGAAGTGTACGAACAACAGACCACGGGGGGTGAAGAAAATGAATAAAAAAGCAATAAATTCAGCCCGCAATATACCGTCTGCCCGCGGTTCGGGCAAAAATCTCGGCAGGGTAATAAAACTACTGTTTCACTACTACCCGGTAATGTTCCCGGTGACGATACTGTGTATGCTGTTTTTTTCGGTAACGGCAGCCGTGCCGTCTTTCTTTACCAACAACGTCATTCAGATAATCGAAAGAGCGACTCTCGAAGGGTTATCGTGGGCGGACGCGTCGAAAGAGATGCTTCCCCTTATGCTTTTCCTTATCGGAATGTACGCTTTGTCTTTAATCGCCTGCGCCGTTTACACGCAGCTTATGGCGATAATCACGCAAGGATTTCTTCACAAATTCCGTCGCGCGATGTTCGACAAGATGCAGAATCTGCCCATAAAGTATTTCGACACGCACAAACACGGCGATATTATGAGCCATTACACCAACGATATCGACACTCTTAGGGAACTTGTCTCCACAGCCTTCCCGTCGCTTGTACGTTCGGTTACAATCGTTCTTGCCGTGTTCTTTATGATGATATATTTCAGCCTTTGGCTCGCTCTTATCATTCTCGCAGGCGTAATACTTATGCTCGTTGTTGCAAAAGTTATCGGCGGTGGCAGCACTAAATACTTTATCCGTCAGCAGAAGAGCGTGGGTAAGACCGAAGGATACATTCAGGAAATGATGAACGGGCAGAAAGTAATAAAGGTATTCTGCCACGAAGAAAAGGGTATCGAAGACTTCGATAAAATAAACAACGAACTCTACGACGAAAGTTGCCGCGCGCACGCTTACGCCAACACCTTAGGTCCGATTATTATGAATATCGGCAATATCCTGTACGTTCTTGCCGCAATTATAGGAGGACTGTTCATTGCGGCGAAGGTCCAAAACGTGAGTATCTCCGGACAGTCTTTCACTAACATGACCGAAGGCATTGCGATAGTGGTATCGTTTCTCGGTATGACTAAACAGTTCACCGGCAACGTAAACCAGGCGTCGCAACAAATAAACGTAGTCGTTATGGCTATGGCGGGCGCAGACAGAATATTCTCTCTTATGGACGAAAAGCCCGAAGACGATAACGGTTACGTCACTCTCGTAAACGCCGAAATTAGCGAAGACGGAACCATTACCGAAACCGAAAAGCACACGGGGAAATGGGCGTGGAAACACCCCCACGGCGACGGAACTCTTACTTATACGCCCTTAGCCGGCGACGTAAGGCTCTTTAACGTGGACTTCGAATACGAAGAAGGCAAACCCGTCCTGCATGACGTGACGGTCTACGCCGAACCCGGTCAGAAAGTCGCATTCGTAGGAGCTACCGGCGCGGGGAAAACCACTATAACCAACCTTATTAACCGTTTCTACGACATAGCCGACGGCAAAATCCGCTATGACGGCATAAACGTAAACAAGATTAAAAAAGCCGATCTGCGCCGTTCTCTCGGAATAGTTTTGCAAGACACAAATCTTTTTACCGGTTCGGTAATGGACAATATCCGCTACGGAAACCTCGACGCAACCGACGAAGAATGCAAAAAAGCGGCAATCCTTGTCGGTGCGGACGACTTTATCAGCCGTCTTCCCGACGGATATAATACCGAACTTACCAACAACGGCGCAAACCTTTCGCAAGGTCAGCGTCAGCTCATCGCAATAGCGAGAGCCGCCGTAGCCGACCCGCCCGTAATGATACTCGACGAAGCGACAAGTTCCATCGATACCCGTACCGAAGCCATCGTTCAGAAAGGTATGGACAAACTTATGGAAGACAGAACGGTATTCGTCATCGCCCACAGACTGTCCACCGTAAAGAATTCCGACGTAATAATGGTCCTTGACCACGGCAGAATTATAGAACGCGGCAGCCACGAAAAACTCATTCAGGAGCGCGGAGTGTACTATCAGCTGTATACGGGAGCGTTTGAATTAGAGTAATTACCGACCAAGCGTTACACGGGCGTTTAACGCAGTCGCGTATGCTTAGTGCGTATAAACGCTTAATCCGTGTAAGTCGAACGAAGTTACCGCTCGGTAAAGTGAAGTTCCGCCGCAGGCGGAGTGAAGCTGCCTAACGGCAGTGAAGTTCAAAGCACAGCTTTGAGTGAAGTTACCGCCCTGCGGTAGTGAAGAAGACTCACGGCAGTGAAGTTCAAAACCCACGGTTTTGAGTTAAGGATACAATGATTAAGGCGGAATAGATATGCGTTCTATTCCGTTTTTATCTGTAT
>CAZUJW010000011.1:0-48972 GCA_964620655.1 uncultured Christensenella sp.
TGGATATGGTTTTGGGTAAAGGTCCGAGTGCGAGAACGATGCGACTTCCACTAAAACATTTTACGTTGGTGGGAGCAACGACGAAAGCCGGTATGCTCGGAGCGCCTCTTCGCGACCGTTTCGGCGTGGTATGCCGTCTCGAAATGTACACGCCCGAAGAACTTTCCATAATAATAGACCGTTCGGCGAGAATACTTAATATCGCGATAGACCCCGACGCGACTTACGAAATAGCGAGAAGAAGCAGGGGAACTCCGCGTATAGCTAATAGATTACTTAAAAGAGTGAGAGATTTTGCCGAATACGAAAACAGTTCTACCGTGACGAAAGCCATTGCAAAAACCGCTTTGGCGAGTCTCGAAGTGGACGAACTCGGACTTGATAACACAGATAACATAATTTTAAGAACGATTATAGAAAAATTCAACGGCGGTCCCGTAGGTTTGGATACGTTGGCGGCAGCAAGCGGTGAAGAGACGAATACGATTGAAGACGTTTACGAACCGTATCTTATTCAGCTCGGTTTTATCGCGCGGACCCCGAGAGGAAGAATATGCACTCCGAACGCATATAAGCACCTGAATATTCCGTATACGGGAAATAATGCGTTCGTTACCGCGCCGTCGGAGGAAGAATAAGATGGCAGAACTTTTGAGAAGCGATTTTTATTACGATTTACCGAAAGAGCTTATAGCTCAGACGCCCGTGTATCCGCGCGACGCGTCGAGACTTCTTTATTACGATAAATCGACCGACAAGTATCAAGATTTACATTTTTACGATATTTACGATATTCTCAAACCCGGCGACTTGCTCGTCGTGAACAATACGAGAGTAATAAACGCAAGACTGCATGCGTACGATGAAAAAGCCCGCAGATACGAAGTGTTTTTGTTAAAACGCCGTTCGCTTACTGAGTGGGAAGTTTTGTTAAAGCCTGCGAGAAAAGCTAAAATAAATTCCGTATTGACGGTAAATTCGGAGCTTTCGTTAAGGGTCAAGGATATACTCGACGACGGAGTAAGGCTCGTCGAATTCGATTTCGACGGAGTGTTCGAAGACATTTTGTCGAGAGTGGGCGAAGTTCCGCTTCCGCCGTACATTACCGAAAAACTCGAAGATAAAGAGAGATACCAGACGGTTTACTCAAAAACCGAAGGTTCGGCGGCGGCTCCAACGGCGGGATTACACTTTACCAACGAACTGTTGGATAAACTGAAAGCTAAGGGGGTAGAAGTGGCGGAAGTTCTTCTCCACGTAGGTTTGGGAACGTTCAGACCCGTGAAAGAAGAAAACGTTCTTAACCATAAAATGCATTCGGAGCATTATGAAATTACCGAAGAAACCGCCGAAAAAATAAATAAAGCGGTAAAAGAAGGCAGGAGAGTAATAGCCGTAGGTACGACGTCGGTAAGAACGCTCGAATCGGTAGCTGACGAAGACGGATACGTCAGAGCCTGCAAGGGAGAAACGGAAATTTTCATTTACCCCGGGTACAGGTTCAAGACGGTAAAGGGGTTGATTACGAATTTCCATTTGCCCGAATCTACGCTAATTATGCTCGTAAGCGCGATGCTCAGCAGGGAAAAGGTTTTGGAATTATATAAACACGCCGTGGACGACAAATACAGATTTTTCAGTTTCGGCGACGCAATGTTGATTTTATAAAGGGAGAAAACATGTTTAAGTACGAAGTAGTAAAGGTATGCAAGCAGTCGGGAGCGAGAATAGGTAGGTTTACCACTCCGCACGGAGTTATAGAGACTCCCGTTTTTATGCCGGTAGGCACGAAAGCTACCGTAAAATCTTTGTCGCCGGAAGAAGTTAAGGAAGCGGGTAGTCAAATTATTCTCAGCAATACTTATCATCTTTATTTAAGACCGGGGCACGAACTCGTAAAAAAAGCGGGCGGACTTCATAAATTTATGAATTGGGACAGACCGATACTTACCGACAGCGGCGGATTTCAGGTCTTTTCTTTGTCCGCATTGGGAAAAATAAGCGACGAAGGAGTGTATTTTAACAGTTTTATCGACGGAAGCAAGCATTTTATGACGCCCGAAAAGTCGATAGAAATTCAAAGAGCTTTGGGTAGCGACATTATGATGGCGTTTGACCAGTGTACGCCCGGCGGAGTAAGCTACGAAAAGTCGGCTACCGCTATGGAAAGAACTTTGCGTTGGCTCGAAAGAAGTGCGAAAGCCGCCGAAGGAGCGGAAAATCAGATGCTTTTCCCGATTATACAGGGGAATATGTTTGAAGATTTGCGTATAGAAAGTGCAAAAAGAACCGTTCCTTATGCAAAATGCGGCATTGCGATAGGCGGATTAAGCGTAGGCGAACCGAAAGACGTAATGTACAGAATGTTGGATACGATAAGACCTTACTATCCCGAAAATATGCCGAGATACCTTATGGGAGTAGGCAGTGCGGACTGCATAGTCGAAGGGGTATGCCGAGGCGTGGATATGTTCGACTGCGTGTTGCCGACGAGAATTGCCCGCAACGGAACGGCAATGACAATGCACGGGGATATAACCATAAGAAACGCGGCGTATAAAGAAGATTTCGGTCCGATAGAAGAAGATTGCGACTGCTATTGCTGTCGGAACTATACACGCGCGTACGTTCGTCATCTTATTAACTGCGACGAAATTTTGGGTGGCAGACTTCTGTCCGTGCATAATATTCGTTTCTTGCACAGGTTGGTAAACAAGATAAAAGATGCGATAATGCAGGACAGGTTACTTGATTTTCGCGACGAGTTTATCGCAGGGTATAAAGTCAAGGACGTAAAAAGTTTGCCGCAGGGGTAAGTTTTTACTTGCGTAAATATCGGCGATAGTGTATTATAGAAAAAGAAACTTTTATAGGAGTGAATGAAAATGTTCAATAATATTTTGGCAGTAAACACAAACAGCTGGTTAATGCCGGTTATTTTAGCCGTATTTTTCGTGCTTATGATAGTTATGACTATCGTTCCGCAGAAAAAGCAGAAGAAAAAACAGGCTGAAATGTTTAACAGCATCCAAGTAGGCGATAAAATTATGACCATCGGCGGATTTGTCGGCGTAATCGTGGAATACGACGGAGCTAACGACCAGTACATTGTAAACGTGGGCACTGAAGAAAATCCCACCCATGTCGTTATCGTCAAGAACGCTATCCGTTCTAAAATGTAATTTTAATCGGAAAACACCGAAAAGCTGCCGTAGAGGCAGCTTTTTTCTTTTACGATTACTGTGTTACCGATTTCTTTTTTATATTGACGACTATTATACCGCTTATCGCGCCGGCTACTATTCCGAGAGCCACGTCGATAAGGCTTAATGCGTTGAATTTTACGCTGTGGCTTATTATTCCGAAAATAAGAATGGACAGGAACGTGTAAAGAAGACCGCTTATAGCACCTTTGAACGCACCGAATTTAAGTTCTTTGAACCCGATAAAACAGCCCGCGAGAATACTCACCGCCTTAATTGCTTCGTTTATAGGGAGAATGATTTTTTCGTTTACGTTAGTTAAGTTTACTATAAGCGAAAATACGAGTACCGTAACGAGAGAAACGATAACGGCTATTACGGTAGCCCGAAGAATATCGAAAAAGAAATATTTGTTCACGGATAATTTTTTCATACTGACCTCCGATATAGATAATATTCCGCCGTCACGAAATTATGACGGCAAGGCGAATGAAGAAATAGTCGCTATAGTGCAAAATAATTTATATTTATTTATATTATTAAATAAATAATATGTTGACTTGTACTCGTTTTACGGCTATAATATACCTATTCGGTATTTTAAGGGGGCAGTATGCTCTCCGAACCGAACGTAAGAAATGCAAATAACACACGGAGGCACACCAAGTGAGCAAGACAAAATCCATTATTGTTCTTTCCGTAGCGGGATTGCTGATAGTAGTATTGGCCCTATTTATGTTCCCGCTTAACGGTAAAGATTCCTTCCAGATAGGGAACAGCAATTATGATTTCTACTGGATTACCAAAGCTATTTCCAAAGGGTTGGATTTACAAGGCGGTATGTATGCCGAATATTCGGCTAAACTTATAACCGGCGAAGACGCGTCCGATTCCGAAATCGACGGCGCTATCAGCAACCTTGAAAACCTGCTTTTCGGAAAAGGTTATACCGAAGCCGTAGTAACCAAACAAGGCACTAATCAAATAAGAGTAGAAGTGCCGGATATCGAAGACACTTCCGAACTTATGAAACTTATCGGTAAGCCCGCGACTCTCGAATTCAGAGATTCCGACGGCAACGTGCTTGTTAAGGGAAGCGAACATTTGGCGGATTGCTATGCTGCGACCAACGACGGCGCTTACGTAATCAGTCTGGAATTCAACAAAGCGGGTACGCAAGCTTTTTATGAAGCAACCAGCGCCAACGTCGGTAAGACGCTCAGTATTTATATCGACGACGAAGAAGTAATGAGCCCTACCGTAAACGCTGCGATATCAGACGGTAAGGCTATTATAGAAGGTAACTATACTTACGAAACAGCCAACGAATACGCTACTAAGATTAAAGCCGGTATCGGCAACGTTAGACTTACGCTTTTAAGAAGCGAAACCATTTCTCCTACGCTCGGTGACGAAGCATTGTTCAGCAGTATACTTGCGGCGGCAATCGGCGTAGCTCTCATACTTATATTCCTTATAGTTGTGTACAGAGGACTCGGTCTTGCTGCGTCTTTGGCGTTGATATTTTACGTAGAACTTCTCGTTTTGGCTCTTGCAATAGTACCTTGGGTGCAGTTGACTCTTACCGGTATCGCGGGTGTAATCCTGAGTATAGGTATGGCGGTCGACGCAAACGTAATTATATTCGAAAAAATCAAAGAAGATAAACTTATCGGTAACAGATTGGTGCCCAGTGCGGTAGCGTCGGGATTTAAGGACGCTCTTGCTACGATTATCGACGCAAACGTAACCACTATATTCGGTTCTATCGTAATGATAATATTCGGTTCTTCCGCAATAAAGAGTTTCGCAGTTACGCTTCTTATCGGTATACTTTTATCTATGTTTACATCTTTGGTTGTGACTCGTTTGTTTATTAAATGCTTTATGGCGTTTGACGATGAAAACGAAGCCTTCTACGGATTGAAGGCGAAGGAGGTTGCAAATGACTAAGGTAAAGGAATTTTTTACTAAGGTAAAAGACTTTTTCGCTAAAGTAAAGAACTTTTTTAAGACGGTAACGACCAAAGCGAAAAATCTCAAAATTTACGACAACCGAAAGCTCTTTTTCGTAGCTCCGCTTATTATTGTTCTTATAGCTTTGATTTGCGGTACTTGTTATCACTTCAACAACAGCCAATACGATAAATTCGCAAATATAGGCGTTGACTTCCAGGGAGGTACTCTTCTTACCGTCGAATTCAGCAAAACCGGAATGAACAGCGGAGATGCTTATGATGCTAACGTGGAAATGGTAAGAAAAGTGCTCGACGATAACGGCTTGAAAATAGCAAGCGTTCAGTCTTCGGGCGACAGCTCCATTATATTCCGTTATCTTAATTCCGCCGTTTTGGTAAACGATGAATTCCAGGATTACAGCACCGACGACAAAGTATCCGAAATGAACGCCTTGAACGAAAAAATAAGAAATGACGTCGAAGCGGCAACAAAAGAAAAATACGAAGGCGCGATAACGGCAAAAACAACGACCACTCTTATCGGGAACTCCGCAAGCGTTCGTTTGTTAAGAACTGCTCTTATATCAGTTGCGATAGCGCTGGCGTTGATGCTGGTATACATTATTATACGATTTGACTTCTATTCGGCTTTGGCAGCTATAATAGCGTTGTTGCACGATATTATAATAATGATGAGCTTTACCGTTATTTTCTATGTGGAAATCGGTTCTACGCTTATTGCGGCAATTATTACGATAGTAGCTTACTCTATCAACAACACAATAGTGGTATTCGACAGAGTGAGAAGTATTATCAAACCCTATAAGAACACGTCGAAGAATTATGACGTAGGCGAAGTAATAGACTCTGCCGTACACGGAACCTTTACAAGAACCTGCTATACCACTTTGACCACGTTAATCGTTATTGTATTGCTTGCGATACTCGGCGTGGCTTCGATAAGAACGTTCGCTTTGCCGATCATCTTCGGTCTTATCGGCGGTTTCTATTCGTCGGTATTTATAGCTGCTCCGTTGTGGGGTATCTTCAAAGGTTGGGGCAAGAAAATCAAAATTTCCAACGAAAATCGCAAGTTTGTTAAAGCCAAAAAGGAAAAAACAGCTAAGGCTTAAACCTGCAAAAACAAAAAGGAAAGCCCGTGAAAAACGGGCTTTAATTTTATTATGATAATAAAGACAAGCGACGAAACGACGATAAATTCAGCACGAAAGATCTCCGAAAAATTAGCCATATCGGACGATTTGGCTTATTTACTTGTAAAAAGGGGAATGGAGACGGCAGAAAAAGCGAAAAAGTATTTATATCCGTCAATAAAAGAACTCGCTTCGCCGTACGAATATTTCGGAATGAAAGAAGCCGTCGAAAAAATAAGCGAACATATAGAAAAAGGGCATAAGATCGTAGTATACGGAGATTATGATTGCGACGGAATAAGTGCGGTGACTATACTTATGCGAGCTTTCGGCGGGCGTAATATAAACATAAATTACTATATTCCCGTAAGGCAGGAAGAGGGATACGGGCTTAATTGTGAAGCGATAGATAAGATAATTCACAAACTTAATCCCGATTTGCTTATTACGGTTGACTGCGGAATAACCGCGGTTGAGGAAGTAAAATACGCCGTTAGTAAAGGACTCGACGTAGTGGTGACCGACCACCATACGTTAGGGACAGCGTTACCTGACTGTATCGTAGTCGATCCGTGTTTTAATCCTCAGCTTACGCAGCTTTGCGGTGCGGGAGTCGCTTTCACGCTTGTCAGAGCTTTGTTCGGCGAAGAGTATGCGTTACGGTTTGTCGACTTGTGTGCTATAGCCACTGTAGCCGATATAGTTCCGCTCGTCGGGGATAACAGGGCTATCGTAAAATACGGACTCGAAACAATAAGAAAAGGAAAGGCGAAAGTAGGGATAAACGAACTTATTTCTAAAACCGGGTTAGACAAACGCCACGTTACTTCTTACGATATAGGTTTCAAAATCGCTCCGAGGTTAAATGCGGTGGGGAGATTAAGCGTAGCGCACAGTTCGGTAAATCTACTTATGACGGAAGATGCAACGATAGCTTCGTTTATCGCCGAAGAACTGTCTATGCGAAACACCGAAAGACAGGAGATAGGTAAGCAAATATTTAACGACGCGATGCGCCTTCTTTACGGGTACGATTTCGGAAAAAATCATGTTATTGTCCTTAACGGTAGAATATGGAACGAAGGAGTAATCGGTATATCAGCTGCGAAAATAGCGGAATACTTCAATATGCCTACGATACTTCTTACCGAAAGCACTGACGGCGTAATAAAAGGTTCGGCGAGAAGTATCTGTGGAATAAATATAGTGGAACTAATCGCTACGCAAAAGGATTTACTTTCAGGTTTCGGCGGTCACGCCATGGCGGCGGGACTTAGTATGCCAAAAGAAAATTTTGCTGAATTTTTTGCCGGGATTAACGAAAAAGCAAGCGAATTTTCTAACGAAATTTTTAAGCGAAAAGAATCTTACGAAGCGGAAATTCCCGTTAAAAGTATTACTTACGGTTTTATAAAAGAACTCGAACTTCTCGAACCTTTCGGATATAAAAATCCGTCTCCGATATTTTGTGATAAAGAGCCTGATTTTAAGGCGACGAGAATAGGATACAGTAATCACGTCAAGGGCAGAACGCAGACGGCGGAGATAGTATGTTTTAATAAATTCGACGAGATGCCCGCTTATCTTTCAGCAAAAGAAAAAGCCGTAATTTATAACTTAGGAAAAAATTATTTTAACGGTAATGAGTATGAGCAGATAAGAATTAAAAAATTGCTATACAGCGGTTTTTCAGTAGCTACAGATACGCTTGAAGCTCGGTTTGCAGAGTTTTCCAATAAAATAGCCGTGACGGACGGCAAGGCGAAACCGTCTAACGGAGCAGGCGTAAAGCTTGACGTGTTTTTCGACGAAACTATCTTTAAGGAATTTACCGAAAAGAACGGTAGCGTAAGGAAACTTTATTCTTCGTGCGATGATTACGAACTTATCGACACGGCGGTTTTGTCGCCGAAATTCGATTTTCCGTTCGGGTTTTTCGATACGATTACGGTTCACGGAAAAGTTACCGAAAAGATGAAAAAGTTCTTTAAAACTCTGTCTGCGAATTTCGTCGATTCCGACAGAAAAGAACTGTTTTTTTCCGATATAAAAATCGATGAAATGCGGAATATTTTCGTGCGGTTAAAAAAGTTTTCGTTATGGAAGTTCAAGAACGTCGACGAGCTGTACTACCGACTGAAAAACGACGGAGCAGACTGTTCTTACGAAAATTTCACCGTATATTTTTACATACTACGCGACGTAGAGTTGATAAAAATCGACGATAATGATATACTTATAGTTAATAATCGGAAAACAGACCTAAACGCATCGCCGATATTCAGGTACGTATATGGATAAATTATTGACGGAACGGATTAACGAATTTTTAGATAAAGCAAAAGTCGCATTTTCGGAAGAAGACTATCTTGCGGTCAAGTTCGCATGTGAGTTCGGAGCTAATGCTCACGAAGGTCAGAAACGCGTTTCGGGAGAAGATTACTTTACGCATCCCGTTGCCGTGGCTACGATTTTGCTTGATATGGGGTTGGACACCGATACCGTAATAGCGGGACTTTTACACGACGTTATAGAAGACACGGGCGTGACGGAAGAAGAACTTAAAAATAAATTCGGAAGTTCCATTTCCAACATGGTCGAAGCCGTCACGAAACTTACTCGAATAAACTTCAATTCTACTGAAGTAGAACAAGCCGAGAATATAAGAAAACTGTTTTTCGCTATGGCGAAAGATATAAGAGTTCTGCTCGTAAAACTTGCCGACAGGCTTCACAATATGCGTACGCTCGACTCGTTGCCGCCTGAAAAGCAGGAAAAGAAATCTCGTGAAACGCTTGATATTTACGCTCCGCTTGCGGGCAGGCTCGGTATATCTTGGATAAAATGCGAAATGGAAGACTTATCCATGAAGTATCTTTATCCCGAAGATTACGCTTTTCTCGACAAAAAGCTCGCCGACCAACGCGACGCGAGAATGAAATTGGTCAATAAAGTTGCCGACGAACTGAGCTCGCAGCTTAAAGACCTTAATATGAAGTTTGAAATAAAGGGTCGTCCGAAGCACTATTATTCCATCTATAAGAAGATGAAAAATCAGCATAAGACATTCGAGCAAATTTACGACTTGGTAGCGGTTCGCGTAATTGTGGAAAACATAGGTGATTGCTACACCGTACTAGGAATAATTCACTCGATGTGGAAGCCTATACCCGGTAGGTTCAAAGATTATATTGCTTCGCCTAAACCCAACATGTACCAAAGTTTGCACACGACTATCGTTACTAACTTCGGGCAGGTATTTGAAATTCAGATAAGAACTTTTGAAATGAACCGCGTAGCCGAATACGGTATCGCGGCGCATTGGAGATATAAGGAAGGAACGACGGGTCCCGTATCAGATTTTGACAGGAAACTCGGTTTTATCAAAGAAGTTATGGACGTTCAGGGCGACCTGAAAGACTCTTTGGAATTTATCGACACGTTAAAAGACAGCGTTTCTACGAACGAAATTTACGTTTTCACGCCGAAAGGCGACGTTTTTGACCTGCCAATAGGGGCTACATGTATCGACTTTGCGTACAGAGTTCACAGCGAAGTCGGCAATAAGTGCATAGGCGTTCGGGTTAACAACAAGATGACTCCCGTGGGTACGGTGTTGCAAAACGGCGACGTAGTTGAAGTCATTACGTCGAACAGTGCGAAAGGTCCGTCCCGCGACTGGGTAAAATACGCAACGACTCCTGCGGCAAAGGCTAAAATCAGAAGTTTCTTTAAGAAACAGATGAAAGAAGAAAACATAAAGCTCGGCAAGGAAATGCTTGAAAAAGAAGCCAAACGCAAAGGCTACAACTTGTCCGACCTTATGGCACCGGCGTATCTTAAACTCATTATCGAGCGCTATAAATTTTCCGACGTGGATGATATGTTCGCTTCGATAGGGTACGGCGGAATAAAAACCAACCAAATACTCTTCAAACTTATAGATTTTTATAAAAAATCACAGGAAGCAAACGCGCCCGTTTTGCCGAACGCACCCGAACAGAATAATTCCGTTAAGAAACGCAGAGTGCACAGCGGAATACTTATCGACGGATACGACGATTTTCTTATTAGGCTTGCCCGCTGCTGTAACCCAGTACCGGGAGATAAGATAATAGGTTATATTTCCCGCGGCTGCGGAGTTACCGTACACAGAGCGGACTGTCCGAATATCGCTAATATGGAAAAAGAGCGTCTTATGAGCGCGAAATGGGCAAACCACGACGATTCTATGTACAATGCGCCTGTTTACGTCGAATGTGAGAATAAAGGCACTATGATAGCTTCGATAACGGGAGCTATGGTTAATCTCGGTTTGCAGATGTCGAGTTTTAGCGCACAACCCAACAAGGCTAACGATAGGTTGCAGATACAGATGGGACTCGAAATCAAGAATGCGGGAGACCTTGACCAGGCTATCAAAAAACTCGGTGGACTAAAAGGCGTAATTGCCGTAGAGAGGGGATTACGTAGCTAAAAAAATTTTGGTGAATTGTAAAATAAATTGATTAAAACGTTTGACATAATCTTTTCTGTATAGTATTATATTGAAGTCGCTTAGGTAAACAAACGGGGTGTAGCGCAGTTTGGTAGCGCACGTGGTTTGGGACCATGGGGTCGGGAGTTCGAGTCTCTTCACCCCGACCAGTTAAGTTACTTAATGATGAGGGCCTTTAGCTCAGTTGGTCAGAGCGGTCGGCTCATAACCGATTGGTCCGCGGTTCAAGTCCGTGAAGGCCCACCAAAAATGCTTATTAACAACATTATATACGGTCCGGTAGTTCAGCTGGTTAGAACGCTAGCCTGTCACGCTAGAGGTCGTGGGTTCGAACCCCATCCGGATCGCCAAAGTTGCCTTGGTAGCTCAGCTGGTAGAGCAGGGGACTGAAAATCCCCGTGTCGGTGGTTCAACTCCGCCCCAAGGCACCAAATTTAACTGCTGGCTTAGCTCAACTAGGCAGAGCAGCTGATTTGTAATCAGCAGGTTGATGGTTCGATTCCATTAGCCAGCTCCACGAGGAAGGATTCCCGAGTGGCTAAAGGGAGCAGACTGTAAATCTGCCGTCCGTCGACTTCGATGGTTCGAATCCATCTCCTTCCACCAAAAAAGCACTTCGAAAGAAGTGCTTTTTAGTTTATTTGGTGAATTATACTTTCAAGTGCAACACCTAAAAAATGAGTAGTTCATACGAATCTACGGTACAATTAGTTTACCACAACAAAAAGCAAAGGAGAATTCGTATGAACTATACACATCTTACCATAGAAGAACGCTGTTGTATACGAGAATTTTACCAAAAAGGGAAAAGCTACAGAGAAATTGCTAAGTTGATCGGCAGAAACGTAAGTACCATATCGCGTGAGATGATGCGGAATAAAACATATATGAACTGCCAACCCGCATATTATCCGCATACCGCACAAAAGAAATATCGATACCGACGACGGTTTTGCCACCGCGGTATGTTCGGGAATGAAGATCTTGTTAAATACATAGAGGATAAACTCCTTGCAACTTGGTCTCCTGAACAAATTGCAAACACTCCTTGCGATTTGGATATCCCTTCCTTTAAAACTATATATCGTTGGTTATACGAAGGATATTTGGCAAACGGCAATTTAAAGGTACTCAGGAAGAAAGGCAAGACAAGGAAACGACTTGGGAACGGTGGAAGATTTACGACGGGGAAAAGCATAAGGAAAAGGGACAAAAAGGTATACAAACGAGAAGAAATCGGACATTGGGAAGTAGATACGGTGGTAAGCGGGCTCGGAAAAAGTAAAGCGTGCTTTGCGACGCTTGCGGAGAGAAAGACGAGATACTATATCGCAGTATGGATGCCGGACAGAAAAGCGGCAACAATGGAAGAAGCAATAGTAAAAGCATTAAACAAACTACCCAAAGAGATGGTAAAGAGTATTACGTGCGACAGAGGGAGCGAGTTTGGTAATTGGAGAAAGATAGAACAGCGATTGAAATGCGAAGTATACTTCGCAGACCCGTATTGTGCTTGGCAAAAAGGAACGAACGAAAACAGCAACGGTCTGTTAAGAGAGTTCTATCCGAAAGGAAGGAATCTATCGAGAGTAAGTGAAAAGAGCTTAAAAAAGAATCTGGCGTTAATTAACGCCAGACCAAAAAAAGATACTAGACTACCAAACACCTGCAGATTTGTTTGAACAAGAATTAAACAAACTGTTGCACTTGGTTTGACAAATCACCTATTTAGGGATTTTAAGTACATACAGCCGACTTTATTCTTTCGTTTCGCTTTTTTACGAATTCTAATTGGTTGTTAATCCACAGCAAATATTCGTCAACGTTTTTAGGAAACGGATTTTTCTCGAAGCCGTCAAACGTTAACCAAAACTTTATATCGGAATAATCGTCGATTACTAAATCTTGCAAATAAAAGAACTCAACGTAGCCTTTAAAATCAATAAATAAGTCAAGAAAGTGTTTATTTCTTTGTAAAGTAGCAGAAAGAGGAGATTTTTCGTTAACATAAAATCTTCTGATACATTCTAAGGTTAAATCGAACCTATCTCTAATAAACGGGTTGCAACCCCTTGCTTGATTTATGCTACCTTGCATTTTAGGAAAGATAATCGAACCGCCGATAGTGTAAGTCTTTCTTGTATATTCTTCCATAAAATTTTTATAGTCAGGCAGATAGTCCATAACTTGTTTTATCGTATATTTATAACTTTCATAGCGGAAACTTGCGGTAATAGAATCGCTACCGAACCTGAAATCTTTCCAAGTTAAATAATTTGCGTCGGAGCTTTCCGTTAAATTCATAAATTCGCCGTTAGGTAATTGTTTGCTCCAAACAAGTTTGTGATACATTTTCAGAGTTTTGCTTTTGGAATCAGGGTCAACGGAAACGCCGCCCATTTCATTTTTCCAATACATTTCCCAAAAATAAGGGGTGTCGGACGTAAAATCAAAGTTTATATCAAAATTGTTTTCCATATATATACTATAACATAGTTTTTATCATAAAAACAAAAAATAATTCGCACATCATTAGATATAAGACGACATAATTAGATTTTTTGCGTAGGATATTCCCATTTTTTTCGGGAATATTTTTTTTATAATCATTTTGTCGGAGGTGACTTATGAAGGTAAGCGCAAAGATAAACAGAGATAATCTTTATATTTTTCTCGAAGGGGAAATTGACCAGTCCGTGGCGGGCGAATTGAGAGTTAAGTTGGACGATTATCTCAATTCGGTCAAAGTAAAAAACGTAATTCTTAATATGAAAGAGCTTACGTTTATGGACAGCACAGGTGTGGGACTTATTATGGGACGGTATAAGAAGTTGAAACAAAATAACGTTTCTATGTTTATTAACGAACCGAACAAACAAATAGACAAAGTGCTAAAAGTCAGCGGGCTTTACAGCATAATTCCTTTAATTTGAGGTGGATATGAATAATCACGTTAGTTTAAGATTTAAGGCGATTCCCGAAAACGAAGGGTTTGCCCGCAGCGTAATAGCGGCTTTTTGCGTTTCGTCGGATCCTACGTTGGACGTAATTAACGACGTAAGGACTTCCGTATCGGAAGCGGTAACGAATTGTATCGTACACGGATACGGAACGGAAAAGGGCGACGTACTTATAGAAGCGATGATTTACGACGACGTACTTACCGTGAAAGTCGTAGACTACGGTCGCGGAATAGTGGACGTGGATACCGTTTTGCAGGACTTTTACACGACGAAAGCGGAAGAAGAACGCAGCGGTTTAGGGTTTACGATAATGAAAACCTTTATGGACAGTCTCGAAGTCGAAAGCGTACTCGGCGCGGGGACTACCGTCACGATGACGAAAAAACTCGCAAATGCTTAGTCAGGAAGAGACGATAACTCTCATAGAACGCGCTCAGAATAACGACGAAAACGCGAAAGCGGAGCTTTTGCAGAACAATATACCGTTAATTAAGAGCATCGTGAGACGTTATCAGAATAAACAAATCGAATACGAAGATTTGGTTCAGCTCGGTACGCTCGGATTTATAAAAGCGGTAAATAATTTCGACGTTTCGTTCGGCGTACGGTTTTCGACATACGCCGTACCCATGATAGCGGGCGAAATAAAAAGGTATATTCGCGACAACGGTGCTATTAAAGTCAGTCGTTCGCTTAAAGCGCAGAATCAGGTAATTAACGTGTTTATCGAAGAATATCGGCAAAAAAATTCCCGCGACCCGTCTGTAAAGGAGATAGCCGATTATATGAAAATAGAAGAAGCGGACGTCGTGTTCATTATGGACAGCGCGCGGTATCCCGTGAGTATTTACGCCGAAAAAGACGACGATGGGCTGAGTCTGGAAGATAAACTTTGTTCTAAGGAAAATCAGGACGATTATATAGAAAGAGTCGTTTTGCGGGAAGTAATAGACAGCTTCGACGAAAGGGACAAAAAGATAATTTTTTTACGATACTACCGCGACAAAACTCAAAGTGAAATCGCAAAAGAATTGGGGGTGTCACAGGTTCAGGTGAGCCGCCTGGAAGCGAAGATATTGGACAGATTGAAAAAGGAATTAGCTTAAAAATAGTTTTTATATAAATAAAACTGTATTCGATTTATTTTTTCAAGTATATTTTCACGCTCTACGTTAAGAATATGTGTAGAGCGTTTTTTCTGTAAAAACGTATTGCAAGCAACAAAAATACAGGAGAGTCGTGAGAAAGATTTATACCGAAAAGACGGAAGTTGTTATTCCCGAAAAGATATCGGAGGCAAAGAATGAGATTAGATAAGGAAGAGAGCAAGAAGTATCTTAAAGAAATAAGGCAGGATATGCCTGCGTCGAAGCATATAAGCACTATTTTGAGAGCCTTTCTAACGGGCGGGATAATATGCTGTATCGGGCAGGGAATAAGCGATATATATAAGAACTTTTTATTAAAAGGTGCGGAAGAAGTCACGATAGCGGGACTTACCACGCTTACGGTAATACTTATTACGGGTATCCTTACCGGACTCGGCGTGTACGACAAGATAGGAAATTTCGGCGGGGCGGGAAGTATAGTGCCTATTACCGGGTTTGCCAATTCGGTAGTCAGTCCCGCAATAGAACATAAGAGAGAAGGGGTAGTTCTCGGTTTGTGCAGCAATATGTTTACGATAGCTGGTCCCGTAATAGTTTTCGGCATATCGGCTTCGGTAATAGTGGGGATAATATATCTATTTATTTAAGGTAAGGTTTTATGAACAGGCAAACTATTTTTTTAAAGAATCCCGTAGCGATTACGCACACGGCGGCGATAGGCGGACCGAAAGAAGGGGAAGGACCTATCGGAAAATATTTCGATTATATTTTAAGCGACGACTTGTTAAAACAAAAAAGTCACGAACACGCCGAAATAGAAATGCAGTTGCATGCGATAAGGTGCGTTCTTAACAAGGCTAAATTAGCCGATATTGACGTGGACTGTATTTTTGCGGGCGACCTTATGGACGAAATAATCGGTTGTAACTTCGCTATGCGAGAATTGGATATTCCGTTTATGGGGTTATACAACGCTTGCGCAACCTTCGGAGAAAGTTTAATTCTCGGCGCGGCGATGATAGACGGCGGATTTTTCGAAAATGCTGTTTGTTCCACTACGAGCCATTTCGCAACAGCCGAAAGGCAATACAGATTTCCGCTCGAATTGGGTTCACAAAGAACCCCTTTGTCGCAATGGACGGTGACGGGAGCGGCGGGCGTCCTGCTCAAAAACGGCAAAAATACCGATTGTCCCGTGCGGATAACTTGCGGAACGGTAGGAAAAGTCGTTGATTTCGGCGTGAGTGACGCTAACGATATGGGTGCTGTAATGGTACCAGCCGCGATGAATACCCTTATAGAACATTTCAAGGACACTGGCAGAAGCCCCGATTATTACGACCTTATCGCTACGGGCGACCTTGGACACGCGGGGAGCAGAGTTTTACAAAAACTTATGGCGGAAAAGGGGTACGAACTCAAAGATAACTATACCGACTGCGGTATCCTTATATTTAACAGGGAAGCGCAGAACGTTATTCAGGGCGGCAGCGGAGCTTGTTGCAGTACGCTCGTTTTTTCAAGTTATATCTATAATAAATTAAGAAACGGAACTTATAAAAAAGTACTTTTAGTGCCTACGGGAGCGTTGTTGTCGAAGACTTCTTCCTTACAGGGAGAAACCATTCCTGCGATAGCGCACGCCGTAAGCGTGGAGGTGGTCGGGTGACTATATTTTTGACGTATCTTAAAGTTTTCGCAGTAGGCGGTTTCATTTGCGTGTTGGGGCAGATTTTAATTAACCTTACTAAACTCACTTCTGCGAGAATTTTGGTAATTTTTTTACTTTTAGGCGTATTTTTGGAAGCGATAGGGGTGTTTAAGTACCTTAAAGAATTTGCGGGCGCAGGAGTAACGATACCTATAACGGGGTTTGGTAGCAACCTTGCCAAAGGCGCGATAAAGGGCGCGAAAGAGAGCGGATTTTTCGGAGCGGTTACGGGCGGAGTAAAAGCAGCGGCGGCAGGACTGTCGGGGGCTATTTTTATAGGGTTCGTCGTAGCGTTACTATCTAATTCTAAGTCTAAAACGTGATACGGGTTTTTAATTCATACGACGGAGAAAAAATCAATCGGTAAGCCGCAATAATCGGGTATCCGCTTGACCTTAGCGACGCTTAGTCGTAAAATAAAGGTATGAAAAAGTTACTTTATAAGGGAGACGCTTGCATAATAGAGTCTCCGTCTGATTTGTTTTATTTTACGCGGTATCAGAGCGCGGACGCTATTTTAGTTTTTCATAAAGGAAAAAGCTATTATTTTACCGATTCGAGATATTTCGAAGAAGTTAGTTTTATGAGTCCGGAGACCGAGATACTTAACATTGCCACATTTAACGATTTTATTTGCGACAATTCGATTAAATCGGCGTCGGTCGAATCCTCCATAAACGTAAAAGAATATCTGCGTTTCAAAAAAGCGGGAATAGAAGAGTTTTTCTTTATCGACGAAGACGTAGCTAAATTAAGGTCAATAAAAGACGCAGACGAAATCGAGCTTATGAAAAAGGCTCAAAGCATTACCGATAACGCTTTTACATCAGTGCTCGGAGATATAAAAGGCGGTATGACCGAAAGAGAACTTGCTTCCTGTCTTGAATCGCATCTTTTCGGACTCGGCGGTGACGGACTTGCGTTCGATTCTATCGTAGCTTTCGGCGCGAACACGTCCAAACCACACGCTCACAGGGGGAAAACCGTACTCGAAAAGGGTATGCCTATTACTATGGACTTCGGAGCTAAGTTCGGCGGATACTGTTCCGATATGACGAGAACGGTATTTTTCGGAACTCCTTCGGATAAAATCCTCGATACCTATAAAAAAGTAGCGGAAGCGCAAAATCTTGCGATAAATACCGTTAAGGCGGGTATGACGGGGAAAGAGTGTGACTATGTTGCGAGAGGGTATTTTGAAAAGTTCGGATTGGATAAATATTTTATTCATTCTCTCGGACACAGTCTCGGAATAGACTGTCACGAAACGCCCACGTTTTCGCCTAGATGCGAAGCCGTTATCGAAAAAGGTATGACGCTCAGCGTAGAACCGGGGCTTTATTTTGCGGGCGATTTCGGTATCAGAATAGAAGACGTAATTTATTTTAGCGAAAACGGTATTATTAACTTGACAAAAAGTCCTAAAAATATCATAATATTATAGTTATTCTTTTAGAAAAATATACGGAGGATTTTTATATGGCATACATTATGGCGGGTGATTTCAGAAAAGGTATCACTTTCGAATTGGACAGCACCGTTCAGGTAATCGTTGATTTTCAACACGTTAAACCCGGTAAGGGCGCGGCTTTCGTTCGCGCGAAGATAAGAAACGTTATGACCGGCGGCGTAATCGAACGCACCTTTAACCCGAGTGAAAAATACGAATTGGCTCATATCGACAGAAAGAAAATGTCGTATAGCTACAACGACGGCGACCTTTATTACTTCATGGACGCGGAAACTTTCGATATGGTTCCGCTCAACGAAGAAATCGTTAAGGACGCTTTGCGTTTCATAAGAGAAGGAGACGTTTGCGATATAGCTTTCTATAAAGGAAACGCTTTTAGTTGCGATCCGCAGAACTTCGTCGAACTCAAAGTAGTAGACGCAGAACCCGGAATTCCCGGAGCTACCGCTCAGCCCGGTTCCAAGAGCGCGACGCTCGAAACCGGATATGTTATTCAGGTTCCTTTGTTCGTAAACGCAGGAGAAACCATAAGAGTAGATACTCGCGACGGTTCCTATATGTCACGTGTTTAGGAGCGTCCGAATTACGTTTCTTTACGCCGCAAAGAACTTAGTGTATATAGATTAAAAAAAAATATATCTTATAAGAACAAAAAAGCGGATATTGATTTGTAGTTTATTGCAGCTTTTGTGAAAACGTCGTCTATCGTACTTAGTACGCCTACGCTCCGTTTTCGCAAAAAATAAATGCAATTTGACCACTCCTATTGCAAACAATAAATAATCCTTTGTACCTCGGAATATAATTTTCCGAGGTATTTTTATGCAAAAAATGTTGGGCGAAGCGTATCCGTACGTCATAAACGTTTGTCCCGAAAACGAAATAACGGAAATTAGGATACGAGTAGGGAAAAAAATAGAAATTAAAAACCGTCAAGGGCGTTTTTTTACGCGATTTTCGGCGGACGGCGAGTACATAGAAAATTTAATTAAAAGAGTAACGAACGGTTCAAAATACGCTTACGAAGACCAACTGTCGCAAGGGTACGTCGATTATTCCGACGGGATAAGGATAGGCGTAGTGGGCGACGGTTGGGTAAAAAACGGAAAAATTATATACAAAAAGATTTATTCGCTGTGCGTAAGAATTCCGCATATAATAGAAGTTTCCGCCGAGCCTATTAAGAAAATTCTCGATAAATTCGATAATACTTTGCTCGTTTCTCCGCCCGGCGGCGGAAAAACCACGTTGTTACGGTGTATGGCGGAAAAACTGTCCGAAAAAAGCGATTTACTTATTATAGACGAAAGAAGCGAAATATGTGGCAGGGGGCTTACCTTTTGCAGGGGAACGCGTTGCGACGTAATTCAGGGGGTGCCGAAAGAGTATGCGTTTGAAACAGCGATAAGAACTATGTCGCCGCAAATAGTCGTATGCGACGAACTTTTCGGAGAGAAAGACTTTTTTGCGGTAAAAACGCTAATCGGAGCGGGTATTAAAGTTGCGGCAACGTTTCATTCGGACGGAGTTATTCCCGATATACTGAACGAACTGTTTTATTACAAAGTTTTTTTATCGTCTAAACCTACGCCGGGGAGCATAAAATCTATCGTATGCGGAACCGCCGCAACGGGTGACGGTGAAAAATGTCTGTATTGAAAATCATTTCGGGAGCGTTAATTATCGCGGCTTCGGTTTTTTTAGGGAACGGTATAAGCTCCTATTATAAGAATAAGAAAAAGTTTTTGGAAGAAGCGCAGGATTTTATAGGATGCGTTCGGAGCGAAATAGATTTTTATAACCGAGAAATCGACGAAATAATTCGGGAATATTCCGCTAAAAATCCGAAATCGGACCTGACGGTAATCCTTAGCGGCGAGAAAAAGCCGAAAAACTACGAAACGATGTTGACGGAATATATAGACGGCGTTAAACGGCTCGATAAGTCGTCGCAAAAAGGGTTCTCCGATGATTTTTCCGCGAAGATAAAAAGGGAAAGCGAAAAGAACGAAAAAGACGCAAAAAATAAAGGCGACACGATTAAAAAAATAGTGCCGTTAGCGGGAATTGCCGTGTTTATACTATTACTTTAAGGGGACGAGATGGGAATAGAAATAATATTTAAGATAGCGGCAGTCGGCATTATTACGGCGGTGATAAACAATATTTTGGAAAAAAGCGACAAAAAAGAGATCGCTACGCTCGTCACACTCGCGGGGCTTGTAATTGTGCTTACGATGATAATAAATATGTTGCTCGAATTATTCGAGACGTTAAAAAACATATTTTATCTGTACTAGCGTAAATGCTTTTAATTAAAATAATCGCAGTAGCCTTCGTGGCGTTAGTCGGGTACAACGTGCTTAAAAGCGTTAAGCCTGAATTTTCGGTCGCTTTAATCGTCGCGGTGGGGGCGGTTATTTTAATTCTGTTGTCCGATAGCGTGGTTTCTTCGTTGTCGGCATTCGCTACGCTGACGGAAAAGAGCGGAATAAGCGTGACTTCTTTTGCTTCCGTAGTAAAAATTATAGGCATAGGGTATCTGACGGAATACTCCGCTTCCATATGTGAAGACGGCGGAAGTAAGTCGTTGGGGCAGAAAGTGCAGTTTGCGGGTAAAATTACGGTGTTTTTGCTTGCTTTACCGATAATTATGAACGTTTTTACGATAATCGAAAGCGTGTTATGAAAAAGCTTATTTTGATTATGATTGCAATAGTCGTTTGTTTTTCTCCGAGCGTAGGCGGGTTTGCGTTCGCTACGGACGACGGCGAAAATCTCGACGCGACGGTAAACGACGCTCTTAATAATATAGATTTGTCGGGATACGACGAACTTATTGCCCTTCTGAACGAGTACAACGATTACTCTTTCGCTAAATCGGCACGACAGCTTATAAACGATATTCTTTACGGCAACGCCGAACCTACTTTCGGATATTTCATAAAAGCGGCGGGGAGCGTTCTTGGAATAGAACTTTCCAATATTCTTCCGCAATTGGTTATCATTACGGTGATAGCGTTCCTTTACGGCATACTGAAAAACTTAAATTCGGGTTTTTTGAGTAGCGGTACGCAGAAAATAGTTTTTCTTGCCTGTTATGCGCTTGCGATTACCGTATTGTCTTATATGTTTATAGACTCGGTTAAGTATTCCGTTAAGACATTCGACTTTTTAAAAAAGTTCAACGACGCGTGTTTTCCCGTGCTGATAACTTTAATTTCGGCGTTCGGCGCTACAACTTCCGCCGCCGTGTATCAACCGTTCGTGCTTATTTTTTCAAACACCCTTATGACTTTGGTAAATTCGGTGATTATGCCGCTGTTTTACGTTACGTTCGTGTTCGGTTTAATCGGAAATCTAAGCGAAAACCTAAAATTAGACAAGTTTTCTTCGGTTGCTAAATCAATAGCGGAGTGGACGCTCGGCATAGTGTTCGGCACGTTCGTTACCCTTTTGACGGCACAGGGAATAACGGGAGCGAGTATAGACAATTTGGCTACCAAGGGTGCGAAGTACGCTTTGTCGGGGTACGTTCCTGTGATAGGCGGTTATATCAAAGACGGGTTCGATATAGTGACGGCAAGTTGCGTCGTGATAAAAAATGCGGTGGGACTGTGCGCGCTTATAATTCTTCTTGCGGGGATATTGATCCCGATTATAAAAATGGCGGCTTTGTCCTTGGGATTTAAAATTCCCGCCGCCGTTACCGAGCCTTTGTCCGACAGTAAGTTTTCGTCGGTACTCAATACCGCGGGAGAAAGTCTTAAAGTTCTTATAACAGCCGTTATTTGTTCGGGCGTGTCGCTTCTTATAACGATAATGCTCATTATTTACACTTGTAATCCGGGGAATTTATGAAAGCGGTTTTGTTCGGTATAGTGGCTGTAAGTTTATTGTTCGTGCTTGCGGAAATTCTCATTCCCGAAGGGCAGATAAAGAAGTACGTTACGGGGATACTTCGTTTAGCGTTCGTGGCGGCGATATTCGCGCCGTTAATTAAATTGTTGCCCGATAAGGTATCGAATATAGATATAAACGCCGATAGTAACGTAGGAATCGTATCCGACGAAGCGACGCTCGGTTATTTTTCCGACGCAAGGGACAGGTTGTGCGAAAAGAATATAGAGAACGATTTTTTAATTCTCGGAATAAAAGGCGTAAAGGCGAATATAGTTAGTTACCGTGACGGAGAAAAGTACGTCGCGTCGGCGGTGACGGTAGATTTTTCGGAAAGCGGAATAACCGAAAACGCGGCGAATATAATATCTATCGAAGAGATAAAAAAAGTCGTGCTGAAAAGAGTAGACGTAGCGGAGGAGATGATTTCTGTATATGGATGGAATTAAGCGAAAAGCGTCCGAAATATTCGGGAAAATCAAATCTATAAAGCATATCGAGATAATAATAGCGGTAGTCGTCGTAGCTTTGGTAATATTGATTTTTTCAGGAGTGAAGACTTCGTCTACGGCAAAAAAGTCTGCCGATACGGGGTCTACCGTTACGACGGATACGGAGACTAACGCGGCGTCCATAAGCGAGTGGGAGAAAAAGTTATCGGCTATATTGTCGGCTATGGACGGGGTGGGAAAAGCCGAAGTAATGATTACCGCTAAAAGTACGCCCGAAAAGATAACGGCGAATACGCTAAGTACCGCTACGAGTTCGTCGTCAAACGGCGGGAACAGCAGCAAAAACGTGACCGAATCGCCGATAATAATAAACAATAACGGAACGAGTCAACCGTACGTTATCAAAGAAGTTATGCCCGAAGTAATCGGCGTAATCGTGGTAGCGGAAGGGGCGGACGATTCCGTGACGAAGTTAGCAATAATGAGAGCCGTGCAGACGGCGTTAAAAGTGGATTCTTCCTGTGTGGAAATATATCCTTTGAAACGGTAAAACCAAAATCAACATATATATGGAGGCATTTATGAAAGGTTTGAAAAACATAAAGGTAAACAAGAAAAAAATTATCGTTCTTGCGTCGCTCGTGATTTTGCTTGTGGCGACCGGATGTCTTAATTATTTTCTTACCGTGAAAAACGCTAAAACTACCGATAACAGTAGCAATCTCGATGCGGCTACGCCCACATTTTTCGCTACTTACAGAAGTGACAGAGAATCGACGAGAGCGCAGGAAATACTTTATCTCGAAGATATAATTTCCGCTTCCACGACCGACGCAGATACCTTGAACGAAGCTAACGACAAAAAGCTCGCTCTTGTAAGCTGTATGGAAACCGAGCTTGCGTTGGAGGGGCTTATTAAAGCGAAGGGCTTTGAAGACTGCGTCGTTACTATCAGTAACAACAACGTAAACGTAGTGGTAAAAGACGGCGAACTTACAGCAGATAAAGCGGCTCAGATTCTTAACGTAATTGTATCGGAAACCGACTACGAAGCAAGCAACGTCATTATCATACCTTACGTATAATGATAATAAAAATGTATTCTACTTGCGCTTAAAAGGTCTTTATGGTATACTAAACGCAGTGAGGTATTCCGATGAAAGACTCCATAAGTCAAGAAGACATCAATCGTTATAAAAAAATGCTCGTATCCCTGGTCAACACCGCCATAGCTCAGACTGACGGTGTGGCGAGGGAATACGACGTTGTTAAGAAAAAATTCGGTACGTCTACGATGAATACCAAAAATATTCACGTTTATATTTACGACAATACCGTAACGATAGACATTTACATAAACGTACTCTACGAACATCCGGTGCCGCAAGTCGTCTGCAAACTGCAAGAAAACGTGCTTAATCTCATTAAAGACAGCACGACTTTCTATATAAAGAATATCAACGTAAACGTATCCAACGTAATATTTGCCTAACGAAGGAAGAGAAATACTATGTCAAGAAAAGTAGCGAGAGAAAACACTTACAAACTTATTTTCGAATATTTATTCGGACGCACGCCTAACGTAAGGACTTATTCGGTTCTGTCGTGCGGTGATATGGACGAAAACGATATAAAATATATGGAAAAGGCGTATTACGGCGTAATCGAAAATTACGACGAACTTACCGAAATAATAAAAAAGTATTCGGAAGGTTTTGCTCTCGACAGAATATTCAAACCGGATTTGAGCGCGCTTTTACTCGCTATATACGAAATGAAGTATATGGACGATATACCCGCACCCGTATCCATAAACGAAGCGGTAGAGCTCGTTAAACGCTATTCTACCGATAAAAGCAACGTGTTCGTAAACGGTATGCTTTCGGCTATCCATAAGGATATGTCCAAGTAAGATGACGGTAGTTATCGACGGAAAGAAAGTTGCTTCCCAAATAAAATCGCAACTAAAAATCGAAGTAGAAGAATTTAAGCATAACGGCGGAGAATGTGGTCTCGCCGTTATTATCGTAGGCGAAAATCCCGCGAGCAAGGTATACGTTCGTAACAAAATTGCTTCCTGTGCCGAAGTCGGGATAAAAAGTTATCATTACGAACTTCCCGAAGAAACCGACGAAGAAGAAATAATAAAACTTATCGAAGAACTTAATGTCAATAAGGAAGTGTACGGGATACTCGTTCAGTTGCCGTTGCCGAAAAAGATCAACGAACGACGAGTTCTCGCAGCTATAAACCCCGAAAAGGACGTGGATGGGTTCAGTTCCTATCAGATGGGAAAACTTGTTTTGGGTGAAGAATGTTTCCCGAGTTGCACTCCGCGGGGTATAATCGAGCTGCTGCACGCTTATAATATCCATTTGGAAGGTAAAAAAGCCGTAGTTGTGGGTAGAAGCAACACCGTAGGCAAACCTATGGCTATAATGCTTTTGAAAGAGAACGCTACCGTAACCATAGCGCACAGCAAAACGCAAAATTTAGGCGCACTTACTTCGCAAGCTGATATTTTGGTCGTGGCTATCGGGAAAGCCAAGTTTATAAAGGAAAATATGGTTAAGGAAGGAGCTGTCGTTATCGACGTGGGAATGAACAGAGTGGACGGAAAACTTTGCGGAGACGTCGATTTTGAAGCCGTAAAGGATAAATGTTCCTATATTACGCCTGTCCCCGGCGGCGTAGGTCCGATGACCGTAACTATGCTTTTGAAAAACACCGTCGACGCGGCACGCAGAAATGGCTAATCGCGATTATATAACGGTAGAAGAACTTAATTTTTATATAAACAATATTTTTCTCAGCGAAGAATTGCTTCACAACGTACCCGTGGTGGGGGAAGTGAGCGGCTGTTCCGTCGTGGGCGGACATTGTTATTTTACCCTTAAAGACCAGAAAGCGCAGATAAAAGTGTGTCTATTTAATTGTGAGGGAAAATACGTTCCGCAAAACGGCGAAAAGGTTTTGGTTTTAGGAAGCGTAGATTATTTTATAAAAGGCGGCACGATTAACGTTAAAGCGTACGAAGTAAAATATTTCGGAGTAGGTTTACTTAACGCACAATTTCAGGAATTAAAGGATAAACTTGAAAAAGAAGGGCTTTTCCGCGAAGATTACAAAAAAGACTTGCCGGTATTACCTAAGAGGATAGCGATAATTACGAGCATTAAGGGAGCGGCGGTTCAGGACTTCATTACCACTGTAAGAAAAGAAAACACATATACCGATATAACGATAATCGACGTAAGAGTCCAAGGCGAATACTGCACACAGGACGTAATAACGGCACTAAACAATGCGGATAACGAATTCTACGACCTTATTATAATAGCGCGGGGCGGCGGCTCGTACGAAGACCTGTTCTGCTTTAACGATGAAAATCTGGTACGAACTATTTTCAATATGAACACACCCGTCGTGTCGGCGGTAGGACATGAAACCGATTATACGCTGTGCGATTTCGTCGCAGATTACAGAGCCATTACGCCGACTGCGGCAGGGGAATTGATAGCGGGAACGGCTAAAAACGCTAAGCAAAAAATATCCGATTTGGTCGAAAATTTATCCGACGAAGCGAACGATTTGGTTAAATTAAACGTAGGTAATTTTATTGATATTTGCGAAGAACTGAAACAAAACGTAGATTATTTATTGCAAAAAGAATACTCGAAAATCAAAAATTCGCTCGATATTGCGAAATTGCAGCAAAATGCAATTTTTGAGAGAAATCAAGCAGATATAAACAAAAATCTGACTATTTTGGAACAATTAAACCCATTAAAGTTATTAAATGCGGGTTATTTTAGAATACTTAAAGAAGACAAATACGTTTATAAAACGGCAGAATTGCAAAAAAACGACAAAATAAAAATTATGGGCGTAGACGGAGAAATCGACGCAGTAGTCGAACGCGGAGGTAATGATGGATTACGAAAGTAACGTTAAAGAATTAGAGAAAATCGTGAAGAAACTTTCCGATGAGAAACTCGGAGTGACGGAAGGCTTGGAACTCTACGAAAAAGGAATATCCATAGCGAAAGAGTGCCTTAAATCGTTAAACGAAATCAAAGGCAAAATGGAAGTTCTCAATAAGGAATTGGAGTCGCTGGAAGTAAATGCTGAAGAAGAAGATGATTGATTTCGAAAAAGAATTAGTAGAATTTTTTAAGTCAAAGAAGAGCCGTTATACCGAAAAGCTGTATAATGCAATGGAATATGCCCTTTTCCCCGGTGGGAAAAGAATCCGTCCGAAAATTATGTTTATGTCGGCGAAGTTTCTCGGAGTAGACGAAAAAAGGGTATTGCCTTTGGCGATATCGTTGGAACTTATACATAATTACAGTCTTATTCACGATGATTTGCCGTGTATGGATAACGATACGTACAGACGGGGCAGGCTGACTTGTCACAGCGTGTTCGGCGAAGCGATGGCGTTGCTTGCGGGAGACGGATTGTTGAATCTTGCGTACGAAAATATGTATGAAGCCTGTATTACCGACGATGAATTGCTGCCGGCAGCGAATTTTATCGCTTTTAATGCGGGCGCAGACGGAATGTTGGGCGGTCAGGCTATGGAATTTTCGTTCGACGAGTTCGACGACGGGCTGATAACCGAACTGTATATGAAGAAAACCGGCGCACTTATAAAATCTGCGGTTCTCGCACCGTCGTTCATCGCATATGACAACGAGAAAAAAGCGGCTTTATCCGTTTACGCCGACGCTATCGGACTAGCTTTTCAGTTAAGGGACGACGTATTGGACGAAGATAAGGAAGAAAAGAAATCTTATCTTTTCGTCAACGGCAAAGAAAAAACCGTTGAGATGATAGAGAAGCTCAATAAAATAACCGAAAAAGCGCTTTCTCGCTGGACGGAAGGCAAAGAGCTTACGGAATTAAGCGATAAATTGGCTTGCAGAAACGTCTAATTTGCCGTTTTACTTATTTTTTGTCCTTCACGACAATATATTTTTATAATGAAAATATTATTTTGACGGAGAATAAAGTGAAAAGTACGGTAAAACCGGTAGCGAATGGAATCGAACGGAATAAAATAACGCGTAGCGAAGTTAAGGTAAAAAGGCGTTTGTCCGAAAGTTCGGGATGGACGATAAAAATTACGCTTATTACTTTATGTCTGGCGTTTATCGTAAGTTTTGCGACGTATCTTACTTCAAATAAATCGAATTTTATTATTTCAGTACTTACGCTTGCGTTGCTTATTCTTATCGCAATCGCTTTCGATTCGGTGGGCGTTGCGGTGACGAGTTGCGACCCGGCTCCGCTGCTTGCGTCGTCGGCGAAAAAGGTTAAAGGGGCGGCAATTGCCGTTAAACTTGTAAAAAATGCCGAAAAGGTATCTAATATCTGTAACGACGTCGTGGGAGATATGGCGGGAATAATAAGCGGAACGTGCGCGGCTACCGTTGCGATGCAGTTGTTTTCCGCAGGAGGAAATCTGAATTTATTCAACATTCTGATAAGTTCCGTCGTGTCGGCGGTTACCGTAGGCGGGAAAGCGTTCTTTAAGGGCGTCGCTATAAATAATTCGAAAGAAATGGTATTGTTTGTCGGACGAATAATCGGCATATTTTACCGACCGAGGATGAAAAAACATGAGAATTGACTTATATTTGGCTAACAGCGGAGCTGTTTCGTCAAGGACGAGAGCTGCCAATCTTATAGACTTAGGCAGAGTTATCGTAAACGGTAAAGTCGTAACGAAGGCTTCTCTCGACGTGTGCGCCGAAGACAGCATAATAATAACCGAAGACTACGAAGCGTCGCTCGGCGGACTTAAACTTAAAGAAGCGTTGGAAAAGTTCGGCGTTTCGTGTAAAGATGAGATTTGCATGGACGTAGGGGCTTCAAACGGCGGGTTTACCGACGTTCTTTTGAAAAACGGAGCGAAAACGGTATATGCGATAGACGTAGGCGACTGTGCTTTGCCGTCGGCGTTGGCGACGGATGAAAGGGTTGTCGTTATGGATAAAACGAACGCGCGCTATCTCGAAAAGGATAAATTTGCCGTAACTCCCGATTTTGCCGTAATCGACGTAAGTTTTATTTCGCTGAAACTGATTTTGCCGTCCGTTATGTCGGTTATGGAACAAAACGGCGAAATAATAGCTTTAATCAAACCGCAATTCGAGTGCGAGAAAAGGGATTTAAGCAAAAAAGGCATATTGGTAGATAAAAAGAAACGGGATAAAGTTCTTGCCGATATGCAGAGTTTTTGTCAGAGTGCGGGTTTTATCGTAGTAGGGTTAATTCCTGCACCGCATCCGTTCGATAACAAAAATCAAGAATATCTTATTTACTTAAAAATTGCATAAATCATTGCATAATACAAAAATATATACTATAATATACATAATATAAGAGCTTTAAGCACAATTGCGATGCGAAAAGCGAAAAGTAAAACACACTAAGGGGAAAATAATTATGGCAGTATCGAGAATCGAAAGGCAAAACGCGATAGCGAAAATTATTGCTGAAACGGAAATAAACACGCAGAACGAACTCGTAATCGAACTTAACCGTAGGGGTTTCAACGTTACGCAAGCGACCGTAAGCAGAGATATTAACGACATGGGTCTTGTTAAAATTTCGGGAAAAGTTAAGAAATTCCGCTACGCTTTGCATTCCAGCGACCAAAAAATTAATAAGCTATCAACGCTTTTCAAAGAAAGCGTAATATCTATGGACACGGCGATGAACCTTATTGTAATAAAAACTTACGACGGAAGCGCGAATGCGGCGTGTTTGTTACTCGATAAACTGAATTTACCTAATATTGTGGGAACTCTCGCGGGCGACGATACAATCGTAGTTATCGTAAAGACTCTCGAAGACGTAACCGCAATATTCGGCACGTTGAAGGAATATCTGTAAAAGAAAAACGCTTGGGATAACGGCTTAAAAATGATTTCTTACCTTAATATCAAAAATATAGCGCTTATCAGAGATTTATCGCTGTCGTTAAAAGGCGGGCTTAATATTTTGAGCGGCGAAACGGGCGCGGGTAAATCTATAATTATAGATTCCATAAATTTCGTATTGGGCGACAGGGCAGACCGAAGCCTTATAAGATACGGCGAAAATATGGCACGTGTGGAAGTCGTTTTCGACAAGATAATAAATTACGATGAAATAAAACGTACGTTGGAAGACGCGGGAATAGATTTCGACGACGGAACGGTAATAGTGAGCCGTCTTATGACTGCGGACAGAAGCGAATGCAGGATTAACGGCAGAATAGTTAATCTCGGATTTTTGCGTAGCGTGGTAGGGAGTCTTGTAGATATTCACTCGCAAAACGAGCATCAGTCGTTAATGAAACCCGCAAACCATATTTTATTATTGGATGCTTTCAGTGATAAAATCGAAGAAAACAAGAACGATTATCGCAAATTATTGAAAGATTATCGCGAAGTTTGCACTGCAATAGACGGTTTTATGTCGGCGGACGAACGCGCGAGAAAACTCGACGTATTAAATTATCAAATTGAAGAAATCGAGAGAGTAAATTGGTGCGACGAAAGCGAAGAAGAAACTCTTAACGCCGATAAAACGAGATTTTATAATGCGCAAAAAATTACAGATTCGGTAGCGGCGGCGAAGGAAGCTCTTGACGACGAGTCGGTAGGCGGAGTATCCGCAATAAAGAATGCTATGTCGGGCTTGCGAACCGCTTTAAGGTATGATACTTCGTTGCAGGAACTGTATGACAGACTCGAAAGCCTTTTAATCGAATGTGAAGACGTGTCGGACGCACTGGAGGAAAAACTCGAAGACGGATCCGACGAAATTAACATAGAACAAATAGAAAAAAGACTCGGCGAAATCAAATCGTTAAGAAGAAAGTATGGTTCGGATATAGAAGAAATAGCGGAGTTTTTGCAAAAAGCAAAAGAAGAAGCTCAAAAACTGACCGACGCGGAAGAACTTCTCGAAGACTTGACTGCAAAAAAAGAGAACCTTGAAAAGAAAATTCTTTCTGTAGTCGATACACTGCACGAATTGAGAACCAAAGTAGCGAAAAAGTTTTCCGCTTCGATATGTAAGAACCTTGACGAACTCGGGATGAAAAACAGCCGCTTCGAAGTGGCGATAGATTATCCCGAAAAAGACGAAATTCTTAATAATCTTAACGCAAACGGTGCGGACGTAGTGGAATTTATGCTCTCACCGAACGTTGGCGAGCCGTTGAAACCGCTAAGTAAAATTGCAAGCGGCGGCGAAACGAGTCGTTTTATGCTCGCGTTGAAAAACATAATAGCCGAAGTGGATATGATAGGTACTCTCATATTTGACGAAATAGACACGGGTATATCGGGTGTGATAGCGAAAGTCGTCGCTAAAAAACTTTACGATATAGCCACCGCAAGACAGGTAATAGCGATTACGCATTTGCCGCAACTTGCTTCCATGGCTGACGTAAATTATCTGATATCAAAGAGAGTAGTCGGAGAAAATACCGTGACTGAAGTAGCCGAACTTGGCGACGAAGCGGTCTATAAAGAGATAATGAGACTGACGGGTGCGGTCGAAAACAGCGAAACGGGACTTGCCGGAGCAAAAGAGCTAAAAGAGTGGGCAAACGCTTATAAATCGACGAAATTAAAATAAAGAATTCTAAAATATTATATAAATTAAAATAATGACTGTCATAAAGTGGCAGTCTTTTTTTACATAAAAGCGAATTTTCGTCACAACATAACAAGGACGGGAGAAATAATGATGAAAAGAAAAGTTTGTTCTTCGGCGGTAATGATCGTCGCAACGATATGTTGCGCTATATCCGTATTATCGTTTAGCTTATTTGGATTATACCGTTCGCCGCTCGGAGTAGACGCTTTACAAATAAACGATACCACGGTCTATATATGCGGCGAGCCTATCGGCATATCCGCTCAGAGCGAATATTTTATAGTGTCGGAACTGATTAACGTAAACACGCAGGAAGGATCTTTTTCGCCGGCAATGCGTTCGGGTATAGAAAAAGGCGATATAGTTTATTCGTTAAACGGCAAGGAAGTGACCGATATAGTGGATTTTAACGACGAGATACAAAAGTCCGAAAAGGCCGTTATTAAGGTGAAACGCGGAGACAGTTTTTTAGACTGTGAAGTTACGCCGGTATTCGACGCCGCACAGAACGCGTACAAGGTAGGGATGCTGCTTAAAAACAACATAACGGGCATAGGAACGATGACTTTTGTGACGGAAGACGGCTATTTTGCGGCGTTGGGGCACACGATTTGCGACGAATTCGGACATTGCGAAGTGTATAACAGCGGCAATATTTACGGTTGCGAAGTTACGGGATACAATAAGCCTAAGTTAAACCAACCGGGCGAATTGCGCGGAAGCGTGGATTTCAATAGGGTTACGGGAGCTATAAACAAGAATTGCATTGCGGGAATTTACGGGAAAACTATCGGAAACTACTATAATACGGCGGCAATTCAAGTCGCAGGCAAAGACGAAGTCGTAGCTGGCAAGGCGGAAATTCTGACGACGATAGAAGGAAACGAGCCTGAATTTTACGAAATAGAAATAATAAAGGCTGTAAATCAGGAATCGTTAGCCGATAAAAGTATGGTTATCAGAGTTACAGATAAAGCTCTTAAAGAATCCACGGGCGGAATTTTGCAAGGAATGAGCGGTTCTCCTATAATTCAGAACGGGAAACTTGTCGGAGCGGTGACGCACGTTTTTATAAGCGATTCGACGAAAGGCTACGGTATATATGCAGAGTGGATGCTCGAAAGTATAAAAAGATAATCAGCGGGATTACGCACGTTTTTTATTTATTCGGCGAAAATCGGCATATTTTTCGTTTTGACGGCATAACGTAGAATATGTTTGACAAACTGAAATTCAAATTCGGCGAAGTAACGAGAAACGTAAAACGCTCGATAGATAATAACAAGTATTTTTATTTGGTCGTTCTCGTTGCGGTGATTATCGGGATAATTACCGCTCTTACTTCGACTTGCGGAAACGAATTCGACTCGAATATAATTACGAAAATATCCGACGGGGAATTCGGATATTTGTTTTTCTTCATAAAAATAGCGTTTTCTACGGCAGTTGTTTATTTTTTAAGCTGGTTATTGAGTTTTAATTTTATAGTTTTCGCCGTGGGAAATTTCGTTATCGTATTATTTTTCACGAAATATATTATAGGACTTGCGATAGCGGCGGTGTCGGCTTCCGTTTCGGGACTTATTTTATTGATGTTCTTATATTTGCCGCTTTATATAGTTAATTTATCGGTATTTTGCAAATATTTAATTATCATTTCCGAGTTTACGAGAACGTGTAGCAAAAAAATAACGCAGATAGTGCCGTTACGGCTTTCGTCTTGCGGGGCACTAAGGATTATAAAATCGTTTTTATGGAAAATACTTGCGTTTAATCTTATCTATGCGGCGGTCGTTATCGTAATTTTAACGCTGATTTTTTAATTCTTAATTCCAAAACCGCGGTATTTTTTCTTTTTCGGCAAGCATTTTTATTTTTTGGCGAATATTTTTAGGAGATTATAAGACACTAACACTGAGGAGATGAAAATATGAAGAAAGTTTTTTTAATAATTTTTCTTGCCGCGATAATGACGACCGTATGCGCTTTACCGATAGCGGGAGCGGCTTACGCTACTATGCCCGCAGGCGGTTTCGACGCTTCGTCGTACGGTTCTCGCGCGGCTTATATGGTAGATTACGACACGGGAACGGTTATTCTCGACAAAAATTCCGACGAAAGATATCCGATTGCAAGTATGGTCAAGATTATGACCTTGCTCATTACTTTCGAAGAAATAGACGAAGGGAATTTATCGCTCGACGAAATGATAACCGTAAGCGATTACGCTTCGGGGATGGGAGGTTCGCAGATGTTTTTGGACAGTGGAACCGAATATCCCGTAACCGACCTTATTAAAGGAGTCACCGTATGTAGCGCAAACGACGCTGCGACGGCGTTAGGCGAGCGAATTTCGGGTAATATTGATACGTTTGTCGAAAAAATGAACTCTTACGCCAAAGAATTGGGAATGAACAACACGTTGTTTTGCAACGCGACGGGATTACCCGGTTCGGGCGAACAGTATTCTACGGCAAAAGACGTTTCGATTATGTTCAGAAAATTGCTTTCGCACGAAAAGTACTACGAATATTCCGGTATATGGATGGAAAATTACACGCATCCAGACGGAAGAGTGACCGAAATGGTGAACACTAACAAATTGATACGTTTCTACAAAAATTGCGATTCGGGCAAAACCGGCTATACGGACGCGGCAAAACATTGTTTATCCGCAAGCGCGAAAGTAGGAGATATGCGAATAGTAGCGACCGTACTCGGCGCAGAAAACAGCAAAGCTCGTTTCAAAGAAATGACCGATATGTTTAATTATGCGTTTGCAAACTACGAAGTAAGAACGATTATAAAAAAAGGCGACACAATACCCGATAAAATAACCGTCAATAAAGCAAAAGACGAACCCATAGAACTGTATGTTGACAACGACGTGAAGTATTTTACGAGAAAAGGTCTTGCTACGGAAGAGTTAGTCGAAGTCGAATTGTTCGACAAAATGACGGCTCCTATATCGAAAGATACGCCTTTGGGAAAAATCACGGTCACGGATAAGAACGGTACTATCGTAAGCGAAGCGCAAATATTCTCGAAAAACGATATAAAGAAACAAAAATTTGCCGACGCTTTGGAAAAAGTATTAAAAAACTGGTTAAAGTAATAAAACGTTTCCTTCTTAAAACGGTCGGACGGTTATGCCGTCCGACTTTTTTACGCCGTAAATAACCGTAATTTTGCAATACGGTCGATTATTTATATTTACATAATAATTGACTTTTAATATTATAATTGATATTATTTACAAGAGGTAAAAATGTTTTTATACAGTTTGTTAAAGAGCGGGGCTTCTTTGCCCGAAATTATTATGTGCGTATTGGCTCTCGCTTTGGCGGCGGGACTTGCTATTATACTGCATGAAATAGCGCACGGATACGTAGCTTTGCTGTGCGGAGATCCTACAGCCAAGAATGCTAATAGACTTACGCTTAATCCGGCGGCGCACTTCGACCCGATAGGATTACTTTTAATCGTTCTTGTCGGTTTCGGTTGGGCAAAACCCGTGCCGATAAATCCCGCAAACTTCAGACATCAGAAAAGGGATATGGTTTTCGTTTCTTTCGCAGGCGTCGCGACGAACTTCGTTTTATGCGGTATTTGCTTACTTTTATTGTATTTTCTTTATCCGTTCTTTAACGTGTACGTCAATTCTACGGTATATATATTCCAGATGTTAGGGTATTATTTTCTGATGTTTTCGATAAACGTCAACTTTATGTTGGCGTTCTTTAATCTTTTGCCGTTTTATCCGTTGGACGGATTTCGTTTGCTGGACGTATTCTTAAAACCCGGTAACGGATATTCGAGATTTATGTACAGATACGGCAGTTGGTGCATACTTGCGTTGGTCGTACTCGGAAACGTTTTCCGTTCGGTAGGATTATCGTATCTCGATATATTCTATTGGGTGAACAGGATAATATATATCCTTATAGGTTTGGTGGTGGCGTAATGGCATCCTTTCTTAACAGTACGCTCGAAGACGTAAAATTCCATATCGACAACCAGGCTTTTGACGGACCTATCGATTTGCTCGTGAACATGGTAAGAGAGTCAAAAATCAACGTAATGGAGATTTTTGTCAGTGATATTACTCGTCAATACGTCGAATACGTCAAAAACCTAAGGGAATTGGACTACGAATACGTGGCTCAATATATTATCATGGCGGCGACGCTCATTGAAATAAAATCGTCGAAAGTTTTGCCGGTGGAAGAAGATTTCAGCGACTATGCGGACGAATTGCACGAAATGGAACGACAACTTGTTTCCGACGTCGAAAAAAGGTTGTTGTTGTCTTTTCCGGAAAAACTGAAACCGATTGAAGCCGTAAATTTATTTTACAACGAACCGGTTTACGACGAAAAAGATTACAAACTTATCGCTAAAAACCTTACTTTGGACAAACTTTTGGATGCGTATATGCTCGTGCTTGAAAGAATAGAGTACCACAGCACGGATAACGAACCGAAGACCATAACAAAAGAAACTTTCACCGTAGCGGATAAGGTAAAAGAACTTGCATCGAAGATAAGAACGGAAGAAAAAGTCAATTTCTTCTCTTTGTTTGACAAAACATATACGAAAGTGGAAATAATTAACGTTTTTCTCGCTATTTTGCAACTTATAAAGAAGCAAGTAGCTAAGGCTACGCAGGAAAACGACGGAGATATTTTGCTTGAACACAGTTCAGAAGATAAATACGACGCGATGAAAGAAAATGACGAGGAGTTACTTAAAGATGTTGAAGAATTTAATTGAGGCGTTGATATTCGCTGCCGCAAAAGGCGTAACGTATCAGATAATCAAAGACGCTTTTCGGGCGGAATACACCGAAAAAGAGATAAAAAACGCAATTAAGGATATAGAAACGGAATACAGCGGAGATAAGGGAATAATTCTTATCCGTTATAACGACACCTATCAATTTCAGACAAACCCGCAATACGGCGATTTGCTTGCAGACGTATTGAAACCCATAAAGGAAAGGCAGCTTTCCGCTACCGTGTTGCAGACCCTTGCCATTATTGCATACAGACAGCCCATAACAAGAGCCGAGATAGAAGACGTAAGAGGGGGCGTAAGCAGCGACTACGCGATAGGCGTACTTATGAAAGCGGAGCTTATAGAGATAGTGGGCAGAAAAGATACTCTCGGCAGACCGGCGTTGTTCGGTACAAACGACAATTTCTTAAAGAGATTTCAATTACATAGCCTTGACGAATTGCCCGATTACGATAAGCTTATGGAATACGTAAGGAATTCCGATAAGTACAACAAAAACACGGAAAACCTTTATCGTATCGAAGAAGAGAGTGCGGCGACTTACGACGAAAACGACAATTCAGACGAACAATATTTTGAAGAGTTTTCCGATGAGAAACCAAACTTTTTAGAAGGGGAAGATATAGTAACAATCGACTGATAAAACCTAATTTCAACGCCATACTATTAACGTATGGTGTTTTTATTTGTTGCGGTTTTTGTAATAATATTTTTGAATTGTATTCCGATTAAGGTCGGAATAAATATTTTTTCGCAAAAAACGATTAAAAACACGCATTTTAGTATCTTGCTATGGAATTTTGTGTTTTCACCGAAAAAACGAAAGAATAAAAGGAAGAAAAAACGCAGCAAAATTAAGCTGAAACTCAATAAAAAGAATTTAGATTCTCTTAAACTTATTTTGCCAGATAAGGTGATTTTCGAAAGCACGATAAACGACGGTTTTAATCCCGTTTTTTTATATCCAGCGTTGGCGATAGCCGAATTTTTTAATTACGTTTCGACGGTGAAGAACGGTTTGTCTGTTATTGAAAATCACGTCGTTACGGGCGATTACGAACCGTATTTTCAACTGCGGATAATGGTAAAAATAAATTTGCATATAATATTTTCTTTAATTTTTCAGATAATAAAAATTGAATTTAGAAGGAGTTAATTATGGAAGTAACGGAGCTTTTGAAAGACGCGGTAAGCGGTGTTAAGAATATGCTCGACATAGAGAGCGTAATCGGAAATCCTATCGTGAGCGACGGCGTGACGGTGATACCGATAACGAAAATGAGTGTCGGTTTCGCTTGCGCGGGCGGAGAAATCGAAGGGAAATTCCCGAAAATAAACAAAGAGCTGCCCGTAGGCGGTATAGGCGGCGGAGCTAATATAAAGCCGCTCGGTTTTTTGATTCTGGTAAGCGATAGAGTTAAGTTTTTGAGCATAGAAGAAGGAGAAGACAAATGGGAAAAATACGTTTCCGGCGTGTTGGATTTTTTATCGAAATAGGAATTATTTGTTTAATTTGCGGCGTTTTCGCATTATCCGTCGCAATTCCTTACAACTTAAATTCCGCTTCGGCGGCGAATAAAGGCAGTTCTTATATAGTAATGAACGCGACCGATTACGAAGTTATCGAAGAAAGCAATTCGCATTTACGCCTGCCTATGGCGAGTACGACGAAGACGATGACCGCTTTGATAGTTATCGAAAACTGTCGGCTTGACGAAATCGTAACCGTGCCTGCGGAAGCCGTGGGCGTGGAAGGAAGTTCGGTTTATCTCAAAAAAGACGATAAGTATACGGTGGAAGAACTTTTGTACGGGCTTATGCTTCGCAGCGGCAACGACGCCGCCGCCGCTTTGGCTATTCACACGGCGGGTTCGGTAAAAAATTTTGTCGAGATGATGAATTATCGGGCGGAAACTATGGGCTTAAACGATACGCATTTCGTTAACCCACACGGTTTGCACGACGATAACCATTACACTTCGGCGTACGATTTGTGCAAAATAGGGTGTTTCGCTATGAAAAACGACGTTTTCGCTAAAATTGTCGGGACGAAAAAGGTTACCGTAGGCAAAGGCGAACTTACGAGAGTCTGGTGTAATAAGAATAAGATTTTGTCGCTGTATAACGGCGGAAACGGAATAAAAACGGGGTTTACGAAAGCTGCCGGGCGGTGCCTTATAGCGAGTGCGGAACGCGACGGCGTGACGGTAGTTAGCGTAGTTCTGAACCGCGGAGATATGTTTAACGACTGTATGAATCTTATGGACAGAGCTTTTGATAAAATTATAGGTAAAAAGGATACGGATAATCAATAAAAAATACCGTATTATCGGTTATCGCGGCTGTTTCGCTTGATTTATTTGCGTTTTCCGTATATCATTATAAACGTGATCCGGCTTATATATAATAACGCCGCCGTAATTAAATAAACGAAGGAAAAAGCGAAATATGCGTATCAATAAATATATAGCTTCTTGCGGAATATGTTCGAGAAGAGCCGCCGAAGAGTTGGTTTTGGACGGAAAAGTTAAGGTAAACGGCAAAGTCGTTAAAGAATTGGCTACCGAAATCGACGAATACAACGACACCGTAACGTTGGACGGCAGAAAAATAACTCTCGTAAGCCGTTTTATCTATATAATGTTCAACAAACCTAAGGGGTGCGTTTGTACCGTAAAGGACGATAAGGGCAGAAAAACTATTATGGATTACCTTGAAAGTTTTTCCGATAAAAGAATTTTCCCGATAGGGCGTTTGGACTACGATACGGAAGGACTGCTTCTTTTAACCAACGACGGAGATTTAGCTAACAGACTTACGCAACCTATGAGCGAAGTTCCCAAGACCTATATAGCAAAAGTCGAAGGCGAAATTGCCGAAAGCGACCTGGCAAGACTCCGCAACGGTATAGTTTTGGACGGAGTTAAGTTAAGACGCTGCAAAATAAAACTTCTAGGAACGGAAGATAACGTGAGCCGTTACGAAGTAACGATTTTCGAAGGTAAAAACCGTCAGATACACAGAATGTTCGAGTCTATCGGTAAAGAAGTCGTGTTCTTGAAGAGAATAAAAATCGGCGACGTGAAACTCGGCGGACTCGGCAGGGGTGCGAACAGATACCTTACCGAAAAAGAACTCGCATCGTTAAATCGTCTTTAATATCTCTCTTTATAGCTAACGATAAAACAAGGATATTCAGGCTTCGCCCAACGCGATGATAAGGAAAAAATAATCGAAAAGGGGTAGGAAAAAATCGCTCTATCCCTTTTTTATATAGTCGTTTACTTTGCTTTCTCCGATTTGCGTATTTCATTTTTTGCAAAAATCATAAAAAATTTAACAATTAAAAAATTATCGCCGTATTTTACGGCTTTTTGCGACATAACGCCGATTTATCGTCAGTAAAAAATTGAAAATTAGAACGGAAAAAGGTAACTTTTGTACATCAAATAGTATAATCGATGTACGTTTTATATTAAAATTATAGTATTCTCGATAAGATATGTCAATAAATATAGTGATTTTTTTAATAAAATTAATCAATTTTTAATCTATTTATATCCAATCACGCCATAATTTGTACATCGATTATACTATTTGATGTACAAATTACGAGAAAATATTTATTAAAAACAGGGAGTATTTCTATTATGAAAATGAAAAGAAAAATTACCGTTATTGCAATGCTTTTAACGTTAGTTTCGTTAATCGGCGTTTTGGTCGCTTGCGACAAAGCCGATACGGAACACGTACATAATTTTAATATTAAATCAATTGATATTAAATATTTGAAAGCGGAAGCGACTACGACGAGCAGAGCCATATATTACTATTCTTGTGCTTGCGGAGAGAAAGGCACGGAGACGTTCGAAAGTGGAGAATGCCTTGTTCCCGAACACGAGCATAATTTTAATATTAAATCAGTAGACGATAAATACTTGAAGGCGGAAGCGACTACGACGAGTAAAGCCGTATATTACTATTCTTGCGCTTGCGGTGAAAAAGGAACGGAGACATTCGAATACGGAGAATGCCTTGTTCCCGAACACGAGCATAATTTTATTATTAAATCAGTAGACGATAAATACTTGAAGTCGGAAGCGACTACAACGAGTAAAGCCGTATATTACTATTCTTGTGCTTGTGGGGAGAAAGGTACGGAAACGTTCGAGTGCGGAGAGTATAAAAACGACAGTAGTGATTTTGAATTCGAAGAGAGCGAAGACGGATATAAAGTATTCGCATATATCGGGAGTAAAACCGAAGTAGCCGTGCCTTCCGCTTACAACAATAAAGCAGTAACGGCAATAGGCGAAGACGCATTTTTTGACTGTACTCGTATAAGAAAAGTCGTTTTGCCCGATACGATAACCGAAATCGGAAAGAATGCGTTTAATAATTGTGTAAAATTAAAAGAGATAGTGCTTTCGCAAAAATTAGTAACGATATGCGAAAATGCTTTCTATAAATGTAGCGAACTTACGAGCATAACGATACCCGACAGTGTAACAAGCATCGGCTCTTCTGCGTTTTATGATTGTAGCGGACTTACAAACGTGACTATCGGAAGCGGAGTGACGAGTATCGGCAAATCTGCGTTCTATGGCTGTAGGTTTACAAGTGTATATTACACAGGCGATATAGCAGGTTGGTGCGGAATAAACGGACTCGATGCAGTGCTAAAAAGTGGTAGTTTCCCTCCTGTTCAATTTTATATAGGGAATAAAAAGTTAGAAGGAGATTTGGTTATACCCGATGGGGTGACAAGTATCGGCGATTATGCGTTCTATAATTGTAGTGGACTTACGAGTATAAGTATTCCTAATAGTGTGACGAGTATCGGCGATTATGCGTTCAGCGAATGCATTAATTTGCAATATAATATTTACGACAATGCTAAATATTTAGGGAACAGCAATAACCCTTACTTGGTGTTAATAAAAGCTATCAATAAGTCTATCACATCGTGTAAAATAAATGAAAATACTAAATTTATACATAGTTCTGCGTTCGGAGATTGTAGTAAACTTGCAAATATAACGATCCCCGACAGCCTGATAAGTATCGGGTCGGAATTGTTTACCAGCAACAGAGGATATGTCGGAGAAGGTTTTAGTGTGTATTATACCGGCGATATAAAGGGTTGGTGTGAAATAAGCGGACTTTATGAGATAAATTTTTGTTCTCATACATTATATATAGGGGGGAACAAGATAGAAGGAGATTTGGTTATACCCGATGGTGTGAAAAGTATCAGCGATTGTGCGTTCTATAATTGTAGCGGTCTTACGAGTATAACAATACCCGACAGCGTGACGAGTATCGGCGAAAGGGCGTTCTCTGATTGTAGCGGACTGACGAGTATAACGATACCCGACAGTGTAACGAGTATCGGCGATTGGGCATTCGCAGGCTGTAGCGGACTTACGAGTGTAACAATCGGTAGCGGAGTGACGAGTATCGGCTATAAAGCGTTCTATAATTGTAGCGGACTTACGAGTGTGACTATCGGAAGCGGCGTTATGAGTATCGGTTGGTGGGCGTTCTCTGGCTGTGGCGGACTGACTAAAATTATATTTGAAGGTACTATTACTGAATGGAATAACATTAAAAAAGAGACCAGTTGGGCTTACGGAACAGGCAATTACACCGTTTATTGTACGAACGGTGAAATTAAAAAACAATAAATATTATGCAAAAGGAGAAAATAACTATGGCAGGAAGTAAAAAGATAATAATCAAAGACGAAGTCGATGAATTTGAGAAAAGAAAGAGCGGTGTGGCATATCCGAGAGAAGAAGCGTGGGATATTTGTCACAAGGTGTTTGTCGAAGCTATCGGAAGAAAAAATAAAGATATTGACGGCATAGTCCTTGGCGGTAAAATCGTTGATAGTATTGTAATCGGGAATAATATTATTCGTGGTGGGAAATTAAAAGCAGAAGATTACGATTATTTAGCGTTACATTTGTACGCATATCTTGCAAGTTACGGTATGGTATGCAGGCGTACTATTTTAATTCGACATAATTACAGGTGTCTTATAGACGTCGTTAAAATAATTTGCGAACTTAAATATGCGTTTTTATTGGATATAGATATTTACGCAGGGAGTTTCAGCAAATATAAATACATAGATACGGTATTAGAATTGAAAGAAAATATAGAAAAAGCTCTTGCGCCTTACGGAAACGTGACCGACACGCTTATCAGTAAAATTCTTTTAGGAACTTTGGCGTGCGTTCCCGCATACGATACCAACCTTAAAAAAGCGTTGAAAGATTTAGGATATAAAGCAAGTTTCGACAGAAAAGGGTTAGAGAGTTTGCTTACATTTGCCGAAGATTACAAGGCAGATATACAAGCGGCTATGAATGAAACGGGTTATCCCGCAATCAAGATAATAGATATTGCTCTTTGGGAATACGGTTCGAAAATATAACGGAAAATAAGAATAATAAAACGGTAGAAATAAAAAGGGATTGTGTAAACTTACGTTTATTAACAGTTCCTTTTTTATTGTAAACAATTTTAATCTATTTATTGCATAAACAATTTTAATCTATTTATTGCAAGCATTGATTTTTCAATATATAATAGTATAAGAGGAAATTCGGCATCGAGCCGAAATACCTTTTGGAGGTAAGAAATGCTGTTAAGCTCTTTGAGCCCGGTAGAGAAACTGTCGGTAGGCGGCACTACCACGTTGTTGGGGCTCGGTATGACTTTTATCGTGCTGGCTCTTTTGATAGGTTGCGTGTATTTAGTCAACGCTCTTATAAAACTTTCGGGCAAATTTTTAACCGAATATCAAGCGAAGAAAAAAGCTAAGAAGGAAACCGAAGCAAAGGCGGAAACCGTCGTTCCCGCGGTCGTAGATAATGCGGTCGATAAGAAAGCCGACGGCGAAATAGACGAAGAAACTATGATAGCCATTCGTTCCGCCGTGGAAACTTTCGTCAGAGAGAGTTCCGACGACGGCAAACCGCACGAAAACGTGACCGTTTTGTCGGTAAAGGAAATTTAAGGACGGGAAAACGGTATGAAACAATATAAAATCAGCGTAAACGATAAAGAATACGTCGTATCTATTAAAGAAACGACGTTAGGGCAGGCGACGGAAACGGTCGCGGTAAAACAAGAAGTCGCGGCTACGCCTATAAAAGAAACGGCGAAGGCGGAAGCCGAATTCGTTTCGGCGGACGGAGTGGCGGTAAAAGCTCCTATGCCCGGAAGCGTACTCGCGGTAAAGGTAAATAACGGCGACAAAGTTAAGTTCGGCGACGTACTTATTCTTCTCGAAGCTATGAAAATGGAAAACGAAATCGTGGCTACGAAAGACGGAGTGGTAAAAATATCGGTTAAAGTCGGCGATAAAATAAATTCGGGCGACGTAATAGCGGTTATTGCCGAGGAGGTAAAATAAATGGGTTTTATAAATAGTTTTTTAGGAGCTAATCTCGGCGAAGCGTTAAAAAATCTTTGGGAATCTACGGGGTTTAAGAACGTGGTTCCCGAATACTACGTTATGAACGGATATTCGTGGGGTATATGGGGCTTATTCCTTATGATGCTCATTGCCTGCGTGTTCGTTTATCTCGCGATAGTGAAAAAATTCGAGCCGAACCTTCTTTTAAGCATCGCGTTCGGTATGTTTATCATAAATATCCCCGGAGCGTACTCTATACTTTACGGCACGGGCGGATATACGGTAACCGACCTTGCGACCAACACCACTTTAATTAGCGGCAGTATGCAACAGGTCGTAGACTTTTTGAATACGGACGCTTATAATAGCGGAATAGTGTTTAACGGAAGCGACCTTGCGGCTACTTATTCCGCGATTAAAGAGTTCTGTGTAAGCAACGATATGAAAGTAGTATACGAGATAATAGCGGACAAGGGATTGTTTTATTATCTCTATAAAGGCGTAGATTGGGTAATCTTCCCGCCGCTTATCTTCCTTGGTATCGGCGCGATGACCGATTTCGGACCGCTTATCGCTAATCCTAAAAGTTTGCTTCTCGGAGCGGCGGCGCAGCTCGGGATATTTATTACCTTCTTCGGGGCGTTGTTCTTCGGGTTTAACGAACAGGCGAGCGCGGCTATCGCTATAATAGGCGGAGCCGACGGACCTACCGCTATTTATCTTACTCAGAAGATGACGAACAGCGCGATAGGAACTATGTTTAACGGCGAAACGATGGATTTGTTGCCGGCGATAGCCATTGCGGCGTACTCGTATATGGCGTTAGTGCCCGTAATTCAGCCGCCGATAATGAAACTCCTTACCACGAAGAAAGAAAGACTTATAAAAATGGAACAGCTCCGTCCCGTATCGAAAAAAGAAAAGATTATTTTCCCGATAGTGGTTACCGGTATATGCGGAATAATTTTGCCGTCGGCGTTGCCTTTGCTCGGTATGTTGATGCTCGGCAATCTTATCAGAGAAAGCGGAGTCGTACCCCGTTTGTCCAATACTGCGCAAAACGAACTTATCAATATAATAACGATTTTTCTCGGCGTAGTCGTAGGAACGAAAGCATTTGCGCCGATATTCTTAAGCGTATCCACGCTCGGAATAATCGTACTCGGCGTAATAGCGTTCTCTTTCGGAACGGCGGGCGGCGTATTGCTCGGCAAACTTATGTGCAAACTTTCTAAGGGAAAGATAAATCCGCTTATCGGAGCGGCGGGCGTGAGCGCGGTGCCTATGGCGGCGAGAGTAGCGCAGGACGTAGGACGCAAAGAAGACCCGAACAACTATCTTCTTATGCACGCTATGGGACCTAACGTAGCGGGAGTAATCGGAAGCGCGGTCGCGGCGGGCGTACTGCTCGCAATGTTCGGTTAATAGCCGAAACTTACTGAAAACAATTCGGAGGAATTATAAATGGCGAATAAATTATTGATTACGGAAACGATTTTGCGTGACGCGCATCAGTCGCAGGCGGCTACGAGAATGCGTACCGACGAAATGTTGCCTATACTCGATAAAATCGACAAAGTAGGATATTTTTCGGTAGAGTGTTGGGGCGGAGCGACTTACGATTCTTGCTTGCGTTTCCTTAACGAAGACCCGTGGGACAGACTCAAAGCTCTTCGAGAAGGTATGCCGAATACTAAACTTCAAATGCTTTTAAGGGGGCAGAACCTTTTAGGGTACAAGCATTACGCCGACGACGTGGTGGACACGTTCGTAAAGAAATCAATAGAAAACGGAATTGATATTATAAGAATATTCGACGCTCTTAACGATATAAGAAATCTCGAACAGTCCATAAAATCGACCAAAAAGTATAACGGAATAGTGGAAGCGGCGTTGTCTTACACTACAAGTCCCGTCCACAATATAGATTATTTCGTAGATTTGGCGGTTAAACTCGAAAAAATGGGCGCGGATATTATCTGTATTAAGGATATGGCTAATCTTCTTTTGCCGTACGACGCATATTCTTTGGTTAAGGCAATCAAGCAGTCGGTAAATATTCCCGTACATTTGCACACGCATAACACTTCGGGAACGGGCGATATGACCAACATGAAAGCTATCGAAGCGGGCGTTGATATCGTTGACACGGCGTTAAGTCCTTTGGCTAACGGCACGAGTCAGCCGGCTACAGAACCGCTCGTAGCAACCCTTAAAGGAACGGAAAGAGACACAGGGCTCGACCTTGAATTATTAAACGAAATCTCCGCTCACTTTAAGAAAGTCGCCGAAAGGCTTACGAAAGACGGTTATCTCAATCCGAAAGTATTACGGGTCGACGTAAACGCTCTTATTTATCAGGTTCCGGGCGGAATGCTCAGCAATCTTATAAATCAGCTTAAAGAACAGGGCGCGAGCGATAAGTATCAGGAAGTTTTGGCGGAAGTGCCGAGAGTAAGGAAAGATTTAGGCTATCCGCCGCTCGTAACTCCCACTAGTCAGATAGTGGGTACGCAAGCCGTGCTTAACGTCGTAACGGGCGAAAGATACAAAATGGTTACGAAAGAAACCAAAGGTGTATTGAAAGGCGAATACGGAAAACTCCCCGCCGAACCTAATCCCGAAGTCGTTAAAAAGTGTATCGGCGACGAACCGAGAATAACTTGCCGTCCCGCCGACTTGTTGCAACCCGAATACGAAAAATACAAAAGCGAAATGCAGCAATATTACACTAAAGAAGAAGACGTGCTTTCTTACTGTATGTTCCCGCAGGTATCGGAAAAGTTCTTTAAGTGGAGAGAAGAACGCCATAAACGCAAATTTAACGTAACGGTAAACGCAAAAACTTACGAAGTCGAAGTCAAAGACGACGATTATATAAAACCCGAAGTTACCGAAACGAAAAAAGCCGCGGTAGCTCCGCAAGCTCCAGTAGTAAAGGAAGAAAAGAAAGCAACTCCCGTAAAATCGGCAAGCGGCAGCGGAGAACCCGTAAAAGCCCCGATGCCCGGCAGCGTACTTGCGGTAAAGGTATCCGACGGAGCGACCGTTAAGTCGGGCGACGTACTTATTCTTCTCGAAGCGATGAAAATGGAAAACGAGATAGTAGCGGACAGAAACGGAACGGTTACTCTTAACGTAAAAGCGGGCGATAAAATAGATTCGGGCGATATTATTGCCTATATATCGTAATGACGGTTTATATTATCGGAGCGGGTCCCGCGGGTATGTCGGCGGCTGTTGCCGCCGCAGAAAACGGTAACCGCGTAGTTATACTCGAAAAAAACGAGAAAATCGGAAAAAAACTTTTTATTACGGGCAAAGGAAGATGCAATCTTACGAACAGGTCTTCTTTTCAGGATTTTACCGACAATATCGTAACTAATAAGAAGTTTTTGTTTTCCGCTATAAAAAGCTACGACTGCGAAGACGCCATAAGCGACGTAGAAAGCGTCGGAATTAAGCTAAAAATAGAAAGGGGAAACAGAGTTTTTCCCGAAAGCGACAAGTCGAGCGATATACTGAAAGCCTTTGACAGAATGTTGAAGGCTAATTCCGTTAAGGTTAATCTTAACGAAAAAGTTGTTGATTTATCGGTAGAAGACGGTAAAATTACCGAAATTATGACCGATAAAAATAAATATACCGACGTTACTGCTGTGGTTATCGCCACGGGCGGAATAAGTTATCCCGCGACGGGAAGCACGGGCGACGGGTATCGTTTCGCCGAAATTGCGGGACATACGATAGTTGCTCCCGTACCCGCTCTTACGGGAATATATTTAAGTTTTCTTATAAGCGAAAGCGGAAAGCGGTTAGGTTGGGACGGTTTGCCGAAAATTCAGGGAATATCTCTGAAAAACGTTAATTTAACGGTTCGTAACGACGGAAAAGAAATCGTTTCCGAGTTCGGTGAAATGCTGTTTACAGACAAGGGAATAAGCGGACCGATAGTGTTGAGCGCGTCAAGCAGAATAAACAGAATAGATTTACGAAAAGTGACTGCGGAAATCGATTTGAAGCCCGCTTTAAGCGAAGAAACTCTCGATAATCGGCTTTTAAGGGAGTTTTCGGAAAACGCGAACAAGACGTTAAAGAACGTACTTATAAAGTTGGTTCCGTCGGGTTTAATTCCCGTAATAATCGTCGCGAGCGAAGTTTTCGCTGATAAAAAGGTAAACGAAATTACGAAAGCGGAGCGTAAAAAATTAGTCGACACGCTTAAAAAACTCACTTTCGGCGTTAAATCGCTCGAACCTATCGAAAGAGCGGTAGTTACTGCGGGCGGAGTGAGCGTAAACGAAATAGAACCCGGTTCTATGCGTAGCAAAAAGGTAAGTAACCTGTATTTTGCGGGCGAAGTAATCGACGTGGACGCATACACCGGAGGATACAATATACAAATTGCAATGTCTACGGGACGTTGCGCAGGTAGTCACATATACACGGAGGATTAAATGAACATAACGATAGACGGTCCCGGAGGAAGCGGGAAAAGCACGATAGCGAAACTTATCGCAAAAAAACTCAACATATCATATCTCGACACGGGAGCCATGTACAGAGCTTTAGGGTATTATGCCGTGAAAAACGGTATAGACGTAGCGGACGAACAGCAAGTAATACCCGTATTGGATACGATTGATATGAAACTTTGGGATGAGAACGGAGTGCAGCAAGTGTCTGTAAACGGTGAAAACGTCACGCCGTACATAAGAGAACACAGCATATCCATGGCTGCGTCCACTATATCCAAAATTCCTGCGGTCAGAATGAAAATGGTCGAATTACAACGTAAAATCGCAATGAAAACCGACTGTATAATGGACGGGAGAGATTGCGGCAGTTTTATTTTGCCGGACGCCGATTATAAATTCTACATGACGGCATCTTCAGACGTGAGAGCGGCGAGAAGAAAAAAGGAGCTTGACGAAAAGGGGCAAAATTTGCCTTTGGAAGAGATTAAAGCAGATATAGAAGCAAGGGATAAACAGGATATGACAAGAAAATTTGCGCCTTTGGTTATTCCGGACGGAGCTATAGTAATAGACACTTCGGCAATGACCATAGACGAAGTTGCGGACGTTATTTCCGCTTACGTATGCAAATAATACTCGGAAAACACGGTTTTTGCGACGGGGTAAAGTCCGCGATAAAAATTGCCGAAACCGAAGCGATAAAGTCGGGTGAAGTCTATTGTCTTCATCCGCTTATACATAACAAACGGGTAGTAGAAGAACTCGAAAAGTCGGGCGTTAAGGTAATAGGAGACGATTTCGCCCCGGCGGGTTCGACAATAATAATATCCGCTCACGGGTGTGTCCCAAAATTAAGAGAAGAACTTATAAAAAAAGGTTATAACGTGGTGGATACTACCTGTCCGTTCGTCAAGAAAATTCACGAAAAGATAGAGTATTACGTGAAAAACGGATACGGAATAATAATTATAGGCGACAAAAATCACGCCGAAACGATAGGGCATGCGGGGTATTGCGATAATCCGGTTATAGTCGAAAGTACGGACGGAGTGGATTTTTCTTCCGCAGATAAATTTTTCGTCTGCGTTCAGACTACTTTTAATTATAATAAGTATACAGAAATCAAAAAATACATAACAAATCAAGCTAAAAGTTTATTAAAAACAGTTGTTTTTTTAGATAGCATTT
>CAZUJW010000012.1:0-45387 GCA_964620655.1 uncultured Christensenella sp.
GAAACACACGAGCCGCAAGTTGCGAAGCCCGGCTCGACCGAGCACGCTTTCTTTTGCACAAGGATATAATAAATTTATAATCAAGGGGGCATCGCTCCAAGCCCCCTTAATAAACCCCTTTCCTCATAATGTTCCCCCTTATTCGAATTTAACAAGGTGGGTTTTTCTTGACAAACTTATTGCTTAAACTCACTTATAAGAATATGGAAAAGCGGGGTGGACTTACCCCGCTTCATTGTTAAGTCCGACTTGCACGGACTAAGCGTTTATACGCACAAAGCTTATGCGACTGCGTTAAACGCTCGTGTAACGCTTGGTTGGAAGGTGACAATTAACATTTTTAACTGCGTTTTTCGTTTGGTTTATTATAGTTTTTGTGATACCATAGTTAATTATGAAAGGACTGAAAAGAAACGATTTTTTAAGGGGACTGAAAAACGGCGTGCCGATATGTTTGGCGTATCTTGCCGTATCGTTTACTTTCGGTCTGCTCGCCGAAAACAACGGTATTCCCGTTTGGATAGCCACTCTCATTTCCGCCACCAACCTTACTTCGGCGGGACAGTTCGCGGGACTTAATATGATGATACTGTCGGCGAGTTTGTACGAAATTGCACTTACGGTTTTCGTCATAAATTCCCGTTACGTTCTTATGGGACTTTCGCTTAGTCAACAGTTGGATTCCGAAGTCGGCACGGTAAAAAGGATAATAATGAGCTTGTTCATAACCGACGAAATTTACGCCTTGGCAAGCGCGGAAGGGACTAAACTTTCTTTTCCTTATTATATAGGGCTTGCGACGACTCCTTATTTAGGGTGGACTATCGGCACTCTCACGGGCGGTCTCGTCAATTCGGTATTGCCGCAGTCGCTCCAAATCGCAGCCAACGTGGCTCTTTACTGTATGTTCATAGCGATTATTATCCCGCCCGCAAAAAAATCGAAAGCGGTTCTTGTCTGCGTGGCTCTGTCGGCGGCGCTGTCCTGCGCAATGTACTTTATACCCGGACTTAATAAAATATCTTTCGGTTTTCGTACCATAATCGCCACGGTTTTGTCCGCCGCGGCGACGGCGTTAATTTTCCCCGTTAAGGACGCTGAAGAAACCGAAGAAATCGACGAAAAAGACGCGGAGGAAACAAAATGAAATACTACCTTCTCTGCGTCCTTATAATGTTTGTCGTAACCTTTATTCCAAGGGTATTGCCTATGGTGTTTTTCCGTAAAAAGGTAAAAAACAAATTTTTCAAGTCTTTCCTTTACTATATGCCCTACGCCGTCCTTGCCGCGTTGACTTTCCCTGCGGTATTCTTCTGCACCGACAGCGTACCCGTAGCGGCGATAGTCACAGCGGTAGCTCTCATCCTGTCCTTTTTCCGCCTGAATATGGCTCTCGTGGCGGCGATAGGAGTGGTTCTCGCCTTCGGTTTAGGCTTTTTGTTTTAATTTTATCACGAGTATTTTAATATAAAACAGGTGGATAAGCATCGCCTACCCACCTGTAAACTACAAATACTTACTTTCTGATTCTAAAAGAACTCTGCATATCTTTCAAATAACGCAAGTATCGTTTCGATATTCGTCTTTCCTTTTCCTATCGCGACTTTCAGATATTGACCGTTAAACGCATTAAATATCTCTTCCGACACGGGTACTATTTCGTAAAACTCTTCATACGTAAACAAACCGTAAGTTTCGATATCTCTCGCCATAGCTTCTTCGTCGTATTTCATAGTTTCGCCGTCAACGTCGAATATATTAACAAAACTTTCCGTTGCGCCTGGCATACTCAACATTCCGTTAACGTAAATGCATAAATGACCGTACGTTACGGGGCTCCACGCCGTCGTTCTCTCAGAATATATTTCCACGCCGACCAACTTTACCCGCTCGTTAACAAAATTATTATTTTCGCCAACGCCGTATTTATTAAACCAATGTCCGATATACGAACTTGCGTCTTTTCTTAAATATACGTATTTATTCAAATCGTAATCCCAAAATGCGTGCTCGTCGATAACTCTGACTTTCGTCCCGTCCGAGAAAGTAAGTTCTATTATTTCATACTCCGCGACAGTCTCGAAATCAATAAAAAGCATAGGCGCGGTATCGAACGTACCGGTTAGCATATTCCAAACTAATAATTGCTCGTCGCCTGTCAATTCTTCCACCGCTTTTTGGCTACCGTCGGCGAGCGTTACCATAGTCCCCTCAGCCACACACGACTTTTCCTCCCATTTTGCGTAATAGATACCATTGGGCATAATTGCAAGATTTGTAAATTTATCGCCAGAAAAATCCGAATTATTACACCAATAGTTAAAAGTATATCCAGGTCGGTCTGGATTATTGACTACTGTATCGGAATTTATATTTACAAAATTGTTATCCGACTTATTTATAGATATAATATAAGTTTTTGAAGACGCAAACTCCGCGTTGTATATTACAGGACGATTATCGCTGTTCCAGCCTGCGCCGCAACTCATCTCATATCTATCATACTCTGTATATATTGTCAATGCTTCGCATGAACTGAATGCATTTGCGCCGACATAAGACACGTTACGCGGAATAGTGCACACTTCTAATTTCTTACAGAAAAAAAACGCATGTGCGCCTATTTGCGTAACGGTTGACGGAATACGCACACTTCCTACGAGATTTGAGCATAAGCTAAATGCATAATCGCCTATTTTCTGTAAACTTCCACCACCAGTAAAAATTATTTGTTCTATATAACTGCCAGCAAAAGCCATTTCACCTATTTCCGTAACCGTTGCAGGTATCAATATCGAAGAAAGCTTTGTTGCCATAAAGGCATTATCCCCTATTCGCGTTAAACCCGGATATAAGTTACAATTTGTAAGTTCTTGACATAAATGGAATGTATTATTTTTTATTTCCGTCACAGCCGACGGCACGCTTACCGACGTCATACTTCTACAACAATAAAATGCACTCGCTCCTAATTGTGTCAAAGAACTCGGCAATTGAGTATTCAATGCATAACAGTCTTTGAACGCAGAGTCGCCTATTATGCTGACAGACGAAGGTATAGTCGTCTGCAAGTTGGTACAACCTTCGAATGCATTGTTTCCTATCCTTGTAATTCCGTCAGGTAAAATAAACGAACCTATACTTGATTTTTTCTTAAACGCATTATCGGCTATCGCCGTAATAGTATTCCCGTAATTCCCGTCGGAAATATCCGCGTTGGTAAAATCATATTTACAACCCTTTAATACGCCGTTATAATCAACGTCAAACAGCATATCGTAAGTATCGCAATTACATACGCTACAATATACGTGTTTGCAATTGCCCAGTTCTTCGGTATCAACAACTTCCGTAAAAGAATGTTCGTGGGTAAACGACATTGTGGATATGTATCCGACCCAACTTGCAGGTACCCATACGCAGGTGTATTCTTCGCCCCAACCAAAGTGGGTTATATAGCCGAATTGATTATTATACGTTGCTGTCCCGTAAGCAACAACAACGTGATATCCCTCTTTCGATTGCCCTATTACAGGGTCAAAGCCCAGAATAACGGGACGACCTTTTCTTAACTCGCTAAGGACTGTAGCACTATCATATAAGCCCCACGATAAATTCATACTACTACTCACAGTCGGCGAATAGGTACTCATAAATCTCTGCGTTCCCGCAACTACACTCGGTAACATTTGGTTTATTTCAGCCCACGTAGTTAAGTCAAATATCTTTTGATACACAGTATTTTTTACTCCCGTTCCTAATGAGCCTTGGTCGCCCGCAACATTATCACAAAATAAAGGATTTTCATCTTTGTTTCCATACGTTGAATCTAACATTGTCGACGGTATTATTCTCCTGTCCGTATAATAGTTATGATATCCGAGCATTAACTGCATTGCTACCGTTGTACAAACACCAAGTTTAGTTATATTTTCGTTCCTGACATGATTAGGGTTATTCTTAAAATACAGTCCATTCGATATGTATCTTAAATTTGTAAAATTTTCGACTCCTGTCGTGTTAACTTGCCGCATGTCTTCCCCTGTATTATTAAGCAGAGCAATATTTCCATCTTGTAAAGCCTGAGATTCTTCGTAACTATCGCCGTAGTCTATCTCTTCGGCATATACGGGCGTCGTATTCAATTCGATAATAGCAAAATTCAAGCATAACATTATTGCTACGTAAACAAATACAAAAGCTGCTAAAACGGTGGGTAATAAAATTTTCTTCTTCATAGTAATACTCTCCTTTATAGTAATTGATTTATAAATTGAATGACGGCTTTCCAAAAAAACTTATACCAAAGTGTTCACTATCATTGCCAGTTAAATTTTCGTCGTACTTGAAAATCCGCATCGACATTAAATTAAGATACTCGTCCCCGACTTTAATCGCAGGAATATAACTATTCGTCTTTTCGCCGTTGCTGTCTTTCAAATGCAAAAGATATCTTTTCTCTTTGGAATTTACCCCTGCGACAATATATGGACTATCAATATACCTAATTGCGTTTTCTCCGTCGGACTCGTACCACGTCGCCATATATTTTGACTTACTCCCATACCCATATCCTTGTTTTTGTATCCAGACGGAATCTCCGTAATCTTCGGGTTGTTCGTAAAGCTCCGTAACGTAAAGTAAATTTTTACAATACAATTTATTGTTCATCGTATCCGTACGATAGCGGTTTTCGAAATTCATAGCTTTAAGCGCGGTATTTATATCTCTTATCCAAACCGACGAATTCCCTTCTTCGTCTACGATAACATAAGTGAGAACGCTATCGGAATCGGAATATTTATTCCTTATAACGATAGGAAATATAAAATAACCGTTTTCGGTATGGAAACAGCCGTTTTCAAGCGCGTTATTTTGAGTATCTTCGTTCTGCAAGCATTGATTAGCCAAATCTTTGCCGTACTTGATAAACTCTTCCTTGCTAAACCCGAATAGTTTAGCTGTGAGTTCCCGCAAATCGACGTCCGATTTATCCGAACCGAAAGTTATTTGATAGTCGTTGTTTATTCCGACAAACGCGCCGTTTGCGAGAATACCATTGTGATTCTTCGCAAACGAAACGAGAGAATCGTTATAAAGCGTTGCCATTTTTTTATAAAAATCGGAATAAGCCTTATATCCGCTTTCATTCTCGGATATTGATATGTTCCCCGTCTGATTCGGAAAATTACCGATAAACGCGGCGTACGATTCGCCAAGATTATTAAACCCCGTAATTATATCGTCCGAAGCCGTGCTATCCGTATGCTTAGGAATGTTTTCCGTTTCTCCGAAATCGCCCGCAACCACGCCGAACGGGTTACAATCGTCGTAAAATATATTGACTTTCGTGTCGTCGTACCCTATAACTTGTCTTTCATATAAATCAGAACACCACTGCTCGGCTGAAAATCTGTATCTACTCCATTCTCTGCTTTTACCGCTCGGCTCTTCTATAATATCTCGCAAATACATCTTAGATGCCAGCGTTATATTGTGGATTGATACGAAATAAAATCCGTGCGGCTTAAACTCTACCAAATACATAACGACGGTTTCTCCGTCCGCGGCGTATAAGGGTTGAACGGTAAAACTCTTGTAATCGCCGTCTTTCATATAGTGGCGTTGAACTAACTTCGATATTCTATTTATGTGTTCTTCTGTGGTATACCACGCAGGGTCGTCGTACAAGCACCCCGTAAGACAAGTAAACATTACGCAAACGAGCATTGTCGCCGCGATTATTTTTACGATATTTTTAATAACTTTTCCTCTCATATATCCCCCTTCTTTTAATTTCGATATATGGTACTTGGTTCTTTATTTGAAATATATCGTCGTTTTCTTGAAACCTTTGATAGTTTAATAATATGATGATCGCGGCAGTTTGTCAATACCGACAATTACTGCCGCTCACGTTTGTGTTATGATTTTGTTTTGCTTTTATTTATTCAAATTATTTCCCGCAAGCTTTATCAAGGCGGTTAGCCCATTTCGCTATCGCTATCTCGTCGTACTTTTCGGGGATGTTTTTCGCTATTCTGACTATTTTTTGTGCTTTCGACAGCATTAACGCCATAGGTATAAGGAGATGCAGACGAGAAAAACCTTTTCTTAGTTTTTCCGTCACGTCCTTAAAGGTGAGTTTAATAAGTTTTCCTACGCTCGTTTCCTGCAAGTCGCTGTTACTCATTATTCCCGAACCGAAAATCCAGTCTATGGTGGAATTTTTTTGTCTTAAAAGCCAATTTTTAAGGTAATCGACTCCGCAATGCTGCGCGCCGAAATCGGCGTACACTTTATATTGATACGCCCACAGTTTTCCTACCGACGAGTCGTTTCCGTCGCCGACCGCTTCGAAAAGGTACTTCGCCGCATACAGAGAAGTCACTATTCCGCTACCTATAAGGGGTACGGTCATACACGCCGCGTCGCCTATCGCCGCGTATCCGTCGGCTACCATAACGTCGAGCGGACGCCTCACGGGAATTTTACAGACTATTCCGCCCCTTTCGAGCTTTTCGCCGAGAACGGGGTTGTCTTTTCTTAATTCGGTAAGGGAAAGATTAAGTTCTTCTTTATTAAGTTCACCCACTCTTCCGACGAGAACGTTAATTTTGGTTGGGTCGTTATCGACTATGCACCAGGATATTCCCTGCTTGCCGAGATGTTTCATATACACCTTGTTCGTGTATTTGACTTCCGCGTCGGGCACTGCGTCGTAAAAAGCTCTGTACGCGACGAACACGCTGTCTTTACCTACTTCTCCGTCTATTCCGTAAGTAACGGGCAAACTCTTTCTTATCGGACTGTCCACTCCGCAGGAATCAATTATTAAATCGCATTTTTCTATACTTCCGTCGGCGAAAACCACTCCGCAGACCGTTCCGTCTTCTGTATACGCAGATTTGATTTCATTCCCGAAAACGACGTCGGAATATTCCTTAGCCATTCCGTAAAGAACTTTGTTAAGCGGTCGTCTTTCTATCGAAAAGTCCCTGTTTTCGTCCGACTGAGTCATTCCGAGTGCATTGCCGCAAGGGGAAATAAACGTCCAATCCTTTTTCGGGAAACTCTCTTTCGGAATTTCTATTCCGAGATTTTTAATAGCGATAGGGTTGGCGTCGTCGTGCCAGTCGTACCGCATATTTTCAAGACAGTCCGCCTTTTCGTAAACCGTCACGCCGTGCCCTTTCTTCCCGAAAAGATACGCCGCATATAATCCGCCTATTCCCGCTCCCGCAACGATGATTTTCATATTCGTTCTCCTTATTTTCAGATAAAAAAATTATACCACGACGGACTCCTTTTTTCAATATGTAAAAAATTTTTTAATCGCATGCATACCTGTACAATTAAATGGACAGCAGAGTCGTAAAAAGTAACTATAATTAAGGTACGACGAACGAAAAAAGGAGATAAAAATGAAAGGAACGATAAAAGAAAGACGGTTAAAGAAAATGGCGTTGTACTTTGCGAAAATTCTCGACTACGACAAAGTGGTACGATTAAAAGACTGGAACGGATGCCCTATATTCGAGCCGAGATACAAAGACGACACGGTAAAGAGAGAAAATGTTCCGATGATGATTGTGATAAGGAACGGGGCTACCTATTCCTTGCCCGCCGACGAAACAGTCGATTATTTAGCGACGTGCTATCCCGACCTTTTCGCCGCATAACGCAAAACAAACGTAAGATTAAAGGAGAAAAAAATGAAATCGAAAAGAACTCTTATAAAAGACCGCAAAAAAAAGGGACTTTTGACTAAAATAAAAACCGGGTTTTTATCCGACGGAGCTACCGTGAAAACGGGCGAAAAGACAATAAGCGTCGGAATAGTGAAAGGGGACGACTTTTTGATAGTAATACGCGACGGAGCGTGGTATTTTCTCACCGCCGACGACGCATTCCCTTTTTATTACAGATATTATTTATCCATAAGTTAAAAACGACTCCGAAATATTGTTTTCTTCTGTCCGAACGTTTTGTTCGGGCTCAACAAAAAGCCGCCCGATACCGAGCGGCTTTTATCTTTGTTGCTACAGATAAACTATCTTGCGTACTCAACGCTACGCAATTCTCTTATGACGTTTACCTTGATTTGACCGGGGTATTCCAATTCCGATTCGAGTTTCTGCGCGATTTCTTTTGCAAGGAACACCGTTTTTGAATCGTCCACCACTTCCGGTTTTACGATGACTCGGATCTCTCTTCCCGCCTGAATAGCGTAAGATTGATCGACTCCTGCGAACGAGTTTGCCAAAGTTTCCAATTTTTCAAGACGTTTTACATAGTTTTCAAGGGATTCGCGACGAGCTCCCGGACGTGCGCCGCTTATTGCGTCCGCCGCCTGAACTATTATAGCTTCCAAAGTTTTTGCTTCGATGTCGCCGTGGTGCGCCGCTATGGCATGAACCACTTCTTCTTTCTCTTTGTACTTACGGGCGAGTTCTACCCCTATTTGGATATGCGTGCCTTCGTATTCGTGGTCGACGGCTTTGCCTATGTCGTGCAAAAGTCCCGCGCGTTTAGCCACTTTTACGTCGGCGCCCAATTCCTGAGCCATAAGTCCGGCAAGGTAGCACACTTCCAAAGAGTGTTTCAGTACGTTCTGCCCGTAGCTTGTACGATACTTCATTCTGCCGAGCAACTTTATAAGCTCCGGATGTATACCGTAAATCTGCGCGTCGTACACCGCTTGTTCTCCCGCTTCCTTAATCTGATTTTCGATGTCTTTTCTCACCCTGTCGGCTACTTCTTCTATTCTGCCGGGGTGAATTCTGCCGTCGCTGACCAACTTTTGCAAAGTAAGACGGGCTATTTCTCTTCTTACCGGATCAAAGCCCGTAAGAGTAATTACGTCGGGAGTGTCGTCGATTATTATGTCGACGCCCGTCACCGATTCGAGAGCCTTTATGTTACGACCCATTCTTCCTATAATGCGACCTTTCATTTCTTCGCTCGGAAGTTCTACCACGCTGACGGTGGTTTCGGCGGCGTGATCTACCGCACACTTCTGGATAGCGAGTCCGACGATATTCTTCGCTCTCTTCTCGCCTTCTTCTTTTGCCTTTGCTTCGATTTCCTTTACCATAACCGCCGCATCGCGTTTTGCGTCGTCGGTAAGTTCGGCAATAAGCATATCCTTGGCTTCACCTGCCGTCATACCCGCTACCTTTTCGAGTTCGGCAAGCATCTTTTCATGCTGATTGCCAAGGTCTGCTTCCATCTCTTTTAGTTTGGTTTCTCTTTCCTCGATATTCTTTTTGGTCTTTTCTACGACGTCCAATTTGGCGTCCATAGCCTGTTCCTTTTTATCGAGCGCGTCCTCTTTCTGATTAAGTCTATTTTCCTGTTTCTGGAGTTCGCTACGTCTTTGTCTTGTCTCTTTTTCAAACTCGTTACGCAACCTTAATTGTTCGTCTTTCGCTTCGAGCAACGCTTCTTTACGCAAGGTTTTGGCTTCTGCGCGGGCTTCTTCCATTATGCGTGTAGCTTCGTCTTTGGAATCGTTTACTTTTTTCGCAACGTGTTTTTTGTATCCGAAAAGCATTGCCACCGCGCCCGCCGCAAGCGTGATTACCGCTACGGCCGCAAGTATGCCAATCCAAGCGCCTGTCGTCAAAGCGGCGATAAGATTGCCTAACATTATTACCTCCTAAATTAAAATATTCACTATATCCTGCCCAATGAGCCGTTCGCATCATCTCATTAAACATTTATAACTAATTATCTATTATAATGACTGTCTTAACGTTTGTCAATAGCAGACCTAACCCATTTTTTTATCGGGCAGAAGCCGTCAAAGCTGATTTTACTTGTATTTTACCCGTGTTTTTACCGTTTTTATTAACGTTCCTTGCCAAAAGTCGTGCAAAAGGTTATAATTAAATAAATTTTTATCGAAAACGGAGAAAACAAAAATGTCGAAAACTTACGTCCCCGACGGATACGCGTCCGCCTTAAACCTATACAAAACGCAGGAAGCGATTTCTTTCATAAAATCGAGCTTTCAGAAAAAACTGTCCGCCGCACTTAATTTGATGAGAGTGTCCGGACCGCTGTTCGTCGATTCCCGCAGCGGACTTAACGACGACCTTAACGGCGTCGAACGCCCCGTAAAATTCGATATAAAAGCCGCCGACAAACAGGCGGAAGTAGTACATTCTCTCGCAAAATGGAAAAGATACGCCCTGCACAAATACGGTTTTGCCCCCCTTACGGGAATATATACCGATATGAACGCCGTCCGTCGCGACGAAGAACTCGATAACCTGCACTCGGTCTACGTCGACCAATGGGACTGGGAAAAGGTAATAACCGACTCCACCCGCAACGCGGAATATCTCGTCATGACGGTAAAACAAATAGTGGACGTAATCTGCGACACCGCCGACGAAATAAAAGACCGCTACGACATAGACTGCGGAATAAGCCGCGACGTAAAAGTAATCTCCACGCAGGAACTCGAAGACCTTTACCCTGACCTTACGCCAAGGCAACGGGAAGACGAAATAACGAAAAAATTCGGCACGGTTTTCATAACCCGGATAGGCGGCAAGCTCCGTTCGGGCATAAGACACGACGGACGCGCCCCCGACTACGACGACTGGTCTTTAAACGGCGATATTATGTTCTATAACCGCATTCTTAACCGTGCGTTTGAAATTTCTTCTATGGGAATAAGGGTAAACAAAGAATCTTTAATATCGCAGCTTACCGAAGCGAACTGCCTTGAAAGACTGGCTCTGCCCTTCCATTCCGCTCTCGAAAAAGGAGAACTTCCCCTTACCATGGGCGGCGGTATAGGACAATCGAGGCTATGTATGCTGTTACTCAATAAAGCCCATATCGGGGAAGTGCAATGCTCGGTTTGGGATACCGAAACAGAGCTTATCTGCAAAAACGCAGGGATAGAACTTCTCTGATAAAATCCATTCGCAATAAAAGAGCGGCTGTTAAAAAACCTTACGTTTCTTAACAGCCTTTTTTATAAACTTTATCCTTATCGCCACGTTGAGCATAGACGAAACGTCAAGGCGAGAGCCGCAAACTATTTCTCTTTGCCGGAATCCTAATGTTAAGGTCTGCGGCAGAAGCCGCGGAGTTTTATTTTATTCGGTACGCAGAGCGACTACTGGAGCTTTTTTAGCCGCCATCGCCGCAGGGATAAGTCCGCTTATTACGGTAATAATCACAGCTCCGCCGACCAAAACCAACGGGTGCCACCACGCCATTTGCAGAAGTCCAGGCATGTTGTTTATTTTACTTAACAGCAGGTTCCCGGGGAACTGTAAAATAAATGCTATCAACGCCCCTATTACTCCGGACGCAAATCCTAAGAGCAGGGTTTCCGTATTGAAAATGTTGCTTATATCGGTTTTCCTTGCTCCGATGGCACGCATTATTCCTATTTCTCTTGTTCTGTCCTGTACCGAAATGTACATGATTATCGCAATAAGAAGCATCGTGACCACGACCGAAACGCAGGCTACCGCCACCAGGATATACGTTATTGTGTTGACGACGGAATTCAGTTCGTTTACCACCGAGTCGAGATTGTCTTTGTATTCGATAACGTACGTTACGTCGGATTTTTCTTCGCCCTTTTCTTCCGCTTCCTTGTCGGCGGCTTCTTCTTCGGCTTTCTGTTCGGAGATAAAATCGTCTATAAACTTGACTATTTTCTTTTTGTTGGCTATGCGGTTGGGATAAAAATAAATATACGACGGATTGTCGTAATCCCTTGCGTTAAGCTCTTTCATTACGTTTTTATATCCGCTTACGTCCATACTTTCGCCGGTGACAAGGTTTTTTATTCCCGCCTTAAAAGTCATCGTCGCGGCTATTTCTTCCATAGTCGGTTGATAATCGGGATTTTCCGTTCTTTTTGCCAAAATTTCATTTACCGTTTCGGCGGCGGAAAGATAATTTTCGTACTGTTCGGCGTATTTTACGGCTATATCGCTGTTGTTTGCGTCTTCCATGATATAACTGCCCAGTTCCGACGTGTAGCCTATTACTCCGTTTATACAACCGCCCTTTATGCCTTCTTTAGGTCTGACTATACCCGAAATTCTGACGGGTATACCTTTGCTGTCCATGACGGAATTGAGTACGTCCGCACTGCCGCTGCGAACACTCGTGTACAAACCCGTCGTTTCATCGTAGACGTACTCAGCGCTTGTAGGCAAAACGTAATATTCGCGGGTGAGAATTTCGTCGAACGCCTTATCGTAAGAGTCGAGCGTACTCGGTATCGTCAAAGCGAGAATAAGACTTGCAAGGTTCATCTCGTTAAGCGCGACGGCGCTGAAATCGGATATCTGATTGTATTCGTCCAGAACAAGAACAACTTCGTTCATGTTTTTCGGAAGACTTCCTTTTATTACGTCGTACTGCGTGGTAATCGTTTCTTCGTCGGCAATTATTTCGTCCCAAAAAGCAAAAGCGTCGAGAGCGGTCCTTATCCCTTCCGTCACGGTATCGTCTCCGTCAAACATTTTAAGCAAAGCCTTACCCGCCGTACTTTGAGAAAGGGGATTCATAAGAGAATACGACGTTTTATCCGTTCCGGTGTTCGAATCGGTGGTCACGGATTTATTATAGATAGTCATATTTACCGAATAGTCGTACTTAACGATGGCAAGGCTTTTGTCGAAGTCGCTTTCGACGTATTTTTTGAACTTGCTGACTTCGGTAGTCTTGGAAAATTTTTCCTTCATCGCGGTAAAGAGTTTGGTAAACTGCCCGTATATATGGACTATTTCTTCATCGGTGTACTTTTCTCTGTCGGTATCGTCGCCCGTTATTACGTCGAGCATCGAATCGATGTTTATCGAATCTCCGTCCAACACTTCCCCTCCCAAAAACTCTTCCAGCATCGACACTACCGACCCTTCGCCGGTAGATACGGTTATGGGATATTTGGACATCGACTGTCTCTCGAAGTCGCTTATGTATCCGTTAAAACCGTTATTTAACGCCAATATAAGCGCTATGCTTATTATCCCGACGCTGCCCGCAACAGCGGTAAGCGCGCTCCTGCCTTTTTTGTTTATAAGATTCTTGAACGAAAGTTTTATCGCAGTAAAAAAGGACATAGTCTTTCCTTTCTTGTGTTTGCCTTTTTTCTTCTTCGCTGCAGGCTCACATAAAGGCTCTTCTTCGGGCGTATACGGATCGGTGTCGTCCACTATTTCTCCGTCCAAAAACTTGACTACTCTCGTGGAATATTCTTCGGCAAGGTCTGCGTTGTGCGTGACCATGATTACGAGTTTTGTAGCGGATATTTCTTTGAGTATTTCCATAATCTGAACCGAAGTTTCGCTGTCGATGGCTCCGGTAGGTTCGTCGGCTAACAGAATATCCGGCTCGTTTACTATCGCTCTCGCTATCGCCACTCTCTGCATCTGTCCGCCCGAAAGCTCGTTGGGGCGTTTGTTCCACTTGTGCGAAAGCCCGACTTTCTCCAACGCTTTTTTCGCTCTCTCCGTGCGTTCTTCGCTTTTTATGCCCGAAATGGTAAGGGCAAGCTCCACGTTCGACAACACGTTCAGGTGCGGAATAAGATTATAGCTTTGAAACACAAAACCTATTTTTGAATTGCGGTAATCGTCCCAATCGTTGTCGTTAAACCCGTCGGTAGACTCCCCCGAAAGGATAAGCTCTCCGCTCGTCGCCCTGTCGAGACCGCCCACTATGTTAAGAAAAGTGGTTTTTCCGCACCCCGATTGCCCGAGCACGGACACGAATTCGCACTTTCTGAATGCTATCGATATCCCTTTCAGAGCTTTGACTTCGTTTTCTCCCTCACCATAACTTTTCGTTATATCCCTTAAAGTCAGCATATTTTTTCTCCTGTTTTTTTACTGCCCCCTTTTCGTCTAATATATAATACAACATTATAAGAATTTTTTCAACTCTCCGGTCTTCACCCTCCGCTCTTCACTCGCTCCGCCTTAAAAGTCGCTCTTGAAAAAACACACGAAACAAGTTATACTATTATTATAGATATAATTTTGCGGTAAAACCGCCATAAATTAAATAAAAAAATAAGGAGTGTACCAAATGGACAGACATTATGACGTCATTGTAGCAGGCGGCGGCAACGGTGGTCTCGTTGCTGCGGCAAGGACGGCAAAAGCCGGTTTAAAAACCCTTTTAGTCGAAAAGCACAATATCCCGGGCGGCAGCGCGTCAAGTTTTCGCAGAGGGCGTTTCGAATTCGAACCCAGCCTTCACGAACTCTGCAGCGTAGGCACGAAGCAAAACCCGAAAGCAATCTATAAGATTTTCGACGAACTCGGAGCAAAGATAGATTGGCGCTACGAGTATCACACTTTCCGCGCGATAGTCACGGGCGAAAACGGTTTTGACGTAAAGTTGAGAGCGGGAATAGAAAATTTCTGCGACGACATGGAAAAAGCCGTTCCCGGTTGCCGCGAGTCGGTCAAGAACTTTTTTGAATTGGCAAAAAAGGACGACGACGCTCTCGAATATATCTACAAGATGAAAGGCAAGCCCAATCCCCTTACTATGGTGTTCAAGCACGCAGACTTTATGCGTACCGCTTGCCACAGCGTGGAAGACGTGGAAATAGCTCTCGGTATGCCTGAAAAAGCCCGCGATATCCTTAACACTTATTGGTGCTATCTCGGTATCCCTACCGACGACCTTAACGCGATGCACTATATTTCTATGGTAAGTTCTTACGTCGAAGACGGCGCGGCTATGCCGTATAAACGTTCTCACGAACTATCTCTCGCGCTCGAAAAAGCCATCACCGACAACGGCGGCGAAGTCTGGTACAACAGCGAAGTAAGCGAATTTTTGTACGATAACGGGCGTTGCGTGGGAGTTGCACTTACCGACGGAACGAAACTCTACGCGAAAGAAGTAATAAGCAACATTATCCCCCATAACGTTTACGCCATGTCCGATAACAAGAACGTACCCGAACGGGAATTGAAATTAGCCAACGCCCGCAACTTCGGTATAACTTTCGTCACAATCTATTTAGGTCTCGACTGCTCGAAAGAAGAGTTGGGAATAGACGACTACACCGTCTTCAAATCCACTTACGCAAACCCGCGCGAACAGTTTAACCACCGTCACGACAAACCCGTCGGAGCTTATTACGTAGTAAACTGCCTAAACCAGGTAATCCCCGACTGCTCGCCCGAAGGCACGAGCATGCTCTTCTTTACCATTCCGCTCTACGGAAACGAACTTCCCGAAGACCTTACCGCAGAAAACTACAAACAGTACAAAAACGACGTGGCTAAACGGTATATAGAAGACTACGAAAAGGTAATGGGTATCGACATCTCTTCCCATATAGAAGAAATAGCCGTAGCAACCCCCGTTACTTTCGCACGTTTCCTGGGTACTCCCGACGGAGAAATCTACGGTTACGACAACAGAAACTGGGATAACGTAGTAATGCGCGCCAACGGCGAAAAGACCGACTTCACCGTACCGGGACTCACCTACTGCGGCGGACACGCAAGCCGCGGCGACGGATACAGCTCGGCGTACATAACCGGCGACGCCGCCGGCAAAGCCGTGATAAGAAGACTAAAAGGAGGTAACTAAGTTATGGCAAAATCTCACATAAAATCCCTTAACTTCGCCGACTTTCTCAAAGCCGGCGAAAACAGAGAAAATATAATCGCAAAAGCTCCGGCAAACCCCGTGCCGCCTACTTCGAGTTATAAAGCCAACCGTATTTCGGAAGCTCTTCATCCCGAACGTCAACACCTTATCGTGTCTAAAATAGAAGAAATAGCCGACGGCGTAAAAAGTATTCACCTTGTCGGCAACGTGAAAAAAGGCACGAAAAAATTAGCTTACTTCTCGGCGGGACAATGCCTTACGCTGTTTCTTGACGTGAACGGAGCTAAGATTACCCGTCCTTACTCCATATCTTCTTCTCCTAAGCAATCTCTCGACGGAGAATACGTCCTTACTATAAAACGCGTAAACGGCGGTCTCGCCAGCAACTTTATTCTCGATACCTTCGAAGCAGGCACGGAAGTGGACGCGTCCGCTCCCGACGGAGAATTCACGTACGAACCGCTCCGCGACGCGAAAAACGTCGTAGCCCTTGCCGGCGGTAGCGGAATTACTCCCTTCCTTAGCCTTGCCAAAGCGATAGAAAACGGAGACGAAGACTGTTCCCTTACCCTTATATACGGCGTAAGAACCGAAAAGGAAATCTTATTTAAGGATACCTTTGACAGCATTGCGGATACCTGTAATAAGGTTAAAGTAATTTACATGTTAAGCGACGAACAAAACAACAAGTACGAAAACGGCTTCATTACCGCCGATATTATCGCAAAGTACGCCCCCGAAGGCGACTACTCGGTATTCATCTGCGGACCGCAGGCTATGTACGACTTCGTCGATAAGGAATTGGCAAAACTCAATCTTCGTAAGAAGTTTGTTCGTCACGAAACTTTCGGCGAATATCGCAACCCGCAAAAAAACGCCGACTATCCTTACGGCGGCATTGCGGAAGTTAAAATCACCGCTATTATCCGCGACGAAAAATACGAAATTAAGGCAAGCACTAACGACACTATCCTAAATTCTCTCGAAAAGAACGGTATCGCCATTCCGTCCCGCTGCCGCAGCGGCGTATGCGGTTGGTGCCACAGCAAACTCGTCGACGGAAAGGTTTATATCCCGAAATCGGTAGACGGCAGAAGACTCGCCGACTACGATTACGGATACATTCACCCCTGCTGCTCGTTCCCGTTAAGCGACGTGACGATTATAGCTTCCGTAAGCAAATAATTTTCCGTCATTACGATTAAAAAAGACCGTCGGTTTTTCCGACGGTCTTTCCGTTTTAGCGATAAAAAAATTATATTTCCGCTTCTTTAAGGAACCTTGCCAAAGCGTCCTGCCACGGCGGCAAAAGGTCGAAACCGTTTTCGACAAGTTTTGACTTATCGAGACGGCTGTTGTAGGGGCGTTTAGCTTTACTCAAACCGTATTCCGCCGTCGTCACGGGAATTACTTTCGTCTTCAATCCCGCCTGACGGTAAATTTCTTTCGTAAAGTCGAACCAGGACACGAATCCCCCTTCGTTCGTTGCGTGATAGTATCCGTACCTGTCCGTGCCGAGCATATCGACGATAAGTCGTGCTACGTCGGGAGTGTAAGTCGGCGTGCCTATCTGATCGCATACCACTCTTACTTCGTCGCGGGTTCTACCCGCTCTTATCATAGTCTTAACGAAATTTTTTCCGTTCGGACCGAACACCCAGGCTATTCTTATAATGAAATATTTATTAAGAACGGAAGACACGGCGATTTCTCCGTCGAGTTTCGACTTGCCGTACACGTTAAGCGGAGCATAATCCTTACAATCGGGTTTCCACGGTTCGGTTCCTTCCCCGTTAAAGACGTAGTCGGTGGATATATAGACCATTTTACAGTCGATTTCTTTGCAGGCTTCGGCTATATACCGCGTACCCGTAGCGTTTACCGCTTCCACCTTTTCGGCGGCGTCTTCGGCGGCGTCCACGGCTGTCCACGCCGCGCAATGCACTACCGCGTCGGGTTTAACAGTAAATAAAACTTTATCCACGCTCGCCTTGTCGGTAATATCCATTTCTTCTATATCCACGCCCACGGCTTCGTGTCCGCGTTTTTCGAGTTCCGTTACGACGTCGTGACCTAACTGACCTTTGACGCCGGTGACTAATACTTTCATTTCCTGTCTCCGTACATTCTTTCGTAATAGTTTTTGTATTCTCCCGATATTATGGTCTCCCACCACTCTTTGTTATCGAGATACCACTTTATCGTCTTCTGTATTCCGTCGGCGAATTTGGTTTCGGGCAACCACCCCAACTCGTTATGAATTTTCGTCGGGTCGATGGCGTAACGCATATCGTGTCCTTTTCTGTCGGCGACGTGGACGATAAGACTTTCGGGCTTACCGAGAACTTTACAGATAAGTTTTACTATGTCTATATTTTTCATCTCGTTATGACCGCCTATGTTGTACACTTCGCCCACTTTGCCTTTGTGGATAATAAGGTCTATCGCCTTGCAATGGTCTTCCACGTACAGCCAGTCTCTCACGTTAAGCCCTTCGCCGTACACGGGCAAAGGCTTGTCGTTAAGGGCGTTAGCTATCATAAGGGGGATAAGTTTTTCGGGAAAGTGATACGGTCCGTAGTTGTTGGAACAGCGGCTTATCGTGACGGGCAAGCCGTACGTTCTGTAATACGCAAGCACCAACAAATCCGCTCCCGCTTTACTGCTGCTGTACGGGCTCGAAGTGTGAATGGGGGTCTCTTCGGTAAAGAATAAGTCGGGACGGTCAAGGGGCAAATCGCCGTAGACTTCGTCGGTAGAAACCTGATGGTAACGCTTTATTCCGTATTTTCTGCAAGCGTCCATAAGAACCTGCGTGCCGAGAATGTTCGTTTTCAGGAACACTTCGGGGTTTTCTATCGAGCGGTCGACGTGGCTTTCTGCCGCGAAATTAACCACTATATCGGGGTGTCTTTCTTCAAAAAGTTTGTATATCCCATCTCTGTCGCAAATGTCGAGCTTATAAAAGCTGAAATTCGGGTCCTTCATAGCTCTTGCGAGCGTACTCATATTTCCCGCGTAAGTAAGGCAGTCCACGCAGATTATTTCGTAATCTTTGTACTTGTCGAGCATATGGTATACAAAATTGCTACCTATAAATCCGGCTCCGCCGGTCACTATTATCTTCATTATCACACCTCAAATTCTATCTTCGATTCCCTTAACGGTAAATGTTTTTTGTCCTTTTCCGACAATAACGGCTCTATATCGAGCGGCCACTCTATTCCTATATCGGGGTCGTTCCACATAATCCCCCCTTCGTCTTCGGGGTGATAAACGTCGTCGCACTTGTAGCAAAACTCCGCGCTGTCGCTAAGAACCGCAAACCCGTGAGCAAACCCTCTCGGTATCATAAACTGTTTTTTGTTGTCGCCGCTTAAGATTACCCCTACCCATTTTCCGTAGGTGGAACTTCCTTTACGCAAATCGACCGCCACGTCGAAAACTTCGCCCGAAAGGACTCTTACGAGTTTTGCCTGCGGGTGATTTTTTTGGAAATGCAACCCTCTTAATACGCCTTTTTTACTTTTCGACTGATTGTCCTGCACGAAATCGTAAGTAAGACCGTTGTCGAAAAATTCGGTCCTGTTGTACGTTTCCATAAAATAACCCCTGTCGTCGCCGAACACGGTAGGTTCTATAATAACCACGCCGTCGATATCGGTCTTTACGAAATTAAATTTTCCCATTACAGTTTGTCCTCCGCTACTTTTTTCAAATGCGCGCCGTATGGCGACTTGCCGTACTTTTCGGCGGATTCGAGCAACTGCTCTTTCGTTATCCAACCGTTTGCGTAGGCTATTTCTTCGGGCGCGGATATGGTTATATCCTGCCGTTTGCTTATCATCTGCACGAATTCCGACGCTTCGACAAGGCTGTCCATTGTGCCGGTGTCGAGCCAGGCAAAACCTCTTCCGAACAGTTCTGCGTCAAGGTCGCCTTCATCGAGATACAGTTTGTTAAGGTCGGTTATTTCGAGTTCTCCCCTGTCGGACGGAACAACTTTTTTCGCAAGCTCCGACACTCTCTTGTCGTAAAAATACAACCCGGTTATACAATAGTTAGACTTCGGTTTTTTCGGTTTTTCTTCCACCGAAATAACTTTTCCGCTCTTATCGAACTCCACTATGCCGAACCTTTGCGGGTCGTTGACGTGGTATCCGAAGATAGTCGCTCTGCCCTTTTCCGCTTTTTCGGCGGCTCTTTTTAAGATTTCTTCCAACCCGTTGCCGTAGAAAATGTTGTCTCCGAGAACCATCGCGCACGCTTCGCCGTCGATAAACTTTTCTCCCAGCAAAAACGCCTGTGCCAAACCGTCGGGTGACGGCTGTTCGCAATAGCTAAGCTTAACTCCGTACCTACTGCCGTCTCCGAGCAACTTTATAAAGTTCGGCAAATCCTGCGGCGTGGAAATAATAAGTATCTCCCTTATCCCCGCCTGCATGAGCGTCGACAGCGGATAAAAAATCATCGGCTTGTCATACACGGGCAAAAGCTGCTTGCTCGTCACCATCGTAAGCGGATATAATCTCGTTCCGCTCCCGCCTGCCAGAATTATTCCTTTCATCTAATCCTCCTCTGTTTTTTCTTCTATCTTGTTGGTTTCATCACTAGCAGCTTCGGTTCTGTCTGCCTGTTCTATTTTCTTTTTACGCAGATGCAAACACAGCAACCACGCTATTATCGATAAAACCCCTATTACCGTATAACCTATCACGTACGCGACCGCACACATTTCTATCGTATCGAACGCAAGCATTAATCCTACCATCGTCGCAAAGCCTATAAGTAAACATATAGTATTGTATGGTATTTTGCTTATTGCGTCCAACGGATTTCTGAACAACAAGTAAAATGCGTTAGGCAATATTCCTATAATAATTATCTTTATAATAGGTATAGCTTCATAATACTCCTTGCTATACAAAACGTTTATAACGAACTTCGGGAAAAGTTCCACGAAACCAATCATCAACAACGCCAAAACGCAAAAAACTATCGTTATAAATACGATACGTTTTTTTATTGCGTCGAAATCGTTATTAACCAAACTCTTACTGACGGCAGGCAGCAAGATTATACCGACGAAACTGAACAGTGCCGTTACCGACGTATTTACCGTCAGTGCAGCGGAATAATATCCCGTCTGTATCAAATCAAATTTATTCGATATTATTATTAACGGTACTAACGATAACGCAAATAGAACGAATTCGCCCGGCAATCGCGGCAACCCGTACGTAAGCAACTCTTTCGTCGGTTTACCCAATTCCTTAATTCCGCATATAGGCGCTGTCTTCCACATTTTTATAGACGCTTTTATCAATATAACCAATGCGAATACGCCGAAAGACGCCGCCCACACCCATACCAACATAACCAAATCGTTATGTAAGAAAAATATGGGGATAAACGTTATAAACTGCCCAATTATTTGCGAAATACTGTATGCGTAGAACCTTTCTACTGCTCTATAATACGAATAAGCAAACGTTACCAAAGCGACGGCAAAGGAATACACAGTCATCGGTGCAATATATTTATTATATCCTTCAGCTCCGAATATCAGTTTAGCTATCGGGACTTGCGCAAACATCATAACGGCTATCGTCACGACCGAAACGGAACCTATTATAATTAATGCGGAAAAGAAATAAGCCGACGCACCTTTTTTATCGTCATATGCAAATCGCTCGGGAAGATATTTCGGAATCGCTATTCCCATCGCTATTAACATAATATACGTCAAAACGGCGGAAGCTTTCTTTATCGTATTGTAAACGCCGAAATCCGCAATGCTTACCTTGTTACTCAAAACTTTATTTAGTCCGAACGTAACGAGCAATACGACGATTTGCCCTATTACCGTAATAAAAAGGTCTTTAGTAAACTTACTATTTTTTGCCTGTTTCAATAGTGACTTCAATTTCATCGTTTCACCTTGATTTCTATCGGATATCTGCAGGATGTATTATTCGTAGCAATTACGAAAAACGCTAAAAACGCAGGGAATATCAGCATGTACGTCGTGTACACCCAAGCCGAGATAATAAATCCCCAAAATACGTAAAAGTACAGCGACGTATAGGCAAGCACTACTATATAATGCCTGTTAATTTCCGCTTTTATCACGTTATTCCAACGACTACTCGCATAGCCGATTATTCCGCAAACGAACAACGCTCCGTACACGCCGAAATCATCGATTAGCGGACGGAACATCGTAAAAATGTTAGAATCGCTATACCCCGGCAAAAGCGAGTAAATACCGCTTTTTCTGTCTATATCCGTTATTAGCGACGCTATTGCCCTGAACGTATATTTGCCTAAGCCGTATCCGCCTTCTCTGTAATTACCGAACCAATTATCGAAAGCAGAAACCCCGCCAAACCCGTAGACAAAGAATTTATCCTTAATTTCTCTCATCGCTTTAAGAGAGAAAGCCTCGGCTCTCATCAGCATAAACCCGTATAATATCAACATCAAAACGAGCAAAAAAGCTATAGCCTTTCTCGCCGTCGATTTGGACATCACTACGTCACGGCGATAGCAAAACAATTTTGAAAAGCTCATTCCGATTATCCACAGTCCGGTTACGGCTATCAGGCCCGATTTCGCCGTGGTCATCGCCGCCAACAGAAACACGGGCAACAGCGAAGACACGCATAATATCATTTGTTTCCAAGAGCGAGAATAACGATAGCAAAAACCTCCGCACATCGGCGCCGCGTACATAAATACGGATAAAATCTGTCCTACGTATGCAGAGCCGTTTCCGTCGTCGTACCTTGAACTGTTTATTTCGGACACTCTTTCTAAATATTCGGAAAAATGTAATAAATCGCTCAGCCGAAATCCGTTTTCAACGAAACTATACAAAAATTTAACGAACGCCAATATGACGACTACGGCAAGAATTTTCCATCCGAGTTTTGTAAGCGTAATACTGTTCGGTGCGATTTTATAATTTACGCAAGCTCCGATTTGTTTATAATATGCACTTCTGTATCTACCGCCTAAGTACATTCCTATTTCGCAACAAACGCAAGCACATAGTATCCAATAAACGCCTTTATAGTTCCAATCATATTTCGGAGTCCATAAAATCGTAGCAAAAAAGACCATCAGGCACCAAATCAGCAGGAACATCCCGCCGGGTGTCAGAACGTGAACTTTTATCTTCTTTGCGATGATAAGTATAGCGATTAGAGCTAATACTATGAGCAATTTATGCATTCGTTTACTTTATATCTTCTCCCATTCGTGCGTATCGAAATTATACTTTTTGATAGCTTTGGCAGGATTCCCCGCGACTATCGTATATTCGTCTACGCTTTTTGTCACGACAGACTGCGCGCCTACGACGCTCCCTCGTCCGATTTTTACGCCCGGCAAAATGACCGCATTCTGTCCTATCCAACAATTTTCTCCGATAGAGACGGGGGTCGTAATCAATTTCTGATGCTTATACGGAATATCGCATTCCGGCTCGATACTGTGATTTTCAGAACTTATCAATACGTTCGACGCAATCAATACGTTCTTTTCTAGCGTAACCGGAGCACCTGAAAGGACAGTAAAGTTATGCCCTACATAGCAACCGTCTTCGATTACTATTTTCGCGTCCAGCTTCTCGCCGGCAAAGTCCGTATAGCACATCAGCCTTGCATTGTTGCCTATGCACACGTTGTTTCCTACTCTTATTTTTTTGCCGCCTTTTATCTGTGTGTTGCGTCCGATAACGAATCTTTTACCTTTTTTACCTATTTTTAAGACAGCCAAAGGATGCGTGACGTATGTCAATAACGTTTTTATAAGACTCTTCATTCATTTACTCCTTTGACGTAAGTTTCATAATAATAAACGTTGGCGTTTGCCAAGTTCTTGTTTATCGCGCTTTTTTCGAACTTCATGGAACCGTCTTCTTTGTGCAAAACTTTAATTGCTTTCGTGTAAAGGACCTTTCCTACGCCTTTCATTCTTTGCGACAATACGGCTTCTTCTGCAAATAAAAACATATTTTCGTCATACGGCAAGCCTATCTTTAACAACGCCGATTTAGATATAAATACGAAACTCCCGTGTGCAACCGCTATCTCTTTCAGTTGCGGATTTGCAGAATATTTTTTCAACGGAGTAAGCATATTTACGATATGCCCCCACAAAGTACCGCAACGCAATAATATTCCGTTATCGTTTTTGCAACCTTTATATATAAGATATTGCGATAATCCTGAATTGCTTTTTCTCATGGGATTTTGAGCTTTCCCTCTTAAATTTTTTATTTCGGGAGCTACCACTGCGCATCCGGCGTTTTCAAAGGCCTTTTCGTCGAAAACTTTGAGTATAGTATCCGGATTTGCCACGGCAAGCCACTCAAACTCGTAATTTTTCAACGCGTGTTCAATTCCTCTGTTGTTTCCGAAACTGTATCCTTTGTTCGGAAAATTCAGGAAATCGCAATCGTTACTTTCGGCGATTTCTTTTATAGCGTCGCGAGTTGGTTCGTCGAAATACGAATTAACGACGATGACTTTATAATCTTTCACGTCTCGACCGATGCTTTCCAAAAGCTCAGGCAAATCCTTCGTCTCGCGATAAGTAAGGACAACGAATATCCATTTATATCTTAATTTTGCGACGTTATCCATAATTATCTCCTATCCAATATAGCGCGGATTTTAGTGTCGTCGCCGTAAATTACGGGTGAATCGTAAGGACGATCCGGGAATTTACCGTACGCTAAAGATATAGTTAAGTTGTTCTTTTTGACGTACTCTTCAATCATAACGCCTAACGCCACGGGCTTTCCGGAACAGCAATTTATTATCCCGTTAATCTCGTTCTGCACGCTTGCCAAAGCTATCTGCTTTGCCATTTCGTCGATACTTATGAAATCATATTGATTTTTTCCCGAATTAAGCGGAAACTCGGTTTTCCCTTCCTCCGTCGCCTTTAGCAATTTGGCAAAAATCGAATTACTTCTTCCGTCGTCTCCATAGATATAGAAACCTCTTAACCAATGAAACGCTACGTCTTTATATTCTCTGTTTATCATCTCGGTCAGAGCCATTCTCAACGAATTTTTTGCAATCCCGTACTGAGACATAGGTAAGCACGGAGTGTTTTCGTCTATGCGTCCTTCGTGGTATCCGACTTCATGCATAGAACCCATTACGGACAAATATTTAACTCCGCTTTTTAATGCGTCCGACAAAAACGTAAAGTGTTTTGATAAATCTTTCATATGCGCCTGAGAAGAATGAACGAATCCGTCTCTCCAAGCCAAATGAATTAACACGTCGGGAGAACCTATCTTTTCATAAACGTTCTCTTCTTCGAGTATATCTACCGATACCCGTTTAACGCCCGTCGGCAAATTGTCGAACCTGAAATCCACCGCCGTTACATCGTATCCCGCTTTATATAAATATGAGGTCACGTGACTACCTAAATATCCGTTTGCTCCTGTAATTGCTATTTTCATTTTGACTCCGTATAAAAATTTTTTCCCATTTTAACCATAATTTTTTTTATGGCATCCTTTTGTTTCCTCGACAAACCGTCGACTATCTTTAACTTTAATTCTTCTTTTCGCGAAATTATCGGTCTTTTATTTAAATCATAGTCTAATTTTTCTTTATTCAAGAACTTAATTCCGCTACGCAAATACTTACCCTTAACTACCGTATGACATATAGGGAAAATCTGCTCCTTGCAATAGACGTTGTTTGATTCGAGCATTATCGCGCGCATTGCGCTGTCTTTCTGAAATGCCGTTTCGAATTCCCACGGGTCATATTTGCCGCTTTCGGTTAATCTGCGTAACGTTTCTTTTTTCCATATAGCGGGCATTACGTTTATTGCGTACAGATACTTCATATCTATTGCCAGAAGCTCGTCGCTGTTGTCGTAGGCTTTGTAATATCTCTCTTTGTCTTTTTGCTTATAAACGCTACAGTAATCTACGTCCCTTTGCTTCAATTCTTCCAACAAATCGTTTAACTTGTCGCCGTCGACATACGTTTTCGGCAAATGGTCTGCCATTATCATCAGAACGTAGTTCTTATCAATGACGTCCAACGCTTTCTTTATTCCGTCGCTATAGCAAGTATCTTTCCCTATACGTACCGTGTTTACGTTTTCGTACTCGGGGTCCAACTCGTTGGTTATTAAATAAATCGTCACATTAACCTGCCAATATTTTTCGAAACACTTAGCGCATGCATTCCAAGCGTCTTCGAAAGAATCGCACGACGTAATCAAAACGGCTAAATCCGAAACTGTTTTCTGCAAATTATTAGTTGTTGCCATAGATATCCCTCGTATATACTTTAGTCGCTACGTCATCAAGACTCTTATCGTATCTATTGGACACGATGACGTCGGACGAAACTTTGAATTCTTCAAGATTGCTGACGACTCTGCAGCCGATAAAATCCGCCTCTTTTAAAGTCGGCTCGTAAATAACGACGTTCACGTTCAAACGTTTTAATCTCTTAATTATTCCCTGTATTGCGCTTTGTCTGAAATTATCCGAATTCGTCTTCATCGTCAAGCGGAAAACGCCCACCGTATCACCGCCGTTTTCTTTCAACTTTTCGTATACTTTCTCGGCGATATAATCTTTTCTCGTTTTGTTTGCCGCGACGATGGCTTTAATAATATCGTTAGGCACTCCCGAATAATTCGCTAAAAGTTGTTTCGTATCTTTCGGCAAACAATATCCACCGTACCCGAAAGACGGATTATTATAAAAGTCTCCTATTCTCGGGTCCAGACATACTCCGTCTATAATGTTTTTTGAATTAAGTCCGAACATTTCGGCGTAAGTATCCAATTCGTTAAAATACGCCACGCGCAAAGCCAAATACGTATTTGCGAAAAGTTTTACCGCTTCGGCTTCGGTCGACGACATGATTCTTACGTCTATCTCTTCCTTTTTGGCGCCGTCTTTAAGCAACTCTATAAATTTTTCCGCAATGCGTTTCGTCTTCGCCGTATCGTCGTTCGTACCTACGATTATTCTCGATGGATATAAATTATCGTATAACGCTTTTCCTTCCCGTAAGAATTCGGGCGAGAATAAAATTTTATCGGTATTTAATTTTTTCGATATATTTGCGGTAAATCCGACGGGAATAGTAGATTTTATAATCATATATGCGTTCGGATTTAACTTCATAACTTTGTCGATAACCGACTCAACCGATGACGTATCGAAATAATTCTTATCCGAATCGTAGTTCGTCGGAGTCGCGATAATAACGAGTTCCGCATTGCAAAAAGCTTCCTCTTCGGACGTTGTTGCCACTAAATTCAACTTCTTTTCGGATAAATATTTTTCTATATATTCATCTTTTATCGGAGATATCCTATCGTTGATACTTTTAACTCTCACTTCCGCTATATCCAACGCGATGACTTCGTTGCGTTGCGACAACAATACGGCTAACGATAATCCTACGTATCCTATGCCTGCCACAGTAATTTTCATTCGAACCTCTAAAACAAATATTTTTTCAATGCGTTAATCGCAAAGCATAAAGTATTATATGCTGCGCTTATTTTGCAGATTTTTTCCTGTTGCGTCTGAATGGTATAAACCTGCTTTATGCTTTTCAACTTGTTTGACGACAACGACTTATGTCCGACTCTATAGTGAACCAACGCTTCGTCTATTCCATACGCTTTAACGCCGTTTCTTAAAAGCATCAACCACGTCGCGTAGTCCTGTCCCGACCTTAATAAAGGCATACGAAAATCTCCGCTTTTTTCTCTGTCGATAACGACGCTTGACGTCGGAATAACCGTATTATGTAACAGGATCTTGTAGTCTACGACCGTTTTTATCTTACGCTTACCTTTAACGCAATTTCCATCGTCGTCTATCATATCTATAGCGGTAAACGCCATCGTTGCGTCGTTATCCCGCATTAACTTGATTTGCGAAGAAATTTTATTACTTTCCCATAAATCGTCGCTATCCATAAACGCAATATATCTTCCGGTTGCACGCTCTATAGCCGTGTTCCTTGCTACGGCAACGCCGCTGTTTAAGGCTAATTCGATTATTTTGATTTGCGGATATCGTTCTGAATATTTTTTCACGAGCTCTAAAGTTCCGTCTTTTGAGCAATCGTCTATTACCAATATCTCAAGCTCGTCGTAATCCTGAGCCAAGACCGATTCAAGAGTCTGTCCTATGTATTTTTCCGCGTTGTACGCAGGAATTATCACGCTGACGACGTTGTTATCGTATTCCATTTTTCAGTTCTCCCTCTTAATAAATCGGCGTTACCCACTCTTGCCTGGGTAAATAATTGCCACGGACGATTTCAAGATACAATTGATGCAATTTCGTCGTATATTCGCCGGGCATACCGTTGCCTACAACGAATTTATCCACGGAAATTACGGGCGTTATTTCCATTGCGGAACCGCATAAGAAAGCTTCGTCGCACAAATAAAGTTCCGTTCTGTCTACCGTACGTTCTTCTACTTCTAAGTTTAAATCCTCTTTAGCCATTTTGATAATGGTGTCTCTCGTTATGCTTTCCAAAACGCTGTCCGTTATTTGCGGCGTAATGAGTTTGCCTTTCCTTACCAAAAACAAACATGAACCCGGACCTTCCGCGACTTTTCCGTCCTTATTAAGGAAAATCGTAGTGTCGTACCCGTTTCTTAACGCTTCCAACTGAGCCATACGGCTATTTATGTAGTTTGCTCCGCATTTAATTCTCGGAGACAGAGAGTTATCGCTTATTCTTTGCCACGAACTTACGCAACAGTTCAGACCTTTTTTGTTGTATTCAGCGCTGGTCTTTCCCTTAGGTATGGGCGAAATAAACATATTTACGGGCCCTACGGACGACCATGAACCGAACCCGTCTACGAACAACGTTTGTCTTACCGCTATATCTTCCTTATAGTCGTTAGCCTTTACCGTATTCAAAAACGCCTCTTTCAACTCGTCTTCCGTAAACCTGTCTTCCATCATCAGCAAACGTTGCGACGATTTTAATCTTTTGATATGCGCGTCCAGCCTGAATACGAAAAGCTGTTTCTTTTCGTCGTTCCAATAGCAACGTACTCCTTCGAAAACGTTCAAGCCGAACTGCGACGTCGGAGCCAAAACGTTAATCTTCGCTTCGCTTACGGGAATTATCTCGCCGCCTAACCATATTTTTCTTTCTTCTTTTTTGTTTTCCATATTTCCTCCGTTCAACTCTTCATTATAAAATTAATCGTCGATTTCCTCGGGCAAATGTGCCAAACGAATTACTTCTTCCGCCGCTTGTTCGGCTGCGTCGACGGTATCCAAATCTTCGTCTTTGTTTTCATATATATCTTCTTTTTCAAAAATCTTCACTATCGTTTTGAAGAAGATTTTTACGTCGGCAACGAAACCCTTCTTCTTCAGCAAGTCTACGTATTCTCCGTCGAAATTTACTTTCTTATCCCAGCAAATATCGTTTCTTCCGCTGACTTGAGCCAAGCCCGTTATTCCCGGTCTTACCTGAAATCTCTTTTTGTATCTTGCGTTCAAAGTGTCGTAATCGCCCAACTCGTATTCAACGGGCGGACGCGGACCTATAAGAGACATATCGCCTTTAAGTATGTTGACCAACTGCGGCAATTCGTCCAAACTCGTCGTTCTTAAAAATTTTCCTACCTTGGTAACGCGATTATCACCTTCATAGTTCATTAATCCCGTTCCCATGTGCTCCGCGCCGACGACCATAGACCTGAACTTATACATATTAAATACTTTTCCGTTCTTGCCGAGTCTTTTTTGTTTGAATATCACCGGACCTTTAGAATCTATTTTTATCACTATCGCCAACAACAAAAACAGCGGTGATAACAACAACAAGCTAAAAAAGCTGACTATTATATCTGCTGTTCGCTTAAAAAAAGAATACATTTTTCATCTCCTAAAATTCATACGTACGGAATACGTCGTCGAAGGTTTCCTGCCTTTTGACGCACTTGATTTTTTCGTTACCGTCCACCGATATAATCGGGAAATTCGGTAAAATAAACGGCGGCTTCAATACAACCGAATACGAACCCGCATTGCCGAACACCACGAAGTCGTCAACGCTCAATTCGCCGTCGTAATGCCTGTACAAATAATCGGATTCGATGCAGGTAAAACCGCCGAAATCCAAATCTTCATAGTATTTTTGCTGCTTTTTATCGTCTTTGAAAACTTCTATAGGCGGATTCTTCTTATTCAAGGTAGGATTTATGTTATACACACTACCCAAAACCGTAGCTATATTTTTTTCCCTGACGTTTTTTATACTTTTTACTCTCGTCACGAACTTCATTACGTCGCCGACCAATGCACTTCCGGGTTCGACAAAAACCTGCGGCGTGTCCGCTTCAGGCATATCTTTATAAAACTCGTAGAACGGTTTACTTATTACCTTCGCATATTCGGAATAGGTCGGGATTTTATCGTTAAACTGTCGCTTTAACGAATCGGCCATCTTGCCATACAACCCGCCTCCGACGTCGACATAAGTAAATTTCATACCTAATTTTTTGATAAGCTCCAACATTCCGCTTACTTTAGCCTGCCATACGTTTAACGCTCTGCTTGCGAAATGCGAGTGCAGACCCATCAAAGTTAAATTCGGCGTAGCGGCAACGAGCTTTAACGCCGTTTCAAAATCTTCTCCTTCCGTATCAAAACCGAATCTCGAAACGTTGCCGTCGGCAACATCATAATTACATCTTAACGCTATTCTGTACTCCTTGTCTTTCGTTTGGACGTAGCTTACGATTTTTTGCAATTCGGGTATATTGTCAACGTTTACTATGCTGTTATGCTCCAATGCAAAAACTTCCGCTTTGAAATCTTTATAAGGCCCGTTGAAAATAATACGTTCGGTTTTCACGCCTGATTTTAAAGCTATTTGGTATTCCATATCGGATACTACTTCCGCATATCCGCCGAGTTCATTCAATATTTTACAAAGCGACGGTACGTAATTCGTTTTATAGGAATACGATATTTGAAATTTAGGATAGAACGCTTTCAATTCTTTATCCAATTCCGCGTAATTTTTTCTGAACTGTTCTTCGTCGATTAAATAAAAAGAGTCTCCGTATTTATCGGCTAACTTCTCCAATCTTTCATAATCGTACTTCATTATTTCATTTTCCTCGCTATATCTTTTATTTTTTCATAAGTTTCCGTTTGATTATTTATAAAAAACGCTTGATTTTGTTCGGATACAAAATTTTCGTATTTGCGCAGTTTCGTCATTTCTTCCGCAAAAATTTTCGCAACGTCGTCAACGGCATTTTCTTCCCAATTGCAAAAACTTCTCGATAAAATCGCACAGGAAGAACCTAATCTGTAATGTTCGGCGATAATATTTTCCGCAGGCAACATTCCCGCGCCTAATTTTGCAATTCCGCCAAAACCGTATTCTTTGTTATTTGCGGCAAGTTTGCGACAGATTTTATCCACCGTTCCGTCCGACAGCAATTCAAACATGAATTTCAGTTTACGCTCAAGATGAAGATCGTTTAATCCGACGTGGTAATAATCTACCGGCATAGTAACCAGAGTATCGAGCATATCTACAGCCTCTACCGTCTCCATCAAAAGCATAGTCTTTACTCTTCCGTTGACGTACGATAAAAAGCTTTCGACTTCTTCCATCGTTTTGAAATACGGTAACATTACGATATCCGCGCCGCCGTCTATCGCCCCGTCTATTTCCGTTTTCGTCCCTTCATAAACCGAATTTATGCGCACTATCAATTCGGAGCTGCCCAGAACGCTTTTTACTTTAGCTATATCTTCGAGAGTGTGTTTCGATTGAACGGTATTCATCCCTTTCTGTCTTAACAACTTACCGTTCCTTTCCAAATCGATAAAAATTCTATCGACTCCGTTGTTCTGGGCTATTTTTGCGACCTCTTGCGAGTTCGTAATATACATAAGTTTTAACGCCACTTTCCATGCTCCTTAGCGATAAAATAAAATATTATATATATTATACTCTATAGGGAACCCCATTGCAAGCAAAAATTTCCTGAGGTCGGGACGACGAAAGTTTACGCATTCATTAATTAAATTTCCGCTAAAAAGGGCGTCCGAAACCGAACGCCCTTGAAACAGTGTTTATTTACCCGCCGTTAATGCGTGTCTGCAAGAATTCTTTTCATAAAGAACGGGTAATGCGCGAACACGACGCCCGGTTCTTCGAGTTCTTTATTCCAGCGTTTTACCCACTCCATAGTAAGGTATCCGTCATAGCCGCCGGCGGAAAGGAGTTTAACGGCTTCCGCTATCGGCACGTCGCCATAACCGGTAATTCTGTACGCGGTAGTGCCGTTCTTTACCACGGAATCTTTTATATGGACGTATTTTACGAACTCTTTAAGATTATCATAGGTCTTATCTGCACTCTCCCCGCCGAAACGGTACGGATGATGAATATCCCACAAAGCTCCCCCGCCCGTCGTCGAAAGAAAACTTTTAAGTAATGCAGTGTCGACGAAAAGTCCGTTCGTTTCCATAAGCGGAGTGACTCCGCTGCCTTCCGCATACCTTACGATTTCTTTGAATTTCTTTTCGCATAGTATAACGTCTCCGCCGTCGTAATACGGCTTATCGGTACTCATAATGCGGACAAAAGGAACCCTAAGTCTATTAGCGAGGTCAATATACGCCTTGGCTTCCGACACGGATTTTTCTATCGTATCGAACGCCGCCAACGTTGCGCCGGACGTAAGGCAGGATATTTCCAATTTCACTCGATCGAGGCGCGCAAGGAACTTTTCGCTGTCGGTAGTAAGCTGTTTTATATCGGGCGCATACAGTTCTCTTCCTACGCCCCTTATTTCTATTCCGTCGTAATTAAGGTCTTTCGCAACGGTGACTATTTCTTCCAAAGACCAATCCGGACACCCTATCGTGGAAAATGCAAGTTTCATAATTATCTCCTATGCCGTTTCTATATTCGCCGCGTCCTGCAACCGCAATAACTCTATCGCCTGCTCGCGCAACTTAAATTTCTGTATCTTTCCGCTCGCCGTCACGGGGAACTTATCGACGAACTTAACGTACTTCGGCACTTTGTGCCTTGCCATGTTCTGCCTTACGGCTGCCTTTACTTCTTCTTCGGTCATTTCTTCGCCCTGTTTTAAGATAATGAACGCCATTACTTCTTCCCCGTACTGCACGCTCGGCACGCCCACGACCTGAACGTCGGATATTTGCGGCAAGGTGTATAAAAACTCTTCTATCTCCTTGGGATAAACGTTTTCCCCTCCCCGTATTATCATATCCTTCATCCTTCCGACAACCTTAAAATATCCTTCTTCGTCTTCGGTGCAAAGGTCGCCAGTGTGCAGCCAGCCGTCCTTGTCGATAGCCTGTGCGGTAGCTTCGGGCATTTTGTAGTAGCCTTTCATTATGTTGTATCCGCGCGCGCAAAATTCTCCCGCCGTTCCGCGCGGTTGTTCTTCTCCCGTTTCGGGGTTTATTATCTTACATTCCACCCCCGGAAAAGCTCTTCCCACCGTCGCGACTCTCTTTTCGAGACTGTCTTCTGTCGTCGTCATCGTACACCCGGGACTCGATTCGGTCTGCCCGAACACAATAACGATTTCTTTCATGTTCATCTTATCGACTACTTTGTTCATAACTTCCACCGGGCAAGGAGAACCCGCCATTATCCCCGTCCGCAACGAAGAAAAATCTCTTCCGTCAAACGTCGGATGTTCGAGCATCGCTATAAACATAGTAGGCACGCCGTGAACCGCCGTGCAACGGTGCTTTTCGATAGCGTTCATTACCGGGACGGGGCTGTAATGGTCGATAGGAACCATAGCCGTTCCGTGCGTGACCGCCGCCATAACCGCAAGCACCAACCCGAAACAATGGAAAAACGGTACGCAGATAAGAAGTTTGTCCTTTTCTGTAAACTTCATTCCGTCGCCTATGCACTTGCCGTTGTTGACGATGTTCCTATGCGTGAGCATTACCCCTTTCGGGAAACCCGTCGTACCCGACGTGTACTGCATGTTGACTATATCGTTTACTCCGACGGACTCGAATCTTTTTTCAAACTCTTCATCTGTAATAACTTTTCCCAACTCTTTCAACTTTCCGAAACCGAGCATGTCTTCGGGAACATCCCCCGGCGTGGAATAGATTATTCTTTCCAGCACGGGCAAACGCTTGCACGAAGTTTTTCCTTCGCTGTCTCCGCCGTCTTTACCGAGCAATTCTCGGACTATTCCGACGTAATCGCTGTCCTTAAAACCTTTCATAAGAACAAGAACTTTCGTGTCCGACTGATTGAGAAGGTATTCCAATTCAAACGTCTTGTAATTAGTGTTTACCGTCACGAGTACCGCGCCTATTTTAGCCGTCGCAAATAAGGTGACTATCCATTCGGGAGTGTTGGTCGCCCACATGGACACCTTATCGCCTGCGTTTACGCCGATAGCCATAAGCCCTTTGCTTACGGCGGTGGTTTCTTCGTCGAACTCCTTCCACGTTTTTCTGAAATCCCTGTCTGCAAAGTCAAACGCCAATCCGTCTGGATTGCTTTTAGCAAGGTCTCGTATAATTTTCCCCAGAGTCTTTTCTACGTACTCCATCATACTCCTCCGCTGATTTTTATCTCGCTTAAAAACTCTCTTATGAGAGTCATTGCTTTTCTCAAACTGTTCATCGAATAAGCATAACTTATTCTTACGTGGTTTTTTCCGCTTTCGCCGAACGCACTGCCCGGAACGACGGCTACGTTCTTATCCCCCAACAATTTTTCGGCAAAACTTTCTCCCGTCATCCCTGTCGTTTCCACCGACGGAAAAACGTAGAAAGCCCCTTCCGGAGCGAAACATTTCAAGCCTATTAAGTTTAGTTCGTTCACCAGATACCGCCGTCTCGAATCGTACTCTTTTTTCATCTCCGCCACCGAATAAAAATCTTCTTCGAAGGCGTTTTCGAGTACCGCTATCGCCGCTTGCTGACTTGCCGTCGGCGCGCACATTATAGTGTACTGATGTATCTTATATATAGGTTTGAGTAACTCTTTATCGCATAACAGGTACCCTATTCGCCACCCGGTCATTGCAAACGCTTTTGAAAAACCGTTTATGACAATCGTCCTTTCACGCATGTTTTTTACGCTCGCCGCACTGACGTGTCCGACGGAATTGTAGGTTAGTTCCGAATAGATTTCGTCGCTAATAACCAGCAAATCTTTTTCTATACAGACCTTGGCTATCTCTTCGAGATTGCTTTTTTCCATTATTCCTCCCGTAGGATTGTTGGGATAAGGCAGGATAAGGATTTTAGTTCTTTCGGTAATTTTTTCTCTCAGCTTTTCGGCGGTAAGTCGAAAGCCGTTGTCGGCGGGGCACTCCACCCCGACGGCAACTCCGCCCGCCATCGTTACGCACGGGGCGTAGCTGACGTAAGACGGTTCGGGTATAAGGACTTCGTCGCCGTAACTTACCGTCGCCCGCAAGGATAAATCTATAGCTTCGCTCGCTCCGACGGTGACGAGAATTTCTGTCTTCGCGTCGTAATTTACGTCGTACCTTTCGCGGTAATAACGGGATATGAGTTCTCTTAATTTTAAGTACCCCCCGTTAGGCGTGTATTGCGTGTTGCCTTTCTGAATATTGCGCGTGGCGGCGTCACGCCCGACGTAGGGCGTGTCGAAATCCGGTTCTCCCACACCTAAGGATATGGCGTCTTTTTTTTCGTTGACTAAGTCGAAAAATCGCCTTATTCCCGACGGTTTGAGCGAAGCGGCTCTCTCGTTGATAAATCTCTCGTAATTCATTTATTCGGATTACTTTTTTCGATTATTCGTGTACGGGCATGCGAAAATTATTGTCGCCGTCGAAAAGAGCTACTCCGCCTTCCTTGTATTGTTTCATGATAAAGTGCGTCGCAGTACTCATGACCGATTCTATTCTCGCCAACCTTTCGCTTACGAAAAGGGATATATCTCGCATGGTCTTACTCTGCAACATAATGGCAAGGTCGAACGTTCCGCTCATAAGATAAACCGCTTTCACTTCGTCGTAACGGCAAATTTCTTCCGCTATGGAATCGAAACCGCTTCTTGCCTGCGGGGTCACCTTGACTTCTATAAGGGCGTCTACGAAATCTTCGCCCGTCTTTTCGGTGTTTATTACCGCAGTATATTTAGCAATAACCCCGCCGTTTTCCAACTCTTTAATGGCTTTCGCCACTTCCTTTTCTTCCTTTCCGAGCATGACGGCAATGGCAGACGACGTAATTCTCGCGTCCTCTTTAAGAATTTTTATTACGCTTTTTTTGAGTTCGTCCATTTCGTTCCTCCGCATATTTTCCGTTAATATATAGTTTATGGTACAATTAAACGCCTGTTTTTGTCAAACGAATTATTTTTAACAATGTATTATTCTTCACTTTATTGACAAAAATTATTAAAAGGCATACAATTATATTAAATGTACGAAGTGTAAACGTTTCGTAAAACTACAACTACGGGGGTGTTTCAGATTCGACTTGTACGCAATGAACGGTTAAGCATACCGAAGGCTCGTCTTCGTAAAAACGGAAAACTATAAATTAAATAACAACACTAATAATTACGAGCTCGCTGCAGCCTAGTCGCAGCCGTCGATGTAAATAGTTCTGCGGATTTATATTCGGCGTGTTTTAGCAGAGAACGGTTCTTCTTTTCGTCCGGCGGGAAGAACGGCACTACGGACTCGGGAACGACGGGGTTTGCATGATAGACTTTCGTTCCGACACCATCAATCAAAGCTAAGTATGTAGAAAAATCTTTTTGACCGTATGAGTACACGGGTGCAAGTCCCGTCATCTCCACCAAACGAGAGATAAGGGCGTGTCTTACGCCCTTATTTCTGTCGTCGTCTGCGGTTATGTACGTCTGTGTACACGCCCTTGCCTTCTCCGTCGAAAGTGCGGAATCCACACTCTTCTTTCTCGTTTGGCAAGCCGCTGCGGATACGGGACGAAGCACCCGTCGGGTGCACAAATTTTCGCTTGTCGAAAATCTGACGAGAGAACACACACCCTTTCCAAAACTACACTCGCCGAAACCGTTATCGCCCGATACCGGCATTACGGTATATACGAGTGGTCCCGTCATCTCCACCAAACGAGAGATAAGGGCGTGTCTTACGCCCTTATTTCTGTCGTCGTCTGCGGTTATGTACGTCTGTGTACACGCCCTTGCCTTCTCCGTCGAAAGTGCGGAATCCACACTCTTCTTTCTCGTTTGGCAAGCCGCTGCGGATACGGGACGAAGCACCCGTGGTTCCTTTTCATTTTAGACGATTTTCTATCGTCTGAACGCAAAACAAAAAGCCGCTCGGTTTCGACAAGAAAAAACCAAACAGCTGAACGGAATACTATTCGACAGAATACTTAATAATTTTGGACTATTTACCAAAAATATTAAGTGAGAATGCGTATTGCGACTTGCGTTTCCAAAAATAATATGCTATAATGCACTTAATAAAAATGGTAGACATACCAAATAAACTAAATTGAGGTGTTTGAAGTGGAGATAAAAAGAGATAAATACTTGGAAATGCTTCAAATAAGACGTCATAACGGTTTTGTAAAAGTTATCACCGGCATCAGAAGGTGCGGCAAATCTTATCTTATGAACGATATCTTTTATGAAAACTTGAAAGAAGACGGAGTAAACGAAAATCATATAATTAAATTTGCATTTGATTCGGCGGAAGATTTGTTGCTTATCGGAGAAGATTTACAGGAACTTGTTGCCAATAAAAAGAAAGTAGATCCGAAAAAATTTATGGCATACGTTTCGCAAAGAATGACCGACAACGATATGTACTACCTTCTACTCGATGAGGTGCAAAATCTTGATTGTTTCGAGGCTGTTCTGAACGGATATTTACGCAAAAAAAATATGGACGTGTATGTAACCGGTAGTAACTCAAAGTTTTTGTCAAGCGACGTATTGACCGAGTTTGCCGGCAGAGGTGACGAAATACATGTTTTACCGTTGTCTTTTTCGGAGTTTTATGCAAATTACGAAGACGGACTCGACTATGCTTTCGACGATTATATGGTTTACGGCGGCTTACCGGCGGTTGCTTTAATGAAAACTTCGGAACAAAAATCAAGTTATCTTAAAACTCAATTAGAGAACGTTTATCTTAAAGATATAGTCGAACGACATAATCTTAATTCCGACGAAAATATCGGCGAATTGCTTGATATCATCGCATCGGGAATTTCTTCTTTGACCAATCCGACGAAACTTGCAAACACTTTCAAAAGCGTTAAAAATTCGTCGCTAAGCGCATTTACTATCGATCACTATATTACCTATATGCAACAGGCGTTTATGCTTTCAAAAGTAAACAGATACGACGTAAAGGGCAAAAAATATATCAGTACGCCATATAAAATATATTTCGAGGACGTCGGCTTGCGCAATGCGAGACTTGATTTCAGACAGATAGAAGAAACGCATCTGATGGAAAACATAATTTACAACGAGTTACGTTATCGCGGATATAACGTTGACGTCGGCGTTGTAGATACTCGAGAAAACATTGGCGGTTCGTCGGAAAGACGACAACTTGAAATTGACTTTGTCGCAAATCAAGGCAATAAACGTTATTATATTCAATCGGCTTACGATATCCCGAATGAAGATAAAATGAAACAAGAAACCAAATCGTTTGATAAAACCAACGATTCATTCAAAAAAATAATCGTTGTCGGCAAAAGCATGAAGCCGCGCCGCAACGAAAAAGGATATTTGATTATCGGGGTAAAAGAGTTTTTATTAAACCCGAATAGCCTTGAACTTTAATTTTCGACTTTATTTCTCGGTGTTATCGTATCGGAAAAAGTCGGCTCCGTCAAGGATATAAACGTTAAGAAGTAATCTTTTGACTGTTCCGCCCTTTCCCGATAGTTCGTTTGCCGAAAAAATAAATCTTCTCGGAGGTAAATCGGATATCGTCTTGAGATAGAGCAGACAGCCGATAACGTTAAACGTAAAATAATTTTAGTTTGCGTTAAAAACCAACGTACACGGCGACGGGGCGTAAATTATAAAACTGAGAATTTTATTTTCATTAGTATATGTGATTACGTTAAACTCCATCGTGCTGCCGTCTAATTTGTATTGTCTGTATGTGCCTTCATAAGACGTTGAATCAATAATCTCGTTGATATCTCCGGTATCTTTGGTATCTTCGGTATATCCTTTCATGACATCAATCCTGTACGAACACGGCATTTCTGAATATTTCCATTTAACGCCGTTGTTGTCCTTTTTTCCTTCTAACTTATTTACGAACTTTGGCAATTTTTCACTTGTGCTTAATTCCCATACCAGCATCATATCCCCGCCTTCGGTGCCGTTTGAAAAAGTTCCCGTACTGTTTGCTTTCGTCAGAACGTAAGTAACGACGCCGTTTTTATCTACGGACGAAACGCCTATGCTTGCCGTTACCGCCGTAAGGCTGAATTCCATGGCGACAGCCGTTTTCGACGACGCCGAAACGGAATTATCCGACGATTCGTTCCGTGAAAATATAAACCCTACGTTGTAGTCGCCGTCACCCGTATCGGAATACCCGTCGGAATAGTTTACTCCGTCTGCGTCGTATTCCAAAAAATATTTCATCGTTATTTCTTCTTTTTTATCGTTCTCTGCGGTCAACGACGCCGGAAATTCTCCGGCGGCGTACGACAACAATACCGACTGCTGTTCTGCCGACAGTTCAGCCGAATAGTAATTTCGTTCGTTTTTTTCAAACGATATATCGTATCTTATCGTCTTCGGCTCAACGACTTCGGGCTGTTCCGACGGGTCGGCGGTCGTCTCTCCGCCCGGCATAATTACCGGGATTATTATCGACGGCGTTTCTATCGGCTCGGTTTCGCCGTTACCTTTCGTTGCGGTAAAAAATATTCCGATAAAAACTCCCGTAACGGCTACGATTACCGCCACGATAATAATTATCGTAGTTTTTAACGATTTTTTCTTCATATGCCACTCCTTTAACACCGATATTTGCTGTCATTTATAACTTCTTACGATTAAAAACCTGCCGAATAAGAAATAATAATCGTAATTTAATCAAAGATTAAAAGTCGCAGATTATTATATCGGCGGAAAATAGTAAGTTATTAACTGACATTTTAAGTATAGTAAGTTAACAACTTACTGTCAAGTATTAACTTACAAAATTTGATATATTGACATTATGGAAGAATTCACTGAACGCTTGGCAGAAGCTATGAAGGCTTCGGGGAAAAAACAAACGGAAATAGCCGCGGAAGTCGGCATAACTAAACAATGTATAAGCGATTTTAAGGTCGGCAAGTCCTATCCGAGCATACAAACGCTCGCCTTGCTATGCAAAATTCTCGACGTGTCGGCAGACTATCTTTTGGGGCTCGACAAAGAAGAATTTTCGTCTTCCTCCAAATAACTATTAACCGTATCATAGGATAAATTAAAACTGCGTGGCGGGACTTATCGTTCCGTCTTTTTTACTATGAAAATATTAAAAAAGCAAGGCTGACCTGCCTTGCTGCCGATTGGTCGGAATATTAGTCTATGAGTAAATCTGTATATACCCTATAAAAATCCGTCGCCTTACTCTGCCACTTGTTTCTTATTGCGATGGCTTTTGCGAGCGTAGGCACGTTAAACGTAATCTCGAATACGGGCGATTCAACGTTAAGAACGGCGCAAGTTACTTTATACGTTCCGTCGGGACGGCGGGTATAGTTGCAGGAAAATTCCTGTTTTTTTCTGTAAAGAAGTTTGTTATTGCGGATATAAGCGGTTACGTCGTCGCGTACCGACTTGTAAATATCGTTAAAGAAGTGACTAAGACATACCTTACCGTCTTCGCTTAACGAAAGGACGTAGTCTTTGCCCGACACTTCGTCGAGATGACGATTGATAAAGCCCGCGCCGGCAAGTTCGGAAACGTACTGCGAAAAACAAAGATACGGTATCCAGTCGTTGTCCAAAGAACACATCTGCAAAAGAATGTCCTCGTTGATGGGCATTTCTAATTTTTCCAAAATGAAAAGTATAAGCAGTTTGCTCTTTATGTCTTCGTCGTTAATCATTCGTTTCCTATTTCTTTATTTCGATTAGTCGCGCGGACGCAACCGCTAAAAATACCGACCGAATAAAAAATATAAGGTCGGATAAATTTTATCGTGACAATTATAACACTACGCCGACGGAAAAGTAAACACTATCTTCCTGTTGGTTTAATTTTTATTTTTTGTCATCACAAGATGTAGTGGCTTGCTCGGTATGTTCGGCACTATCGCCGTTATTAACGCCGTCGGCAAGGGTTATGCTCCCGCTTCCGTCGGGTAATTCGAGCGACAACGTTTGTTTCGCCGCATGTTTATCCCAGCTTTTATAGATAAGTTTAAGAAGTATCGGCGCAAGCAAACTACTTACTATGACGAGCATAACGCCCATAGCGAGATAGTCTGCCGTCACAAAACCCGACGTGATACCTTTCTGCAAGACTATAAGACAAACTTCACCGCGCGCTATCATTCCTACGCCTATTATTATCGACTCGTGCCTGCTGTAACGCAAAGCCTTAGCCGCAAGCATGCATCCGAGCATTTTCGTCGCTATCGCCACCGCCACGAACGCTATGCAAAACCACACCATGTTAGCGTTAAAGTTGGAAAAATCGGCGTTTATTCCGATACTTGCGAAGAATACGGGAGAGAAAATCATATAGGCGTTGATTTCTATCTTTCTGTCGATATATTCGCTTTCTTTAAGTCCCGACATCATAATACCGGCAATATATGCGCCTGTAATATCCGCCACCCCGAAAAACTTTTCGGCGCAGTATGCGTACAGGAAGCATATTACCAATCCGAAAATAGGAAGTCTTCTCGTATGCGGAAATTTTTTGTTAAGGAACTTGAAAAGAAAATGTATTCCTATCCCCACGCCGATGGCAAGAATGAAGAAAATTACCATTTTCAGAATAGCGATACCGGGTTTTACTTCCGGGTTCTTCACCCCGATAATAAAACTAAGCAAAACTATACCTATTACGTCGTCTATAATTGCCGCCGACAGAATAACGGTACCGGCTCTCGAACGGAGCTTGCCCAGTTCTCTCAACGTTTCCACCGTAATGGATACGCTCGTAGCGGTCATTATTACGCCGATAAAGACGTACTTGAGAAGCTGCATCGTGTCCACGTTATTAAATCCGCCCAAAAACGCCGCCGCTATCAGAAATCCGCACCCGAGGGGCAGAATTACTCCCGCCGACGCCACCAAAAATGCGGCGAGCCCGTTTTCTTTAAGGTCTTTTACGTTGGTCTCCAACCCCGCCGAGAACATTATGAGAATTACGCCCAATTCGGCTATTATTCTCAACGTGTCTGACGGATGAACCCATTTAAGAACGCACGGCCCTATAAGAAGTCCGGCAATAAGAAAGCCTACCACTTGCGGTAAGCCTAACTTTTTTGTGATTATCCCGAACAATTTCGTAAAGAACAAAATTATCGCAAGTTCGAGAAGTATTGTATAATCTGTCATTTTATCCTCTTTCCGTCAACGAACGATCGGCTATTTTCCCGTGCTGCCGAAACCGCCGTTGCGTTTATCCTTAGCGTCGTCGTCGAACGTTATTCCGTATTCGGTAAAAACGCCCTGACAGAAGGCTTGACCTTCTTCCAAAGAAAGAATTTTACCCTCTTTACTATCGTTTGTCAATTTGATTTGGATATGTCCTTCGTTATCGCTGAAAAAATAATCGGAATCTATTATTCCGACGGTGTTGTTAAGTTGCAGACGGTACTTAAACCCCAGACCACTGCGGGGGTAGATACTAAGGACCCACCCTTCGTTTATCTCGGCTCGTATCCCGGTCGGAATTTTTATCGTTTCGCCCGGTTCGAGGGTAAAAGCTACGGGAGTAAAAAAGTCGTACCCCGCGCTTCCTGCTGTGGCTCTTTGCGGTAATTTTATCTTATCGTAACTATCTTTCGTTCCGCCGTCAAGTATGAATCTTTCTTCGCTGACTTTACAGAAACGGGCTATTCTTTTCATAACTTTTTCCCTCCTTATCTTTGTTGTTTTTTTAGTTTTTATGGGCCCAGACGGGAGCGGGTATTCTTCCGCCGCGGTTAATAAACTTAGCGGGAGAAACGGCGTTTATTTTCATTATGGGAGCCGAGCCTAACAGTCCGCCGAAATCGACGCGTCCTTCAATCTTGCCGTAGACGGGAATTACTCTTACGGCGGTGGTCTTGTTGTTACTTACCCCTATCGCCGCTTCGTCGGCTATCATTGCGGAAAGGACTTCCGCCGTCGTATCTCCGGGCACGGCTATCATATCGAGTCCGACCGAACATATAGCCGTCATGGCTTCGAGTTTTTCCGCGCGGAGAATTCCCTTTTCGACGGCGTTTATCATTCCTTCGTCTTCGCTTACGGGAATAAACGCTCCGCTCAGTCCCCCGACGTGCGAAGTAGCCATAATGCCGCCTTTTTTTACAGCGTCGTTAAGAAGAGCAAGACAGGCGGTAGTGCCGTATCCGCCCACGCATTCCAAGCCTATTTCTTCCAGAATACGGGCGACGGAATCACCTTTAACGGGAGTGGGCGCAAGGCTTAAATCCACTATGCCGAAATTTGCGTTAAGTCTGCGGCTTGCTTCTTCCGCCACAAACTGCCCCACTCTCGTAATTTTGTAGGCTATCTTCTTTATTGTTTCCGCAACTTCGGTAAGGTCGCCGTCCACCTGTTCCAACGCCGACTTCACTACACCCGGTCCGCTTACGCCCACGTTAATTACGACGTCTTTCTCCCCTACTCCGTGGAAAGCTCCCGCCATAAAAGGATTGTCTTCGACGGCGTTTGCGAAAACGACGAGCTTTGCGCAACCTATCGAGCCTTTGTCGGCGGTAAGATAAGCGGTATCCTTAATTACCTTACCCATAAGGCGTACCGCGTCCATATTTATCCCGGCTTGGGTAGAACCTATGTTTACCGAAGAACAAACCCTGTCGGTTTTTGACAAAGCTTCGGGGATACTCAGAATAAATTCCTTTTCATAATCGGTCATACCCTTATGAACGAGCGCGGTGTATCCGCCTATAAAGTCAACGCCTATTTCCTTGGCTGCTTTGTCGAGCGTTTCCGCTATTTTAACCGCTCCCCCCGTCTTTGCCGTAATAAGGCTAATCGGGGTTACGGATACTCGCTTGTTTACGATAGGTATTCCCGTTTCGCAGGCTATATCTTCACCGGTAGCCACCAATTTGCCCGCCTTTTCCTTAACCTTTTTATACACGGCTTCGGCGGTTTCTTCGACGGTGTTTCCGATGCAGTCGAGAAGGGAAATCCCCATAGTTATCGTGCGTACGTCAAGATGCTGCGACTGAACCATTCTGTTAGTTTCTATAATCTCGTTAATGGAAATCATCGTTTCACCTTCTAAATTCTGTGCATGGAGTTAAAAATAGCTTCGCTCTGTATCCTTATATCCACGCCCGTTTCTCTGCCGAGTGCGGAAAGATTTTCGCTTATTTGACTGAATTTAAGTTTGCTATCCGTCAAATCTACCAACATTATCATCGTAAAATAACGTTGCATAATGGTCTGCGAAATGTCTTCCACGTTGATATCCATGTTATACAACGCAGTGGATACTTTCGCTATGATGCCTTTTTTGTCTTCTCCCAAAACAGATACTATCGCTTTCATTTTTACTCCGTTCGTTCCCGCATCTTTACGCAGAAACCTTCTTTTTTCGTTTATGCTGTCGAGTCATAACTTTTTAAGTATACCAAATAATATCATTTTAGACAAATATCTACAAATAAATTCGGTTTTTTTATTGATTTCGCGGTCATAATTAACGGTATGAAAAAAGTAAATAAACAAAAACCGCCCGTCTGTCCCCCCGACGACGACAAAAAAATCTACGCCGAACGCATAGCGGAACTCAAAAGAATGAACGCCGACCTTACGATAATGCTGGAAGAATACCGTAAAAAGGAAAGAAAAATCGCCGACGCTCTGTCTTACGCCGACGCTCTGCAAAAATCCGTCGAAAAAGAACTCAAAATAAAATTTTCGTTGGAATGCGAACGGTTGTGCGCTTTCCGCAAAAAATGGATAACCGCCGCAAAAAACGGCAGCGCGGAAAAGGACTACGAAAAGACCCTGTCCGTTCTCGACGAATGTCGCAAAATCCTTTTATCTGAGTTCGAAGACGAAAAAACAGACGATTTTCTTGAAGAAACCGAACGGCTCGACAAATTAAATCATGCCGTGCCGAGCGAAAAACCCACGGAAAAACGCCATATCGACGAACTCAGCGAAGAAGAATTGCAGGAACTGCTAAGACAATTATAGCCGCCGTAAGCGGCGTTAATTGCCACCGATTTACGGTGAAGTTCAAAGCATTGCTTTGAGTGAAGTTGTCGCTCTGCGACAGTGAAGTTCGGCTAACGCCGAGTGAACACTTCCGACCACTCGTTATGCGGGATTTTTTTGCGGTCGTAACCTTTGCGTAAAAAAATCTTTTTTCGCACAAGTCGGACTCATAAGGAAGCAAGACAGTCCGTCTTGCTTTTTCCTATTTTTACAAGTTAATTCAAGTAATCAGTTTGTTAAGAAAAACCACCTTTATTAAATTCGGATAAGGGGGAACATTATGAGGAAAGGGGTTTATTAAGGGGGCTTG
>CAZUJW010000013.1:0-43262 GCA_964620655.1 uncultured Christensenella sp.
ATAGGATACGGCGGAGACGAAGAAGTTTTGCACGCAGTCAACAAAATTTCAGCCGAAAGAGTTTTGTTCAACGACTCTTCGCCGATAACGAAAGAAGAATTGTACGCTAATTTGTATACGGCGGGACTGCCGCTGCCCGATATTATTTATCGCTACGGCGGATATAAGAGATTAAGTAATTTTTTACCGTTGCAGTCAATTTATTCCGAATTGTTTTTCACCGATAAGTTCTGGCCTGATTACGAAAGGAGCGATTTGGAGAACGTCATTAAAGAATTTTTGACGATTAAGCGTAATTTTGGAGGTTTGAATGGTTAAAAGAACGGTTACCGGTATAATTATGGCGGGACTTTTGTTCCTTATAATATGGATTTCCGGCTTGCACGAATACACGAAGTTTGTGTTCGACGCGTTGGTTTTTGCATTCGGCGCGATAGCGAGCTATGAAATATACGGCGCGGTAAAACGCTCCGACAACGTTCGTCCCGACGGTACTACGGGATACAAAATAAGCGGAATTTCCTTGATTATTATGGTAATTCTCACTTACGTTTTGTCCTACTTCTTCGGATATAAAGGGGTATTGTTCGCTCTTATTATATCTTTCGTGGTTGCGTTTATCGTTTACATTTTCGACGAGAAAAGAACGTTTAACGACTTCGCCGTCAACACTTTCGCTTTAATTTATCCGATGGGTATGCTCGGACTTATTTTCGTAATGTTCCGTGCGTACGGAATGATTCCCGTTCTGCTCGCTCTCGGAATATCCACGATAAGCGACGCAATGGCGTATTGGGTGGGCATTTTGTTCGGTAAAAAGAAGATTTTCCCGAAAATCAGTCCGAAAAAGACTTACGCAGGGTGCATAGGCGGACTTTTCGGCGGAGCTTTGGGCGGGGTAATTATTTACCTTATATTCGAACTCGGCAAGTTCCCGACCTTTATAAGTTTCACGTTCTCGGCTATATCTGATTATCCGTATCTGTGGTATATGCTGATAGGTTTTGTGTTGGCGTTCTTCTCGGAGATAGGCGACCTTGCAGCGAGCCGAGTCAAACGTTGCGTGGGTATTAAAGACTACGGCAAAATTCTCGGTTCTCACGGCGGAGTCCTCGACAGAATCGACTCTATTTTGTTCACCACCGTGTGTATGGCTCTCATTATGGAACTGTACGAAATCATAAAAGGCACGCTGTAATGAAAAAAATCGGTCTGCTCGGGTGTACGGGTTCGATAGGAAAAAATACGCTCGACGTAATAAGAAACGACGAAGATTTTTCAGTCGCGCTTTTGGCTAACAATTCCGATTTGGTAGGGTTGAAAGCGTTAATTAAAGAGTTTTCCCCGAAAATCGCTATTTGTTTAGGCGAAAAATACCTATATAAAGACGGCAAAGAATATATTCTTTCCGACTCTGATATCCTTTCCGACGAAACTTTGTATGTCGACTGCGATATAGTAGTAAACGGCATAGTAGGTCTTGCGGGGCTTTTGCCGTCGCTTTCCGTAATAAAGTCGGGCAGAATTTTAGCCACGGCGAACAAAGAAAGTTTCGTATGCGCGGGCGGAATAATCAACGAATACGTTAAAAAATACGACGGAACTATTTATCCGCTCGACAGCGAGCATTCCGCCGTATGGCAGCTTATTCGGGACAAAAATAACGTTAAAGACATTTATATCACCGCTTCGGGCGGAGCTTTTCGGGATAAAACGAAAGAAGAATTGGCTTTATGCTTAGCTTCCGACGCGTTAAAACACCCTAATTGGATTATGGGCAGAAAGGTGACGATAGACTGTGCCACGCTTATGAACAAAGGTATGGAAATTATCGAAGCTAAACACCTTTTTAACCGTATTCCGAAAGTTCTCGGTCATCGCGAAAGCTACGTTCACGCTTTGGTTGAGTTTACCGACGGAACGTATAACGCGAATATATCCGAACCGAGTATGTTCTATCCCATATCTTACGCGTTACATTATCCGAACGCGGGAGTTATAAACAAAAGCACGAGTCTGGCAGGCAAAAGTTTTAACTTTTTCGAATTGGACGAAGACCGTTTCCCGTGCCTTGCGATAGCGAAAAAAGTAGTTAATCTCGGCGATATAGCGGGTTGCGTTATGAACGCCGCGGACGAAATTTTGGTAAACAGATACCTTAAAGGCGAAATAGGCTTTTACGATATACCCGCAGGGATAGAAAAAACTCTGAATAAATTCTCTTCCGTCGGCAATTTTAATAATATGGACGACGTTTTCAGAATTGATAAAGAATCGCGAGAATATACTTTAAGTATGCGGTTCGGAGGTAAATAATGATATTTTTGGCGGCGGCTACGTTCGGTGAGATAATGAGCACGATAGGGTATATCCTTCTCGCGCTGTGTTGTCTTATGTTTATGGTGGTCGTTCACGAATTCGGTCATTATATCGCGGGCAAAATTTTAGGGTTCAAAATCGTCGAATTCGCAATAGGTTTCGGACCTCGTATAGTTAAAATAACCAACAAGAAAAACGGCGAAATTTTTTCCGTTAGACCTTTCCCGCTCGGCGGTTTTTGTCAGTTTTACGGCGAAAACGATGACGGAGAGAAAGAAGAAAACGAAGAAAGCGGCGCGTTTAACGCTCAAAAACCGTGGAAACGGTTGATAGTGCTCGCCGCAGGCGCAACGTTTAATCTTATATCGGCGTTCGTTCTCATTACGTTGATATTCACGTTCTACGGACAGCTTTTGCCAACGGTAGAAGCTCTGAGCGAAGAGTCTTATATCGCGCAAAACGAACTTCTTTTGCCCGGCGACGTCATTCTCGACGTAAACGGCAAAGCCGTCAATATCCTTATGCAGGACGACCTTAATAAGGCGTTCGCTCGGATAGGTACAGACGAAGAAGGCGTTTTTACGATACTTCGCGACGGAAAAAAACAAAAAGTCACAGTAAAACGCAGCGATATATACCTTCTGGACGACGACGGCAACAGGCTTACCGACGAAAACGGCGAATATATGACGAGAAAGGCTTTCGGGTTTACTTCGTCGATAAAGTACGTAAAACTTAACTTTTTCACCGCTTTCGCGCGTTCGTTCTCGTACGGTTTTTATATGGTGTATAAGATTTTTTGGCTGTTCGGACAACTCCTTACGGGCGGACTTAAATTCTCCGATTCTGCGGGCGGACCGATTACCATAATTTCTACGATAGCCGAGTCTGCAAAGACGGGTTTCGGCGCGTTGGCGTACGTTATTTGTCTTATATCCGCCAATCTTGCGGTTATGAACCTTATGCCGTTGCCTGCGTTGGACGGCTCGAAAATCGTGTTTACGACGATAGAATGGATTAGGGGAAAACCCGTCAACCGAAAGGTGGAAAACGTTATTCACACGGTGGGAATAATAGTTTTGTTCGCTTTCGCTATACTTGCGGATATGATACAATTATTGAGGTAAAATGAAGAAACAAATACGAATTAAAGATAAAATCATAGGCGACGGAAAAATTACCGTGCAGTCTATGACAAATACGAAAACTTACGATACGGAAAGTACAGACCGACAGATAAAGGAACTTATTTCGGCGGGCGCGGATTTCGTCAGAGTGTCTATACCGGATACAGAATCGGCTAAGGCGATAAAATTCCTGTCGAAAAATTCCGTTCCGCTTATCGGCGATATACATTTTTCGTACGAACCCGCTCTTATAGCGATAGAAAACGGAATATCGAAAATCCGCGTAAATCCGTCTAATTTATCTAACGAAGGTTTACGTAAAATCGTCGAAAAGTGCAAAGAATACGACGTTCCGATAAGAGTCGGCGTAAATAAAGGTTCGGTTAAAAGAAACGTTACTCCCGAAGAACTCGCATATTTAGCGTTGGATTCCGCTAAAAAGATAGAAGATTTAGGGTGGGATAAATTAGTCCTTGCCGTAAAGACGAGCGACGTCGCGGAAACGGTAAAAGCGTACAGAAAACTAAACGAAATTACCGATTATCCGTTACATATCGGACTTACCGAAGCTGGTACGGAAAAATTCGGATACTTAAAATCGGCTATTGCGATAGGAAGTTTGCTTCTGGACGGAATAGGCGACACGGTAAGGGTCAGTCTTACTGGTAATCCCGTAAAAGAAATTTACGCCGCTAAGAATATTTTACGGGCGGCGGGTATTGATAAAAATTTCGTCGAAGTCATATCTTGTCCTACCTGCGCAAGAACCGAAATTAACGTCGAAGAACTCGCTGACAGAATAGAAAAAGACACGGAAAACGTAAAAAAACAATTAAAAATCGCCGTAATGGGCTGTGTCGTAAACGGAATAGGCGAAGGTAAAAACGCAGATTTCGGCGTTGCCGGAGGCAAAGACAAGTCGATTATTTTCAAAAACGGTGAGGTTTTGAAAACCGTAAACAACGACGAAATTACGCGCGAAATAATTAACCTTACGGAGGAATACGTCAATGATTAAATCTCCGTTTATGGAAGAATTGGATAAGAGATTACGACCCGAAGAAAGAATTTTCAAATTCCGATCGGCGGAGCTTGTCGGGAGTTTGTTCAAACTTGAACTGCTCGTCGACCATAACGCGTACGACGATATACTTAACGACGAATTGAAAAGTAAAGTCTATGCCGCGTCGAAAGAGATTATTCCCAACTCGTTTTCGATAAACGTAAAATACGTCAAAGCCAACAATGAAGAAACGGCTATTATAAAGCACGTTATGGAGTTCGTTTATAAGGAAAAACCTACGATTTATTCGGGTTTTTCTACTTCAGAAGTTACCGTAGAAAGCAGTACGGACGTAGTTTTTATTCATATTACGTTGGAAAAATACCTTTACGAATATGCGGTGAACTCGAATATGAAAAAGGAAATGGAAGACTATCTTCAAGGGTGGATAATGGAAGACGCCGAAGTGGAATTCATAGCCGTACCAAACAAAGAAGACGTAATAATAAACCGCCGTCCGCAAGTAAAAGCAAGTACGATAGGCATAATCAAGGTAAATATCAACGAGTATTTTTACGGGTCCATTCCGTCGGAGCCACGTTATATTTCAGAAGTGACGGATAAAGAAGTCGCGCAAGTGGCTTTGTGCGGCACCTTGTCAAACATAAGAGTCAGATATATAGAAAAAATAGCGAAAAATCTCTATACGTTCAATCTTAACGACTCTACGGGCAATATAAAAGTTAAATATTTCGGAAAACCCGCTCCCAGCGAGATTACTCCGTGTGACGAAGCGATAGCGGAAAGAGAAAAAGAACTCGCCGAAAAAGCGAAAACAGATTCGAAAGTCAAATTCAAAAAAAACATAAATTGGGATAAAATCTTCGTTGACGGAGCGGTTCTCGTAATGCAAGGACAAATAAAATACGACGATTTTGACAAAGCTAACGTTTTTATGCCGAAAAGCGTAGCTTCCTGCACGATAGATTACGGCAGTATAAATCTAAAAAAAGATTTTCTGCCCGAACCCGAAAACTACGTCAAAGTTTTCCCCGGACCTATCGAATCGCAAAGACAGGAAAACCTTTTTGCCACTGCGATGAACCCAGAACTTGCTAAAAACGTTTTTGTAGTTTTCGATACGGAAACCACCGGAACCGACCCAAACAAGGATGATATTATTGAAATATCTGCGGTAAAACTCATCGACGGCGAAATAAAAGAACAGTTTTCTTGCCTTATAAACCCCGGTAGACATATCCCCGAACAAGCAACCGCAGTCAATAACATTACCGACGAAATGGTCGCAAATTGCTATAAAATAGGCGACGTAATAGGCGATTTTTATAAGTTTACGCGCGGAACTATTCTCGTTGCGCACAACGCTCAGTTCGATATAAGTTTTATTTCCGTTGCGGGTAAAAAGAACTTGTACGACTTCGATAACGCGTTTATAGACACTCTTGCGCTGTCAAGACAGCTTATGCCTAATCTGAAAAATCATAAGTTAGGCACGATATGTAAAGCTCTCGACGTTTCTTTGGTAGGAGCGCACCGAGCTTTGAACGACGCGGTTGCGACGGCGCAGGTATTTATAGAACTTATGAATATGCAAATGAAATAAAAACGCTTGATTAAAAAAGTTATATATGCTAATATATAATTACTTAATAGATTAACATCTTGAGAGTGACCTTGACGGGTCACTCTCAGTCGTTTAAGGGAGGTTTTCGCAAAATGGCAGATAAGCAGACCGTAATAAAAAGAGCGGAAGAAGTAATCGTTCCCGTAGCGGAAAGTATCGGCTACGAAGTGGTTGAAATAAAATACGGCGTAATGTACGGCGAAAATAATCTTACCGTGTTTATTTTCAAAAAAGGCGGAATTACTCTCGAAGACTGCGAAAAAGTAAACGACGCGTTGGAAACCGTTCTCGACGAGAACGATATTACCGACGGCGAAGCCTATAATCTCAACATATCCAGTCCGGGGCTTGACAGACCCGTCGTAAGCGACGACGATTATCGCAGAAGTCTGGACACCGAGATAGAAATTATTTTCAAAAAACCGCTCGGGAAGAAGAAAAAAGTCAACGGAATTCTCATTTCCTACGACGAAAACACAGTTACGTTAAAAGTTAAAGACAAAGAAACCGCTTTTGAAAAAAGCAATTTCGACGTCGTAAGACCTTATATTAAATTCTAAAATTATATAGGAGGAACCTACTAAAAATGATAAACAAAGAATTTTTCCTTGCTCTCGACCAGCTTGAAAGGGAAAGAAAACTCGACAAAGAGATGCTCATAGCGTCTATCGAAGCGGGACTTGCTTCCGCTTACAAAAAGGAAATGGGCGAAAGCCGTACCGTTACCGCAAAACTTAACCCCGAAACGGGTAGAATAGAGTTTTACGCTTATCAGACCGTCGTCGACGGAGAACCGCAGGAAGACAGCCAACTTTCTTTGGAAGAAGCCCGCGACATTAAGGAAGACGCTAAAATCGGCGACGTAATCGGCGAAGACATCACCCCGAAGGAACTTTCCAGAATCGCCGCGCAGACCGCTAAGCAGGTTATTATGCAGAGAATAAACGAAGCTATCCGCGAACAGGTCGCCGCGGAAATGAACGACAAGGAAGGCGAACTCGTTCAGGCTATCGTAAGAAGAATAGAAAATAATATAGTTTACGTCGAAATCACAAATTCGCAAATGGAAGGCGTAATGAACCTTAGCGACCAGGTTTACGGCGAAAAGTACGAAATCGGCGACAAAATCAAAGTTTACGTCAAAAAGGTTCGTGATACAGGGAAAGGGACTCAGGTAGTGGTATCAAGAAGCTGTGCGGGATTCGTTAAAAAACTTTTCGAAATGGAGGTTCCCGAACTCCGTAGCGGTCTCGTAAGAGTAAAAAATATCGTCCGCGAAGCCGGAAACCGTACCAAAATGGCTGTATACAGCGACGACGTAAATCTCGACGCGCTTGCCGCTTGTATCGGACCTAAGGGCGAAAGAGTAAACAACGTGGTAAGAGAACTCAACGGCGAAAAAATCGACGTTATTCTTTACACGACCAACGTAAGAGAATATATTGTCCGTTGTCTTAACCCGCTCAAAAACATTATCGCTTTGAAGATAGACGAAGAAGCGGGCAGAGCTCAGGTAATCGTTCCCGACGACAAGTTGAGCCTTGCTATCGGTAAGGGCGGTATGAACGCTCGTCTTGCGGCTCGTTTAGTCGGTCTTAAATTAGACATCAAACCTTTCAGTCAGGTAGCCGACCAGTTCGAAGAGGGAGCTGATGACGAAGAATAATTCAAGCGTAACCGTAAAAAAAGTTCCGCAAAGAATGTGCGTGGTCTGTAAGGAAATGAGAGATAAAAAATCTCTTATGCGTATCGTACGCACTCCCGAAGGCGAATATAAGTTGGACTACACAGGAAAACTTAACGGCAGAGGGGCGTATATCTGCGCCGATAAAGACTGCGTGGAAAAGTGCTTGAAAAAGAGATTGCTAAATAAAGCGTTCAAAACCAACGTAGAACAGTCGGTTTACGACGCTTTGGCGGAGGAATATGCCGCAAAATAGGCTTTTTACCTTCGTAGGGTTTGCGATAAAATCTCGCAAGGTTATTTACGGCGTAGATAATTTGGTTGCGGCGAAACGCAAACCGGAAGTTATTTTATATTCCGAGTCACTCGGAGAAAACAGCCGTAAAAGTCTCGTTGCGTACGCAGACAAGAATATGATAGAGCGTTACGAAGTCAATCTCGACGAAATTCTGTCGGGAAAGAACTGCAAAGCGCTCGGTATTACCGATAGGCATCTTGCCGACGCGGTAAAATCGGAAATAAAGGAGAGCAGGATATGAGCGAAAATAAAACAAACTCACGAGATGTGCTTAACATTGCAAAAAAAATATCCGAAAGCGAGGGCGGAGTCAAGTCGCTCGGCGAAAAAGTTCAACAATTAGTAGGTTCAGTTGAACGTATTCGTCAGGCGATTTCGAACAAGCGTAACGAGTTCGAAATGTTGAGAACCGCCGCCGCAAGAGCGGAAGAAGAAGCAAAAATAGAAAGAGAAAAGGCAGCAAAAGCGGAAAAAGAGGCGAAAGAACCCGTTGCTGAAGCCGAAACAAAGCAAGCGGATAAGGTCGTCGAAACGAAAACCGCAGCAGAAAACGTAGCTCCCGCCACGCAGGTTACCGAAAAGCCGAAAGAACCGATTAAGGAACAACAGAAGACTTTCGTTAAACCCGTTCAACAGCCAAAAACGTTTGAAAACAGGAACGAGAAGTTCGGTAATAACAACAATAACGCCGCTAATCAGACGAGCGAACGTTTCACTAAGGACGATTTCAAGAAGAAAGGAAACGTTCAGCAGCAAGATAAGAAAAAATCTGTCGACGACAGACATAAGCTCAACAAAAAAGCGAAAATTCAGAAAGGTTACGAGACGGGCAACGCAAGCGTAGAATACGACGAAATCAGCGGCGAAATTATGAAAATCCGCGCTCGTAGGAGTAACGATAAGAAAAAACAAAATAATCAGCCCACCGTCGTTATGGCGGCTATCGACCACGCCGTGCTTACGTCCGACACCGTGACCATTAAGCAATTGAGCGAAAAGATAGGTAAGAGTGTATCGGAAATTCTTAAAAAACTGTTTATGGAACTCGGTATAATTAAGACCATAAACGACAATATAGATTTCGACACGGCTGAGCTCGTAGCGTCGGAATTCGGAATTACGCTCGAATTGCAACAGGAACAGACCTCAGAAGAAAAACTTTTTGCAATTCACGCCGACGATAAGGAAGAAGACGAAGGTAATTTAGTGGTTCGTCCGCCTATCGTTACCATAATGGGACACGTTGATCATGGCAAAACTTCAATTCTGGACTATATCAGAAAAGCTCACGTTGCAAGCGGCGAAGCGGGCGGAATAACTCAGCATATCGGCGCGTATACGATTAAAGTACCTTATGAAGGACAGGAAAAATCCATTACTTTCTTGGATACTCCGGGACACGAAGCATTTACCGCGATGCGCGCTCGCGGAGCGGATATTACCGACATAGTAGTAATAGTCGTAGCCGCAGACGACGGTATCATGCCACAGACCGTGGAAGCGATTAACCACGCAAAAGCCGCAAAAGTACCGATAATCGTAGCGATAAACAAGATGGACAAACCCGAAGCAAACCCTGACAGAGTGTTGCAACAGTTGAGCGAACACGGAATTTTAGTCGAAGACTGGATGGGCGACGTTCCCGCAATAAGAGTTTCCGCAAAGACGGGTATGGGAATAAACGACTTACTTTATAACATTCTCGCGACCGCCGAAATAAGCGAACTCAAAGCTAATCCTAACCGTAGCGCGAAAGGCGCTATCGTCGAAGCGAAACTCGACAAGGGCAAAGGTCCTGTGGCTACCGTACTCGTACAGAACGGAACCTTGCATACCGGCGACTTTATCGTAGCGGGGACGGCGATAGGAAGAGTAAGAGCTATGTTCGACGACAAAGGAAAAAGCGTATCCAGCGCGACGCCCAGCACGCCCGTATCCATTTTGGGCTTGCAGGACGTACCGAACGCAGGCGACCAGATAATGGTCGTTAAGGACGAAAAACTCTCTAAACAGGTCGTAGAAGAACGTAAAAACCGCGAAAAAATCGAAAAACTCAAAACGCATAAAGTTACACTCGAAGACGTGTTCAGTAAGATAGAAGAAGGCAAGTTCAAAGACCTTAACCTTATTCTTAAAGCCGACGTACAAGGCTCGGTCGAAGCGGTTAAACAGTCCTTGTTGAAATTAAGCAACGACGAAGTTAAAGTTCATATCGTACATAGCGGCGTAGGCGCTATCAACGAATCCGACGTTACTCTCGCCGACACAACCAACGCTATTATCATAGGGTTTAATATCCGCCCCGACACCAATGCGAAAAATCTCGCCGACAAATCGGGGGTCGATATAAAACTCTATCGCGTAATTTACGATGCGATTAACGATATTTCGTTGGCGATAAAGGGTATGCTCGCGCCTACTTATAAAGAAACTTATCTCGGCAGAGCCGAAGTTAGACAGATATTTAAGATAAGCAGCGTCGGCACGATAGCCGGTTGCATGGTAAAAGACGGCAAGATTACGAGAAACGCGAACGTAAGACTTTTGCGTGACGGCGTAGTAATCGTAGAAACTACTATCGCAAGCTTAAAACGTATGAAAGACGACGTCAAGGAAGTCAATTCCGGTTTTGACTGCGGCGTAGGACTCAATAAGTACAACGATGTCAGAGAAAACGACGTAATCGAAGCGTATATTATGGAGGAAGTAAGATAATGAGAATCGAAAGAGTCGATAACGAACTTTTGAAAGAGCTGAACGAGATAGTCGTACACGAAATGAAAGACCCGCGACTCGGACAAATGGTAAGCGTGACCGCTGTAGAAACGGCTAAGGACTTAAAAACTGCCAAAGTTTTCGTAAGCGTAATGGACGAAAATAACGTTAAAGACGTTCTGAAAGCTCTTAACGGCGCGTCGGCGTTTATTCGCGGTTTACTTTTCGACCGTTTGAAAATAAGAACCGTTCCGCATCTTACGTTCGTTAAAGACAACTCGATTTCTCACAGCTTCAAGATAGAAAAAATCCTGAAAGAAATCAACGTTTCGCACGACGACGGTGAAAATATTGATGACTAATTATTCGGACGCAATAAAATTATTAAAAGAAAACGACAAAATAGCGGTGTTTATGCACATAAATCCCGACGGGGACTGCATAAGCTCCGCTTTAAGTCTGTATTTGTTCCTAAAAAAACTCGGCAAAACCGTAGTTTGTTTTTCACAAAACTTCGATTCTGCCGTTATTCCCGAAAAGCTACGCTTTTTGCCTAAGATAGAAGCGTTTAACGCCGTCGCTCCCGCAAAAGAATACGATTTATGCGTGGGCGTGGACGTAGCTGACGCAGGGCGGTTGGGTGACCAATGTTTCCGCCTTTTTATGAAAGGCAAAAAAAATCTCGTCATCGACCATCATTTGCCGACGACGGAGTTTTCCAAAAACGTTATAAGAGAATCCGACGCGGCAAGCACGACGCAAATAATCTATAAAATATTACAACAGTTCGACGAAAAGCTAATCGACGACGAAATAGCGACCTGTTTATATACGGGGCTCGTGACCGATTCGGGGTGTTTCGGCTTTTCATCCACGACTTCGGAAACGCACGTCGTGGCGAGCGAACTTCTTAAATACGATATTAACCCGTCCGAGATAGTAAGAAGGGTAATAAAGGACGTAAACTTAAACGTCTTCAAATTGAAAAACCGCGTTCTTAACAAGGCGGAATTTTACGAAGACGGGAAGTTAGGTGTTATCACGTTTTTAGCTTCCGACTTTGCCGCTACCGGTACGACCGAGAAAGATACCGACGGAATAATAAACGCTTTAATCGACGTCACGCAAGTAGAACTTGCCGTATCCGTGAGCGAAATCGCCGATAAAAGTTATAAGGTAAGTTTTCGCTCGAAACATACCGTAGACGCGTCCGCTTGCGCGAGATGTTTCGGCGGGGGCGGTCATTTTCATGCGGCAGGCTGTCGTGTATACGGGTACTTCGAAGACGTAAAGAACAATATTCTCGACGCCGTCAAGGAAATAATGAGCTATGCTTAGCGGATTCATAAATATTAACAAAAAGAGCGGTTTGTCGTCAAATAAAGTATTAAGTATTTTGAAATACTGGCTAAAACAGAATAATATTAAGACGAAGGTAGGTCATTTTGGAACTTTGGACCCAATAGCCGAAGGCGTTCTGCCCGTAGCTTTGGGACGAGCCACGCGCCTGTTCGACTACTCGTTGGAAAAAATTAAAGTCTACGAAGCGGTGTTTGAATTCGGCGTTAATACCGATACGCTCGACAATACGGGTACGGTTCTTAGTTACGGGAGGAAGAACGTAACGGCGGAAGAAATAAACGCCGTTATTCCCGAACTCGTCGGTTCGGTAGAACAAGTACCCCCGTCGTACAGTGCGAAAAGCGTGTGCGGAGTGAGAGCTTACGACTTGGCGAGAAAAGGCAAAGAGTTCGTTCTGCCGCCGAAAAAAGTCGAGATTTACTCGATAGAATTGCTCGATAAAATCGACGACGGCGTATTTTTTTTCAGAATACGTTGCGGCGGCGGCACTTACATACGCTCTATAATAAGAGATATGGCGGCTAAGTTGGATACCGTCGGGATAATGACAAAACTTACTCGCATACAGAGCGGCAATTTTAGTATAAATTCCGCTTACGACGTGGACGAACTCGACGATATAGAAAGCAAAATTTTGCCGATAGAATTCCTTACGGACGGTTTTAATCGTTATGACTTAACCGAAAGCGAGTATTCTAAGGTGAAAAACGGCGTGCCCGTCGAATGTCGGAACGAAGACGGGTACGTTGCGACTTATTATAAAAACGATTTGCTCGGAATAGGCGAAATTTCCGACGGCAAAATACGCATAAAAACGTGGTTATTGTAAGTATGGATAAAAAAGTATACGCTTTGGGGCTGTTCGACTCGATGCATAAAGGGCATAGAGAGCTTATAGAAGAAGGTAAAAAATTAACAAAGGAACTTAACGCTGAACTCTGCGTAGTCACTTTCGACGACGATTTGTGCGGACTTTTAAGTAAGACTTCCAAAGAAGTATATCTATTAAGAGAACGGGAAGAAATAATTTCTTCGTTAGGTATAAACAGTATTAAGGTTTTACCGGGGAGTAAAGAGTTTTTACAGACCGATAAAATCGAGTTCCTTAAATTTTTGTCGGACTTTAATCCCGCAGGTTTCGTCGTAGGGAGCGATTATAAATTCGGTCGTTACGCTGCGGGCGACGCTACTTTATTGAAAGATTATTTTGCAAATAAAGGCGTTACGGTGACGATATGTCCGCTTAAACTTTTTAACGGCGAAAAAATATCTACTACGGAAATAAAATTTTTGCTGTCCGAAGGAAAAATTGAAGAAGCCAACTATCTTCTCGACGCTCCGTTTTTCTTTACGGGTACGGTAGTGGATGGATTAAAGAACGGTCGCAAGCTCGGTTTACCGACGGCGAATATTGATTTCGACGCCCGTAAATTTATTCCGAAAGAGGGTGTTTACATGACGAAAACCATAGTCGACGGGCGTAGTTTTTTGTCGGTGACTAATATAGGTATGCATCCGACGATAAATGCGGAAAAAGCCAATTTAGAGTCGCACATACTTGATTTTGATGGTGATATTTACAAAAAAAACATTAAAATAGAATTCTACAAGTACATCAGGGGAATAATCCGCTTTAAAACTGCGGACGAACTAAAAACACAGATTGATAATGATATAGAAAAAACAAGGAAGGAATTGCCATTATGACTAAGATAGGCGTTGCCGGCAACAGTTTAAGTTTTTACGAAGAAGGACATTCGTCCACTATCGAAGCGGCGAAATGGTGTGCCGACAGGAAGATAGATATTTTCGAATATTCGTTCGGGAAAGGAATTACCGTTTCCGACGCTACAGCGCAAAAAATCGGCAGAGAATTCAAGTGTAACGGAGTGGAGATTTCTATCCATGCTCCTTATTATATTAACTTCGCAAACCCCGAACGAGAAACCATCGAAAAGAATTTCGGCTACGTTATTCGGTCACTCGAAAAACTTTCCGTATTCGATAACGGCGAAAGAATAGTTTTTCACCCCGCCACGCAAGGTAAGGTTTCGAGAGCAGAAGCAGTGTCGGTAGCTAAGCGTAATCTTACCGAATTAGCGGAAGTTATTAAAGAAAACGGCTTAAATAAGTACAAAACCTGCATAGAAACCATGGGAAAAATAGCGCAGATAGGCACTGTCGAAGAAGTGACCGACTTTTGCAATATCGCCGACTTTTTCTATCCGTGCGTAGATTTCGGACACGTCAACGCAAGAACCCACGGCAGTCTGAAAACGGCGGAAGACTACGAAAATATCGTAAAATATATGTTAGATAATCTTGCCGAAACGAAAGTAAAAAATATGCACGTTCATTTCAGTAAAGTAATGTACGGAAAGAGCGGAGAAATTAAACATCTTACTTTTGAAGATACCGAATATGGTCCCGAATTCGAGCCTTTGGCGGAAATTTTCGTTAAATACGATATGTCGCCCGTGATAATTTGCGAGTCGTCAGGCACGCAGGCGGAAGACGCCGTGACGATGCGCCGCATTTACGATTCCGTAAAAAATTCGCTGTAATTATTCAGAAATCGTAACCTTTATGTATTTTTGCCGCATATATTTTTATATGCGTATTTCTCGTTGTAAGAAAAATTTTTTAATCTTTGCCGTAGTGATTATCGCTGTTACGGTGTATTTTTTCTGTTTTACGTCCGACTTAATTGCCACTACGTGCGAAGAAGAAGTCAGAGCGGAAGTCATTAATGCGGTAAACGAAAGCAACGAAACTGTACGGAAATTAGGAATTTTTTACGAAGATTATTTTACCGTAATCAAGGATAATAACGATAAAGTTACGATGATTAAGGCTAATTCGGCATTGATAAATCAGATAAATATGATTATAAAAACCGAAATTCAGAACAGGCTGAACGAATTGCGGACGAAAAGCCTTTATATTCCTTCGGGATCTTTCACAGGGGTAACGTTCTTGTCAAATTACGGAAGCAAAGTTCCGATAAATGCGAAAATTATAAGTAATTGCCGTACCGTTTTCAGTTCCGAATTTAAGGAAATGGGTATAAATCAAACCCTTCACAGACTGCAAATAAATTGTTATATTGAAATAGAATTAACCGTTCCGAAAGGAAAAGTCAAAAGCGACGTAACCAACGAAATTCTCATCACCGAAGCCGTCATAATAGGTGAAGTACCGTCCACGTTCCTCGGCGAAAACACGACTACCGACTATCTCGATTTGTTACCCGATTAGCGGTATGTCTATTATTTTAATTTACTATCCGATTGGCGTAAACTATTTATAAGGCTTATAAGGCGATATTGCCTGTAAGTTATTGCGGTTTCCCAATAAAGACAACGCAATTATTGTTGCGTAAAGGGTATCATAGTGTTATAATAACTTAGTTATTAACTTTATATAGGAGTATATAAACTATGATGCTGGACAGAATCAAAGCTATTCAGGACGCCGTCAACGCAAGGTTGGACCAGGTGTACCTCAGTAGCGAACTTAACGATTTGAGAGTAAAATATCTCGGAAAAAGCGGAGAAATCACAGGACTTCTCAAGGGTCTGAAAGATTGTTCTCCAGAAGAACGCCCCACCGCAGGCAAACATATTAACGCTTTACGCGAAAAAGTGGAAACGCTTATTTCCGAACGCGAAAAACTTATCGCCGAAAAGGAATTGCAGAAGAAGATAGACGAAGAGACCATAGACGTTACTTTGTCCGAACCTACGCTTAACGCGGGCGGACTTCATCCTTTGACTCTTGCCCGTAACGAACTCGTGAACGCCTTTATAGGAATGGGCTTCGAAGTTAAAGAAGGTCCCGAAATGGAACTCGATTTTTATAACTTCCAACAGCTGAACATTCCGAAAGACCACCCGTCGCGTGACGCGCAGGATACTTTCTACATTAATGACAATATCCTTTTGCGCACCCAGACGTCGGCGGTGCAGGCTCGTACGATGGAAGTCGAAAAACCACCTATAAGAATAGTTTGCCCGGGTAAAGTTTACAGATTAGACAGCGACGCTACCCATTCTCCGATGTTCCAGCAGATAGAAGGTCTTGTCGTCGACAAGAATATAAATCTTTGCGACCTGAAAGGCACTCTCGACGAGTTTGCCCGTAAATTTTTCGGACCCAAAACGAAAACCCGTTTCCGTCCTTCGTATTTTCCGTTTACCGAACCGAGCGTAGAACTCGACGTAAGTTGCTTTATGTGCCACGGCAAAGGTTGCCGTCTGTGCAAAGGTACGGGTTGGATAGAAGTTCTCGGCGCGGGAGTGGTTAATCCCATCGTATTGAAAAATTGCGGCATCGACCCCGAAGAATATTCGGGTTTCGCTTTCGGTATAGGTATCGAAAGGTGCGCTATGCTCAAATACGGTATTCCCGATATGAGAATAATGTTCGAAAACGATATTCGTTATCTCAAACAGTACAGATAGGAGAAAAGAAAGATGAAAGTTCCTTACAGTTGGTTAAAAGAATTTGTAGACGTGGATATTACCCCTGCGGAACTCGGCGACAAGCTCGTTTCCGTAGGTTTTGAAATAGAAGAAGTAATCAATTTACGCGACGAAATACAGAACGTCGTTTGCTGTAAAGTCGTCGAAATGGAAAGACATAAAGACAGCGACCACCTTTGGGTTTGTCAGGTCGATAACGGAACGGAGCTTACGCAGATAGTAACGGGCGCGCAGAACGTAAAACTAAACGATATCGTACCCGTAGCTATGGACGGAGCGGTTCTTCCCGGCGGAAAAACTATAAAAACGGGTGCTTTACGCGGAGTTATCAGCGAAGGTATGATGTGTTCGGGCGGAGAATTAGGACTTACCGAATCCGATTTCGTCGGAGCTGGAGTAAACGGAATTCTAATTCTTCCTAAGGACACCGAATTAGGTTCGGATATTAACGACGTAATCGGGAACACGGAAACCGTCCTTGACGTGGCGGTCACCGCCAACAGACCAGACTGCAACAGTATCTTAGGTATAGCGAGAGAAGTCGCCGCTGTCACCGGTAAAAAACTCCGTATGCCCGATTTTACTTACAAAACTCACGGCGGCAACGTAAACGACTACGTTAAGGTAGAGAACGAAAACTACGAACTTTGCCCCAGATACATGGCTGCGGCGGTAGCCGACGTCGTAGAAACCGAATCGCCGAAAATTATCCGCGACAGACTTAAATCGGTGGGAATTCGTCCTATAAACAACCTTGTCGACGTAACGAATTACGTTCTTACCGAAATAGGTCAGCCCATGCACGCGTTCGACTTGAATAATCTTGCAGGAAAGAAGATAGTAATCCGTACCGCTCGAGACGGCGAAAAGATTACAGCGCTCGACGGCAAGGAATATTCCTTAAAGTCGCATCAGCTTGCTATCTGCGATGCGGAAAAACCCGTAGCTGTTGCAGGCGTAATGGGCGGAATGTACTCGTCTATCTGCCCCGATACGAAGACCGTAATTTTGGAAAGCGCGCGTTTTGCACGCGACAGCGTAAGACACACTTCGAGAGAAATCAATTTACATTCCGATTCTTCGGCTCGTTATGAAAAGGGTATCGACTATATTTCGCAGGAAATGGGCTTAAACAGAGCGTTGAACCTTTTCGACAAATACGGTTGGGGTAAAATAGTAGACGGACAAATCGACCGCTGCAAAGAAGAAGTTAAGTCCGGTGTGTTCACTTACGACTATAAGAAAGTAAATTCCGTAATAGGCATAGATATAGACAAGGACAGAATAATATCTATACTTAATAATCTAGAACTTACCACGACTTCCGACGGAGATATTCTTACCACCGTTATTCCTAATTTCAGAGAAGATATCGTAGGTATAAACGATATAGCGGAAGAAGTAGTTCGTTTTTACGGATACGACGACCTTAAACCCAGACTCGTCAGCAACAAATGCGGCGGAAAAACTCCCGCGCAGGAAAGAATGGACAAGCTGAAAAATATTATGGTCGGCTACGGCTGTCAGGAAACGGTAACTTATTCGTTCATTTCTCCGAAAGCCTTCGATATGTTAAATCTCGACAAGGACGACGTAAAGCGTAACGCAATAGAAATAAGCAATCCTTTGGGTGCGGACTTCTCCATAATGCGTACAACTTTGAGTTACAGCATGTTAAAACTTATTGCGTCGAACTCGACGAGAGGTAACAAGCACGGCAGATTATTCGAAATATCCAACGTATATTTGCCGAAGGCTCTTCCGCTTACCGAACTTCCCGAAGAAAAACAGACTTTGGTAATCGGAGCGTTCGGCAACGGCGAAAACTTTTATAAAGTAAAAGCGATTTTGGAAGATATTGCGGTTATTTTCGGACTTAATTTTGAATTTAAGCGCGGAGAACTCAATTATTTACATCCCGGCCGTACTGCTTTCGTATATGCGAACGGAGTAAAGATAGGTTATCTCGGCGAGATTCATCCTTCCGTTAAAGAAACTTTCGGTTTCGACAAACCCGTTTATATAGCGGAAATCGACGCCGACTATATCGCTAAAAACGGAATAGGCATCAAACCTTATAAAGCCATATCCAAATATCAGGCGGTAGAACGCGATCTTGCGTTGCTTGCTCCGATAGAAACCGAAGCGGGCGTAATTTTGAAAACTATCAGAAAAGCCGACTGCGGCATGCTCGAAAACCTTGAAATTTTTGACGTATACACGGGCGGGCAAGTTCCTAAGAGCAAGAAGAGCGTAGCGGTAAAACTTACTTTAAGACGACTTGACAAGACCTTAACCGACGGCGAAGTCAACGCTGAAATAGAAAGCGTATTAAAAGAATTAGAAACAAAGAATGTCGTTTTACGATAGAAACGTCGATTGGACGTATACTGACGAACCGAGATGCCCGCATAATCTGAAAGCTCCTTATTGTATGTGGGAGCTTTTGGATATGGACGTACTTATTCCGTATCCGGCATATAACGCCGAAGTGCTTGCTCCCGTAACGGCAAGTACGTACGTTGCTGCGATAAAAAGCGGTGTCGACGCCGTTTATTTCGGCTATGGCAGACTTAATGCGCGAGCCACCGCCGATAATTTCGACGGCTTGGAAGAAATAGTTTCTCTCTGTCACGAATACGGAGCGAAAGCGTATCTTGCACTTAACGTTATGCTGAAAGATTCCGAACTCGAAGAAGCGAAAAATATTGTAGAACTTGCAGAAAAAGCTAAAATAGACGCATTTATAATAAGCGATTTAGCGCTATTGTCCATAATACGCAACCACTCCAAGGCAGCCGTACATGCCAGCACGCAAATGGGTATCCATAATCGTTCGGGCGTAAGATGGGCGAAAGAAATGGGAATGGAAAGAGTCGTTTTGAGCAGAGAAACCGTTTTCGAAGATATAGAAACAATTACGCACGACACGGATATTGAAATAGAAACGTTCGTTCACGGCGCATTATGCACGGGCTTTTCGGGCGCGTGCTTATTTTCTTCCATGCTCACGGGCAAAAGCGGAAACAGGGGGCGTTGCGCTCAGCTGTGCCGACAAAAATATTCCTGTAAAATTAACGGAAAAATCGTAGACGAAGGATACCTTTTAAGTGCGAAAGATATTTGTATGGCGGATAAAATCGACGATTTGACAGAACTTTACGTCGATTCGTTCAAAATAGAAGGCAGATTGAAAAACCGTAACTATATAGAAGGCGTGACGGGTATATATACCGCATTAAATGACGGTTCGGCTACTTATAACGACGAAATAGCCGACAAACTGAAAGCCTTTTTCAACAGGGGTAACTTTACTCACGGTTATTGGGACAACAAAGATATAATTTATAAAGGCGCACCTAATCACATAGGCGTATATTACGGCAAAATCGTTAAAGTAATCTCAAAAAATCTCGTGCTTATCACCGCAAAAAGAGCTGTCGAAAAAGACGACTGTTTTAAGGTAATGCGAAAGAAAACCGAAATAGGCGGCATAGTCGCCACTGGAGAAACTAAAACGTGGCAAAACGAAACATGTTACGTTTGTTTTTCGCCTAACGAAACGAAAGCAGGAGACAGCGTATATCTTACGAAAACGAATCCCGAATTCGACGAACCGAGAAAAGTAATGATAGAAGTAGCGGTAAGGCTCGTTGCGGGCGAACCCGCTCACGTCGTCGCTACTTGCAGGAACGTAGAGTATGAATATTTCGGGCAAGTAGTCGACACGGCGATAACAGAACCCCTTAAACCAACCGACGTTGTGTCGCAATTTATAAGAACTGGCGATACAGACTTCGAGTTTATTATGCGGGAAGTCAAAGTGGAAAACGCTTTCGTGCCGAAAAGTGTTCTTAACGAACTTCGTCGCGACGTAATAAATTATTACAAAAGAAAATTTATCGACGAATACGTTCGTCCCGATCGCAATCCTGCGGCAAAACATCATTTGCGAGAAAAGATAAAAGGAGATTTCGTCGAGCTCGACAATATAAGACAGCTTAACGCCCAAATAAAAAATCGTTTCAAAAATATAGTTTATTCACCATGTAGTTACGATTTGGAAACGTGCGAAAAGTTCTATAATGCGGCAAAAACCAATGATAGTCTTATTTTCGTAAAGTTGCCTATCTATATTCCGACTTCGGAAGAATATTTAGCGTACGACGTCGCCCGCATATTCGACGGAATAATAGCCAACAACGTCTCTAACTACTATATGGCGGATTTTTTAAAAAAACCCGTAGTGGCAAGTTGGACTTTGAACGTAGCGAACAAGAAAAATCCGCTTTTGCGTTGGTCGTCGCAAACGATAATAAGTACGGAACTCAATTCGAACGAATTGAAAAAATTCCCCGACTGTCTTGTTTATACTTACGGCAGATTGCCGCTTATGTATCTTAATTTTTGCCCGAAACGTTTGGTTTACGGCTCGTGCGAACGCTGTAAAGAAGTCAAGGACCTTTCTTTATGCGACGCGAAAGGCGAATACCCCGTAATTACGAAGCGGTTAGGTAGCTATTGCGAACACGAAATGAAAAATTCCGTCGTAACCAATCTCGGTGCGCTCGCGGGGAATAATCCGCGGTATTTTGATTTTACTTCCATGAAAGTATCCGATATCCTCGCAGTATTAAAAAAATACTATTCGGGAAAGGAATCGGACACTTCGGAATACAACCATTTGCATTTTAACAGGGGCGTTGAGTAATATGAACGAAAAAACGTTAAGAACGCTCGAATACGACAAAATACTTGAAAAAGCGGCTACTTTCGCTTACTCTCAAAATGCGAAAGAAGCCGTAAAAAATATAAAACCGTTCAGCGACGCGGAAGCTATAAAAAAAGCGTTGAACGAAACGGAAGAAGCCGATATAATACTGTTTGAACACGCAATAAATCCGTCTCTTAATTTCGACGACGTAACGCAAGCTATCGAGCGCGCAGAAATATTAAGTATGCTCAGCATGGGAGAATTATTACGAATTGAGCGTGTTTTGAGAGTAGCAAGGGGGTTGCAAGGACAAATTCTCAACGTTCCCGACGACAGAATAGTTTTGCTTAAACAAAAAGCGTCCGAAATTTTCACAGACAAAAGGCTCGAAGACGATATAGACCGGTCGATAGTTTCCGACACCGAAATGAGCGATAACGCTTCCGTAAACTTAAAAAACATTCGCGGAAAAATGAAAAAAATCGCGGAAAACATTAAGTCTAAACTGTTAAATTACGTTAACGGTTCGGCGTATTCTAAGTATATGCAGGACAATATAATTACCGTAAGAAACGACAGATACGTAGTTCCGCTCAAATCGGAATATAAAGGAATGATACCCGGACTTATCCACGACCAAAGTGCGTCGGGAGCGACTTTATACGTCGAACCTATGGTAATAGTCGAATTAAACAACGACTTAAAAACCTGTATGCTCGAAGAAAGTGCTGAAATCGATAAAATTCTGCGTGCGTTTACCGTGCGTGTCGGCAACGAAGCCGCCGCAATTAAGTCTACTTTTGAAATAATAACCGACCTTGACGTGATATTCGCGAAAGCGCAGTACGCCAACGCCACTAAAAGCGTAAAACCCGTAATAAACAAATCGGGCAGAATAGATATAAGAAAGGGTAGACACCCGCTTATACCCGCCGAAAAAGTCGTCGCTAACGACGTTCGGGTAGGTTCTGATTTTAATTTGCTTTTAATAACAGGTCCGAACACGGGCGGTAAAACAGTTTGTCTTAAATTGACGGGTTTACTCGTAATTATGGCGATGAGCGGCTTATTCGTACCTGCTTTTTACGCAGATATTGCCGTTTTTGACAACGTTTTTTGCGATATAGGCGACGAACAAAGCATAGAACAAAATCTTTCTACATTCTCGTCGCATATGAAAAACACGGTTAATATAATAAATGCACTCACCGAAAACACGCTCGTTTTGTTCGACGAACTCGGAGCCGGTACCGACCCGACCGAAGGCGCAGGGCTTGCATTGAATATTTCCCGCTATATTTTAAGTAAGGGAGCAAAAGGCGTAATAACTACGCACTACAACGAGCTTAAAGAGTATGCTGTGGTGATCGACGGCGTTCAGAATGCGTCCATGGATTTCGACCCGACGACGTATTCTCCGACATATAAACTTATAATAGGCGCGCCGGGAGCAAGCAACGCTTTGCTTATAGCCGAAAAACTCGGTTTAAAAAAAGAAATAATCGACGCCACGAAAAACGGAATAAGCGGAGATAAATTCGAGTTTGAAAACGTGCTGCTTTCGTTGGAAAAATCCCGTAAAGAAGCCGAAATTATGTTGGAAGAAGCGAGAAAAGCCAAAGAAAAGGCGCAGGAAGAACTCACCGCGGCGGAAAAGGAAAAAGAAAAACTTTTCGCGCAGAGAGAAAGACTAAACGTTTCGGTAAAAAAGGAAACGAAACGCCTTGTCGACGAAGCTATGGACGAAGCCAACGATATTATTCAGGAACTGAGAGCTTTGCTCGACGACCCCGACGAAAGCACTATATTCCGCGCTCAAAAATTGCGTAAATCGTTAAAAAAATACGTTATTAACGAAGAAAACGAGTTTAAGGGAATGAGCGAAGAAGAAGATGGCGAAATAGCTGTTGGCGACAGAGTTCTCGTAGTCAGCCTTAATTCCGAAGGCGAAGTAGTTAAATTAAATCCCATCAAGGGCGAAGCGAAAGTCAAGTTGGGGAAGATAGAAACCAACGTAAAACTCGATAATTTACGCCGTTTGAAAAAGGCACAGAAAAAAACGGAAAAAATTAAAACCGCTCCTACTAAAATGACCTTATTTAACGAACAGGTATCTCCCGAAATCAACTTAATCGGTATGAATTCGCAAGAAGCGTTGTATGCTCTCGAAGAGTATATCGACAAATGTCTGCGGGTTCATCTCGGAGAAATAAGAATTATTCACGGTTACGGCGAAGGAATATTGCGTAAAGCCGTGCAAAACTACCTTAAAGGCAGAAAAGAAATAGTATCTTTCCGCGACGGCAATTTTACCGAAGGCGGAAAAGGAGTGACTATTGCGCAGTTCTGATTATTACCGCATAGAAGCTACGTTAAATAGCAATGATAAAAAGTTTTCCGTGTTGGAAAACCTGTCGTTATCTCTGAAAATCCTTGCTATCGTGGCTTTAATAGTACTTTTTAAGTACTTTTATATTGCGATAATATTTTGGGTAGCGTCCATCGTCCTTAATTTTTTCAAACGGAACCTTATATATAAGTACGTATATATCGTTCGAGACGGAAAGTTGGAAATAAAAAAAGAATACAGCTACGACAAAAGTGTGCCGTACGAATCGGTCGATTTGCGAACCGTCGAAATCGTTCGCGGCGAAACCGAAAAGAAGTATTACGAAGGCGAAGCGAAATTCCCGATAACGATTAAAAGCGACGGAACGGAATTTTCCATAAACGCCGACGAATATCTCTACGCCTTGGCGGAAACTTATAAGAGAGGTACTAATGATATTTTTAGATAACGCAAGCACGACTCCGACTTTGCCCGAGTGCGCGGATATAATGAAAGAATATATGACGGACAAGTTTTTTAATCCGTCCGCGCCGTACGGCCCGTCGGTTGACGTTGCGAAAACTTTGGATAAATGCCGCAGTAACGTTTGTAAATTATTGAAAGGCGACGGGAAAATTATATTCACGTCTAGCGGTTCGGAAAGTAACAATTTAGTTTTATTCGGCTCGAAAAAGCCCAATAAATGCAGAATAATTATATCCGAAAGCGAACATCCGGCAATAAAACGCCCGGCGGAAGAACTTAAACAACGCGGTTACGACGTAGTGACTTGTCCCGTCGATTCCTGTGGCAGAGTAATTCCCGAAGAATTGCAAAAACTGCTCGACGAAAACACCGCTCTCGTTTCGATTATGCACGTAAACAACGAAACGGGCGGGATAAACGATATAAAATCGCTTTGCAAAACGGTGAAAACCTATAACAAAAATATATTGTTCCATAGCGACGGCGTGCAGGCGGTAGGAAAAATCGACGTATCGTTAAACGATTTGGGCGTAGATTTCTATTCGGTAAGCGGTCATAAATTCCATGCACCGAGAGGCGTCGGGGCATTGTTTATTAAAAGCGGACTTAACCTAAAACCTATTATATTCGGCGGCGGACAGGAATTCAATATAAGGTCGTCCACTGAAAACGTGGCGGGGATAGTGGCTTTCGAGTACGCGCTCGAACGCGCTATAAAGTTGCAAAAAGAAAACTACGACAATGCGGCAAAGTGCAACGCCGAATTAAGAAAAGGTTTCGACAGGGAAGACGTAATTATACGTTCAGACGAACGGTGTTCACCGTATATTTTCAACGTAGCGTTAAAATATTTAAGGGGCGAAGTAATACTTCATTCTTTGGAAAAATACGGTATTTTTATAGGCACTGGGAGCGCGTGTTCTTCTAAAAAAACCGATAAAAATACACCCGATAATATGAAACAGCCGCAAGAGTACGAAAAAGGCTTAATTAGAATCAGTTTGTCCGATAAAACGACAATTTCGGATATAGATACTTTCATAAAATCGTTTAATTTAGAATACAATACGCTAATAAAATACATGAGAGGATAATATGGAAAGAACAATTTTGATAAGAATCGGCGAAATTTTTCTTAAAGGAAATAACAGAAATTATTTCGTTTCCACGCTGAAACACAATATAGTTGAATCGCTTGAAGGAGTGGAATGTAAGCTCGTTTCTTCCAACAACAGATTATTCGTAGTCGGCTATGCCGAGTCTGACGAACAGGAAATTATATCCCGTCTTACGAGAGTATTCGGTATATACAGCGTCAGCCCCGCCATAAAGATGCCCACCGATTTGGAAAAAATAGCGGAGACCTGTTCGGAGGTTTTCCCGCGTACCGGTAAATTCCGCGTCACCGTAAACCGCGCCGACAAAAAAATTCCGCTCAAATCCATGGACATAGCACGCGATATAGGAGCGGTTATGCTGCGTAAAGCGAAAGGCGGACTTACCGTAGATTTATTTAACTTCGACTTTGAAGTCAACGTAGACATAAGAGAAAACGGATATTCATATATCTTCTATAAAAAGATTCTTTGTTCGGGCGGTCTGCCCGTCGGTTGCGGTGGCAACGGTATGCTTTTGTTGAGCGGAGGAATAGACAGCCCCGTAGCCGCATATCTTATGGCAAAACGCGGAGTGAAAATTTACGCAGTCCATTACCACAGTTTCCCGTTTACGAGCGAAATGGCTAAGGAAAAAGTCATAAAATTAGCCAGAATAGTATCGAGATACTGCGGTTCGATAGAATTAGCGGTCGTGCCTTTCACGGAAATTCAGTACGCGATTAAAGAAAATTGCCCGATAGAATATATGATTACCATAATGCGCAGAATAATGATGCGTATAGCCGAACGTTTAGCGACCGAAAAGAAATGCGGCGCGATAATAACGGGCGAAAGTTTAGGGCAGGTCGCAAGTCAGACTATGGAAAGTATCAACGTAACTAACAGCGTTGTGTCTTTACCCGTATTCAGACCGCTTATAGGCTCGGATAAAACCGAAATCATTGATATCGCAAGAAAAATCGACACCTTTGAAACGAGTATCTTACCATACGAAGACTGTTGCACCGTCTTTTTACCGAAGAACCCCGTAATAAAACCGAGTATAAAAGCCGCCGAAGAAATGGAAAAAGCTCTCGATATAGAAAAACTCGTTACCGACGCGATAAACAATACCGAAACTATCGTTTGCGACTTTAAGGATTTATAAAATTTAATATCGAAAAATCTATAAAACGAAGAAAACACGCCGTAAATCGGCGTGTTTTTAAGTTATTACGGTTACGCTTTGATTAGTCGATATATCGGGTGCGTAAATAATCTCTAAATTATATAGATATATCTTCCCGCTTTCGGCTCGTTCGTCTATAAATTCTTCGATACGATAGTAATTTTCGGAAGGCAGATTTTCGTTCCTGTAAATTTCGACTACCGAACCGTCTGTTAAGTCGGTTCTCGTAATAGCGTAAGAGTTGGGGTAGATAACGCCGAAACGAAGTTTAACGCCACCGTACGGTAAATTCTCTGCCGAAAAGTCGGCGGAAAGGTTATTAAAATAAGGCGAAACTTCCTGCGGCATATTGTTTTCAGAAAAAACGTAAGATTTTTTATATTCGTAGGGTGTGTTTTCGTTTGCTAAATACAATTTGTCGGTTTCGTTCCTTGCGTATATGTCAATTTCGACTTCGGCTACGGAATCGGGTATATCGAATTTTTCATTCCGTATCGGCAAATATTTATATACGTTTGCCGAAAGTAAAGCGGGGGTACCGCCGCCGGTTACCGATATATTTTCTTCGTCGGTATTATCCGAGCCCCCGTACCACACGCATAAAGTATAGTCGGGTGAGTAACTCATACACCAGGCGTCTGTGTTACCGACGCCTCCGCTGACTGTTCCCGTTTTTGCCGCGATTTCGGTCGATTTCACTTCCGACAGCTTGCGAGCAGTTCCATTTTGAGCTGTTTTTTGTAATAGGTCGGTAATAATATAGGAAGTTTCTTTTGAAAAAACGGCTTTTACGTTTTTTACGTTAGTTTTATATATGATTTTACCTTTTCCGTTCTTTATAGTCTTAATAAGACCGATTTCTCGTTTTATTCCGCCGTTAGCAAAGCAAGTATACGCCTGACACAATTCTTTGGTTGTTACGCCGTAAGTCATACCGCCGAGTGCGAAAGATAGATTTAGGTCGTTTTTATCTACGGTTATTCCTGCGTCGATAGATTTGTTTACGCAGTATTCTTTTCCCGTCTCGCGGAAGATATTTACCGCTACCGTGTTTATTGATTTTTTTATAGCGGTTTCCACGTCGACTTTTCCGTAATAAATATCCTTGTAGTTCGACGGGGAATAGCCGTCGAAATCTGTCTTTTCGTCGTTAAAAACGGTCGCTTCGGTGATTACTTTGCGTTCCAATGCGGGTGCGTATACGGCGATAGGTTTAATACATGACCCCGGACTTCTGCGAAAAGTTATCGGGTTTATTCCGTCGGAAGAGTAGCAGGCAATTACTCCGCCGCTAAGGTTATCGCAAAGAACAACCGACGATAAGGCGGCTTTGCCGCCGTAAGTTTTTATGGCAAAATCATCGGAAGAAGCGAGTTTTTCTATAATATTTTGCAATTTTTCGTCGTAATGACATTCCAAAACGTAATCGGATTTAAGTAGACTCTTTTCGTCCGTTCCCAAAATTTCGCACGCTTCGGATAAAGCCGCGTTTATATACGGATTTATTCCGTTGTCGGAGGGTTTAACGTATTCGTAGCGTAAGGCTTGTTCGTATTCGTCTTCCGTAATGTAATTCTGCGCTTTCATAAGTCCGCAAACGAGTTTCATTCGTTCGAGAGCTTTGTCTTTATTGTTAACAGGGGAATATTTTGACGGATTTTTCACTATTCCTGCCAAAATCGCACTTTCCGCTATCGAAACTTCGGCGGGGGATTTGTCAAAATAATTTTTGCACGCACTGTCTATACCGTAAATTCCGTTGCCGTAATAAATAGCGTTAAGATACATTTCCAAAATTTCTTCTTTGGAATATTTCTTTTCTATATCGTGGGCTAATTTCATTTCTTTTATTTTGCGTGTAAGGGTCTTTTCGCTGTTTAATTGCGTGTTTTTTGCCAATTGTTGCGTAATCGTCGAGCCGCCTTCCTTAAAATATCCGTATTTAACGTTTTTTATCGTAGCTCCCGCAAGCCGATAGTAATCGACGCCGTTGTGAGTAAAAAACCGCTTATCTTCGAGCGAAACGAAAGCGTTTATTATATTGCTGTTAATATTTTCGTAAGTAACGTAACGGTTAAAGGCTTCGCAGTCGATTTCCGCTCCGTCCGAACCTATAATTTTGAGCGTGGTTTTTTCCGCAACGATTTTATCGTCGTCCAATTTTGCGGAAAAATATATTGCGGAAAACACTATTGCCGCGATAAAGTTAAGCGATAAGATTACGCTAACTACGATAAATAACACTTTTTTTTCCTTCGACGAACGGTTTTTCATACCGATAGTATGTTAAGGCGGTTATTTTTTATCCGCGAAAACCTAAATTGACTTGCGCCGTATTTCGTCTTGCGTTATAATATATTCATTATGAATAAATATTATTATATATACACTTACGGGTGTCAGATGAACGTCCACGAGTCGGAAAAACTCGCGGGAATTATGGAAAAGATAGGGTATTCGTCGTGTTCGGAAGTAGAAAAAGCCGATTTAATCGTTTTTAATACCTGTTGTATAAGAGATACCGCAGAAAAAAAGATTTTAGGGAACATAGGCGATATTAAGCATCTCAAAAAAGAAAAACCGTCGCTTATAGTAGCCGTCGTCGGATGTATGACGCAACAGGAAGGGGTCAGCGAAAGTCTTAAAGAAAAATTCCCCTTTATAAACGTTATTCTTGGCACGTCCAACATATCGGAATTAGGCAAAGCGGTTAAAGAAATTGAGTCAAAACGGAAAAAAACTTATAAAAACATACCCACCGACCAAATGCCCGACATAGAAGAAGACGTACCCGTGTACAGAACGAGCGGCACAAACGCATGGGTTAATATAATGTACGGTTGCAACAATTTCTGCACTTACTGTATCGTTCCTCACGTCAGGGGCAGAGAACGTAGCCGCCGTCCCGACGTAATACTCGACGAAGTCAAATCTCTTCTGAACGATGGTTATAAGGAAATTACTCTTCTCGGGCAGAACGTGGACAGCTACAATTACGAAGGTGTAAAGTTTAAGGATATTCTCGAAGGGGTGACGAAAATCGACGGCAAGTTCCGTTTGCGTTTTATGACTTCCCACCCGAAAGACTTTGACAGCGAAGTTATCGACATTATAAGGTCCTGCGACAATATCTGCAACAACGTCCATTTACCCGTCCAATCGGGTAGCAATAGGGTTCTGAAACTTATGAACCGTAAGTACACCCGTGAAAAATATTTCGATATTATTTCGGAAATCCGAGAAAAATTGCCACAATGCGGCATAACAAGCGATATTATGGTAGGTTTTCCGACGGAAACGGACGAAGATTTCGCAGACACTTTGGAGCTTGTGAAAAAGGTTCGGTTCAGTAACGCGTTTACTTTCGTTTATTCGCCGAGAAAAGGCACTCCCGCCGCCGCTATGGAACAGCTTCCTGCCACAGTGAAAAAGCAGAGAATAACCGAACTCGTCAACCTACAAAACGCCATAACGAAAGAACTCAGCGAAGAATATATAGGGAAAGTCGAAGAAATTCTCGTCGAAGACGTCAATCTTAAAAAAGCGGGTTACGTTATGGGCAGAACCGAAAGCGGAAGACTCGTCAATTTCAAGGGCGGAAACGACCTTGTAGGACAGTTCGTCAACGTAAAAATCAATACGTCGAAATCAGCGGCATTATGGGGTGAAATAGATGACTAATGAGAAAAAATCGAACAAAAAAGAGAACGAATTGTCGCCGATGATGCGGCATTATCTCGATTTGAAGAAAAAATATTCCGACGATACCATTCTTTTGTACCGACTCGGCGATTTTTATGAAATGTTTTTCGACGACGCAGTCACCGCAAGCAGAGTTCTTGACCTTACGCTTACCGGTAGAGATTGCGGCTTAGCCGAGCGCGCTCCTATGTGTGGTGTTCCTTACCACGCAGTAGAAAATTATATTACGAGACTTATAAACGCAGGGTATAAAGTGGCAATATGCGAACAGCTTTCAAACCCCGGCGACCAAAAAGGACTCGTCATTCGCGACGTTATACGAGTAATTACTCCGGGTACGAACACAAATGAAGAAATGCTCGACGGTACGGTAAACCATTATCTTGCGTCGATAGCGAAGTATAAAGAAGACTACGCCGTGGCACTGCTTGATATAACAACCGGCGAATTCAGCGTAAAAGAGTTCAAAAATGCTGATTTTTCAGACCTTGAAGACTATCTTCTGACCAATGCGCCCGCAGAAATCATAGCTCCGCGCGAAATATGCGAAGAGAGTAAACGAAGCGAATCGGTAATAAATATGCGCCTTTGCAAGTTTACGCCGTTTTACGATTATTCTTTCGACTACGACAATGCGTCGATTTCTATATGTAAGCATTTCGATTTGTTTAACGTCGAAGCGTTGGGTTTAGGAGATAAAAACGCGGCTGTCTGTGCGGCAGGAGCAGAAATAGATTACGTTCTGAACACCCAGAAACGTAACCTTTCGCACATAAGCAGTCTTAACGTAGTTCAGGACGCCGACTCTATGATAATTGATTACAATACAAGGCGTAATCTCGAACTTACCGAAGCGCAGTCCGACAATAAAAAGACGGGCAGTTTATTGTGGGTGCTCGACCGCACGAAAACGGGTATGGGAGCAAGACTGTTAAGAAATTGGATTTTACATCCCCTTAACAGCATATCGGAAATAGAACTTCGCCAAATCGCGATAGGGGAACTTTGCAAAAGTTCGCAAAACCGTAACGCTCTCGGCTCGTCGCTGTCAAAAATCCGCGATATTGAGCGTTTGGTTACGAAAATATCTTATTTGAGCATACAGCCGAAAGACTGTAAATTGCTCGAAGCGTCATTAAAAATAATACCGTCGATAAAACAGACTCTCTCTAAATTGAAATCGCCGCTTATATGTACTCTTAACGACAGTCTGCAACCCATAGACGAAATTACCGATAAATTAAGTAGGGCTATTAACGAATCCGACGTTTTGCCTGCGACGACCAAGGACGGCGGTTATATTAAAGACGGATATGACGAAGAACTCGATTCACTCCGCAAAGCGAAATTCGGCGGCGGTGAACTTATCAAGGAATTTGAAGAAAAACAAAGGGAATTAACGGGCGTTCCGGCAATAAAAGTAAGATATAATCGCATTTTCGGCTATTATATAGAAATTCCGAACAGTAAACGCCCCGAAACTCTTCCCGACGGATACATTCGCCGTCAGACCATAGCAAACGGCGAAAGGTACGTTACCGAAGAACTGATGTCTCTCGAAAGAGAAATTCTCGGAGCAAGCGACAGAATTTTGGAACTCGAAAGTAATCTTTACGACGATATTAAGAGTTTTCTTAACGATTACACGCCCGCTTTACAAAAAATCGCACATATTATAGCGAATCTCGATTGTTTGTATTCGCTAAGCGAAGTCGCCGTAAGCAATAACTACGTTAAACCTAAATTCGTTAAAAACAACGTAATTAACATAGTCGACGGAAGACACCCCGTAGTGGAAAGCTTGCTGAAAACGAACGAATTCGTCCCGAACGACGCTCTTCTTAACGACGAAGCGACCACGCTTATTTTAACCGGTCCGAATATGGCGGGTAAAAGCACTTATATAAGGCAGGTTGCGTTAATAGCTCTCATGGCGCATATAGGAAGTTTTGTTCCCGCAAGGAAAATGGAGTTAGGGCTTATAGACAAAATCTTTACGAGAGTAGGCGCAAGCGATAATCTTTTACGCGGAGAAAGTACCTTTATGGTAGAAATGCTCGAAGTCGCCAACATATTAAACAACGCCACTTCGCATTCGTTACTTATTCTCGACGAAATCGGCAGGGGAACTTCGACTCTCGACGGATTAAGCATAGCGTGGGCTATCGTAGAACATATCGTGCTGAAAATTAAGGCCAAGACACTTTTTGCCACCCATTATCACGAACTGAGCGAGTTGGAAAACCTTTTGCCGAACATTAAAAATTATCGAATTCTAATACAGGAAACACCCACCGGAATAGTTTTCTTATACAAAATCGCAAGGGGTGGCGCAAACAAGAGTTTCGGTATAGAAGTCGCGGCAATCGCGGGTGTAAATAAGGACGTAATAGCGAGAGCGAAATCAATATTGAAACAACTTTCCGCCAATCACGAATTGAGCGGCGACCTTAAAGATAAACTCAGTTCCGTGTCCGTTTATTCCGGCAACTCGGTAGCTGCGTACCAACTTACGTTTTTCCCTGAAGACGAACGCTTTACCGAACTGAAAAAAATTCTCGACGGAACCGACGTAAACCGTTGTACCCCGATAGAAGCTCTGACTATTCTGAGCGATATGAAAAAAGTATTTGAGAAATAGTTTATGCCAAAAATAAATCTTCTCGATAAATCGGTTTATAATCAGATTTCTGCGGGAGAAGTCGTGGAAAATCCCGCTTCGATAGTTAAAGAACTCGTCGAAAATAGTATCGATGCGGGAGCGGATTCTGTATCCGTTTCGATAGAAAACGGCGGAATTAAGTCGATTATCGTCACAGATAACGGGTGCGGTATGGAAAAAGAAGACCTTAAACTATCCATTCTGCCGCACGCTACGAGTAAAATTAAAGTAGCCGCCGATTTGGATATGGTCGGCACTCTCGGTTTCCGCGGCGAAGCTCTCGCAAGTATAGCCGCAGTCAGCGAAGTCACGCTGAAAAGTAGATATATAGATTCCGACGTCGGCAATTATATAGAAGTAAAGGGCGGAGAAGTCGTAGGAGAAGGGATTTGCGCTGTTTCTGGCGGTACGCAAATAAGCGTTCGTTCGCTTTTTTACAACACGCCCGCTCGGTATAAGTTCCTTAAAACGGCGAAAGGTGAAGAAAACAACGTTACCGCTCTGATGGCTGAACTTATATTCGCTAATCCCGACGTATCTTTTACTTATACCGTCGACGGAAACGTAGTTTATAAAACCTACGGCGAAGGTTTATACGACGGCATTTATTCGGTGTACGGCGATTTGGTTGCGGAAAATATGATTTCGCTCGAATTTGAAGAAAACGGCTACAAACTTACCGGTTTCACAGCTCGTCCCGCTACCGAAGCGATAAAAAATAACCGCACGAAACAAACCTTTATCATAAACGGCAGAATAATCGAAGACGCCACTATATCCGCAGTAATTCAGAACGCTTACGGCGAATTTCTTATGAAAAGAACGTTCCCGACCGTCGTGCTCGATATAGTAATTCCGTTCGGAATGGTCGACGTCAACGTGCATCCGAACAAACGAGAAGTTCGTTTCGCCGACGCAAAAAAGATTAACGGCATAGTTTATCACACTATAAAAAACGCCGTGGAAAAAGATGCGGAACAGTTGCAAAAGACACTGTTTTCGGAAATACATAACTTTTCTTCAACGGAAAACACGGTAGAAAACCCAATAAAAACGTCTTCGTTCGATACAAAACCCGAAAAAAATTCCGTTTTAGGTAACGACTTACGCATTCGTAAAACGACGGAAACTTACGAAGAAGACGGATATTTGCCCGGCAGCGATTGCGGAAGAATAATTAAGCCCGCTCCCGTCGGAGAAACTTTCCCCGTGTTCAAGAAAATTGATTTAGCGAAAGTAGATTCCGAGTATATTTCTTTCGCCGACTCGATTACCGACAAAAAAGCGACCGAAAAGGAATTTTATTCAGATAATTCTACGATAATTACCGAAAGCGAAAACAAATTGAACTCGGAAATTTTATCTACCGACGAAAGCGACGGCTTAAAATACGACAAAACGCCCGAAAAGCCCGCCTATAAAATAGTCGGGCAAGTGTTCGATACCTATCTTATACTCGAATTTGATGAAAAAGTCGTTTTTCTCGACCAGCACGCCGCGCACGAAAGAATATTGTTCGATAAGCTCATAGAAGAATGTAACCGTAACGTTATAGCGCAGGACTTACTTATTCCTTACGAATATCCGATAGACGGCGACGAGAGAGAATTTTTGCTGAAAAACAAAGATAATTTCGATAAATTAGGCTTTTCGTTGGAAATAAGCGACGATAAGGCGTATATAAACTGCGTTCCCGCGCTGCTCATCAATATCGACTTAGGCAGCTTTTTACGGGAAGTTCTTTCGTATAAAACTGAAATGAAAACGCTGACCGACTCTTCCTTGTTGAAAGACAGGATAGCGAAATACGCTTGCAGAAGCGCGATTAAGGGCGGAGCGAAACTTACCGATACGGAAATAGAATTCGTCGTCGGCTACTTCTTTGAAAAAGGCGTTCCGTTGCAATGTCCGCACGGCAGACCCACTATGATAAGATTTACCAGAACCGATATAGAAAAGTTTTTCGGGAGAAAAGTTTAATGTTTATCGTTATAGGAGGAGCTACTGCTTCGGGGAAAAGCGGACTTGCCATCGAAGTGGCTAAACGTACTAACGGCGAAATAATCAGCGCAGATTCTATGCAGATTTATAAAAAAATGGACGTAGGCACGGCGAAAGTCACCGAAGAAGAAACGCAAGGAGTAGTCCATCATCTTATAAACGTAGTCGAACCGAACGAAACTTTCAGTGTTGCTCAGTATGAAAAATTAGCTGAAATCGCAATAAAAGATGTAGAAAACCGCGGAAAAACGCCTATCGTATGCGGAGGAACGGGGTTGTATATAAATTCTCTTATTTACGATTACCAAATGTCGGCTTACGACCCGAAGCTAAGAGAAAACCTTATGCAAGAACTCGACGAAAAAGGTTTGGATTATATGTATGAAAAGCTATTAAAACTCGACCCCTTAGCCGAAAACATACATAAAAACAACGTAAAAAGGGTAATCAGGGCTTTGGAAGTGTACCTTACCGAAGGTAAATCCATATTGGATAAGAGCGACAAAGCGTCTACCGTGCCGCATCTTATGTACGCCGTCGATATGCCGCGCGAAACTTTATACGAAAGAATTAACTTACGCGTGGACAAGATGTTCGCCGACGGACTCGAAGAAGAAGTTAATTCATTGCTGCAAAACGAAAAACTTACTTTCGATATGCAAAGTATGCAAGCGATAGGATATAAGGAATTTAACGGTTACTTAAACGGAGAATACGACAGAGATACTCTTATAGAACTTATAAAACGACATTCGAGAAACTACGCAAAACGCCAAATAACGTGGTTTAAGCGAATAGATAGCTGCAAATGGCTGAATTGTGCAGAAAACAACGATTTTGCTACGCAAATCGTAAATGATTATTACGAAAATACGCCTAAAACATAATAATAGGGGATTGCTATGGAATACTACGAAGCTAAAAAAACAATAAAAGACTGTGAAAAATCGGCTCAGAATCTTTTCGCCGAATTGCAAGATATCGCGCTTTACAATCAGGAAAAAGTTCTTAACGCTTTCAGAGAAAACAACGTAACTTACGCTCATTTCAACGGTTCTACCGGTTACGGATACGACGATATCGGCAGAGAAAAATTAAATAAAGTTTACGCTACTGTATTCGGTTGCGAAGACGCACTCGTTTCTCCGCTTATCACAAACGGTACGCACGCGTTGACGTTGGCATTGTTCGGTCTTTTGCGTCCGAACGACGTTATGTTGAGCGTCGTAGGCAAGCCGTACGATACGTTGGACGACGTAATTAACGGCGATAATAATGGTTCTCTTAAAGAATACGGAATAATCTATAAGCAAACCGATTTAGACGAAAACGCAATGCCCGACTTAGCGGCTATCGCAAAAACGACCGCCGAAATCAAGCCTAAATTAGCTTTTATACAGCGTTCTAAGGGGTATTTGTGGCGTAACGCGTTATCAATAGAAGAAATTGCGGAAATAATTGATATTATAAAAATGAATTCGCCGTCGACTATCGTCGTCGTCGACAACTGTTACGGCGAATTCGTCGACAAGAAAGAACCAACCGAAGTCGGAGCGGACGTTATCGTAGGTTCGCTTATAAAGAATCCTGGCGGCGGAATAGCTCCTACGGGCGGATACGTTGCGGGAAAACGCGAATATATTGAGCAAATATCTTATAGAGTGACCGCTCCGTCGTTGGGAAACGAAGTCGGTTCGTACACGCCCGGTTACAGATTATATTTCCAGGGGTTGTTTTTAGCCCCGTCGGTCGTTAAAAACGCTCTTATGGGCAACGTGCTCGCGGGCTACGTGTTCGACAGATGTAATTTAGAAACCATGCCGGAAGTCGGACAAAGACCTTACGACATAATTACTTCTATAAAGTTCCGTACCGGCGACGAATTAGTCAACTTCTGCCGTCAGGTACAAAAAGTTTCTCCCGTGGACAGCTTCGTCGTACCCGAAGCGTGGGATATGCCCGGATATAATCATCCCGTAGTTATGGCGGCAGGCACGTTCATTCAGGGCGCGTCGCTCGAATTGACGGCAGACGGTACGGTCAGAGAACCGTTCGTAGCGTATATGCAAGGCGGACTAACGTACGAACATTGCGTGATAGCTCTTACCGAAATCGTAAAAAATATGTTTTAATCGCACGATAGATTTTGCCGTAAATCGGCTAAAAATCAAACGACGTGAATATGACAAATATATCAATATAAAATAAAGCTCAGAAACAGCGATTTACGAAACTACGGCTAATTTATAACAATTTCCGCTCCCCTATACCTTATCTATTCGCAAAACCTGTATTTTGCGAATAGATATCTAAATAAAATTTTTAGTAAGTTAGCAGATTACAGCTTTGATTTCCTTGCGTTTTCGCGCCGAAATTCCCTGTTTTTTTTGCTTACGCTTATCCGTCTTAATTTCGGTAAAAATTATGCTAATCGCCCATCGTTTTATCTAAGTCAAAACTTCTTTTATATGGACAATTAAATTTATCTATGGTAATATATATTCGATATGAATTACACGGAAGAACGCGACGTCAAATATCTAAATAAGCTCCGCAACGAAGTATTACCCTTCTTGCCGCCTTTTTGCACGGATTTTTTCGTCGGTATCGGTATGCGTACCACCGCTCTTACACGCTATAACTACGCTACCGACTTAAAATTGTTTTTTGAGTATCTGACTTCTCACGAGAACGGCAACAAAACTTTCAAAGACAAATTGCCCGAAGAAATTACGCTCGAAGATATGAAATCAGTCTCGAAACGCGATATAGAACGTTTTCTCGATTATATTTCGAGCTACTATTCCGACACTTGCCATTCCTACTTAAAAAACGCCGATTCGTCCAAATCACGCAAAATGAGCGCGGTTCGCGCCCTATTTACCTATTTATATAAGAGCGATTTATTGCCCGAAAACGTGGCTATTAAAGTCGATATGCCCAAAATCAGAGAAAAAGAGATTATCCGTCTTGAAGACGACGAAGCGGCGAACGTGCTCGACCAACTTTCCAATAACGCCACCTTTTCAAGCGACAGACAAAACAGTTATAACAACAATAACACTAAAATCAGAGATAACGCCATTATTACCCTGCTTCTCGGCACCGGTATTCGTGTAAGCGAGCTTGTCGGTCTGAATATCGACGACGTAGACTTCGCGAACAATACTTTTACAGTGACTCGCAAAGGCGAAAAACGTTCAATATTGTATTTTTCGGAAGAAATAGCCATCGCTCTTAACGATTATCTCGATTACAGAGAAAAACTTATCGAAAAGCACCCCGACGCAGACCAAGAAGCTCTGTTCTTGTCTTTACAAAGAAAACGTATCGGCGTGCGAGCCGTAGAACAGCTCGTAAAAAAATACGCAAGCGCAGTAACTCCCCTGAAAAAAATCACTCCGCATAAATTGAGAAGCACCTACGGTACCGCTTTATATCGTGCGACTAAAGACATTTACGTCGTGGCAGAAGTACTCGGTCATAAGGATATAAACACGACCAAACGCCATTATGCCGCAATTAGCGAAGATATAAAAAAGAGTGCAGTCGATAAAGTAAAATTTTCACCGATAAACGGTGAAAACGACGACTAAATAAGAAAAAGTATTTCATATTTCTACTCATTTCATAATTGTATTACATATTTCGACGTAATTTGCAGTTGACTATTTTTTGAAAAATACTTATAATTATAGATATAAAACATAATTTTGTTAAGGAGCAAACATAAATGGAAACAAACACCGATATGTTGCGCGGTCGCGTCGATATTTTCGTACTGAAAGCCCTTTCAGTTCACGACGGATACGGTTACGATATATTGAACTACGTACACGACAAAACCGAAGGACACTACGAGATGAAACAGTCTTCAATATACAGCGTCCTTAAACGCCTTGAAAAGCAAGGTTATATTTCTTCCTACGACGGAACCGAAAGTAACGGCGCTAAAAGGCGTTATTACACCCTTACCAACGCAGGCAGACAGCTGCTTTCAAATGAAGAAAAAGAATGGGAATACACCCGCACGCTTTTGGATAATCTCGTTTCAGACAAGACTTTCGACTTAATGAGCGACACGCCGCCTTTCCATCCTTCCGATTTGCGCCCCCTTACGAGAAGAACGGCAAAATCCGACTCGGAAACAGAAGAAACTTCTGACGAAGCCGCCGAACCAGCCGTAACGGAGCACCCCGCCCCCGTAGTAGAAGAGCAAACTTCTGCCGTCAACGATATAAACAAAACCGAAGCCGCGGCGACCGTTACCGAGTCCCCTTTTTCGGTCGAAAATTCAAACATAGCTTCGGAAAATGCCGAAATAGCGGTAACGAAAACAGCCGTCTTAAACGTAGATACCAATAATAATCGGGAAGAAGCCGTTTACGAAGTTACGGAACAACCGTCGAACGATACGGTTACTTTTACTCCCGCTCCGGAAACCAAAGAACCCGCACAGCAGAAACAAGAAACTGCAAAACCTATCGCGGGAGAACCTAATATCTACGAAAAAATAGCTATGACTACGCCGAATACCTACACTAAAACGACCGTACGCGGCGATAAATACAGAGAATTTTTCGGCGATTTGTTCACTCGAAACGATAAAGTCGAAGAAACAGCCGCAGTAGAAAGCGTAGATATAGACTGCTCGCATATAAACGACTTACGCAATCATCTCGACAGAGAAGGAATAAAATTACGTTCTTACGAACCTACGAACAGCGGTAAAGGTTTGGTTAAATACGTTTTGGTAAATAAATTGTTCAGAGATGCCGTAACGCTATCCTATCTTTTCCTTGTGGCGATGCTACTTGTAGTTTACCTTTGCAAGCCGTTCAACGTAAATCTTACGGCATTCCTTACGATTCTTTGCATCGGAGCGATAGCTCCCGTAGCGTCGGCTCTCGTATGGTTTAGCAATAAAGATGCGAAGAAAAAAGACAATTTCCATACGAAAATTATTCTTGCGGCAAGCGGAATTATTTATCTTACGTTCTTCGTCGTTAATCTTATCATAAACTTAATCGTCCCGAACGGTCATAGCCTTAACTCGTTGGCGACGTATGCTCCGAGTATAATATTTCTCGTAGTACCATTTTTCGGTGCAATGCTGTGTCTTCTTTACAGAACGAAAAATTACCACCTGAACATTTTATAAACCGTTTTATAAAAATTGAAAAAGGATAACGAAAAATATCGTTATCCTTATTTTTTATAGATTTTCTTAGTAGATTACGAGTTAATAATGTCGTTGCCGCCGAGAAGTTTAATTTCCTTACGAGCAAGTTCGTCGCAACGGTTGTTATTTTCGTTATCGCTATGCCCTTTTACCTTTACGAAACTTACTTTGTGTTTAGATACTTCGATAAGAAGTGCTTTCCATAAATCAACGTTTTTCACCGCAGAACCGCTCGAAGTTTTCCAATTTTTCGCTTGCCAATCATTGAGCCAACCTTTTGAAAACGGGTCGAGCGAATATGCACTATCGCTATATATCGTCACTTCGCACTTTTCTTTTAGCTGTAAAAGAGCGTTAATTATTGCGAAAAGCTCCATTCTGTTATTCGTGGTTTCGGGATAGCCGCCGGAAATCACCTTTTCACGTCCGTTGTAGATAAGGATTGCCGCCCAGCCGCCCGGTCCGGGGTTTCCGCTGCAAGCTCCGTCGGTATAAATATCAACGTGTTTCATTAAATAGTCCTGCTCAAAATTTCAGATTTTTTGCGGCATGCATCCACGCCTTCGGCGATAATATCTGTAAGATTATTATTTTTATAAACTTTTACGGCTTCGATAGTGGTTCCGCCCTTACTACACACTCTGTCTACAAGAACGTCCAACGGCGTTTCGGTCGATTTTGCAATTTCAGCCGCACCTATAAGCGTATCGAGTGTGAGAATTTTACTTTCTTCGTAAGTAAGTCCGCCGTTCATACCGCCCTGTATCATACCTTGTGCAAACATATAAACGTATGCAGGTCCGCTTCCGCTTACAGAAGTAATCGCATCGAACTTCGTTTCGTCGGTTACGACGACCGAACCGCATGCGGAAAAAGCCGATATAGCGAGTTCTTGCTCATTTTCGGACACGTTATCAAAAGTCATTCCGCATACGCCTTTGCCGATTTTACAAGGAACGTTTGGCATAATTCTGACAATTCCTACTTCGTCGCTGCCTATTACAGAACGTAATTCCGTCGTGCTTACGCCTGCCATTATGGAAAAAATAGTAGTCAAAGAGCTAAAATCAATTCCGTCACAAATAGCTTTGTAGTGTTGCGGTTTTACTGCGAAAAAAATTCTTTCGCTGCGCTCTACTAGCTCCGCCACGCTTTCTGCCGGTATTACGTTATACTTATATTTATCTATTTTTTCGGCGTCGATATCGAATACGCACACTTCTTTTTCGTCGAATTTTTCGCTTTCTAAAAATCTTGTAAGTATCGCTTCTCCCATTACGCCTAAGCCTATCACACCCAATTTGTATTTCATATATTTCACCTATTTTCCTTGACTATATCGAATTTTTATCATATAATATTATATGTTTTTAGGGGAGTGGCTCAATGGTAGAGCAGCGGTCTCCAAAACCGCTGGTTGCGTGTTCGAATCGCGTCTCCCCTGCCACAAAACACCTTCGGGTGTTTTTTTATTGCTATTTTTTATATAAAACAGCAAATATATCAATAATTTGCTGCGAATAATACAAGAGCCACCGATATAAATCAGGTGGCTCATTGCTTACGGTATGACTTAATTAGTCGTTGCTATCGCTGAGAGTGATGTTCTTAAACAAATCGCCGAGAGTTACTCCCGAACCGCCGGAAACGTATTCTCTGGGTTCGTTATCGGATTCTTCTTTAACGCGTTTTGCTTTCTTCTCTTTGCGTTCTCCCTTATCGGCAACTTCCAATCTCTTGTTGAAGTTTGCAGTGCGGGACGGTCTTTCGGACGCAGTTTCTTCTTCAGCCACGTTCTCTTCTGCAACGGGCGGTTCGATAAGTTCTTTGATGCTAAGGGTGATTCTGTCGTCGTCGTATTTCATAACTTTAACTTCGACTTCGTCGCCTTCTTTCAAAGCTTCGCTTGCGCTCTGAATCCAACCGTGGTTGATTTGGCTGATATGTACGAGTCCGTCAATTCCGGGTTCGAGTTCTACAAACGCACCGAATTTTACGATACGAACAACTTTACCTTTCACTACGGAGCCTACGGGATATTTTTCTTGAGCAATTTCAGAGGGATGTTTTTGTAACTGTTTGTAGCCTAAAGAAATCTTTCCGGTTTCTCTGTCTGCTTTCAATACGATAAAATCGTAGTTTTTGTTGAGTTCGAGTATTTCGCTCGGGTCGTTAATTCTCTTCTTAGCCCAGGACAAATCTGAATTGTGTACCAAAGCGTCCATGTACTTCAAGCTAACGAAAGCTCCGAAACTTGCGAATCTCTTAACCTTTCCGTTAACGATAGCGCCTTCGTAAATCTTGGACCAGAATTCGTTCTCTTTCTCTTCCTTTTCGGCTTCGAGAATAACTCTCTGGCTAGCTACGATACGCTTCGGGTTACGGGGTTTCTTAACGTTGCCTTCTTCGTCGAGTTCTTCCTTCGGAGGAAGCGCTTTCAAACGTAAAGGTTTGCCTACGTAATCCGCTAAGGATTTAACAAAACCGCAACGGATTTGAGAAGCGGGTACGAATACGCTGTAAGTACCGATTTTGCCCAAAAGTCCGCCTTTGATTTCTTGCGTGCAAGCCAAAGTAAATTCTTCGCCTGCGAGTATGCCTTTAACCTTTTCGTCGTCCAGCTTGATAGCATCGAAAGCTTTTTTGCTTAAATTGATGGCTTTGTCTTTGCTGCCGGGTTCTTTCGGAATAATGATAGCTTCGATTGAGTCGCCTTCTTTATAATTGGCGGGGTCGTAAGAACCGTCTATTTCCGCTTCTTCCTTAGCGATAAAACCGCAGTCGTTCTTTCCGCCGCCTTCTACGGTAACGGTGATGCCGGTAACGTCTGCTTTGACGACCTGGGTTTTGAGACGCATACCTTCACGGTACGACTTGGTATTAATCTTCTTCATAGCTTCGGCCATAGAAGTGATTTCTTTTTCTTCTTGTTTTTCGGTGGGTTCGGCTACCGCCGCAACCTTTTCTTCCTTGACTTCATCAACGGTGTTGTTGATTACACTCTGTTCGCTCATCCTGTTAAAAACCTCCATAGTCAACTCTGTCGGAGTCGACGCGCCGGACAATATGCCCGACAAAACTAAATTTTTCTTTATCTGTGCCGACTGTAAGTCGGAAACATTCTCAATAAAACGGACGTCGGAACAAAACTTTTTCGCCGTTTCGTATAGCTTACGGCAATTGGAACTGTTTTTGTCTCCGACAACGAAAATCAAATCGCATTTTTTCGATAATTCTTCCGCTTCTTCCTGTCTACCTTTTGT
>CAZUJW010000014.1:0-38835 GCA_964620655.1 uncultured Christensenella sp.
GGGGGCATAGACTCCAAGCCCCCTTAATAAACCCCTTTCCTCATAATGTTCCCCCCCTTATCCAAACATTAACCGAGTTACGCTTTCTCCACAAACTTAATACTTGAATAAACTTAAATTAAGCGGATAGTATTAGTTTTTCTTTTGATATATAATTCCGTTAGCTCGCAACTTGCTTGCGAAATTCGCGTCACGCAGTGACAATTCGTTACCGTTGTACGGTAAATTCGCTCGGCTTCGCCGAAATTCGTAATATAAAAAAGCAAGGCGGACTGCCTTGCTTCCTTATGAGTCCGACTTACACGGACTAAGCGTTTATACGCACAAAGCTTATGCGACTGCGTTAAACGCCCGTGTAACGCTTGTTCGGTTAAGCTTCTACTACGTTAATTTTAATCTTCGCAATAGTTTCTTTATAGCACCAGATATCCGCGTTATATATTCCGAGAGCCTTAATGGTTTCGTGCAAGGTCACTTTCTTTTTGTCCACGGTATACCCTGCTTTTGCCAAAGCGTCCGCAACGTCCTGCGTGGTTACGCTACCGTACATTTTTCCGCCGTTGCACTTAACGGGAACAGACACTTCCTTGCCGTTGAGTTCTTTACAGAGAGCGAGAGCGGCGGCTTTTTCTTCCGCAAGCTTTTTCGCTTCGTTGGCTTTCTTCTGATTGAGTTCGTTTATCGCATTTTTCGTAGCTTCCATTACCATTTTTTTGGGAATAAGAAAATTGCGAGCGTATCCGTCGTTGACTTCCGCCACGTCGCCTTTCTTGCCCATTGCCTTCACGTCTTGTAACAAAATTACTTTCACTTCGAGCCACTCCTTATGTTTTAGTTTTTAATAATTATAAATTCCGCAGGAGCTTTTGTCAACTCTCATATATAAAAAGAAATTACTCTATAAGTATAATAACCATACGCAACCGCATACTAACGACGAAATTAACTTAAAGGAGTAAAACATGTTACAACTCAAATGCACTACGGCAAATTGCCAACACAACGTAAAATGTCACTGCAACGCAGGAATAATATCCGTCAACGATAAAGGACTCTGCGACAGCAAAATAAAACGCCCCGGCGGTGCTCTCGAACAAACTTTCAAGGATATGGAAGCGGGCGACGAATTCCTTAACGACGCTCCGTCCGTGGTTCAATGTACCGCCCGTTGCGTCTACAATAAAAATAACCGCTGTATGTCCACAGCCATTCTCGTGCACGACGTAATGCTTTCCACGAAATGCGCAACGAGAATTAAAAAGTAGAAAACCTGCTTTGACGCCGTGAATTACCCTACAAGCGATAATTTATTACGGCGCGGCTAATGCCCTGACTGACGTAAATCCCAAAGCTCATGCGGCGGAATTGTCGATTTAAGGCAAAAAAAGAAAGCACTCTTTCGAGTGCTTTGCTTTATTGTCGTAAATAAAATTACTTGATTTCGACTTCTGCGCCTGCGGCTTTGAGCTTTTCGGCGAGTTCGTCTGCGGCTTCTTTGGAAAGAGCTTCCTTAACGGTCTTGGGAGCACCGTCAACCATAGCCTTAGCGTCAACGAGTCCGAGTCCGGTAGCTTCACGAACAGCCTTAATAACTGCGATCTTGTTAGCGCCGGCTGCTTTGAGTACTACGTCAAATTCGGTCTTTTCTTCTTCTGCGGGAGCAGCAGCACCTGCTGCGGGAGCTCCGGCAACAGCCATAGGAGCGGCTGCGCTTACGCCGAATTCTTCTTCCAATGCCTTAACCAAGTCGTTCAATTCGAGAACGGTCATGGACTTTACTTCTTCGATTATTTTCTGTATATCTGCCATTTTTTAATTCCTCCGATAAAAATTTTTGTTTTGTTATGCCTGTTTTTCGGCAACAGCGGCGAGCGCTCTGGCCAAGCCTGCCACCGGGGATTGTAACAATCCGAGAATTTGCGAGATGAGCCCTTCTCTGCTGGGCAACGTCGCAAGAGTGTTGCACCCGTCCTGATCAAGGAAACTTCCGTCGACCAAACCGCACTTAACTTCCATCTTCTTGAACGCTTTGGACTTTTCAAGAGCGATTTTAGCGGGAGCGGCGATGTCTTCGGAACCCATAGCCACAGCCGTAGGTCCGTTCAATGCGTCGTCAAACTGGTTGTATCCCATCTCATTGAGGGCGATTTTTACAAGACGATTCTTGTAAACGTGATAGGTTACGCCGCTCTTACGGAAAGCCGTACGAAGCTCGGTATCTTCCGCAACGGTAAGACCTTTGTAGTCCAACAGTACGAAAGAGCTTGCTTTTTCGAGTTTTTCCTTAATCTCGGCAACTTTTGCTACCTTTTGGTCTCTCAATGCTGACACTTTCTTTTACCTCCTATATTTTTCTTTATCCTTTTTGCAAGGATATAATAAAAACTCCGCAACCAAAGACTGAGATTGCGGAGTAAACTGATTTTTTAATTCAATTTCTGCCTCTTTCTATCCAAGCATCGTAAGAATTTAAGCCGAAGCACTTGCAGTCTTTGAAATGAGTACGTTTATATTATAGTCGTTTATCTTCCCTTCGTCAAGGAATTTAATAAGGAAATTACGCGGAGAAAGTTTCTCCGCGTAAATTTACGTTACATTTTTACGTTAACCTTAACGCCGGGGCCCATCGTGCTTGCCAAAGTGACGCTTCTTAAGTATACGCCCTTAGCTGCGGCGGGTTTCGCCTTAATGATGGCTTCGATAAGAGTATTAAAGTTGTCGCTGAGTTTTTCGACTCCGAAACTTGCCTTGCCTACGGGGCAGTGGATGATAGCGGTCTTATCTACTCTGTATTCGACTTTACCTGCTTTAATATCCTTGATAGCTTTGGTTACGTCCATGGTGACGGTACCTGCTTTCGGGGTCGGCATAAGTCCCTTAGGACCGAGAACTTTACCCAAACGTCCTACGACGCCCATCATGTCGGGAGTGGTAACGCATACGTCGAAGTCAAACCATCCGCCCTGGATTTTCTGGACGATTTCTTCAGCGCCTACGATGTCCGCGCCTGCGGCTACGGCTTCGTCGGCTTTCGCACCTTTGGTGATTACCAAAACTTTAAGGGTTTTACCGGTTCCGTGGGGAAGAACGACTACGCCTCTTACCTGCTGATCTGCGTGACGGGGGTCTACGCCGAGTTTGCAGTGGAGTTCGATGGTTTCGTCGAATTTAGCCTTTGCGGAATCTACTACGTATTTCAACGCTTCGGCGGGGTCGTAAGCCATAGACTTATCGAATTCTTTCAAAGAATCAACATATTTCTTTCCGTGTTTCATATTATCACCTCCGATTAGTCTTCTACGGTTACGCCCATAGACCTTGCGGTACCCGCAATCATGCTCATTGCGCTTTCAAGAGACGCTGCGTTGAGGTCGGGCATTTTAGTCTTCGCGATTTCTTCGAGTTGAGCGCGAGTCAATTTTGCCACTTTGTCGCGGTTAGGTTTTGCGGAGCCGCTTTCTATTCCGCAGGCTTTCTTGATAAGAACGGGTGCGGGCGGAGTCTTCAACACAAAGGTAAAAGAACGGTCTGCGTAAATAGTGATAATTACCGGTATGATAAGTCCTGCCTGAGAAGCGGTCTTTTCATTGAATTCCTTGGTGAACATCGGTATAGCGATACCGTGCGGTCCAAGAGTGGATCCTACAGGCGGTCCCGGGGTTGCCTTGCCTGCGGGGAGTTGCAGCTTTACTACTGCCGAAATTTTCTTAGCCATAGTTTGCCTCCTTTGACTAACTGGTTCTGACGAGCGGCAACTGAACAAAATTTTTGCCGTTCTCCCATATCTATAAAGGGCTTTCGCCCGTCATATTTATATTTTTTCGATTTGGTTAAAATCGAGTTCTACCGGCGTCTGCCGTCCGAACATCTGGACAACAACGCGTACTTTCTGCTTGTCGGGATAAATTTCGTCCACAACGCCGAGGAAGGTTTCCAACGCGCCGCTGACTACCTTGACGTTGTCGCCGACTGCCATATCGAAGTCTTCGACGGAAACTTTTTCGAGTCCCATACGTTTGATTTCTTCCGTGGTGAGCGGAAGCGCCTTACCTTGCGGTCCGACGAAACCGGTAACTCCGCGAGTATTGGTAATCATATACCAAAGTTGATCGGTATAAATCATTTTCAAAAAAACGTACCCGGGGAATTTCTTTCTTTCGACGACTTTCCTCTTGCCGTTCTTTTCGACGATATCCTCCTCTACGGGAATGGCTATTTCAAAAATATAATCCTGGAGACTGTTATTTTCTATCATCTTCTCCAAGTTATTTTTAACCACCGATTCGTAGGAAGAATAGACGTGTATGACGTACCATCTTACATCTTTACTATCCATATTTATATTAACTCCTGATTCACAAAACGCGTGGATTACGCGGCGTTCAACAATAACTTCAAAAGCTGAGCCAAACCTGCGTCCACTGCCGCAACGATAATCATGAAGATCAAAGTAACGACAAGCACTACGCCGGTCTGAGCCTGCACGCTGCTGTTGTCTTTGCTCTTCTTGAACGAACCCCACGTAACTTTTTTGAGTTCGCTAATTATATCTCGGAAAAACTTACCCACCGATTTGCGCTTTTTGTTGCCCTTCTTGGAAGCGTTTTTCTTATCCTGTCCTTTCTTTTCGGGAGCGGGAGCGGCTTCTATCTCGGGTAAATCGAGCTTGGTGTCATTTTTTGCCATTGAATAGCCTCCGTGTTATTTCGTTTCTTTGTGAACAGTGTGTTTTTTACAAAATCTGCAATATTTTTTTAACTCCATTCTGTCCGGAGTATTTTTCTTATTCTTTTTCTTGTCGTAATTGCGCTGTTTGCATTCCGTACAAGCAAGGGTTATCTTTACTCGCATTATAAAACGCCTCCAAAAAAATTACACCCTCCTAAGGTGCTTTATAAGCATACCACAAGGTTTGCTTTATGTCAACGATTTTTTATTAAAACCTGCGACGACTTTGTCGTAGTCCGCAGTACCGTTTTCGCTACGTCAAAAAACCGCTTCCGACAGAAATCCCGCCGTACAGGCGGGAAAACGTTATTTTATTTTTTCTTCGATATATCTTACCACGTCGCCTACGGTCTTAACGTTCTTCATTTCTTCGTCGGAGAACTTAAAGCCGTATTCCTTTTCCATTTTTATAAGGAGCTGAACTATATCGAGGCTGTCCGCGCCTATGTCGGTGACCATGTTACTGTCCATCGTCACGTCTTCGGGGTCGACGCCGATTTCTTCTACCAACACTTCTTTCAATTTTTCGAATACCATAAATATCGACTTCCTTTATAAATTTTTATTTATTGTCGCCGTAAAGTCTTTTCGACGCGCTGTAATCGATGACCTGTGCGCCTTTTCTTGCGAAAAGCGGAACTATGAGAAGCACTAAAAGCACGCCTATCATTACGTACGCTCCTATTGCGGGAGTCATTCCTTCGGTAATGAATTCGATTACTGCGGCGGCTATTGCCGCTATCAAAGCTATTAACGTAACCACGCTGAAATGTCTCGGAGATTGACGTTTGGCAAGTTTTACCAAATAGTAAATAACCATAACCACCGAAAGAACCATCGAAACGAGATAGGCTACCGGTACTACATACGCCGTAATCGCCACGGTTTCGCCAGCCATAAACGCGTCGTAATATTTGCTGGTGAAAGAACCTACTCCGAACTTGACGAGCAAAGCGAACACCGAATCGAGTGCGGTCGCTCCCACGGAGATACATTCTATAAGACTTGCTACGACTATTGCGGCTACCGCGAGAAGGATACAGAGTACCGACAAGCCCGAATAGGGTTTCGCTCTGTAAATAGGTTCCAGATTGGTCTGCGGAATTTCTTCACGATAGTTCGGGTCGTACTGAACCAAAGGCTGGTTCTGAGAAGCGAACGGCACGAGAGCTATGGGCTGAACGATAGGCGGAAGCTGAACGATGTTAGACGGCGTGGGAATGGCGTTGTATTGATTAGCCTGAATGGGCCCGAAGCCGTTAGCCGACTGCGGAGCGCCGCCCTGCGCGTAATAGTAGTTTCCGTCCTGCGCCATACTGGGATTGGCGGGGTCGTTACTTACCTGAAAAGGTACCGTTTCCGACTCCACGGGAACCCAAGTGCCTTGTTGTCCGTTTAATACCCCTCTGTGTTGAAGAGAACCGTTGTTCTGATTAAGATTATCCATGGTAGTACTCTCTCTCCTAATATTTATTGTTTAAGTTTACTTGTATTGCCGAAGTCTGAATGTTTGTGGACGGAGTGGCTACGGGTACGGGCCCGGAACACGGCATCGCGCCGTATTTAACTTTGGCTCTGTACACTCTTCCGTACTCGTCCGTCATATAATAAACAGGCAAATTGGCGACGGCGTTGTTGACGAAGTTCTGCGCGTCGTAGTTGCCGTCGGTCGGCAAAGGCGTCGCAAAACACGGTTGCGGGCAAGCGGGATACGCATTGCGGGCGGTGCGGTCTAAGTCTCTTCCGTACTCGGGCGTTGCTCTCGGTATTTCTACGTGAGCGTACTCGTAAGCGTTACGGGGACGTTTTTGTCCGCAATAAGAACAAGTCGGCACGTTGAGCGGGTTCTTCGTTTTGCACTTCTTGCAAAAATAGAAGTATTCAGCCCCCCTTGCGTCGACGCCGGTAAGTAAAACCTGCTTCTTTTCTTTATTCATATTTTGCTCCTTTACGCTCTGCGTTTAGCCGCAAAAGCGGATATTGCCATAAGTATTATTACCGCGGGAAGAGCGTACGCTCCGTAACTCACGGTCATTTGATTGACGAACATCATTATAAGCGCAAGCGCGGCTCCGATTAAAGCAAGCGCTGCGAACACCTTACCAGCTATCGGATACTTTCTCTTAAAAGAGAACGCGCTCACGATAAAAGTAAGAAGCGTAAATAAAGTCGCCACGATAAGCCCTAACGGGAACAACAACGTCTTTATATCGCCCAACCCGTTTTCCGTTATACCTTTCACTGCGGAAATCATTACGGCAAGCGCGCTTTCGCTCTCGGTCACGTTGATAAACGCTATATTTACAAAGTAGCTTATCGCTACCAAAGCTATCGCTACGAGTCCGAATATAAAGGCGAACACGCTTCCGACGTTGATCCTTTTATCTGTCGACTTTTTAGTCTTGACCTTTTTTTCTTTCTTTACGCCGACGGATTCTTCGGCGACGGTTTCTTCCTCAACGTCATCGTATCCATCGTCATACATATCGTCGTAAGAAAACGGAAATCCGCCGTTTTGATATAGGGGTTGCATCTGACTTGCGAACGGAACCACAATTAACGGTTGCACGAGCGGCGGCATTTTTCCGCCGTCGGGGCGAGCCGTTTCGCAAGATTGTTCGGACGCTCTCTGCGATTGCTCAGACTCTTTACAGGGTTGTTCCGACGGTTTTTTGAAATCGGACCACATTTTTTCGCCCGGTTTTTTCCCGTATATATCAGGCATTTCTCTTTCCCCCTTTTTTATCTTTGCTCCCGCCGAACGCCAACGCAACGTTTATAACGGCGATGACCGCCATAATAACCATTCCGGTAAGAACGTATGCGCCGGTACAAAACGTCATGAATACGATAAGCGCTATCGCAAAAAGCAGTCCCGCTACGGCTATGGTTTTTATAAATCCGCCCGTTTTCGCCGAACGGCATCTTACGAGTCCCGCTATAAAAAGAAGAACGTTCGTCAACGCAATCGCCGTCACGCAAACCAATGAAATAAATAAAAAGCCGTCCGGGTCGAGAGCAAAATTGCCGATCTCCTTAAATTCTTCCACAACAAGCCGTATAAATCTTACTCCGTCCATTGTGAAAATTCCGTACTTTAACGGAACGGCGTCTTTTATGACGGAACGCAAGAAAAACACTGCCAAGGATATAAGCGAAAACACAGCTATCCAAACGCTGCGACCGTTGGTCTTCTTCGCCTTTTCCTCGACTTTCGGCTCTTCTTCGGCGACAACGACGGGTTCTTGCCGTTTGGCTTCGTACGCCGACCTTCTCAACTCTTCTTTTATACAACCGACCGAACGCGCGTAGTCTTCCGCATTGCCCCTGCCGTAGATATAGTATTCGCTTGCGGCGGACATCTCGTATCCTGTGTAGGAAGGACGCTTTTCTTCAACCTTTATCGGTTCTGTCGTGACTGTTTTCTTTGCCATATTCTATAATTCCGTCTAAAACGTATCGTCGTCGAAATCGTCAAAGTCGTCGAAATCGTCGGTGCCCTTCATCGGAATATCCGGGATTTGCGGAGCGATGGGCATCATTATTATAGGTTGCACGATAGGCGGCAACTGTATTATCGGAGTAAACGGAGAGTCCGGACCGTAGCCGTATCCGTATCCGTAATCGTCTTCGCGTTTTTTCTGCACTGCGGTGCGGTTTTCCGCTGCCGCTTTTTCCTGCGTCTTTTTCTTCTTAGACATTTTGCCCCCCTTATTCTCCGTAGGTGTCGAAAATGCTGTAAGGCACTTTCTTTTTCGCAAACAAACTTAAAATAAACGTTATAAGCGGAAGCCCCGCCAATATAAGCAATCCGTAGCCGCCGGTAAAACCGCCTGCGCCCGTAATCCCGCCTATAAGTACGGTAACTATACCGCCGTAATTCATTTTACCCGCAACGTCGGTAACGTAGGCAAGTCCTCCGAACGCCGTAATAACAGCACACAGCAACATCACTATGCTGCCCAAAGGTAAAAGTTTGGTTATTCTTCTGCCGCACATTCCGATGAAACATTTAATGAACATCACGAGAGCGGTGATTATATAAACTATCATTGCGACGGGGAAAGCCAAAATTATATATTGCGCTGTCGTATCCGCCATACCCACTTCCACTTTCGCTATCATAGCGTCGTACAAGGGGCTTTCGCCGATATTTATATTCATATTAAGTTTGTTTCCGACGTACTTAACGAATCCGAAAATAGGGTCGAGCGCGGAATAATAAATTCCCGTGTCTGTCGTTTCGCCGTCGCCGGTTTCGTCTCCTGTTTCCGTACCGTCGCCGGTAGTATCTCCGTCAGTAGTCGTGTCGTCGGCATTGGCGGGAGTTTCTTCTTCGGCAGGAGTTTCTTCGTCGGAAGAAGTTTCCGATTTTTTAGCTTCGGTCTCCATAAAAAGTGCCGTATATTTCGTCGGTATGGCTTCTATCTTTACGTAGTTTAACGCAAAGTAAGCTATGGATACCAGCATCATAAGCATCATAAGGAAGCAAACGAACTTTCTCATTACGAAGAAATAGTCTTTTTCCTTCCTTGGCTTCCTGTCTTCGGGTAAGGTATAGTAGCGATTGTCTATTCCTCCGACAGCCGCAAGTCTCTCGCGGTATTTTGTGTTCTCGGTAGCGTAAGTCTGTCTTGCCCTTAAAGTGGCGTTGTACTCTTTACGTTTTGCCTTAGCTTCTTTCTGTTTAAGTTCTTTTTTGCTCATTTTGCCCGCGGAAGGTCCGGCGGAACCACGTCCGCTTGCGGAATATGTTGAGTTATAACCGTTATAACTGCGTTTGTCAGCCATTTCACCACCCACAGAACAGGATTTATCATCGTAGTTTTTTTCTTGCGAAAGACAAACTACTCCGACTGTACATAGTAATTGATAATACTATATGCTATATTTTAGCATACGCAAAAAAAAATATCAATAGTAATTAAAGATTTTTTTAAGCCTTTTAATGGAAACGGCTCGATAAAAAACGCCGTTATATGCGGCTCTTCCGACGATTTTTCGCATTTTCGTCAACTCTGCGATTTTCATTGAGAAAAACGGTTAATTACTAAAATTGAAGATTTCGGCGTTACGCATAGATTAGACGAATTTCAAAGCCGCGCTTTGAGCGAATTTATCGCTCGGTAACTTCGTTCGACTTACACGGATTAAGCGTTTATACGCACAAAGCTTACGCGACTGCGTTAAACGCCCGTGTAACGTTTGGTCGGGATTAAAAAAGGCAAGCCGTCGGCTTGCCCTTCCTCTCTTTTCGTTTCTGAATTATTTTTGCTTTTTATACGCTATGCAAGTCATTATCCAACTTATTATCGGTAATACGATTATAGCGTAGAGTCCGTATCCCGCATTCATTACGGTAGACTTAAAGGTGATAAATTCGAGTGCGTCGGAAAGTTTTATTCCCGCAACGTACAATCCGCCAAAGAACGTTATCGCTCCGCAAAGGAACATCGCCACCGACAAAAATCCGAAGTTGTATTTTGCGAAACAACCGTTTTCTTTACGTTTGGAGCACATAGCGACGATGGCCTTGATTAAGCCGATAACCGCAAACAGAACGATTACCACCGACGCTACGGGTACTGCAAATAAGGATACCTTGGTAAGAAAGTCGGCATTCTCCAGATTTCCGTCGATAAAATAGTTGAAATAAACCGATTCGATAGCTTCGTTTTTAACCAAAGCTCTCACTATGGCGACAGCAGGGTCGAGCGCGGACACGCTTATACTTTCTTTGCCGTCTACTATATTATAGATATCGACGTATCCGGATACGTTTTCTATATTAAGATAACCTACCACGTTCACTGCGATTAACAGGAGCATAATAACGAATATAACGACCAAAGCGCCCGTTCTTTTTTTAACGTATAAAGCGGGAGCTTTTTTTGATTTTCCGTCTTTCTTGCTACTCTTTGTCGCAGATTCCTTTTCCGCGGGGGCTTCCGTCTGAGGAACGGGAGCGACTGCGGTCGCAGTAGCAGCGGTCGGAGCCGCCGCGTCTTCGTTACGACATTTTGCGCTCATATACGCGCGGTAATAAGGACTGCTTAAATAGTCGGCGTACGTTATGAATTCCGAATCGCTCATTTCGTCCATGGGCTTAATCGGCGTAACGTTTTGACTAATCGGTTCGTTTTTTTCCTTAGCCATTATCGATGACCTCCATTCCCTCTTAATATAAAGGAATTTCTTTATTTATTATTATTTTTATTATAGTTGTTCTTTTTTGCACTTGCCGCCGATAGCGGATATTATCGTGATTATTACAGACAAAACTATAAACGCTATGTTGCCGTAGCTCGTCAGGAACACGGTCTTCAATGCGTCTACCGCTTCGTATCCGCCCGCAAGGATAGCTACGAGAAGTTCTACCGCTGCTACGATAACCGACGTAATAATCATTACCAAACCCGCTACCCAGTCGTCGCTCTTGCCTTTTCCTTCAATGAGTCTTACGATACTGCGGATAAGAACAATTACCGCTACGAGAGCGAAAATAACGAACGCCACGGGTACCAAAGCTATAACCGGACTGCCTGCGGCTCCCGCACTGCCGTAAAATTCGCTTTCCGCCAAAACGGACGGCGCGGCTATGGAAGACTTGAATATTGCGTTAATTCCGTCGATACAGAAAGTCCCGCACGCAAGCAAAACGGAAGAGTTGCTACCGGTAAGGAACTTGCCGTCGGTGATATTAAGGTAAGTAAAATCTTTAACAAAAAAGTCGAGTACCGCTGCGAAAACTATGATAGCCGCGCTCAGAATAAGAGTAACGAGACCGCATATTCTCGCTTTTCCGCTTGCGGAAACGGCTTTCTTAGCCTTAGTCTCTTTGACTTTTTTTCCTTTTTTAGCTTTCTTTCCGTCGGCTGCCACTGCCACGGATGCGTTGTCGTCGTATCTAATCGGTTCTACGTCGGATCCGCCGCCGGCTACGGGCGCGTCGGGAACGAATTTATAAACCACTCTGTTCGGGTTATATTGATATACGGGTTGATTTTGATTAAGGTACGGAACTATCGCGAAAGGCTGAACCTGTTGAGCTCCGTACGTAGGCTGTGCGTAACCGCCTGCATAACCCGCCATTCCTCTCTCGTCGAGAATTTTCTTAACGGCTTCTCTTTCGGCTTTTATTCTTTCTTCTGCCGCGCGTTCGATAGCCTGTTTTTCTGCGGCGTATCTTGCCGCGGCTTCTTTGTCGGCGAGAATTCTTTCTTCTATAATTCTTTCGGTCGCCGCCTGTTGGAACGCATCGCGGGAAATTCTTATCTGGTCTTCCGCTGCTTTTTCCGCTGCGATTATCTGCAATACGGCTTGCCTTGCGGCGGTCTTTTCCGCTTCGTCTTTGGCTTCCGCTATCTGTTTAGCCGTGTCGTACTCGTTGGCTTTACGATTGGCGTCGATTCTTTCCTTAGCCACTTCTTCTATTGCCGCTCTTTCGGCTATGAGCTTTTCCGCGGCGGCGTTAAGAGCTTTTTCTCTTTCGGCGGCGATAAGGTCGTCTATCTCTTTACTCTTGCCGTTAATAGCGGCGTCCGCTCTCGCTTCCGCTGCCGCCACCTTTTCTTCGGCGGCGTTCTCGGCGGCGATTATTCTGAGCACCGCATCGCGAGCGGTAGCTCTTTTTATATCTTCTCTGTCCTGTTCGAGACGAACTTCCTGTTGCGCCATGATACGCGCTTTTTCGTCTTCGACGCGGCTTTCCACGATACGAACGAACTGCTGCTGTCTTGCGTCTTTAAGTTCGGCTTCGGCTTTAATCTGTTCGTCTATGAATGCCTGACGGACGTCTTTCGATTTTTCGAGACGTCTCATTGCGTCGAGATATTCGTTTCTCGGACGACGTTTGCCGCAACGGATACAGTTGGGCGCGCTTATCGAATTGACTTTCCCGCAGTATTTGCAGATGTACGACAACTGCTCCATGCTGAGATTTACGTCGGTCTCTTTGTCGAATGTCGCCTTGTTTTCGATGTCATTCATTTTTTCAGCCATTCTCTCTCTCCTTCAATAGCGTGGTCCAACAATGGGCGTACTTACCCCCATATAGGATATATTATATAAGTAAAGCGATTTTTTTTCAATAGTTTTCCTTAAAATATTATCAAATATTTTTCGGCTGTTTTATAATCGCGTCACTGCTTGTTAAACGAGTCCTTCAACTCCACTATTCTGTAAAAAACGAGTCCGTCGTCGCCTTTAGCTGCAAGTTTGTAATACGCCGCGCGCATAAACTGAAACGCGTCGCCCTCGTTTCTTTCGTTCAGATACCTTTCCGCCGCCGCATCGGATACCACTTTAAGGGAATTCGGATTTATTCTGTCGTCGAAGTTCTTGACTTCGTCGGTAGCGTCGGTAAGCAAGGATTCGTACTGCATAAGGGTAGCTTTGACGGCGCTCGTCGCTTCTACCCACTGAATTACGCCCTTTACTTTTATGCCGGCGTTGGCTCCGCCCTGCTTGCTGTCGGGTATCTGTTCGCACCTTACCGACGTGACGTTGCCGTTTTCGTCGGTTTCGTGAGAAAGGTATTTTATGATATAAGCTCCTTTCAGCCTGACCATTCCGCCCGGTACGAGTCTGTGATACTTAGGCGGGGGAGTGACTTCGAAGTCGCTTCTTTCTATATACAATTCCTTTCCGTACGGACACTTGTGCGTCGCGCTTTCGGGGTCGTTAGGATTGTTTATTACTTCTATTTCTTCGCTCTCGGCGTTTTCGACGATTACTTTAAGCGGTCTTTCTACTACCATTACTCTGTCGGCGTGTTCGTTGAGATAATCTCTTACGCAGTGGTCGAGAAGTTTGTCGTCGACTTCGCTGTTGGCTTTGGCTACTCCTACCGCCGCGCAGAAGTTTTTTATGGCTTCGGCAGGGTATCCCCTTTTCCTCATACCGCTCAGCGTCGGCATACGAGGATCGTCCCATCCGTCCACAACTCCGCCGTCGACGAGTTTTTTAAGATAACGCTTACTCATAATCGTATTCTTTACGTTGAGCCGCGCGAACTCGTACTGGTGGGGCGGATTGGCAAAACCGCAGTTTTTCGTCACCCAGTCGTACAAGGGTCTGTGGTCTTCGAATTCGAGCGTGCAGATAGAGTGCGTCACTCCTTCCAATGCATCTCCGATAGGATGAGCAAAGTCGTACATGGGATAAATAAGCCACTTGTCACCGGTATGGTGATGATGTGCTCTCAGTATCCTGTAAATTACGGGGTCGCGCATATTCATATTGCTGCTCGCCATGTCTATTTTCGCTCTCAGCGTCTTGCTTCCATCGGGATAAACGCCGTTCTTCATCTCTTCGAAAAGTTTAAGGTTCTCTTCGACGGACCTGTTCCTCCACGGGCTTTCCTTGCCGGGTTCGGTAAGCGTGCCTCTTGTCGCCTTAATCTCTTCCGCAGAGTAATCGCAAACGTACGCCAAACCTTTCTTTATAAGCTCGACGGCAAGTTCGTACGTGCGCTGAAAATAGTCGGAAGCGAAACATTCGTTATCCCATTCGAAGCCGAGCCAGCGAATGTCTTCTTTTATGCTGTCGACGTATTCCACGTCTTCTTTGGTCGGGTTTGTGTCGTCGAAACGCAAGTTGCATTTGCCGTGATACTTCTCTTTTATGCCGAAGTTTATGCACAAACTCTTTGCATGCCCGATGTGCAGATACCCGTTGGGTTCGGGCGGGAATCTCGTTATTATCGAAGAATGAACGCCGTTTTGTAAATCGTTCTCAATAATAGTTTCTATAAAATTCGTTGCCATATTCGTTCCTTTTGCCTTTTCGGGCAAAGTTTTTTCTTTATTCGCTATAAAAAAGCGAACGGGTAGCAACCGTCAATCTGTCGTATCGCGGCACGCTACCTTGTAAAATCATCTTATTGAGCGTAGTATTTATCGGCTATCTTTTGCAGACACTTGATAAGTATCGCCTGGTCGGCGGGGTCTTCGAAGTTGTGTGCCCGCGCGTTTTCTATCATTTCGGCGAGTTCTTCAAGGTCGTCGTTGGTGGTTTCGGGGGCAGATATCGCCCGATCCACTACCGCGGGCAGTATCGAAAGATACCTTGCCGCTTCTTCCTGCGTAAGGATTATCGGCTCGGGTTCGGGCTTGACTTCTTCCGCCTGTTCGGGTTCTTCCGCGGGCGTTTCCGCTTCTTCTTCGACGGGCTCTTCAACCGTTTCTTCCGCTTCTTCGACGGGTTCTTCCGTTTCCACGACGGGTTCGGGTTCTTCAACGGGTTCTTCCATCGGTTCTTCGTCTTCGTCGGACGGATATTCGATTTCGCCCAGACCGTCGTCCACAGGTGGCGTTTCGGATTCTTCCGCAGGTTCTTCCGCGGGTTCTGCGGGGAGTTCTTCTTCTATTCCGTCGGGCAGGCTCAATACTTCTATCGGCTCGCCGTCTTCCATTCTGCCGTCAAGAAGTTCGTCGACCTTTTTAGCGATGTCTTCGAGACTCTCGTTTTCGTACGGAGTGCGTTCTCTTTCGGGAACGAACACCTTTTCGTCGAGCAAGTCCTGCAAGCTCGCAAAACTCATTTCGAGACGTTTTCTCTGTTTGGAATAAACGCGTTGCAAAACGAAATAGAAAATTACGAAAACCGCGACGGGTACGAGCACTGCGCTTAATATCGAAGCCGCTCCCACAAAGTTTTTGAATAAATCGGCAAATCCGGACGCAGATAAATCTTCGGCACAAACGCCCGCCGTAAGAATAACGGTGACCGCCCAGACTATGACGCCGAAAATAGAATACACTACCTTGCCGGCGGTGTTTTTACCGCTGTATTCGTGACCGCCTATGCAATCGCGGGCAGTAACGTAATCGGACGGGTATCCCACTCTTTCGTCGAGAAAACGTCCCCAACCTTTAGCGACCGATTCGGGCAGAGATTCCATCTCCGCATAAACCTTGTCGACGTTGGTTTCGTCTATTTTCGGGAAATTCGCCGCTTTTGAAATAAACTTGATGATTCTTCTGCGAAGTTCGTTGATTTTGCTCCCCGAAGAAATCAATAAAGCCACGAGAAAAATTACTATCGTAACTATTCCGCCGATAATTGCCAATTTGAGTTCGTCGTTCGGCAAAAACGTAATTTGGCTTAAAACGTCCTTTACCGAAGTGATAATCTTGTTCATGAAATCGGGACTCCTTGAATTTCTTATAGCTTATTATAACATAAATACGCCCGATTGCAATAGTTTTCCGCAAATTTTATCTTTGCGGCAAAACCTGACTCTTTTTTCGGTAAACTCCGCCGAAAACTAAACTTCGATTTCGTAACCTTTTATCACGTTAAGAAGGATTTTTCGCTTAACTTTTTTCTTGTAAATTTTTTCCGCGGCGTCGGCGTAAAGCTCCAGTTGACGGGCGTATTTTTCTTTAAGTCTTTCTCTGCTCAACCCGCTCGCCTTGAAATCTACTACCGTAAAACCGTCGTTTTCTTCGATAAGCAGGTCTATTACGCCCTGTATAAGACTGTATCCGCCGTCGCTTTCCGACACGCTCATAAAAGGCTGCTCGCGGTAATAACGATTTTTTCTCGCTGTGTTTATTACGTCGGAACGGAGCAATTCCGCTATTTTTTTTCTCTCTAATTTTTCGGCGGTTTCTTCGTCTATTTCGCCCGAATTTACGAGTTCGAAAATAAACTCGTCGACTGAATTTTCGTCATTTTTCGCATAATCGATTTTTTGCATAACGAGATGGTACGCCGTGCCTACCGCCGCGCTTCCCCTTTCTCCCGTGAATTTATAAACTTTTTTTACTCCGTCTTCTTCTTCGAGAATTTCGCTTACCGTCATCTTGTTAGGTATCTTCGCGGCGTTCTCGTAACGGTACTTTTCGCCGAGATAGGAAAAGTCGAGCGGAAGATTTTCTTCCTTGCTTTCTTCCTTTTCCGCCTGCGTATCTTCGGGCATTTGCTTAAAATACGTCGCCACGACGGGGTTCTTCTTTGCGGCGTTTACGATAAACCCGGCTATCGTGTTCACGTTGTAGACGGTTTTGTACTTTTCTCTCTTGCCGCTTACGATAAGACGGTTTTCCGCGCGGGTAAAATCGACGTACATAAGGCGGGCTAATTCCGCTTTCGAATCGTTTTCTTTCTTGAATTTAAGAACTTTCGTGGAAAACGTGTCGTAACTTACTCCCGTTTCTTCGTCGATAGCTACGAGCGCCACACCTAAATCCTTGTCTGCGAGAAACCTTTCCGTCGCTTCGCTCATCGCGCCTTCGTCGCAGTAAGGTAAAAATACTATCGGGAATTCCAGCCCCTTACTCTTGTGCATGGTCATAATGGTCACGCTGTCGGCTACAGACGGAGCTTTCTCTCCCTTATACGACTCGTCGTAATACCGCAAAAAGTCGCTCACGTCGTTATTGCAGTCGAGAGCGGAAACCGCCGAAATGAACTTTCTTATCCTTCCGCCCGCATTCTCGTCGAGCTTATTAAAATACCCGTCGAGTCCGTCGCCCAGCACCTTTATAAGAAGTTCCGTCACGGTGGAAAACACCGCTTTATTTCTGAGTTCGTTTATATATTCAACGAACTTCTGCGTCTTGTTTTTTATAGTTTCGCTACCGTTATATACGTTTACGGACTCCCAAAACGATACTTTTTTATCTCTGACGGCTATTTCTATAAGCTCGGTAGACGTAAAACCGAATATAGGACAGCTCATACAGGCAATGACGGGTACGTCTTCTTCCCCTATGCACAGCCTTAAAAACGATACGAGAAGTTCTCTGGGGTAATAATCCCCTTCTTCGGTTTCGTTAATGGTGTAAGGAACTCCCGCCTTAGCCAACGCTTCGGCTACCTTCATTCCGCTTTTACTCTTTCTCGTAAGCACGGCTATATCGCCGTAACCCACCGTCTTGTATACTTTTTCTTTCGGGCGATAAATTTTTTCGTTGCCGACGAGTCTTTTTACGTACTCTGCGACGAAACGTCCTTCTCTGTCGTCGTTTTCGACTGCCTTCGCTTCCCTTACGCTATAAACTCCGTCGGGCAAGTCGGTTTTTTCTTCGTCGTTATCGTAGAAATAAACTTCCGCGCCCCTGTCTTCTTCCTTGTAGTCCGAGCCTGCGGTCATAGGGTTCTTTCTGTAATCGACGGAACAATAGTTCTCGGTCATGACTTCGCCGCAAACGGCGTTGACGAATTCGAGTATGCCTTTTTTAGAGCGGTAATTTTTATTAAGGAAAATGTTTTCCCCTTCCGACAAATCGTGATAGCGGTTCATTCTCGCGTTGAATATTTCGGGTTCGGCATAGCGGAAATGGTAAATTGCCTGCTTCACGTCGCCCACTACGAAAACGTTGCTTCCGTTCGATATGCCGTTAAGTAAGGTTTCTTGCAGATAGTTGGTGTCCTGATACTCGTCCACAAAAATATAGTCGAACGATTCCTTTATCTGTTTCGCCGTCGCGTCGTCGGCGAGAATATCGAGCGCGGCGCGGCTTAAATCGTTAAAATCGAGTTTTCCGTCGCGTTTTTTCCGTTTTGCATAAATTTTTTCCGCCGCTTTCGTCAGCTCGAACAAAAGTTTTTCGTCTCCGCCGTCGTTTCTTTCGGACTTTTCTCCGAATCCGGCGATTTTTATAAACAAACTCTTGACTTCCCCGAACCAGAATTTATAGTCGTCGTCGACCAGGACCATTTTTTTACTTGGTTTTCTCACTGCGATAAGCGAAAAATATTTTCCTTTGTCGAAAAAGTCTTCCCCGTCCGCTTCGATTGCGGAATCTATATACGACAAGATTTCTTGCACGCTCTCGACGTAGTCGGGCAAACCTTCGTCGTCGGCGGCGACTAATACGGAAAAACCTTCGTCCTTTATTATTCTCAACCTTTTTTTGAACTCGCTTACGACGTAGTTTTTTCTTTTTTCGGAAAAGTCTTCTGTAAAGAAAATTTCTTTATCGGGTTGCGCCGCAAGGAAAAGTTTAAGTTGATCGATAAGTTTTTTAACTCTGTCTAATCTTCTTCCCGAAGCGTATCGCTCCAAAAAGTTTATCGTGCGAATATCCCCTTTTTCTATATACTCTTCGACGGCTTTGTCCACGCTTTCGCTCCAAAGTCTGTCGCTCTCGTCGGGGTCGAGCGGCGTAGCCGACGGGTCGGCGCCGATTACCGCATAATATTTTTTTAACAGTCCGTAGCAAAAACTGTCTATCGTGCAGATGTTTGAAAAGGGAAAGGCTTCGAGCTGCTTTAAGGCAATTTTTGCCTCCTCTCCGCCGTTTCTTATCGCTTCGTAAAGCTTTTTTACCAGACGGTTTTTCATATCCGCCGCGCTCGCTTTCGAAAAAGTCATTACCGCCATACGGTTTATGCTCGCACCCGATTTCATAAGTAAGAAAATTTTCTCTATCATTACGGTGGTCTTACCGCTGCCGGCAGACGCCGATACTAAAACGTTCCCCGAAGAAGCAAGCACCCTTTTTTGGCTCTCGTTAAATTCTCTGCTCATCGTCGTTCTCCTTGCTTAAATCGAATTTATCGGGTTCGACCGAACTTATTTTCCTGACGGGAACCGTCCCGCACAACTTTTTATAAGGACAATACTTGCACGCTTCGCCCAAAGGTTTCTTTTCCGTATACCCGTCGAGAATTTCCGTCAGTCCCTTTTTCATAAGTTCTTCCACGTAGGCTACCGCATTATTAAAGTCCTGCTTTTCGATAAGGTTCTTCCTTGCGGTAAACTTAATTTCGCCGTTTTTAATCTTCGCCTTAATATCTATGGACGGACTTACGTAACTTCCGTCTTCCGCCGTTTTGACTCTTCCGTCGATAGCTTTGTAGGTTTCGACGGAATTGAGCATCTGCCCGACGTAGGCGTAGCGTTTCCCTTTCTTGTCCGCGCCGCTCTTTATCGGAAGATAAAATACCCCGACAGGATTCCTGCCCGCTTTAAGATAATGATTAAGGTATGCGTAAAGCTGTATCTTTTCGCCGCAGTACACCCCTTTAAGGTCGGGGTCTACGCTGCCGGTTTTGTAGTCTATTATTATTACGTCGTTGCCTTTTCCGTCCACTCTGTCTATCTTACCGCACAGCCTGAACGTCTTATCCGACACGTTTATGAGTACCGTTTCTCCGCTGTTTTGGTACCCAAACGCTACTTCAAACCCTTCTGGGCGAAAATCGGATACACGGAGATTATCCATAATCTTCGGAAGCATTGCGTAACATTCTTTCTGCGTGGCGTTAAGAATATGGTTGGACGCGGGGTCGGTTCGGAAACTTTCGTAGTCGGGTTTTCCGAACTCTTCGTCCACCGTTCTTTTGATTTCTTTCGTCAAATCCTTGTTTTTATAAATATCGTCGAGATTGTTTTTCAAAAACTTTTCCAACACGTTGTGAATAGCCGTTCCGAGAGCGTTGGGTTTCAACGTAGCGTCGTCGGGTTCTTCCGCACGTAAACCGTATCGTAAAAAGTGACGGTACGGACACTTAAAATAGGTCTCCAACTGACTTACCGAAGTGACGTACTCTCCCGCCGAATTTTTGCGGAAACATTTATTAAAATCGGTCTTATCGTCCTTTATTTCGCAGTCTGTAAAAAGTCCTTTGTCGATAAGGTATTTTTTTACGGAAGCGGCGTATTTTTGCGGCACGTTGCCCGAAACGTACTCTTTATAGGCGTTTTTATCGGTGGCAAGGAAGTACGCCGTCCTTTCGCTTTCGGTAAAGTCGCGGTAGTCCGTAAAAGGTTTGATTACTGCGTCGGCGGCGTAGACTATTTCCCTAAACCCGTCGCTTTCGCAGGAGGCGTCGCCAGCAAGGTCGGTATTCGCCCTGCTTATATACAGTCTATCCATCCCTTTCGATAATAAATCGTACACTACGAACTGTTCGAAGCGGTTTTTTTCTATCGGCGACGGGAACACTATAAGACCGTTCCTTGCCATAAACTCGTTATCCATAGCGGTAAATATTAGTCCGTCGCCGCTCTTTTTCGGGAAATGTCCGTCGTTAGCACCGATTACAAACATCGCTTTTACTTCCGAAAAACGGCTTTCGTCGGTATTTCCCACGAATACCACGTCGTAATTGTCGGGGCTAAGTACCGTTTTCAGGTCTGCGGAAGCGCATTTTAACAGTCCGCGCATATCCCCTACCGTAAGTTCTTTATTCGGGATAATCTCTTTCATCTCGTCGAGAAGCGCGCGGAATTTTTCGGTATGCCCCGCCGCCACCACTCTCGCGTCGGAACTTAAAAGATAGCTGTCGGTTAATTCCGCATACTCGTCGAGTATCGAAATTAAACTTTCGCAGTATTCCGCCACCGTTCCTTTTTGCGGCAGACGAAGTTTTTTAATTAAAGCAAGCCTTATTTTTTCCGCTTCGGCAAAATCTCCGAGCGTGAACGGCGAGATAAATCTGTCGTATTTTATATTGTATTTCAAGCAATAGTCAGTGAAAATCTTAATTTCTTCCCGACTGAAACAGCAATAAGGGTGCCTTATAAGTTTAAGCATCTTATCCTGCGCGTAGTCTTCGCTTGCGTCGAGCAAACAGAAAAGGTACTTTACCGCAATCCCATCGGCGACGTTATAGCCAGAATCGATAAAGCAAGGAATATCGAACCTTTCAAAGGTTTCTCTGACGTAAGGAATAAAATCGGGATTGTTGCAGACCACCGTTATATCCTTGTACCTTAAATTTTCTCTTCTCGTAAGATACGTTATTTCTCTCGCCACGGAAGAAATTTCGTCGTCGGGCGTTTCGTATACGCACGGTCTTATCATGTCTTTTGCCGCGACGGACTGTCTTTTTCCGCCGAAAATACTCTCTCTCACGGCAGAAAAAACGGGATTGATTATTTCGGTAGCTTCGTAAGTTTTTACTTCTATTCCTTTTTCTCGGCAAAATTCTATCAGCGGCGTTATCGTTTCGGCGGGGTTGAAAAACCTTTTTGAGTTGACCGCGGAAATACTTACCGACTTCGCGTGCAGACACAACGATTGTAAAAGCGCAAGCTGCTGCGCGGAAAAAATATTGAAACCCAATATATAAAAATCGGTATCGGCAAACGCCCCGGTAGCAACGTAGTCAATTAGCCAGTCTATTCTCGTAATCGTGTCGGAAAAGTTGGCTTTTATATACCCGTCGTACTCGCGCATTATGACGGATATATCGAAAAGTTTGTCTTTTATTCCGCCGTCCATACCTTCCGAAGCTCTTTCTATATCGTCGGGAGTTATTCCCGCGGTACGCAAGGACGCCACGGCGGCGAAAAGTTCTTTCGCAAAGTTATATCCCCTTACCTTTTTGAAATAACGCAAATTTTCGGCGTTTTCTTCCAAAATCTTTTCGAGAAGAACTACCGTACCCTCCTTGGATAGGCACTTGTTTATCTTTTTACCTACGTGCTTTACGGCAAAACGCGTGAACGAAGCTACGTCCACACGCGAAAAACCGCCGTGAAAAACCCTTTCTATAATATCTCGTTCCACTCCGAGAGTAAACCTGTCGGGCACTAAAAAAACGTGTTTTGAAGTCGGGGTATCCGCCGAAGCTAATTTTTCGTATAAACGCCTGTGTCCTTCGAGCGTCGTGTTGGAATAAAAAACGGTAAGCATATCAATATTATACATTGAACGCCGATAAAAATAAAGACAAAATAATCTCGTGAAACGAAATTTGACCCGCAAAAAAAGAAAACGCCCGTTTCCGAGCGTTCCTTTTTTGCCAAAACCGCAACGGCAGAGGCTTATTTTTAGTTGCAAGTTCCGGCATTGCCCTTGTTGCCGCATCCGCAGCAGCAGCAAAGTATAAGTAACAACGGTAATATATCGCAAATGCAGCCCATTCCGCATCCGTTACCGCAGCAGCAGAGTATAAGTAACAACCACAGTATGTTGCAGCCGCAGCCGCCGGTTCCGTTACCCATAAATCCTTCATAACAGTTCATAGCTTTACCTCCTTTTAAGTTTTTTGGTTACTACATTACAAGATTATGCCGCGGCGAAAAAAAGTGTGTTTATCTCGGCGATTTGCGGTAATAAATTTATTTATGAATACCTTTCTGTCAGTCACCGAGAAAATAGAAACCGCCTTTTCGGGGGCGTCCGACCTTGTCGTTCGGGAAATCAAAACCGACTGTATTAAGGCTAAACTCTATTTTTTGGACGCAATGTGCGACACCGAACAATTAGAACTCACCCTTATCCGCCCCGTCACCGCCTATTCGGGCGAAAAAATCGACTTTAAAAAACTGAAAGGGATAGTCTATTCCGGTTGCAACATAAAAGAAAGCGAAATTCCCGACGGAATAACCGCTCTTGCCGGGGGCGACGCGGTACTCTGTATCGACGGAGTGGAAAAAGTAATCGTTTTCGCCGTCAGAAAAGGTATCTTCCGCGGAATAACCGAACCGCCGACGGGGTCTGTAATAAAAGGTCCGAGAGAAGGTTTCGTCGAAAATATAAAGACCAATATGGTGCTTATAAGAAGACGTATCCGCTCAGACAGTCTGGTTATCGACTGTATAAACGTAGGACGGTATTCCGACACCGCCGTGGCTATCTGCTACGTCAAGGGGATAGCAAAACAGAGTATCGCCGACGAGATTAAAAAAAAGTTACGGAATATCGACGTGGACGGTATCGTGGACAGTTCTTATATTACGAAAATTCTCGAAATACGTCCGTATTCGCTGTTCAAACAGGTAGGCAACACCGAAAAACCGGACGTTGCCGCCGAAAAAATGCTGGACGGACGGGTAATAATAATGGTAGACGGGAGTCCGATTGTCCTTACCTTGCCCTTTATACTTATAGAAGACTTCGACGGTGTGCAGGACTTATATAAACGCAGTTCCCGTGCGACTTTCCTGCGTATAGTAAGGATTTTTGCCGTCTTCATGGCGGTAATATTACCGGCAGTGTACGTAGCTACGCAAGTACATCAGTATCAGATTCTGCCGTTGCAACTGTTAATAAAAATTCTCGGCGCGGACAACGATATTCCCTTCACCCCGACGGTAGAAATGCTTCTGGCGTTACTTTTATTCGAAATTCTCGGCGAAGCGAGTATCCGCATGCCACGACACGTCAGCATGGCTCTTAGCGTGGTGGGGGCAATCGTTCTCGGAGAAACCGCCGTAAACGCGGGGCTTCTGTCAAGCGTAACCGTTCTCGTAGTGGCGTTAAGCGGAATAGGAATTTACGCAGTGCCCGACGAAGTGGGTACTCTCGGAATTTTGCGGGTAATTTTAGTCGTAATAAGCGGACTTTTCGGAATTTACGGCATTATTCTTTCCCTTATCGCTATTTTAGCTTACCTTTCGGGTATGGAAACTTTCTCCGTCCCCTACCTTGCGCCTTTTGCGCCGATAGAAAACGAAGATTTACGGAACACCTTTATCGTTCCGTCCTATCCCGACGACGACAAAAGGACTCAGGCTCTCGACCTGAAAAACACGACCAAACTAAACGCCGGCGGTAAACAAAAATGAATTATCTTACGAAAAAACAACTTTCCATTCTCATCTTTTTTATTCCGCTCGCTTTCAAAATGGCGATGCTGCCGTCGCTACTATATAAGGAATGCGGAGCAAACTTCTACGTCGGAATAGGGATAATAACCGCCCTTGAGTTTCTTCAACTCGCCGTTATTCTGAAAGTGGCTTCTTTCGGCGGTTTCGAGAAAATAGAAAAAACTTTCGGAAAGGTCGCAAAATACGCCCTTGCTTTGCCGTTTTTATTTACGATTATGACAAAGACCCTTATCTTTTCGGCAGAAATATACAATTACACCACGCAGTACCTGTTCTATAACATCTCTCCCCTGCCGATAATTTTCGCACTGTGCGTTACCGCTTTTTACGTTGCCGTAAAAGGGACAAAGACGATAGGCAGAATTTACGAACTTTCGGTTTGGCTTATTCCCCTTATCGTAATTTTCGGCGTGTTTTTCGGCAAATCGGAACTTTGCGCAGACTACCTTTTGCCCGTGTTCGAGAACGGCGTTGCCGACACTATTAAAGGTCTGGATAAGTATATTATCTACACTTTCGACTTTTCGCCGCTACTCTTTTTCCGCATAGAAAAAGGGAAAAACCTTTCGGTAATAATAAGTTCGGTTTTAAGCGTACTCGCCGTGACGGGCTGTTATATGATTTTTCTCGTAAGCTACGGCAGAGCGTCCTTCCTTATCCCCGACGCATTCGCAAGGCTCGCTTCCTTCAATACGGTAGTTAGCGAAATAGGCTCGCTCGACTGGCCGAGTTCCGTGCTGTGGATAAGCGTTTCGGTAGCGAATATCGGCTTAAAACTGTGCGCTATCGGCGAAATAGGCAGTTTTTTCAACTTAAAAAAGCCGTGGCTTATCGGTTTAGCCGCCGTCGTCACCGCGATAGTCCTTATGACCGCTCTGGCTACTTACGACAAAATTATTGCTCTCGCCACGAGCGCGATACGCTACGTCGTGGTGGGGATAGAAATAGTCGTGCCGATAATTATGCTCGTCCTTACCAAGATAAAACTCCCCGCGGAGGTGTCGCTTGAAACGAAAAATTAAATGGCTCGCCGTTCTGGCGATAGTAATAGCCGTCCTTGTCTTCGGCAAACTTCTTCCCGCCGAACCCCTTTCGCAACGGGCAATAGTAGTCGGATTCGGGATAGACGCCGACGACGGCGATAACCTTTCCATAAGTGCGCAAATTCTTAATCCCGGAGCGAAAGCCGAACAGAGCGGCGCGGAAACGAGCGTCGTCACCGTAAAAGACAAAACGATATCGGGCGCAATGGGAAAAATCAGCGAACGGTCGTCCAAAACCGTCGCCCTTACCCACTGTAACGTGGTCTTTATCCACAAAAAAATCGCCGAAAACAACGATATTTACAGCGTAATTAACTACCTTATCACCAACTCCTACCTTAGCGAAAACGCCTACCTTTTCCTTACCGACGAAAAAACGGAAAAGTTACTCAATTCAAAGACCGCTTTCGGCAACAACGCAAGTTTATACATGCAGTCGCTTGTCGGTATCAACGGCGATTACAGCGCGATAGCGAGCAAGACTCTGCAATGTTTCGTCGTGAGCTACCACTCTCTCGGTAAGTCAAACTGGCTCCCCGTAATAAAGGCGGAAGAAGTCACCCCGAAACAGTCCGACGACGAGAACGGCGACTCGGAATACGTTTTCGACGTCAATTCCATTGCCGTTTTCCGCCGAAACAAACTTATCGGAACGTACGAAAAAACCGACGTACAGTCCCTTACCTATATAAATTCCAAAGTAAAAAAGGGACAAATCTTCGTAAAAGGCGACCACGACGAGAATATTCTTCTCTACCTTATCGGCAACTCGGTGAAAAAATCTTTCGATTTGGAAACGAAAACCGCAACGGTAAAACTTAAACTTAACTGTATCCTGAAAGAAATAATCGACGTGGGCGACGACAATAATTATATAGACCGCACCGAAATGTCGGAAGAAGAAAAAAAACGCGCCGAAAACTCCGTCAAGGAAAATATTATGCGTTTCTATACCGAAATGCAGGATAACGACGTCGATTTATACAACTTTCTCGAATCGTTCAACTCGAAATTCGGCAAAAAAGCCAAAGACTTGAAAATTTCCGACGTCAATTTATCCCTTGACGTAATGTTGGAATACGATTAAAAAATAAAAGCTCCGCCGCTCGCGATTTGACTTAAACTTGCTATCGTAGTATAGTAATATCAATAGCGTTGCCGCTCGGCGGCTTCAAGGAGAACTTATGAAAATCGTTATACCGAAAGGAATAAAAATCGGTCATTGTCAGGACGAATACACGGGCGTGACGGTAATTTTGTCGGAAAAAGGCGCGACTGCGGGCGTTTCCGTAAAAGGTTGCGCGCCGGGAACGAGAGAAACAGACCTTCTCTCCCCCGAAAAAGCCGTGCAGAAAATAAACGCCGTCGTCCTTACCGGCGGTTCGGCGTACGGACTCGCTTCGACGGTCGGAGTTATGGACTACTTACGCGATAACGGTTGCGGACACAAGATGCCCGGTAAAGTCGTTCCCATCGTGTGCGGAGCGGTGCTTTACGACCTTAACGCCAAAGAATACCGGTATCCCGACAGGGATATGGGCTACGCCGCCTGCGAAAACGCCGAAAAATCCCCTACGTTCGGACAAGTCGGCGCGGGCAAAGGAGCTACCGTCGGTAAAATCCGCGGAATGAAGCATTGCGATAAAAGCGGTATCGGCGCGGCTACGGTTAAAGTCGCGGGAATAACCGTCACCGCGGTAGTCGCCGTCAACGCTTTCGGCGACGTCGTGGACGAAAACGGCAAAATCATAGCGGGTGCAAAGGGCAAAAAAGGCGAATATATCGACACGGAAAAATGCCTTATCGACGCCGATTTATCCAAAATCGTGTTGGGAACGAACACCACGATAGGCTGTATAATAACAAACGCCGCTCTCGACAAAGTCCACGCCAACAAGTTAGCCGAAATTTCCCACGACGGATTAGCGAGAGCCGTCCGCCCCGTCCATACCGATTACGACGGCGATACTATGTTCTGTATGTCCACGGGCAAAATTCCCGTCATTAATTTCGTAACCTTGCAGTCCGCGGCAGTCGTCGCCACCGAACAAGCCGTCCGCAACGCCGTATCGAGCGGCAAAGATTACGAAGTCCTTTTCGACGAAACCGAAGAATAAACGACTGTTTGAAAAAGGGCGGATAAAAACGCAAGTTTTTAGCCGCCCCTTTTTGCTATCCGATGAACTTATATCTTTTATTAATTTATACTCTGAATCTTGACGTGGTATTGTGACGTCATAAGCGTATCGATTCGATTTTTCTTACAATTTTTCTTTTACCGGTTTTCGAATCGTATATCGCTATAGGGAACAATTCTTTATTTTGCATCTTCCCAACCAATTTAAAAGCGTCGACGATTCTTTTTTTTGCAGGTTCTCCTTCACTATGGACAAGACTCCCCCTGGTTAGTCTGTTCATTTCGTTGCTCGATTTATAATCGACAATTTTCAGAACAGTGAAATCACTTGCAACCACGTATGCAAAATCATCTTTCACCAACAAAAGTTCATTTTCCCAATGCCCTTTGTCGTTAATTACGTCAAAATGGTACAAAAAGTGCTTCAATCTACGGACAAAATCTCCAAACATCTCATCATCGTTTATTTCAAAATTGAATAATCTGTCATTGTATTTCAACAAGGTTGCAGCAAAACCGCATTCCCCACACGCTACGAGTACTCCTTTCTTTCCTCGTACTTTCCAAACGGGAATATTATCCTCCAGCAGTAAATCGCTTTCGTCCACGTTAATGTTTCTGTCTCGCACCGAGCATCCGATTAAAAATCTATCGTCGTTTTTTACAGCAACAAACATTATTCTTCCTCCGTTAGTTCATACTTTAATTCGCTTGTGTTAATCGTCAGATACGGTCCGCCGACATATTCGGTGTTTTTAGCGCATATTCGCATTGCGTCAATAAGTTGCTTGTTTATATCTCCGTTTTCGTCTATATCCGAAACAGCCGCGAGAGCATAGTCGGCAAAAGCTCCTATAGCTTGATATTTTTCATATCTGTACACGCTGAAATCCCAACATATTTCAAACAATTTGCCTTTAAAACCAATCAGAATACTTGACGGAGACGATGGCTGCTCACCATTTTTGTTATCTAATAAATTTGCTTCTTGCAAAGAAAAATATAATCTCGGCAAAATTCCCATCACTATATGTTGTCTCGTCAAATCACCATGCTCATCGAGTATAAACATATCTTCATTCATCCTCAAAAATTGCCTGATGTATCTACTACCCGTAGCGCCGTAGATTATTCCGTTATCGAGTTTATGCAGCTTAAAATTACACTCGCACACCTCATTTCTCTTTCTGGCATTGTCTATTACTCTCGTGTCCGTAGCCATGTACGTCACGCCGTTCTTAACATAACCGATTAATACCGACATATCGTTATTTCTCCCATATTTGAATTTTTCCGTCTTTGCTATTCACAACAATGCAGGGATAAAGATTACTCTTTCCAAAATTGTCATATAAATCTATTGCTTTTCGTATTCGTTCTTCGGCTTTTTTTCCGCGTGTATTTTCAAGCGAATCTTCAATATATTCTATATCCCCCGAACCATGACAAACAAATTCAGGCTCTTCTCTGAAATAAAACGTCGGGGTTATATCGAATATCCTATTGTCTTTTATTATGGTCAAGGTATTATCCCAATCCAGTTCACCCCATCGCCCGTCTCCCAACTCTTTTTCTTGTTTCACTTTTTGATACATATACGGAATAATGTTCTTCACAATATTTTCCGGAGTTACTTCAAACTCAAAAAACTTATCGTCACATAAAAACAAATCTGCGTATCGTCCGACCGACGAGAAACAATAGATTGTATCCCCGTTTATTTTTATAATCCTGTTGTCCTCATTTACAAAATCATTATGCGACAACCGCTCTATACTGTCCGTTATCGTAGATGCGACAACCACTCTGTCATTTTCTTTTACTGCTATAATCATTTACATCTCCACAATTTCATATTCTAAGTTCTTCGTATCGATAAGAACGAACGGCTTACTTACAGCTATAGAATATTTTGCACTTGTTTTCAGTCCGCCTACAACTCTTTCTCTTATTTGTAAATCTTTATTCGATAACGAAGCGAACGTATAATCGCTTCCTGCGCCTATTGCACAATAATCTTCTATTCCCAATACCAAATAATAACTAAAAATCCTAAACATTTTATCTTTGTATGCGACGATGATTGAAATAGGCATTTCTTCGGGTTCGGTTAATTCACTAGTCATATTATACAATCTCTCTTTTATTCTCGGAATGATATTGTTTACTATGTCTTTCTTGGTTAACGTGTCGCCTTCGATATCAAAAATGCTTTCGTCTGCACAAAGGCATTGATGCACAACGACATTTCCGCAAATTCCCACAAGCATGCCGCTTTGTAACTTGCTGATTTTGAAAGCGGATTCCTGCAATCTATACTCTTTATCATTTCCTGTACTGGTTAGAGTATCGCATCCCATATAGATGACGTCCTCGTTTTTTATCGCTACAATTACACTCATTTGTGTGCGTCTCCCAAATTATCGTTATTATTTTTATGTGCCTTATGAAGTTCCATATAAGCACATTTAATTTTCATTCGTCTTATATTACTATAAAATTCCTTATATGTAATTTTCCAATCTTTACACAACTTAATATTATCTATAAATTGTGGATGATAATAAATGATTTTTACGTTCTCGTACCTTTCTTCGATAATGTTAAAAAATCTTTCAGTTAACGTTTCGTCAAAAGGACAAAATAAGAAAAAAATCGTTACATCTTTTCTGTTGTATTCTAATATATCATCATTTACGATTTCTATATTGTCATATCTTCTTAAACGTTTTTTTGTAAAGTCGGCAATTTCTTTATCGATTTCGACTCCAATCATTTTGTTTTTTAATCCTTTGGACAACAAAAAATTAAAAATTCTCCCTCTACCGCAACCAACGTCTAAAAGGACATCGTCTTTTTCTATTTCATAATCATTAAAAATATGTTTTAATTCTTCATATTCGACGCTTTGCGTATGGTAGCATCCTCTTGAAAAATATTGTGATTCCTTTTCGGAATCCAACAATTTTCCACCATAACGCAAATCTAAAAAAAGGCTATAAATGAATTGAGAAAAACTTTTTTTAAATTTATGCTCTTGTTTAATCCTGCGAGTCATTAGGCACCTCATCAATTGCTCTTTGTATCAAAAAATCTTTTTTTTCTTTAAGGCTATCAAAACTTGTGTTAGTCCAAAAACATACACATCCGCCGCCACAATTTTCTAATTTAGAACATTTTTTACAATCCTCTGACGGCAATGACGTTATATAAGACATTACTTGTTCGTAAATACTTTCATTTGCATAACGACAAAAGTCCTCGTAAGTATTAAAATCAACGCCCAATTTCCCCAACTTTATTAAGTGCATAGTGTTACATGGTAATACGTTTAATTCCGTATCAAAGATAATCCCATTACGATTTAGCAACTGACAGGTAGTAACAAGGTGACCTCCGAATTTTTTAATTTGCGTATCGTCAAAAACACACAACGGATAACCACTCTCAAAACTCCATTTTTCATTGGATATTTCATTCAGTTTGTCTATTTGGGAAACAAATGCGCGAATAAAATAATACGGATTGTTTTTGATTAAATAATTTTCATCTTTTTCCTTCGCGGTACAAAAATCATAAGCAAAAGATAAACTAACCCCGCTGCACCCATTTTCAAAAGCAACTTTAACACCATCTAAAAAAGTAAACAAATTACTTTCGGTTATTACCATAGAGCAAGAAAACGGATAAGAAAGACTCTTCAGGTTTTTCATTCCGTCTATAACTTTCCCAAACATATCTTTGCCCGTTATGTCTTTAAAACTATTTTTGTCATTGCCTTTCAATGAAATACCTATTTCATCAATACCGGCTTCGACTAATGATTTACAATATTCTAATGATGACAACATAATACCATTGGTTACCAATGATACTTTAACGTTTTTTTCTTTCGCATATTTAATTAATTCAACGACGTCACAATATAACGTAGGTTCGCCACCGATTATAATTATTTTTTCAATATTTGCCTCATCGCAAAAATCAACGATTTTTAAGGCATCTGTGAAAAGCATGGTTTTTGAACTTTCCAAAGTATTCAAAGCATAACAAAAATTACACCTCAAATTACATGAGCGATTGACGGTAATCCAACAAACATCAAACTTTATGTTTTTCATAAAACTCCTTTGTAGATAAATGCGCATCAAAAGATTTTACCTTTGATGCGCACCTTTAATTATTTATTACATCTTCCGGCGGGCGTGTAACAAATAAAACCTGCAACTTCCATTTCTTCGTTAAGGCTCATTAAGTTGCAATCGGCATCGATGCCAGTCTTAAAAACAAAACTCAAATCCATACTATCACCTCCTCACTAGAATACTAAGATATTCAACGAATATCCGACGATACAGTTTCTGTATCAGAACATATTTTTATTATACATATTCTGTATCATTATGTCAATATTTTTTTATAAAGGAAAAATACGGATATGCTGAAACAAGAAGTAGGTAAAAAATTCAAGACCTGTCGTGAAGAATTAAAAATGTCGCAACGCGACGTGGCAGCGCTTTTGGGTGTGGCGCAACCCGTTTATCAACGCTTTGAAAAAGGAATTTACGAATGCAACTACGAACAGCTTCTTAAACTGAGCGAAATTTTCGACGTTTCGTTGGATTTTTTATTCGGAAAAAAGGAATATTAAAAAAATAACCGCAAATTGACGGTTTACTAAAATTATTTTGCGTTAAAAAAACGGTCGCTTTTCAGCGACCGTTTTTTATATTCTTAAAGAAGAATTATTCAATGATGGCACTTACTACGCCACTACCTACGGTTCTGCCACCTTCACGAATAGCGAAACGCAATCCCTGTTCGATAGCGATAGGAGTGATGAGTTTGATTTCCATATCAATGTTGTCGCCGGGCATAACCATTTCTACGCCTTCGGGAAGGGTGATGGTTCCGGTAACGTCGGTGGTTCTGAAATAGAACTGGGGACGATATCCGTTAAAGAACGGGGTATGTCTTCCGCCTTCTTCTTTCTTCAAAACGTAAACCTGAGATTTGAAGTGAGTGTGGGGATGAATCGTACCGGGTTTAGCAAGAACCTGTCCTCTTTCGATTTCTTTTCTTTCGATACCACGGAGAAGTGCGCCGATGTTGTCGCCTGCCTGAGCAAAGTCAAGGAGCTTACGGAACATTTCTACGCCGGTAACGGTGGTTTCCTTCGGTTTGTCCATAAGACCGACGATTTCTACTTTATCCTGAACTTTAACGGTACCGCGTTCTACTCTGCCGGTAGCAACGGTTCCACGTCCGGTGATGGTGAATACGTCTTCGACAGGCATAAGGAAGGGCTTGTCGGTGTCACGTTCCGGTGCGGGAATGTAGGTATCTACTGCGTGGAGAAGTTCTCTGATGCAGTCGCAATCGGGGCTTTCGGGATGACCTGCATTGCAAGCTTCGATAGCCTTGAGAGCGGAACCTCTGATTACGGGGATGTCGTCTCCGGGGAAGTCGTAGCTGGTAAGAAGTTCACGAATTTCCATTTCTACCAAGTCGAGCAATTCGGGATCGTCAACCTGATCGACTTTGTTCATGAAAACTACGATGTAAGGAACGCCTACCTGACGAGCGAGCAAGATGTGTTCGCGAGTCTGGGGCATCGGTCCGTCGGTAGAAGCAACGACGAGAATAGCACCGTCCATCTGAGCAGCGCCGGTAATCATGTTCTTAACGTAGTCGGCGTGTCCGGGGCAGTCAACGTGAGCATAGTGACGAGTGTCGGTCTGATACTCAACGTGAGCGGTGTTAATCGTTATACCTCTTGCCTTTTCTTCAGGTGCCTTATCGATTTCGTCATAACGCATAACTTCTGCGTTACCCATAGCTGCGGACACCATGGTGATAGCTGCAGTCAACGTGGTCTTACCGTGGTCAACGTGACCGATGGTACCGATGTTAACGTGCGGTTTAGTTCTTTCAAACTTAGCTTTTGCCATTTAAAATATCCTCCTAAAAATTTAGATATATTTTTTTGTTTTAGTCTTAAAATATTATAGTATATTTTTCCGTGCTTGTCACGCTTTTTTTGAAAACTTTTTGCGAGTTTTCAAAAAAGCGGGCAATTTTAGCGGGAATTAGTCTTTTTTGCCTTCGAGAAGCTGTTTCTTTACGCTCTGCGGTACTTCGGTATAGCAATTTAGCTGCATAGTATAGTTACCTCTGCCCTGCGTCGCGCTACGCAAAGTAGTAGCGTATCCGAACATTTCGCTCAAAGGAATATCTGCGTCGATAATTCTTATTCCGGCTCTTTCGTTCATTTCCTTTATAGAACCGCGACGGGAGTTTACGGTGCTGTACACGTCTCCGATATATTCGGGCGGTACGGTGATTTCGACAGCCATCATAGGTTCCATAATGGTGGGGTCTGCTTTCATGGCGGCGTCCTTGAACGCCATACTGCCGGCTATCTTAAAGCTCATTTCCGAAGAGTCTACGTCGTGGAAGCTACCGTCTACGAGATGAACCTTGAAGTCAACCATTTCGTATCCGATGAGTACGCCGCCGCGGGCAGCTTCTCTTATTCCGTCTTCGATAGGCTTGATAAATTCTTTCGGAATTACGCCGCCGACGATTTCGTCGTAGAATTCGATTCCTTTGCCGACCTCGTTAGGTTCCATTTGTATAATACAGTGACCGTATTGTCCTTTACCGCCGGACTGACGAACGTATCTGCCTTCGCCGCGAGCGGGCTTCTTAATAGCTTCTCTGTAAGCTACCTGCGGTTTGCCGATGTTGGCTTCCACCTTAAATTCTCTCAGAAGTCTGTCTACGATAATTTCGAGGTGAAGTTCTCCCATACCGGCTATAATGGTCTGTCCCGTTTCTTTATTGGTATAGGTACGGAAGGTAGGATCTTCTTCGGACAGTTTCATAAGAGCAATAGCCATTTTTTCCTGACCGATTTTCGTCTTGGGTTCTATCGCCAGACGAACGACGGGTTCGGGGAATTCCATAGTGTCGAGAATAATCGGATGGTTGATATCGCACAGAGTTTCGCCCGTGGTGGTATCTTTAAGACCGATTATAGCCACTATTTCGCCGGCATTTGCTTCTTCCAACGGTTCTCTTTCGTTGGCGTGCATACGGATAAGACGTCCTATTCTTTCTTTGCACTTCTTATTGCTGTTGTAGACCGTCATATTCGGGGTAAGCGTACCGCTGTAAATACGGAAGAAGGTGAGTTTTCCGACGAAAGGATCCGTCGCAATCTTGAACGCAAGACCGCAGAGAGGTTCTTTATCGGAAGATTCTCTCGAAATTTCGTTGCCCTTTTCGTCCACGCCCTTGACAGCTTCTACGTCGAGCGGGGAAGGAAGAAGGTCTACCACGCAGTCGAGAAGATTCTGAATACCCTTGTTACGATATGCGCTACCGCAAAGCACGGGAGTGACTTTCATGGCGATGGTAGCCTTACGAAGAGCTGCGATTATGTCTTCCATAGGTATTTCTTCGCCTTCGAGATACTTCATCATAATCTCGTCGTCGAAGTCTGCACACGCTTCGATAAGAGCGGTTCTTGCGTCGTTCGCCTTGTCTGCCATATCGGCGGGTATATCGCCTACTATAAAGTCCTTACCTTCCTTATCGGTATAGGTAATGGAGTGCATGTGCAGAATATCTATAATACCCGTAAAGTTATCTTCCTTGCCGATAGGTAAGCAGATAGGCACGGGATTGGTGTGAAGACGTTCCTTCATCATCTTGACCACGTTGTCGAAGTCCGCGCCCAGGATATCCATCTTGTTTACGAATGCGACGCGGGGTACTTTATACTTATCTGCCTGACGCCATACGGTTTCGCTCTGGGGTTCTACGCCGCCTTTTGCGCAGAATACGGCTACCGCTCCGTCCAAGACACGCAAGGACCTTTCTACTTCTACGGTGAAGTCAACGTGTCCGGGGGTATCGATAATGTTGATGCCGCAATCTCTCCATCTGATGAATGTAGCGGCGCTCGTAATGGTGATACCTCTTTCTTGCTCCTGAACCATCCAGTCCATGGTAGCTCCGCCCTCGTGGGTTTCGCCCAATTTGTGAACTCTGTGAGCATAGAAAAGTATTCTTTCGGTCGTAGTGGTCTTACCTGCGTCGATGTGCGCCATAATACCAATATTTCTTAATTTATCTAACGGTACTTGTCTTGCCATTGTGTCTCCTTAATTAAATATGTATTATTCCCGAAAATCGGGGCTTTTCATTTGTTTTTCTCTTTTCTTTTGCAAAAACGGGGTCATTTTAACAAGCAAAACGGCATAGCTTATTGAATATCAACGAGATATGCCGTAATCGTCCTGTAATTATTGCCGTAATAATACTCTTTGATACTAATAACGGTAATGAGCGTAAGCCTTGTTTGCTTCTGCCATACGATGGGTATCTTCTTTCTTCTTGAAAGCGCCGCCGGCATTGTTATATGCGTCCATAAGTTCTCCGGCGAGTCTTTCTTTCATGGTCTTTTCGCTGCGTTTTCTTGCGAAAAGTACAATCCAGCGGATACCTAAGGTCTGACGTCTTTCGGGACGAATTTCCAACGGTACCTGATAGTTGCTACCGCCGACACGTCTTGCCTTTACTTCGAGTACGGGCATAACGTTTTCGAGAGCTTTCATGTATACTTCGTTGGGATTGACACCCATTTTGTTTTCAATAATTTCGAACGCGCCGTAAACTATCTTCTGAGCTACACCTCTTTCTCCGTCGTACATAATCTGGTTGACGAGTTTGGTAACTACTTTGGAATTATAGATAGGATCCGGTAATACGTCGCGTTTCGGTACGCCACTTCTTCTCGGCATTTTATGTTCCTCCTAAATTTTTGTGTTGATTATCCTGAAAAATACGGATTTATTTGGGCTTCTTTGCGCCGTACTTACTTCTGGCTTGGTTACGCTTGGCTACGCCTGCGGTATCCAACGTACCGCGAATGATGTGGTAACGTACACCGGGTAAGTCCTTAACTCTGCCGCCTCTTATCAAAACGACGCTGTGTTCCTGCAAGCTGTGTCCGATACCGGGAATATAAACGGTACCTTCCATTCCGTTAACAAGGCGAACACGCGCAATTTTTCTTACAGCGGAATTCGGCTTTTTAGGCGTCGTCGTCGTGACGGAAAGGCATACGCCTCTCTTTTGCGGACATTTGTCCATCATAGGAGCCTGGCTTTTCTTTACCTGACGCTCTCTGCCCTGCCTTATCAGTTGGTTAATTGTTGGCATTACTATTCCTCCTTTTGAATAGATCGAGTCAATCCGTATTTTCTTCAACCCATTTATTTTAGGACTAAACTCTGTTTTAGGCTATTTGTCTGCGCGTCCGAAATTCTTTCCGAAATTCCTTTCCCGCCGTCCAAACCGAGATTTCGCTCTGCCCGGCATCAGCAACTACCGGGTAGGTTTCGTCTTTTAAGGCGACGAAAGCGGAACTTTTTATTCCATTTCTACGCGTCGCATAATTAAGAACACACCATATCCTTATTTATGCGAATCCCTTTGCTTCTTGCGTCGATAGCCTGCCGCCGCAGTCGCTCGGGAACGTCTTATTTTTTCGTCCGTCGGTTTTTACGCAACGAACAATTTGCCTATAACTTCTATAAGCTAGACAATTATAGCAATTAAAAACATCGTTGTCAATTAAATTTTAATCGAAAATACACGAAAAATTTCAATTATCCGAGATAATTCGCTTCGCCCTTGAACATACTCATTGCGCCGCTTTCAAAGGTTATTTCTTCTTCCCCGCAGGAAAAATAAACGTAGGAATAAGAACCGTAAAAGGCGTTCTTTTCCACCGTCTTGACGCTATCGGGGAAAGTAACTTTTCCGCCGTATTCGCCCTTAACGTCGCTGCCGCCGAAAGAAGCGAAAGACTGTTCCCCGATCGTTTCGTAAAGGCTGCCTTCCGCAAAAGTTATTTCCGTGCGCGCCCCGTAAAAGGCGTTTTTGCCGATTTCGGTGACGGAAGCGGGTATGACGAGAGTTTTTCCGCGGTATCCGGCGAAAGCCCTTTCCCCTATCGAAGTAAGATAGGTGTTCGTAAGCACGACGGTAGCGGTGCAGTCGTAAAACGCCTGCCATTCGATAGTGTTCACCGTGCCCGGCACGACCAGAGTTTCGCCGTTGTAATTGTCGAAAGAACCGTTCCTTAATGCGGAAATCGTGTTGCCCGCCGCGAAAGATACCTTGCCCTCGGCTCCGCTGAATGCGTCTTTTCTTATCTCCGTAACGCATTCGGCTACGGTGACGTCCCCTTTTATTCCCGCAAAAGCGAAACTTTCTATAATAGGATACTTGTCGTCGGTAAAAGTAACGGAAACGGAACAATTTTCAAAAGCGTACGGCAAAATCTGCATAACGCCGCTCAGTTTAAGCGTATCGTTTTCAAACGCGCAGGGTACGACCATAAGAGTGGTAAGTTCTTTGTTATACAAAATTCCGTCTTTGGTCTTGTAGTAAGCGTTGCCGTCGGAAACGGTAATTTTGGTAAGACCGAGGCAGTTTCTGAAAGCGTAATCGCCGATACTTATAATGTTTTCGCCGAGCGTTATCGACGTAAGCGACGTACCCGAAAAAGCGTTGGCGGCGATTTTCATAACGGGTGTGGCGTTGTACCTTGCGGGCACAACTATACTCGTCGAGTCGCCGACGTACCCCGTGACTATATAGTAACCGTTTTCACTGTCGTAATTGTACTTTATCCCCTTGTCGTCTTCGACGGGCTGTTTGTCGTCGGGAACGGTCGAACCTTTCTTTATCCACTTGGCGTAAAGGGTAATGTCCATCGTTATCGCGTCGGACGTCGAGAACGGGTTCTTAAACAACTGGTCGTAATACCACCCCGCAAACTCGTATCCCGCACGCATCGGGTCTTCGGGCATATACTTTTCTTCTTTCCCGTCTATCGTAATCGGCTCGATTACTATATCGCAACCCGTAACGAACGTCACGGTAACGCAACTCTTCGTTTCGTTCGGTTCGCAGGAAACGAGAGCCGCGCTCAACAACAATATTAAAATAATCGCCGTAAATTTTTTATTCATACTAAAATTATACCCCGCGGAAGGGGTTATGTCAACACGAAGCGAAATACGGAACGGCGGCTCCGCAACGAATTTCCGCACAGCCTCAAAGTGAAGTTGCATTACGGCAGTGAAGTATTTCCGACCAAGCGTTATGCGGGCGTTTGACGCAGTCGCGTAAGCTTTGTGCGTATAAACGCTTAGTTCGTGTAAGTCGAACGAAGTTACCGCTCGGTAAAGTGAAGTTCTGCCGTAGACAGAGTGAAGTTACCGCCCTGCGGTAGTGAAGAAGACTCACGGCAGTGAAGCTCAAAACCTGCGGTTTCGAGTTATGGATACAATGATTAAGGCGGAATAGATATGCGTTCTATTCCGTTTTTA
>CAZUJW010000015.1:0-37440 GCA_964620655.1 uncultured Christensenella sp.
TTAACTGCCCTTATAACGATTACGTTACGAAGAAACTAAACGTTCCTTTTATTTTATCGGAAAATATCTTATTTATACAGTGACAACGTTTGTTTTATTTTATCGAGAATATATTCAAATTCTTCAAAGCTGTTTATTTCGTCCGCTATTTCGCTAATCGGCGTGTCTTCCGAAATGCGTTCACTTAACTCAATAATTTCTTTTCGCACTCGATACCTCCTTGGTTATTATTGATTATTTCCACAAATTCGGAACGAAGAATTACATCTTTTTCCTGCAATCTTTGCACGAGAGCTTCCAACTTAGACCTGTTTTCTTCGATAACGCTTTTTGCCTTTGCATAATACTTTTCCATTTCGGCAGCAGCCCGCATTTCTCTTTGCACAACCATTTGGTCGGAAATTTTTTCGTGATAATCTTGTTCTCCATAAGTAAAACCATAAGCGTAATATTTAACCATCAGTTTTCCTACTCTCCTATATATACCGAGTATGTCTTGACAACCGCTTATATCGGTTTCTCCCAATGCGACTTCCGTCGCTGCCCTTCCGCCAAGCAAATATATAATCTTTTTTTCCATTGCTTCTTTGGAATAATAATAATCTTCGGGATCACAAAGACATTTTACCACATTACCGTAATATTCATCCGATCCGTATTTCAACACCGAAACAAAATTAACGCAGTCGGGGTTTAACGCTTCCGCAACGACAGCTTGTCCTGCAGTATAATAAGCTACCCTGCGTCTTATTTTCGGAGCGGACGGAACATAGCAGTCTCGCTTATATGCTCTTATAATATCTTCCGTATTTATGTAATCTCTATTTTCATATATGGCATATTGAGACGCTAAATTCATCGTGGTTTCTATATCCGTAAAATAATTTAAGTAATGAAGACGCATAATGTCTTCGATATTTACGTCGGGTGCGTGCTTTTTCCGACGCAAGAAATATGCGACTGCTTCATTACTGTCGCTTTTATTGAGATCCTTAATGCTTAGTTCGGTGGCAAATTCAAAAATATCCATTTGGACCATTGATAAATGCGTTACCGTTGCGACCACAAATACCTTTTGCGTTTTTACCGTTTCCGCTATATAAGAACGTAACGAACTGAATTCATCGGCACTAAGCTTTTCTTTCCATTGGTCAGCTATATCGTCAAAGAAAACTATCGACGGAGCGTGATATACAGCTTCGTTAAATATGCTTTTTATTTTTTTCACAACGTCTTCGCCACGTTTTATTATATTGCACTCAAAAACAGGTAATCCGCTTTTCCGAATAAAACATTTCGCCATAAACGTTTTTCCTACGCCGGGACGACCGCTCAATATAAGTCCGCCGCCGCGGTTTTTTCCGGGTTATTTATATTTTTCTGGATTTTTAAGTGTGTCGCAGATTAATTTTAATTCTTTTTTTACATTTTCGTATCCTATTATTTTGTCAAATTCGCTCATATAACTCTTCTCCTAAAATCTTTTCTACATTATATCATTTTCGGCGTGACGTTTTCGGGACACGGTCCTATAGAATATCGTCAAAAACTTTATTTTATCAACAGAAAGACATAATTTGTCAATTAAGATAAACTCTTCTTATACAAATTCAGCGCAAAAAAGGAGAATATCATGGCAATAACACCGGCAGATTTAGTAACAATGCATTCTTACTTAACAACAACGAACCCCGGTTCTGCACCTTACCACTATAGTTTTCATTTCAGTAGGATTACCACTATTGTGAATAACAGAAGAAGCGGTTGGAAACCTACTATTAACGAATATATAGAAGGAATGATAAGAGCTATGCTTACTAATTTCAGATCGTGGATACTAGTCGCCCCGCACTGGAAAACAATCACGGCTATATTCAAGAGCTTTTCTCCAAGCTTCATTAAAATGACGCCGCCCGCCGTTTTTGTTAGTAGCATATCCGCCGTTATCGGTGGAAGTGTAGTCCTTGCAAAGCAAATGGATGTACTATCGCATAACGTTAAAGTGTTGGAAGATATTTTTAAAACTTACTCACCGTCAGGCGAACCCTTCGAAGTATATTTCAAAAGCATATCTTCTACTTACCCTATGTTAAACGAATCGGATTTAGACGAATTTACACAACCGAAAGGTACATATAAACTTGACCAAATGGGCGTTCCTTTAGTCAGCGAATTCTTAAAGAATATGGGCTTTGAATTACCCAAACCCGATCGTCACTTAAAACGTTTCTTGTCAAGTTCGAGAATGGGTAATTCTAAAAACCCCTTTAAAGCAACGGACGAAAAAGTCTTTACGCAAATACAGGATTTAGCGAAAAGCTCTACTTTCACTATACCGCAAATCGATTTGATAATCTGGTCGTTTTGTGCAAACGGCTTTGGCGAAATATGTGCGGCCGACAGAAAAAACTTAAATGCCATATATGTCCTGTCCGCGCAAACTGTGCTTATCCTACATTCGCTGCGACGGCTGCAACTGCTACAGCACCTACGACAACGTCTACTCCTACGGCAACGCCGGCTGCGCCTGCTACAACAACTACAAAATAAATTGATATCTTAATATAAGAAAAAGGCTGTTAAAAAGCGTTATTTTAACCACAAATATATAAGTAACGCCGCCAAGCTGAACCCTGCGAGAACGAGACAAAGACGGGGGAGCATAACCGAAAAGAAAGCTTTTATCATGGCGCGTTGTTCTTTTTTCGTGTACTCGGTTTTTACCTTGCCGCTCTTTTGCTTTTTTTTGCGGTTCATATACGCCGCGCGACGGTATGCGGGAAGTTCGTCTCCGTTCATGGGGGCGACGGTCATTCCGTTATCCCAATCGTCGTTTTTCTTTTTTGCCATATTTTTTTATCGGTTTATAGAATTTGCCGCCGCATAAATTGCGGCGGCGTAACGGGTTTTGTTTAAGCTTCGGTTCCGCTTTCGGTCTGTCTGTACAATGGTATGTACGCAAATCCGTATTTAGACGAAGCGTCGTCGTAAGTAAGTATAATCTGGTCGTCACCGTAAGTTCCTACTTCGAGTTCGTACTCAACGTCGTTTATATAGAAAACGTAGTATCCCGTTCCTTCGGGGCTGAGTCCGACGTAAAGAACGTTTACGAATTCGTCGCTGCCCGCAAGTTTAACTTTGAATTCGTCTGCGGCGGCGATTATTTCGACGGTTCCCGCGGAGTTTTTCCACGTTCCGAAGTATTTTGCGGGGAGATGAACTTCCGCTACCTGAGCAAGGTTTACGTTAACGTCGGCGTCTACGCTGTAAAGGTTAATGAATTTGCCGCTCGCGTTTTCGGAAAGGATAATGAAGTAAACGGCGTTATTGTGAGTGAATTTAAGTTCTTTTTTCGTTGCGTTATAGGTTGCGTCGTCTATTTTGACGGTATAGCCGAGACCGAGTTGTACCGTAGCCGTTCCGTCGGCGGAGAGTATCGCTTCGTACACGTTGTTATCCGCGTCTACGTAACGCCACGTTCCCACGTAGTCTTGGGGAATAACCTGTAATTCGACTTTTTGCAGGTTGATGAGCAGTCCGTTGTTGTCGTACAGAATCATCATCGGGTTGCCGTAAGAGTTAATCCAATACATAATGTAGGTCTTGTATTCGCTGCCTTCAAGGTCGAACGCATATCCGTAATCTGACAAGGTGAAGGAAATAACTCTGTCTTCGTAGCTGTAAAGGTCGCTGTAAACGGGGTTGCCGTCGGAGTCTACGCCGGTCTGAACGTAGTAGCTTGCGGTAAGGGTGATAGTGGTGTCGGTGATTACGAAACGGAAGCTGTAAGGTTTCTGGTCGTCGCCGAAGTCTGTCAATACCGATTCCCAGATGCCGACGTAGTTGTTTACCACGCTGTCTACGAGTTTTACGATATAGTTTTCCGACATGGTGCCTATCTGTAAGGAAGTGCCGTCCTGCCGGAGAACCAACTTATAGTTTTCGGTGATGCCGAGAGTACCTACAAAACCGTCGGCTTCGGAGTAGCTCGTCGGAACGAACGTAACGCCGTTAATCTTAATCTTGCTGTATGATACGTTGACTTTCTGTTTTCCGTCGTCGGAAACGTACAGACCGACGTACTTCTTGGGTATTTCTATGCCGACTTTGTCGGAAACGTAATCGACGTAGAATTTAGTGTATTCGGCGTTGTCGCGGAGCTCTATTACGTACAGGAATTTATTTCCGTCGGTATCCGTCCCGGGAACGAGATTGTAAGTAACGTTGCCGACGAGAACGACGAGACCTTCTCTGTCGCCGCTCGAAAGGAGAGTGGCTTCGGTATCGTTGCACCACATTACGTAGGACTGAATTACGAAGGTAAGATGCAAGTCTTCTTCGTCGTTGTCGATAGTCCATACGCCCCTGTAATCTTCCGGTATCTCGAATACTTCGGTAGCTACGTTGGTCAAGGTGATATTGAGAGAATAATCGTCGCTCTGGATAAGGAGCTGCTTAGAACTTAATTTCATAATGGTTATGGACTTATCGTTCCACGTTCCGGTAAAGCAGTCGGGTTCTTCGGAAGAACCGGAAGAATAACGTAAGTCTTCTACGACTATACCGTTAAGAATAAATCCCGCGTCGTCGCACTGGCAGAAGTTGCCGTAGTCGTCCTTGTACTGACCTTTGAAGGGGTCGAGCACGCTGGTGCGGGTGGCGTTCTCAAAGTCGAGTTCTGCTATAATATCGCTGAAATCGGTCTCGAAGTCGTACGTTAAGGTAACTTCTTCGGTAATTCCGTAAGTAGCGTAGGTGAATTTAACTCTGTAAAGAGTATCGTCTTTTATTTCTACGGTCAAATCGGTGGCGTACGCATAATAGGATTTTTCGTCCGCGCCTTCGCCGAAGCAGGGAGTTATTATGCTCGCATAATCGCGGCTCTGTAAGACGAACGTTTTTACGCCGTTTTCTTCACCGACGTATTTCATAAGTTCGGGTTTGAAACCTTCGAAGTCGGAAGTTATTGCCGCGATGTTACTTGCATCGACGGGGTCTTTAAGGGTTATGGCTTTTTGTCCGTCCACGACTTGCACGAAGAAAGGATATACGAATTTGGCTCCGCCCGAATAAAGGGCCTTGAAGCCGGTTTCTTCGTTCGGGAACGCGCTGTAAATTACGTCGTCGCGTCTTATATACTTTTTGTAATCGGTGTCCTTGTAGTAGGGGTCGTCGGCGTGGTCTTCGTCGACGTTTAGTTCGTGCCCCTGATGTCTTACCGTGTAAGAGGTGGTCTTATTTGCTTTTTTCAACGCCGCCGCAAGGAGTTCGTGTTCCGCAGTGGTGGGATAAGGACTGTATTTTTCGACGGGTACGGCAGCAGTGCCGACGTCGCTTATAGTGAAGTTGTAGGTGGATACGTATTCCGCGTCGCCCCTTTTTATAAGAGCGGTTTTAATGTACAAACCTACGGGAATATCGTCGGAATTTACGGTAATTTCGAATTCCGCAATGGTTTCGGTGTATCCCGTGATGGGTTGAGCGACGTCTTTCCCGATAGCGGAAACGTTATCGAGAGCGTATTTTCCGTCGGAAACGTAAAGAATATCGTCGGCTTTCAGAAGAAGGAAAGGATTATAATAGTCTTCGAACAGCTCGCTCGATACCGATTCGGATATGGTATTGTAGGCGGTGTGACGGATTAAGGTGATATTACGCTTGTTTTTACCGAAAACGTAGTCGTAATAAACTTCTCCCGTTTCTTCGTCGGTTTCGGTCTGCGAAATCATATTTTCGGCAAAAACGGTTTCTATAACGAACGATTTGTTCCATTCGGGGTGATTTATTACGTCGTAGGAGTATCTTCCGTCGATACGCATGAATTTTTGCATGTTGGCGAAAGCGGCTGCGGTCATGGTTCTTACGAAAACGGGTTCTATTTCCGCATTGAGAGAATAAGCAAAAGAAGCTCTTCCGTTGGCGATGGAAATAAGAGTGCCGTTTACTTTGATTCCCGTCACTTTATAACCGTCTTTCGCGGTGGCGGACACCGAAACGGTCTCTCCGTCCGCATAGGAGTCTCCGTCGGCGGGCGCGCCGACCACTAAGTCGCAGGCTTCGCTTTCGGCTATTTTCAGAGTGGCTTTGCCGAATTCGACTTTGACGACAAAGTCGTTTTTAACGATGATTTTCAGAAGATATTTTCCGGTTTCGTTTTTAAGAGAAGAAGTGACGTCTTCGTCGTTTACGGAGACGGAAGAAAGGTAGAAACCGGTCTTCGGAGCAATCTCCAAAGTTATGTCCGAGCCGTCGGTAAGCTTAGTCAAATCGACTTCGCCGACAACGGCTGCCGAGCCTTTTTCGGCGTCGAATTTTATGCTCCCCGTATAGGTTTTGGTTTCGCAGGCGAACGCCGTAACCGTCAGACAAATCACGACTATCGCAAGTAAAATCACGTTAATTTTTTTCTGCATAAATTTTCTCCTTATCCCGACTTTTGCGTCAGATTTAATAGTAACGTATACATTCCCACTATAAAAATGTTTAATAATTATATAATTAAACTTATGTAAAGTCAACAAAAGGATATAAATTCAAAAGTAAAAGAATAGTAAACGATAGGTAAATTTTACAAAAAAATATTAAAAACAACAGCGGATTTTACCACGCCGAATCGGTAAATTTTCGGTCGGAATTTTCTTAAACCGCCTAAAAATCGATAGGGAGGAATTTGACGGGCGAAGAGAGTTTTGGACGAGTTTTACCGTAAACATAAAAATTTTACCGTAAAAAATTCCGCGCGTACGCAACGCGAAGCGGTAGTGGAAAACAGCGTAAATTTTATGTTTTTGCATGGCGAGGTTTTTGCAAAAAATCGAGGTTTTCGCAAAAAATGATTTTATGCAGTATAAAGGCAAAAATATTCACAACCAAAACGATTGCGGATAGAGTATTTTTTTGCTATAATAACATTCACCGAAATATTTGCGTTTATATTTTATATAAATTTATACGGCGGAAACGGCGGTGAAAACAATAAAAGACGGTAAAATCCGTCGCAACAGACCTTGGGGGGTTTTGATGAACAGTAACAAAAGAAAATACGGCGCGTGGCTCGTCTCGATAATTATCGTTCTGACGGCGTTCGTTGCGTTTAACGTTTTGTGCGTAAGTAACTTTTACGCCGACGCCGTTAAAGCGGGGAGTGCGGAGCTGACCGCAAACAGATTCTTTACCGTGGACGGTATCGAAGGACTTTCCGAATTGAGAGCGGCTTACTTCAACGATAACGTGACTTCGGCGGATACTTATACGACGGCTTCTTACGACGGAGACCGCTGGATAATAGTCGAGTTCGACGGCGACACCCTTTACGACGCGTTCGAAAAGAGCGGTTATGCGAGTTTTTCCGAATACTGCGCCACCGACGCCGCGGACAAACTTAAAAACAACATCGACGAAAAGCATACCGAGTTCCTTTCGGAATTGGACGAAAACGAAATAGACTATCAATTCAAATATTCCTACTCCACGTTCAATAACGGCGTAGCCGTCAAGGTAAATTCCGGCGCGTACAACGTGATAAGAAAAATGAGCGGCGTAAAGAACGCGTACTTCTCCGAAAGATACGCTCAGCCGAAAGTCGCTACCGTAAACGACGCCAACGTTTATACCACGGGTATTTACGACTCTTCCGATCTTGACTTCAAGGGTGAAGGAATGGTGGTGGCTATACTCGACACCGGTCTCGATTATTCTCACGAAGCTTTCCAGAATATGCCTTCCGACGCGAGCAAATGCTGGTCGAAAGAAGACGTCGCGGCGAAAATGGCTGCAAGCACACGTTTTAATGCGAAAGCTTCCGTAGACGAAGTTTATTACAATCTTAAAGTGCCGTTTGCGTACGACTACGCCGACGACGATCCCGACGTTTATCCGTCTTATTCCACCCACGGCACTCACGTCGCGGGTATAGTCGCGGGCAAGAGCGATTACGTCGTAAACGAAGCCACCGGCGAAAAGTTTATCGGCGTGGCTCCCGAAGCTCAGCTCGTAATCTGCAAAGTATTCACCGATAATCTCGAAAGCGACTCCTTAGGCGGAGCCGACACCACCGATATTCTCGCGGCGGTAAGCGACTGCGCGGAACTCGGCGTAGACGTAATCAACATGAGCTTAGGTTCTTCCGCAGGGTTCGCAGACGAAAAGAGCAACACCGTTCTTAACGAAATCTACGCAAGAGTAAAAGAAGCGGGCATAAGTCTCGTCGTCGCCGCAAGCAACGATTACTCTTCCGGTTACGGCGGCGGTAACGGAACCAACCTTGCCACCAACCCCGACAGTGCGACGGTAGGTTCTCCGTCCACTTACGACGCGGCTTTGTCGGTAGCTTCCATCAACGGACAGAAAGCTACCTACGTTCAGGCAAACAATGACGAAAACCAGGTTGCGTTCATCACCACTTCTTCCGACGAAAACGGAAACGAATATAAATTTACCGAACTTCTTTACAAGGTCGCGGGCAAAGATTATGCGACGTACGAAGGTAATCTTAACTTTAAGTACGTGGTTATCGGCGGCGTGGGGCGCGCTACCAACTACAATGCGGCTATAAAGAGAGAAATCAACAACAAAGACGGCTACGACGGCGTAATCGCTCTTATAAAACGCGGAGACACCACCTTTGCGGAAAAGGTTCAGACCGCAATGAACAACGGTGTCGACGCTTGTATTATTTATAATAACGTGTCCGGTACGATAAGAATGTCCTTGGGCGAAGTAGAAAATCCCGTGCCGACCTGTTCAATAAGCATGGACGCCGGCAAAATCTTCGTCGATAACGCCGTAAGAAGCGTAGGAACTATTCAGATTAACAAGAACTTTATGGCGGGTCCGTTTATGTCCGACTTTTCGAGCTGGGGACCCTTGCCCGACTTGCAGTTAAAACCCGAAATCACCGCTCACGGCGGAGAGATAACGAGCGCGGTACCCGGAGGATACGATATTTACAGCGGTACCAGCATGGCGGCTCCGAATATGGCCGGCGCGGTAGCTTTGCTCCGTCAGTATCTCAGAGAGCAAAATCCCGGACTTACCGGTAAGGAACTCGCCGCAAGAGTAAATCAGGTGCTTATGAGCACCGCTACTATCGCTAACAACGAAGAAGGCAATCCTTATTCGCCCCGTAAACAGGGAGCAGGACTTGCCGGCATCTACAACGCGATACACACGGAAAGCTATCTTACCGTTTTAGATACCGAAGGTAAAGAAAAAGACAAGACGAAAATCGAACTTTTCGACGACAAGAAGAAGACGGGCGAATACGTTCTTAATTTCGTTATCAACAACATTTCCGGTAAAACGGAATCTTACGACCCGAAAACTTACGTTATGACGGAAACTTTGGCTTCCGATAACAAGACCGTCGCCGAAAAAGCTCACATGCTCGACGACAGCGATATTGCTTATTACGTCAACGGAACGGCACACAGCGGCAAGATAGAAGTCCCCGCCAATGCTAAACTCTCCGTAAAAATCGTGATAAAACTGAGCGCGGCGGCTAAACAGTATATAGAAAGCAGCTTCGCCAACGGTATGTACGTAGAAGGTTTCGTTTCATTGGTAGCGGACGAAGCCGCAGGCACGAAAGTTACGATAGGTCTTCCGTACCTTGCTTTTTACGGCGACTGGAACGACGGACCTTTGTTCGACTACGACGCGTACGAACTCGCCGAAAGCCAAAAGGACACGGGCGTACCGGCGGAAGACAAACTCAAAGCCAGCGCGGCGGAAACCAGACCGCTCGGCAGATACTACGACGACCAGTATATAATCGCTCTCGGTTCTTATCTCTACTCGATGGACGAAAGCGAAGTTCAGATTTATCCCGAAAGAGAGAAAGCCGCCGTATCTATGTTCGATACGCAGGGACAAAGAACCATTTACGAAATGTATATGGTATACGCGGGACTGTTGCGTAACGCGGCTTATATGACCGTCACCGTCACCGACGCCGCTACGGGTAACGTGGTATATACCGAAAAACAGGAAAACGTAAGTAAGTCTTACGCAGCCGGCGGCGGAAATCGCGGCGCGATAATAATGATGGAAATGAAGCCGAGTACTTGGGGACTCACCAACAACAACACCTATTACGTATCCTTGCAGGGAGAACTCGAAGGGGTTTACGGACAGGAAAGAGACGAAAAAGTGACCAATCCCGAAAGAGGAACGTTCGACTTCCAGTTCACCGTGGACTACGAAGCCCCGCAGGTACTCGACTACCGTATCCGTTTCGACTCCTACAAGGATGAAAACAAACAGATAAAATACAAGATTTATATGGACGTGGACGTCTTCGATAACCAATACGTTATGGACGTTATGCCATGCTATATAAAACAGGATAAGGGCGGCAAGAACGTGCTTACGCTCGCTACTAAGTATCCTATCCCCGTATACGGCGCAAAGGGAGAAACTTCTACCGTTTCTTTCGAAATCACCGATATTTACGAAGACTACGTCAAGACGGGTAAGCTGTATCTTGCGGTAGACGACTACGCCATGAACCAGTCTACCTACGTTGTTTCCGCTCCCGCGGCTATCGATTATCCCGACGAAGTAATACTCGCCACCGACGAAAAACTCGTCGACACCGGCAGAACGGGAAAGAACACGGCAGGCGACGGTATGGAATACAGGATTTACGAACTTTCCATAGCTCCGAACGAAGTGTACAAGCCGTCTATGGCGATTACTCCCGCGAGCGTGGCTTCCAGAAGTTTGTCTTACTACGTCAAGAGCGGCAGCTCCTACGTTAAAGCAAACGAAGAAGAAATTTTCGGTTCGAAAAACGGTATCGCCACCGTATATCTTTGCGACGTCGCAGACTCCGCTTCGCAGGTAATCTACGCACGTATAGACGTGACGGTTGAAGGAGAGGCTAAAAAGCTTCCGAGACTTAATAAAATTACGTTGGAACCCGTCGCGAACGGAAAGGACTACGTCGTTAATCTCGACGGAACGTTACCGTCCTTCGAAATGTATCCTAACCAGACGGTTCAGTTCAAGGTTAAAGCCGATCCGTGGTATTTAAGCAACATATCCTACGAATGGACGTCGGCAAATCCGTCGGTAGCAAGCGTGGATAAGATAGGCAACGTCACTACCCACAAGAAAGGCACGGCGATAATAACCGTTTCCGTCGTCGGCAACGCCACCGCAAGCAAGAGCGTAAGCGTCACCGTAGACGACGAATACAGAATAATAAACTACACGTTGTACGACTATTACGGCGGAGAAAACGTGGAAATACCCGAAAGCAAGAATATAATGTATCTTGACGAAGAGTGCTTCCAATACAACACCACCATTAAAAGAATAGTCTTCCCGTCGACCCTTACCGAAATTCCGAAAGAAGCCTTCAAAGGCTGTACAAACCTTGAAGAAATCGTAGTTCCAGGACAATGCATCGTTATTCACAAAGAAGCGTTCAAGGATTGCGCAAAACTCAAAAAGATTACTTTCGGCAAGTTTGTCGATAAAGAAAAGGTGGAACATCCCGAGTACACCGCCGCAATTACTATCGGCGACTATGCTTTCAGCGGTTGTACTTCGCTCGTCACTATCGAAAACTCCAAGCGTCTTACCACGGTAGGCAACGGAGCTTTCGAAAAGTGTACTTCTCTCGAAACCATCGACCTTAGCGAACTCAGAGTCACCGGCAAGGGCGTGTTCAAAGGCTGTACTAAGTTAAGTACCGTAATAACCGACGAAAACACCAACATCGGCGAAGATATGTTCAGCAACTGCACCGCTTTGAGTACTTTCGACTTCTCGGGAACTTATATAAGCGCAGGCGCGTTCAGCGGAACGGGACTTACCAAATTTAACTTCACCGACAAAGCAAACCTTACGGGAATAGCGCAACAGGCTTTCGCTTCTACCCTTAGCCTTACTTCGATTACTCTTCCTGCGGGAAGTTACGTTATAGAAAGCGGAGCGTTCTCGGGTAGCGGTTTACAGACCGTCGTTCTCGACGATGACGCCGATATAAGGTTCGGCACAGGCACTCCGTTTACCGGTTGCGAAAGATTCGGTAAATTTATCGTTACCGAAGACAGCCTCAACTACTCCGCGGGCGACGGCTCGACCGATTCGGGCGTATTATATAATAAGGAGAAGACAGAACTTGTCGCAGTGCCGACGGGCAGGAGCACGATAGCGGTTCTCGATTCGGTGACGAAGATAAGAAGCGGAGCTTTGAGCGGACTTAACGGACTTACCGCATTCGACGCAAGCAGCGTGACCGAAATAGGCGAATACGCTTTCGCGGGCAGCGGTGTTACGGAAGTTACTCTTTCCACAGCGTTGACTTCGCTTCCAGAAGGAGTGTTCAGCGGCTGTTACAACCTTACGAAAGTAAACGGTCTTATTAACGTGACCGTCGTCGGTGAAAACGCCTTTAAGGACTGTGGCAAACTGACTTCCGTCGATATGCCCAAAGTCGAAGAAGCGGGAGACTACGCTTTCGCAAACTGCGGGATAAAAGCCTTCGTCGCCAATAATCTCCAAAAAGTAGGCGTATCCGCTTTCAGAGAAAGTAAGATTACCGAAGCCAACTTCCCCAAACTTACCGTAATAGGCGAAAGAGCTTTTTCGAATATCTCCGCTCTTACGAGCGTAACTGTCGGCGGCGTGACCGAAATGGGCGATTACGCTTTCTATAACAGCAACAACATTACCGACGCCACCTTCGGAAACGGAACGACTTTGATAGGCGATTACGCTTTCGCTTCCGCAACGAAGAGAGAAGCCTTGACCGACGTATCGTTGCCGGACAGCGTGACTTATATAGGTACGGCGGCGTTTATGTACGCCGATAACCTTACTTCGATAAACCTGAATGGAGTCAGGTCGGTAGAAGCGTACGCTTTCAACAACGCGACGAAGTTATCTTCCGCAGATTTAAGCAAAATAGTAAGTATCGGCGACCGTGCGTTTTCGAATACCGCATTTGCGACGGCTAATCTTACCTCGGCGGAATACGTAGGCGAATATGCGTTCTTATCAGTGCCTTTGACGAGCGTTACGTTTAATAGCCTTAAAGTTGTGGGCATAGGCGCGTTTGTCGATACTAAACTCACTACGGTAACGCTCCCCGCAAGTTTCAACGACAGAAACTACGTTTATAGTTGGGACAAACTCGACGAAAAGGGCAGAGTGGAAGAAACGAGATACAGAAACGAAGCTTCTTACGGCGCAGGCGCGTTCAGCTATATCGACACCCTTAAAGAAATACTCGTAGCCGAAGGCAACGAAGGCTTCAAGTCGATAGACGGCGTACTTTACTCGGTGGTCAGAGTCGTTGAAAACGGACAAACGGTCGAAAAAGGACTCGTTCTCGAACAATACCCCACCGCTAAGGAAGGAACAAGCTACGTCGTAGCCGACAAGACTCTGGAAATCGGAGCAAATTCTTTTGAAGGCGTCTCGGTTTTGGAAAAAATAACCTTCCCGTATACCGTTAAGTCCATAGGAAGTTACGCTTTCTTCGACAGCACCGTAAACGATTACACCTTCAACAGCGTTCAGGCTCCCGTCCTTAAAGCGGATTACGTCGACGCAAGCATATACAAAAATGCCGTTACGCAGAGCGAATACTTCCTTTATCAGATATTCGGGACCGAAAGCGGCGTATGTATCGGCGGAACCGTTTATTACGCTAACTTCTACGACTACGTGGGAAGAAGATTATACGCTGACAGTTTCGCAAGTTATGATGCTCCGAGCTTCGGACTTAAAGTTACGTATGCGAAGAACGGAAAGGGATACGACACGACCATTTGGACGAACTTCTTCGAAACGACAACCGTGACCGACGAAATTCTTCCCGACGATACCACGCACGAAGCCATCGCGGCTATCGACGACATCGCTTCCGTCATGAGCAACGACGCTATCGCGGCGGCTGCCGATATGGACGCTCTCACAGGGATAAGCGAAGCGGTAAAACGGGCAAGACTTGCGTACAATAAAATAACGTCTACCGAACAGCTCGCGCTTGTAACCGATAAAAACGAAGTTCTGCTCGCCGCCGAAAAGGCGTTGAGAGACAAGAAAGCCGCGTTGGGGTATCCGGTAAACGTGGACAGAATAGAGTTAGCTCGTATACCGACCAAAATTCAGTACACCGCAGGCGAAAGTTTCGACCCGACGGGTATGGTAATTAAGGTAGTATACGAAGACACTTCGGAAGTTCTTGTATCCGCCTCGGAAATCGTAATAGACAAGACGGTTCTTACGACGGAAGACGAATACGTCACCGTGACCTACACCGAACGCGGACAAAGTTACACCGTACAAGTGTTCGTAAACGTGGTAGCGGGCGGACAGGACGACGGCCCCGTCAATCCCGACGATAACGATAAGGGAGGTTTGTCCACAGGAGCTATCGTGGGTATAAGCGTAGGATGCGGCGTAGTCGTTCTTGCCGGAGTAGCCGTAGCTATAATCCTTATTCTCCGTAAGAAGAAAGCAGGAATTTTCGGCAAGGTTAAGTCCGAAGATATAATTCTCCCCGAAAAGGAAATCGCTGCTGACGAAAATACCGAAGCGGAAAATAAAGACAACGACACTAACGAAGAAAAATAATCGACAGGTGATAAGGTGAAAAAAGGAATTAAAAACACAATCGTTCTGGCAGTACTCGTACTGATCGCGGCTATGACTCTTACGGCGTGTTCCGACGGCGGAAACCAGGCTTCGTACGACTGTCTGGTCACGTTTAATTACAACACGGGCAGTATGTCCACCGTGGCTAAGGACCAGTATCTCGGTGTAAAGAAAGGCGGAAGGGTGATAATTCAGCCCGGATATTCCAACGATTTTACGCTTTACGAAATTTCGGGGTATTACGTCGAAGGCTGGTACCTTGCGGAAACCGACGCCGACGGTAACGCTCTCGACGAAGACGGCAACGTTTTTGACGCAAATGCGGAAACCGAGAACAAAAAGAAAGTTAAACTCGCTACGAAGTGGAACTTCGACACCGATACGGTAGAAAAGAGCGTTACTCTCTACGCTAATCTCGTCAAGAGTCCTTCCGTTATTTATAAAGACGGACTTACCGGAGAAGTAGTCAAGACCGACTCCTGCCGCGTGGGCGAAGCGAAATCGAGACCGAGCAGCGTAGTCGCTCCGAAGAAAGACGGATACACTCTGTACGATTACTATTCGGACGAAGCGATGACGGAAAAGGTGGACTGGACGTCGTTCGTTATGACGGCGGAAGACGTCACCGTATACGTAAAGTTTATCGAAGGTAACTGGACTATAGTAAATAATGAAAGAACGTTCAACAACGCTATTGCAAACAACGGCAATATTTATCTCGACGCCGATCTGGACTTCTCCGGTTCGACGTGGATATCGAGAAGTTTTAACGGAACCATTAACGGCAACGGACACAAACTTATCGGAATAAGCGTCGACTTTGCAGGAACGAAGACAGATAAAGAAGGTTTCGGCTTGTTCACTACGCTCAGAAAAGACGCAAATATCTACGACCTTACGATAGAGAATGCGGAGATTAAGTTTATCGCGCAGTTTGGCGGAACGTACCGGGTAGGCTTTATGGCTTACGAAGCGGAAGAAGGAGCTAAGTTTAATAACGTGACCGTCAGCGGGAAGATTACCTACGACGGCAGTAAGTCTATTTCTACAGAAGTCTACACCTGGATAGCTATCAATAACGTCAGAACCGAGGACGTGACTAATACGGATTATTCCGCAGTCACCGCCGAAAAACTTAAATAAATAACAACTTTATGAGGAAATAAAGGAGGCATTATGAAAAAGACCAGAAAGATTATCGGAATCGTGTTTGTTTTCGCAATGGTCGCGATGCTCGCCTGCTTACTTGCCGGCTGCAAAAAGAACAAACAGACTTACGATACGGAAACCCGCGCCTTTTCTATGAGTATTTCTACTCCCGACGGCGTGTTCAACCCGTATTTTTCGAGTTCCGCTTACGACTCTTCGATAGTCGGACAGACTCAGATAGGTATGCTCAGTACCGATTCCAAGGGCAATATCGTAGCCGGTGAGAACGAACCGTGCGTAGCGAAAGATTATACCGTGACCGAAGCCGCGGACAAGTCAAGCACCACGTACGAATTCCTTATCAAAAACGGAATTAAGTTCTCCGACGGACACGACCTTACGATAAAGGACGTATTATTTAACCTTTACGTATATCTCGACCCAGCTTACACCGGCAACGCGACTATCTACTCTACAGACATAGTAGGACTTAAAAATTACAGAATGCAGGAGGAAGGACAAACTTCCGACTCCTCCGCTTTCGAAGAACAATTCGTAGTTAAAGCACATATCCGTATTCTGGACAACGTAGAATACGTTAAGTTGGTCGGATTATGTACCAGAACCGAAGACAAACCCGCCGACATATGGGACGACGCGCAGAAAGCTCAACTTGAAAAGGACTACGCTACCGTAGCCGCTACCTTTAAGGAAGAACTTAACACCGACTGGAACAACGCCAGCGTAGAAAGCTACGAGGACTGGGGATTCACCGCTAAATGGCAGGTTTTCCTGATGAACGACGGCGGAAATACAGAATTCCTTCTTCGTGAGGAAGGGACAGGTAAGCTTGTCAAAAATAAAGATGGCAACTATCAACTTGACCCGGCAAAAGCCCAAAAAATATACGATGAAGAAATTATGGTCGGGATCAATGACGAACCCGAAAAGTACGCCGGACTTTCTTTGGACGACCAGATTAAGAAATATTGTATAGACTCGGTTTATGATTCTTACTTCCCCGCAGGCGGAATCACGAAAACCGACAGCACGCAGTTCGAACAAGTAATTACGTCTTGGGCTACGGCTACCACCATACTCGACAAGTTTACCGCCGAAGCAAAGAGCGATTACTTCTCGGGCACCGACAAGATAGTACCCAATATCTCCGGTATCACCACCAGAAGAACTTCCGAATTCAATGGCTCGGCTCTCGACACCGAATACGACGTACTCACCATAAAGATAAACAACGTAGACCCGAAAGCTATCTACAACTTCGCTTTCACCGTGTCCCCGATGCACTACTATTCCAGCAGTAACTGGAACGGTAAAGACTACATAGCGGCGTTTAACGGAACCACCGAGTTCGGTCTCGAATTCGGTAGCATCGAATTTATGAACAACGTTATTAACGCTTCCGACAAGGTCGGTTTGCCTTTGGGTGCAGGTCCGTACAAAGCCAGCAACGAAAGCGGCAGCGGAACGGTAACCGCTTCCAACTTCTTCAACAACAACATGGTTTATTACGAACGCAACGAATACTTCAATACCGTAGGTAAAGAATTGAGCAATGCGAAGATTAAGTATCTCAGATACAAAGTAGTAGAATCCGACCAGATTATTAACGCTCTCGCGAACAAGGATATCGACTTCGGCGACCCGTCCGCTACGCAGGAAAACATCGCGGCGGTAAGAAATGCAGGACTCGGCGACGTAGAAATAGACACCAGCGGTTACGGTTACGTCGGTATCAACCCGAGATTCGTTCCGAACATCACCGTAAGAAGAGTAATAATGAAAGCTATGAACACCGCTCTCATTACTCAAAACTATTACAAGGGCGGTCTTGCTACCCTTATCACTCGTCCTATGTCCAAAACAAGCTGGGCTTATCCGAGCGACGCGACCACTTACGTCGACGAAGCAAGCGGAGTAAGCTACGCTTACGACTCGACGGGATACTACATCGACGAAATGCTTACTGCGGAAGGATATCAGAAGAATCCCGACGGTATCTACGAAAAAGAAATACAAGGTTACGGCAGGGACACTCTTTCCGGTACCAACTACACCATGACGATAGCGGGCGGTTCTACCGACCACCCGGCATACGCTATGTTCCTTAAAGCGAAAGAAATTCTTAACGCGCACGGCGTCGACGTAAGAGTAGTTACTTCCACCACCGCGTTGAGCGACCTCAGCAACGGCAAGCTCGCTATATGGGCGGCTGCTTGGTCTTCGACGATAGACCCCGATATGTATCAGGTTTATCACATCGACTCTCAGGCAAGCTCCACCAGCAACTGGGGTTATAAGCAAATTAAAGCCGGTAAAAACAACGAAGCGTATTCGCAGGAATACGCAATAATCACCGAACTGTCCGAACTTATCGACGCAGGCAGAGCTACCACCGTTCAGTCCGAAAGAAAGGAAATCTACGCCAAGGCTCTCGACAAGATTATGGAACTCGCGGTAGAAATGCCCACTTATCAGAGAAAAGATATGTCGGCGTACAACAAGGACGTAATCGACGAAAGCACTCTTACGCCCGAAAGCGAACGTTCGCCCTACAACGGACTCCTTTCCAGAATTTGGGAACTCAATTACAGATAAGGAAAGGTTTGAAGATAAAAATCTTCAAAAGCAGAACAATTTAATCGAAAACGAGCCATACCCTGCGGGACAATTCCCGTAGGGTAAGGTAGTTTTTAAGAAAGAACCTTATTTATTAGGGTCGTACGAAAGAAAAAATATACCCGTAAAGGGTACGACACACACCCGATACTCCGTCTTACGGGCGGAGCAAGAGAAGGCAGGATATAATTATGGATATGATAAAATACATCGTAAAAAGATTGCTGCTGTCGATACTTATTTTGTTCGGCGTGTCGGTTATTATCTATTCTCTCGCGAGAATGATGCCTACCGACTACGTTGATCAACAATACTCTTCGGCGGTCGCGCAAGGTACGATGCGACAGGAAGACGTCGACCGTATTAAGGAATTGTACGGTCTGGCTATGCCCGACGCTTACCTTACAGTAAAGGTAGGAGAGGGAAGCAGCTTCGCGGACAAGAGTTTTACCAAAAACACCAAAGAACAAAACCGCGAAGATATTCGTTTGTACGAAAACGAGATAGCGAGAATTCAGAAAGAACTTGCTCGCGCGGACATAACCGACGCCGAAAGAGAAACCGAAACGAAAAACCTTTCGGAAGCTCTCGCCGAAGCAGAAAAGAAGTATAAAGAATGGTACGTCGGTTCTTACGACGGCGACCACAGCACCCGTTTGTATCTTAACGAAGACGGAACTTACAGAATAGGCACCGTCAAGGCGAAAGGAACTTCTACTTCCGCTACAGAAGGTTCGGAAGACGACGTCGAAGGCACGATTATCACGATAGACGAAGTGTTTATTCCCGAAGAAAGCGGTACTTTCGAAATCGTCTATAACGAAAACGACTTGCAGACGGTAAGAGCGTTGAAGTTATATAAAGACGGACAAGAAGCGGGCGGCAACTCCATAACCTACAAAGTTGCTACCGGCTGGAACAAGTTCGTCGCGATAATAAAGGGTTATTTCGGTTGGCTCGGCAATATGCTTAAAGGCGACTTAGGTATGTCGTTCAAGTACAAAAAGCCCGTTGCGGACGTCATTACCCAGAATATGGGCATATCCTTTGCGATAGCGTTTATCGCTACCATTTTGCAGTTTGCGATAGCCATTCCGCTCGGAATCAAAGCCGCTACCAATCAGTACGGAGTCATCGACTATACCGTTACGGTATTCGCCATGATAGGTATATCCTTGCCGACGTTCTTCCTTGCGGCGTTGTTTATTAGGCTGTTTGCAGTTCAGTTAGGTTGGTTCGAAGTAGGCGGTATAGCTTCCACTTCGCTACCCGTAGGGGCGGCGTGGTACGTTCGTCTCGGCGATAAGCTGTGGCATATGGTTCTTCCCATGACGGTACTCGTCATTCTTTCGATAGGTTCTCTTATGCGTTATACAAGAACGAACACGTTGGAAGCTCTTAACGCCGACTACGTTCGTACCGCGAGAGCTAAGGGACTGAGCGAGAGGACGGTAATTTATAAGCACGCTTTCCGTAACACGATGATACCGCTCGTCACCATGATGGCTGGTATTCTGCCGAGTCTTTTCGGCGGAGCGATGATTACGGAAACGGTGTTCAGTATCCCCGGTATAGGAAAACTCGCTTACGACGCTTTGGTCGTGGCGGACATACCGTTTATTATGGGGTACAACATGTTCATAGCCGTACTTACGGTAATAGGCACGCTGCTGAGCGACCTTATGTATGCGGTAGTCGACCCGCGTGTCAAAATCGGTAAATAGGGGGGCGTAAACAATGGAAAAAGACGAAAAGATACTGCAAGAAACTTCGATTAACGCCACCGAAACCGTTAAGACAGATGAAGTCAACCCCGTAGCGGACGCTATCGAAGACATACACGAAGAAGTATTTAACGACGGAGCCGCAGGCGTCGTCGAAGAAGAAAGCATAGAAGAAATAACCGGCAGAACGTTAAGCCCGGGCAGAATAGTCCTTAAAAGATTTTTCCGCTCGAAACTTTCTATGACCGGACTTATCATTCTCGTAATACTGTTTTTGTTCTCGTTTATAGGACCGCTGTTTACGAATCTCCCGTTTATCTGGGGCGAAAGAGTATCCGACGAGAGCGTGACCGTTACCGAAGAATACGGCAAAGAAGTTACTATCGGCGACGAAACCGTCTATATAGTAACTTTCGCTCAGCCGAGCAACTATCTCTCGCCGTCGGCTACTCACCTTCTCGGCACCGACGACAAAGGTTTCGACGTGTTCTCCCGTCTTATGTACGGCGGAAGAGTGTCCCTTACGTTAGGTTTCGTCGTTATTATCTTAGAAACGTTAATCGGCGTGTTTTTGGGCGGACTCGCGGGCTACTTCGGTAAATGGGTAGACCAGATAATAATGAGAATAGTGGATATCTTCAACTGCGTTCCTACCCTGCCTATGCTTATGATAGTGGGCGTTTCGCTTAACGCAAAAGGCATAACGGGCCCCGCTAAACTTTACATAATGATGGCTATGATGACCTTGTTCGGTTGGGCAGGCACGGCGCGTCTCGTGCGCGGACAAATCCTTTCTTTAAGAGAACAGGACTTTATGCTCAGCGCCGAAGCAAGCGGACTTCCGGTAGGTCGTAAGATATTCAAGCACCTTATCCCGAACGTTATGCCGCAGCTTATCGTATCAATGACGCTCGGTCTCGGCGGAATTATCCTTACCGAAGCCACGTTAGGATACTTAGGAATAGGTCTTCCCGCCGAATACGCTACCTGGGGAAATATGATTAACGCCGCCGCAAACAACACTGCGTTAAGACTGTACCCCAACCTTTGGATTTCACCGGGCGTATGCATAGTTCTGGCGGTACTCGCCTTTAACTTCGTAGGCGACGGATTGCGCGACGCATTCGACCCGAAAGCAAGGAGGTAACGGCAGTGAAGACTAAAAATAACGAAAAGAACAAGCATTATATCTCGTCTAAGGAATCGAGAAATATCGCTAAGGAAAATATAAGAACGATAAAAGCTCTCCAGAAGAAGAGATCTTCCTACAAGAAAGAAGATTACGTCACCACTATGCGCGATGAACGCAACGTGGTTGAGTTCGACAATCTTCACACCTACTTCTACACCGATAACGGCACCGTAAAAGCCGTCAACGGCGTTTCGTTCGACATTCCGCAGGGTTCTACCGTGGGCGTCGTGGGCGAATCGGGTTGCGGCAAGAGCGTAACGAGCCTTTCGCTTATGCAACTCGTTCAGGGACCTATGGGTCAGATAGTGGAGGGCAGCATAAGATTTCGTTCTACCGTAAGGACTCCCGTCGGCACCGAACCCGTTATGAAAGAAAAAGTCGACGAAAACGGCAACGTCGTTCTCGACGAGAACGGACAGCCCGTTATGGTTCAGGCTCTCAACAAACACGGAAAACCTCGTTATAAAAAGGTTTTTGAAGAACACGAAGAAGTTTACGACGTAGCGAAGATGCCCGTAAGCGCGATGAGTTCCATAAGAGGAAGAGAGATAGCTATGATTTTCCAGGAACCCATGACCAGCCTTAATCCCGTCTTTACTATCGGTAATCAGCTTGACGAAGTGACTCTTCTTCACGTCGACGGCGCAGACAAAGAAACCGCAAAAGAACGCAGTATAGAGATGCTTAAATTGGTCGGTATAGCCATGCCCGAACACGTTTATAAATCCTATCCGCACCAACTTTCCGGCGGTATGCGTCAGCGCGTAATGATAGCTATGGCTCTCTGCTGCAATCCTAAACTTATCATAGCCGACGAACCTACTACGGCGTTGGACGTAACAATCCAGGCGCAGATACTCGACCTTTTACGCTCCGTCAAGGACAAAATAAGCGGAAGCATTATGCTTATTACCCACGACTTGGGCGTTATTGCCGAAATGGTGGACTACGTAGTCGTTATGTACGCGGGAAGAGTAGTCGAGAAAGGCACGGTGCAGGAAATATTCAAAAATCCGATGCATCCTTATACGATAGGTTTGCAGAAGAGTAAACCGGTAGTAGGCAAGGAAGTCGACAGGCTGTACAGCATCCCCGGCAACGTCCCCAATCCCATCAATATGCCGTCTACATGTTACTTTAAGGACAGATGCAATATGAAGTGCGACCGTTGCAACGCGGACTATCCCGAAATGATACAGGTAAGCCCAACTCATTTCGTAGCGTGCCACCTGTACGATAAAGGAGAGAACGAATAATGGAAGAGAAGTTAGTATTTGAAAGAATAACCGAAATATCCGTAACGGAAAGGTTTCGTCTCGTGGAAGAAGACGACCACAAGAACCTACTCGAAGTAAACAATCTTAAAATGTACTTCCCGATATCGAAGTCGGTCAACAAAGAAAAGAGCGTTTATCTTAAAGCCGTCGACGGCGTTAATTTAAGATTAAAACAGGGCAAGACTGTCGGTATAGTCGGCGAATCCGGTTGCGGAAAGACCACGTTAGGGCGTACCATTCTCCGTTTGTACGAACCGACCGACGGAGAGATAATCTTCGACGGTATGCATATAGAGAAGCTGAAAGGGGAAGCGTTGAGAAAACTCCGCCCCAACTTCCAGATGATATTCCAGGATCCGTATTCTTCCCTTTCTCCCCGTCTTACGGTGGGCGAAATAGTGGGCGAAGCGGTAAAGGTTCATAAAGTGGTTCCGCCCGCCGATTATAAGGACTACGTCGTAGACATTATGATTAAGTGCGGATTGCAACCGCATTACTTCGAAAGATACCCGCACGAATTTTCGGGAGGACAAAGACAGCGTATATGTATAGCCAAGGCGCTTGCGCTTAAACCGAAGCTCGTTATTTGCGACGAACCGGTTTCTGCGCTCGACGTTTCCATACAGGCGCAGGTCATTAACCTTTTTAAGGACTTGCAGCAATCCGACAACCTTGCTTACATATTCATATCGCACGACTTGTCGGTGGTGGAACACATTTCCGACGAAGTAGGGGTAATGTATCTCGGCAATATGGTTGAATACGGCAAGAAGAAAGACCTTTTCGCCAATCCGATGCACCCTTACACGCAGGCTCTTTTTTCGGCGGTGCCGATACCCGACCCAGACACGAAGATAAAGAGAATAATTCTGGAAGGGGATATTCCTTCTCCCGCACACCCGCCTAAGGGCTGTAAGTTCCATACCCGTTGCAACAAGTGTATGGAAATATGTAAGGAAGTCGAACCGAAGTTTATCGACTACGGCGACGGACATTGCGTGGCGTGCCACCTTTATTCGCAGGAAGATTAGTTAAAGATTAAATTAAGGCAAAGAGAGAACGTTATATATATAGAGATAGTAGCCTTGGACGAAATTGCGGTTCGTCCCGAAAGGAGCAAAGATGACAAAGAACAAAAGAAAAAATCTGATAATCATCGTAGCGGTAGCCTTGCTTATAGTCTGCGCGACGACGCTCGTCGCCTGCAAGGACGAAGAGCCGACTAAGTTTACGGTGACCTACGTTTATAACAACGGTCAGGCGAATCTCGTAGCGGAAGTGCCGGCAGGTAACGCCGCCGTAGAACCCGCGACTCCCGTAAAAGACGGGTTCGATTTCGTTCATTGGGTAAAACAGGGCGAAACCGAAGCCTACGACTTTTCCGCCGCCGTCAACGCCGACCTTACGTTGGAAGCTATATGGCAGGAACAGACCGAGCCCCCCGTCACGCAGGACGCGAGAATAAATTGGAGAACCGACGAAAGCGCGAAGTTTTCTTACGAAGGGAGCGTTCCGCGTTTGGTTAAACCCGGGACGACGGTAAAATTCGGCGTAATCGTTTCTCCGTACTACACGGGAGAACCCGTCGTGACCGTCGACGGCAAAGCCGTTGCCGCAGGCGCGGACGGCAAATACTCTTTCGTAGCGGGCAACGTTACTTCCGTGACGGTAAGCATTTCGGGCTTACAGCGCGACGATATGAAAGTTAATGGCGCGGGTACAAGCAAAAATCCTTATCTTATCGAAAATGCGTCGCAGTTGCGTCTTATCACCGACTCGATTAACGCAGGCGATACCACATATAAAGAGTCTTATATAGAACTCCGTTCCGATATAGACATGAAAGGTTTTGAATTGGAACCTATCGGAACTACTTCTAATCAGTTTATGGGAACTTTCGACGGCAAAAATCACACCGTATCGAATTACACCGTAAACACCGACGGCGGTCTGGCGGGCTTTTTCGGCTGTATCGCCAACGGCGTGGTAAAAAATCTTAATCTTAACGCCGATATCGAAGTGGAAACCACCGAAAGCCTTAACTACATAATAGGCGGCGTGGCGGCGTACTGCATAAGCGGCGACGTCACCAACTGTAATTTCGACGGTAGCATAAAAGTAATTAACACCCTTGACCCCGACGACTATATCGTTTATCTCGGCGGTATATGCGGTTTCGTACAGGGTTATCAGACCGACTACACGGGTACGATAACTTACTGCAGCGTAAACGCAATTCTTTCGAGCGAAGGGGAAGAAACGATTTACACCACGGGCGGTATAGCGGGAGCTACTCACGGCAGCAGCGAAAGCACCCCCGCGTACGTTTATAACTGCGTATTCGACGGAGAAATTAACGGCAAGAGCATAATAAGCGGCGGTATCGTAGGATATCTCCGTGACAGAAGCTCGGTCGCGAACTGCTTCTCTAAAGGTAAAATCAACGCTCAGAGCGCGGACGATTACGCCGCGGCGGGAGCGATAGCCGGCGTAGCCGACAACGAAACCGTAGTGACTTACTGCGCGTCCACCGCCGTATGCGAAACGATAGGGAAAGAACCCGAGTACGAAACGAGCGATATTATAGGAATAATTTACGGCGACGGCAACGATACCGTAGACTCCCGTAAGGCTTCCTGCATAGGTTCTTTCTACGACGAAAACGGAACGGTAACGAACGGTGGTACTACTTATAATCTCAACAACCTTACCGAACTCGTAACGTTGCTTAACTGGGACGCCGCCGACTGGAAAACCGTCGACGGAAAGATACTTCCCGACGCTGCGGGCGATGACGTAAATAAGGATATCGAAGTTACGTTCGAATTCGGCAAGAACGTTACTCGCGAAGGTAACGACGGCGAAGACCTTACCATTTCTACCGACGTGGTTACGATGGAAGGTTATGGTCCGGTATACTGGATTTACGACGGCAACGGAATGAACAATTTCGTCGCCGACGACGGAACCATTTCTTACGGATATTTCTTCGACAGCGAATTGACTAAGAGAGTTCCGTCTGCATTGGTAGTTACGCAAGATATGACTATCTACGTCGGATTTTACGATTATTCTTCCGTAGCGGGCGAATATCATACCGTAATCGGCGATAACGAGATTACGCTTACCTTCGACGATAACGGCAAAATGACCATGCGCGACGGCGCGATGATAGCTAATTACGTTTACGTTTACGACGGAAAAAATATCCTTATAAGAGACGGATATTTCGCTTACTTGGACGAAACTTACGCAAAATACGCTAATCAGAGGAACTTAAATAACGATTACTACGCCGAAAAGACGAGCGACGGACTTATTATCTACGATAATATCTACTTTACGAAAGGTACGGCTGCCGTTCTTAACACGGAAATCGTCGCCACCGCAAGAAACAACGCTATGGGCGAATGGTACGACTCTTCCAAAGTAATCTATACTTTCCTTGCCGACGGCACGGGCAAAACTTCCGACGGCAGACAGTTTACTTACAGCTGCGCAGGTAACAGCGTTACGCTTTCTATCGGAATGCAGACCGTAAGGGCTACGATTACGAGCGACGTTATCACCAACAACAGCTCTTTCCGCGTCACCAAATTAGACGAATTCGGCGGAACGTGGGAAACGAGATTTAATACCATAAAGAAAATAACCTTCGACGGAATCGACACCGTAACCTACGGCGGAAACGAATATACCTATACGGTAACCGACGGAGTGGCTTCGTTTAACGGCGCGACCGCAAAGTTTAATTCCGACGGACTTCTCGAAATAACCGAAGGCGGCGTATCCGCCGTTTACGGGAAGGAAGGAAGTTTTATGGGCGTTTGGAGAGAAACCTATTATAACTATTGGTTCAGACTGGACGGAATAACCAAAGACGGATACGGCACGGGCTACGACAGCAACGGCATTAGTTTTACATATGCGGCGGACAAAGTCGAAGGAGTGTTGACCGTCACTATGTATTACAGAACGAAGATGTACGGATATTTTAATCTCGAAGTGTCCACGAAAGAAGAATACAAAGGCATGGAACTTCTGTATCTCGCAGTGTACACGAGTTCTACCGGCTTTATTACCGACAACTATAATATGTGCTATTCCGACCCGTTCTACGGCGAATGGAACGCTGCCGACGGCACCGCCTATAACTTCAACGGTTTCGGCGCATACGATATTTCTTACAGCGGAATCGAAGGCGACTGGATAGTGGAAGGCTACGTCGACGTGACCGAAGCCGACGGCGAGACCACGCAGGTAAGATATTATTACGACAAGGCGGAAGGCAAAGTTAAGTTTAGTTATAACGGCGTACAATACGTCGCTACTCTCGACGGCGACGACATAACGATAGACGGCACCGTTTATAAGAACCCCGACGCGGTATACGGATATAAGTATCAGGCGGAAGGACTTGTGCTGGAATTCAACGGTAAGTCCAACGTGGGAATAGGCAAAGCCACCATAGACAAAAACGGAGCGCTCACCGAATACGATTACGTTCTTGACGAAACCGAAAATCTTATTACCGCAACGTTGACAAAAGACGGAACAGCCGTTTATACCGTTACTTTCGGGAACGCCGGATTTACGTTGACGGGTGCGGACGAAACCGTTTCTCTCGGACTCTACCACGTTCTGGTCGGCAAAAACTATTCTGTTTCGGCAGAGTATACCATCGGTATAGACGGAACTTTGAATAGTACCGGCTCCGGCAAAGGACACTTCGGAGATTCGGAAGTGACGGTGGTTTATATAGACGAAACCTACGTCGCACTGTATATCGGCACGACATTCTTGTATTATTTAGGGTATTACGACGAGAACAACGCAGTCTTGCTCGATTCGAGCGACAGCGTCGTAGCCATAGTGAGCATACCCGACGGTATGGAGGGACGCTACGTTTCCGCCTCGGGCAAAACTCTTACTCTCGACGGATGTTCTAAGGGCGCAGAGTATATCGATCCGTCGGCGGAAATGACTTTTGCGGGCGACGATGAAATCTACGATTACACCTATAAGGAAGAAAACGGCGTGTATTACGTTTGTGAAGTACACAAAATGACCGACGGAAAACAATACGAAAAACTTTACCGCATATCTCTCGTCGAAGAAGCGGATGCGGAGAAGTACGAAACGGAAGACGGCAAGGTGATTTACCTTATCGCCGTGTCCGAAGCGGAATGAAGGAGGCTTTATGAAAAGCAAGAGATTATTTAAGATAACGTTAGCGGTTTTAGTCGTGGCGGCTATGGCTGTTACGGTGGCGGCTTGCGACAAAGACAATGGACCTAAAAGTTTTACCGTAAGTTTTACGGGAGAAGGGGTTAGTATCGCTTCGCAGACGGTTGCGTCGGGCGGTTACGCCATAGAACCGAAATCCCCCGAAAGAGACGGGTACGAATTTGCGGGTTGGTTACTTAACGGCGAGAAGTACGTTTTTGCGACCACTCCCGTCACGGCAGACATTACTCTTACTGCCGACTGGAAAGCAAAATCCGCCCCTACGCCGACAGGCAAAGGCGACGGCAGTGAGAAAAACCCGTACGTTCTTTCCACTCCCGAAGACCTTATTTCTTTTTCCGACAGAGTGAACAATCCTTTCGAAGAAGGCAACGAGACTTACTACAAGTCCTATTTCCGTCTCGGAGCGAACATAGATATGGCGGGCTACGTTTACAAACCCGCAGGTAAGACGGTCACCGCCGAACCCGACGAAGACGACGAAGATGCGGGGGATACGGAAGTAGTCACCGTCAATGGATTTATGGGTAACTTCGACGGTAACGGTCACGTTATTAAAAACCTTACCATAACTTGCGATATACGCACGGGAGTGGACTACGTCGGATTTTTCGGCGTGACCGAAAGAGCGAGTATCTATAATCTTACTCTCGAAGATATAAACTATACGGTGACGACTTATTCCGACGTCACGAGTTGCGGCGTAAGCTACGGCGGAGTCGCAGGACTTGCTACCCTTACCAATTTTACCGACGTGTCCGTAACGGGTACGCTTAACACCGATACCCTTCAAAACAACGTCGTCCACATCGGCGGCATCGCCGGCAATTGGAGAGTGGACGATTCCAAGCAAGCGTACATAGCGTATATGCAGAATTGCTATGCAAACGTTACTACGACCATTGCAAAAAGCACCGGCGCGTCATTAGAAAAAGCCGTCAACGGCGGACTCGTCGGATATCTCTATACCTATAACGGAGCCGCAGCGATAATAAACAGCGTAGCCGACGGCGCGGTTTATGGCGGCGCCTATCTCGGCGGAATAGTCGCTTACGTCTCCGGCAATTGCGTTTCTGTAATAAACTGCGCAAGCTACGCCAACGTGACCGCAACGAGTACGTCCGGAAGCTATACCGGCGGTATCGTAGGTTTTTCTATGGGCGATAATATAATAATGGACAGCTTCGCCGCAGGCAGAGTCAGGGGCAAGAAGAGTTCTTCTTCCGATTGTTACGCTGGCAATATAGGCGCGTACATAGTAGGCGACAGTTATGATATGTCTTACGACGCGGGTACAGTGTTCGCTAATTGCTGGTACAAGAAAGATATTTCCGCTTCGGGCGTAAACAACACCAATGGAACTTACGGGACGGAAAAGGCAGACGGCGTATTTACCGAAGAGTGGGTAAGAAACACCTTAAAGTGGAGCGAAAGCTCTATAGTTTTTGACGAGAACGGCAAAGCCCGTCCCGCAAAAAAGACCGACAGCGATAAAAAATATTCTCTTATCGTGGACGGAACGGCGATAGACAGAACGATGAGCGGCGATTCTTATCAGCTTGTCGGCACCGTCGCTAAGCCCGCCGCAAGAGACGGAGAACTCTTCTTCGACTACTACGTGGCGGACGGTGCGAGATATCGCTATTACGTACCGGTAATTAAGGATATGACGCTCACTTCCAAGTGGACCGATCCCACCGCCGTAGTCGGCGTTTATACCGGCGAAGCCAAGTTGGAAGACCGAGACTCGAGCAAGGTCGACGGCGGAATACTTTATCTCAAAAAAGACGGCACCGCGCAGTGGATTAACGACACCGTAATAAGCGGCGAATACACTTTCGACGGAGAACATATATTGTTCACGAGATACGACGGCGTCGGCGATTTCAGCGGAACGTACAGCACCGGCAAAATATCGTATCGACTCGACGCGGGCATGACCGGCACGGTATACTACTATTTTACGGTTGCTCCCGATCTTAAACTTTTCGGCAACTATTTTGCCGACAACGGCGACATATTGACCTTCAGCAGCAACAATAGCGTATCTATTCATGTGTCCGCCCTCAATAACGACGAGACCGTAAGCGGAACTTATACGTTGGACGGCAACGTAGCCACCGTAACGAGCGGCAAACTTACCGATTATTATAGTTCTATGACCATAACGATTAACGAAGCCGACGAAACCGTCGTGGTAGACTTCGACGGCAAAAACTCTGCTTTCGATATTACGGGCGTCACGTTCGGCAAGCAGAAAGCGGTGGACTATTCCGATAAAGCCTTTATCGGCAAATATAATCTTGCGTACATAAGCACGACCTCCGATAATTACGTTCCGAGCGAAACTTACGTCATAGAATTCAAGCCCGACGGAACGATGATTTTCAGTAGCGCATACAGCGACACTCTCTCGTCTTACTATATGTTCGGCGAAAATCTCTTTAAGTTTTCGATAAGCGGTAATATAAGCACGTTTACTTACGACGCGGAAAGGAATATCTTCTACGGCAATCTTAATCGCAGCACGAAGACGCACAAGACCGTCATCTTTACCCCCGCTTCTTACGGCGAGCAGTCGGTTTATGCCTGGACGGATTTAGCCGGTTCGGCAAAACCCGGAGCCGGTCTCGGAGACTACGACGTGCCTACGTTTGTAGTCGTCGCCGGCGAACACTATTATTACGTCTATAACAAAACCTTTATGCCCGACGCGGTTATTGTGGCGGAACAAGGTTTTGTAAACGGTGCCGAAATTACCATTGACGGCGTGGGATATAGACTAATCGTCGGAGAAAAAGCCGGATACAAGTCCGTAAGTCGTATAATGAAAACAATCGGCGCGGAAAACGGTACCTATACCTATAACGGAGAAACCATAGTAATAGACGGTATCGGCGGAGCGGTAAAAGGCGACGTGAAAGGTTCTTACCGTATTTATGAAGATAATCTTATCGTAGCTTTGTTCGACGACGACGTGATAGTAGGTTTTGACTACGCCGCAGCGCAGAGTGTAAACTACGTTATTACCCTGAAAGAACACGACGAGTACTACGGAGTCTGGTACTTCGGCAAGGACGTAGCGATAGACGAAGACGAAGACGGCAACGATATTTACGAATACAACGACAAATATTACAAACTCGTATTCGACGGATACGGACACGGAGCCGTACTCTACTACAATTACGACGGTAAGGAATATCGCTTCAATTGGGGCGGAGCCGAAGGTTGGGCTGCCTATACGGAGACCGACACCGGAATTCATATCGAATTTAACGAATTCCAAAAAATCGATTTTGTGTTCTATTATGATATGAACGTAGCTTACACCACAAAGGTATTCGGCAAGAGCACCGACAAATACACGTCTTTCAAGAAGTACGACTATACCGGAACAACCACTCCGCCTACGCTTCCCGCCGACGTACCCGGCAAATACACCGGCGAAGAATCCGACGGAACGGCGGTCGTATTCAATATAAAGGACGATCTCACCGTAGGGTATAAAGGATCCGCCTACGTCGCCGCAATTTTCGACGGCAGCGAAACGGTTCACTTCAAAATAAGCGGCGTAAGCTATACCTTTAACACGACGACTAAGGTCCTTACCTACGGTAGCGAGAGCGTGACCCTTACCGCCGCGGGAGCAGTGACTGAAATTATTCCCGAAGCCTTTTGCGGAACGTGGAAAGGTTCTTTCGTCGCCACGGTAGGCGGAAGCGGGGAAGAAAAGACAATAATCGTAAACGCCGACGGAACAATGCTTTTCGGCGACTATACCATTACCGCAACTTACGACGTGACGAAACAAACCGTGTCCGGGACGAGCAGCGACGGAATTTACGAAATTACTCTTAACTACGACGCCGATAACAACGTTCTTAAAGGCACGATAGAATACAGGGACGAAGATATGGGCAACCGCACTTACGAGTGCAGTTCTCTTACGAAACAATAAAAATCGCGCTTAAAAGCACCTTAAACTTAACGGAAAAGCCGCCTTTATCGGGCGGCTTTTTACTTAACCGATAAAGTCAAGACGTAAGAAAAATTTTTATTGACTTTTTTCGGATAGTTGGTTATAATTAATATTGTCAAATCACGATTAGACAAATTTAGATTATACAGCAACGGAGAAACGGGTATGTTTATAGGACGTGAAAAGGAATTAAGGTATCTTAACGAAGCGTATGCGTCGGACAAAGCAGAGTTTATCGTATTATACGGCAGGCGACGTATCGGCAAGACGGAACTTCTGAACGAGTTTTCCAAAGACAAAACTTGTATTTTTTATACTTGCCGAGAGTACACGGACAAAAAGCAACGTCAATCTTTTACCGAAAAAGTTCGTTCTTATAATATACCTGCGTTTGAGTTCGTCGATTGCTTTTCTGATTGGGAAAAAGCATTTTTGTCCGTGTTGCATATAAAGACCACGCAAAAAAAATTATTGATTATAGACGAATTCCCGTACGCTTGTCGGGTGAACGCGAGTATTCCGTCGGTATTGCAGGTGCTTTGGGACGAAAAGTTACATCACGAAAACGTAATGATTATTCTTTGCGGCAGCGCAATGAGTTTTATAGAAAAAGAATTGTTAGCCGAAAAAAATCCGCTATACGGCAGGACTTCGGGCATCTATAAAATGGAACCGCTTCCGTATACCGACGCATTGAAATTTTTTCCGAACTTTTCCGACGAAGACAAACTTTTGGCATATTCTATTCTCGGCGGCGTTCCGCATTATTTAAGGCAATTCAGCGACAAACTTTCACTCGAAGAAAATGTTAAACGGAGCATTCTTCGTAAAGGTTGCTTGTTATATAACGAAGTAGAGTTTTTGCTGAAACAAGAACTTCGCGAAATATCCGTGTATAATACCATTGTCGAAGCTATCGCTCTCGGAAACAATTCTTTCAGCGATATACTAAATAAAACGCAAATCGAAAAAAGCAAATTGAGCGTTTATCTCAAAAACTTAATCGAAATATCCGTCATAGAGAAAGAATTTGCCGCGCTCGCGTCCGATAAGGATAAAAGCAACGTTTCGAAAGGGAATTACGTTCTCGTCGATAATTTCTTCCGTTTTTGGTACGCTTTTGCGTATCATAATCTTACCGACCTCGAAAACGACGACGTCGACGGCGTTTGGGAAAACAACGTACGCGATAATCTTCACGACTTTGCGTCGCGACCTTTCGAAAAGGTCTGTCTTCAATACCTGTATATTCTGAATAAAAAAAGATTATTACCTTTCAGAATAAACAACGCTTCTCGTTATTGGGGAAAAACGACGAGAGCGATAGACGGCAAAAAACAGTCCGTAAATCTCGAAATAGATATTTTAGCTCCCGACGTAAAGAAACAAAACTATATTTTCGGAGAATGTAAATTTACAAACGAAGCATTCGATATGCAACAGCTTAAAAAGTTGCAGTCCAAAGTTTTCGTCGAAGGCAAAGTTTATTTCTATCTGTTCTCGCTTTACGGGTTTACTTCCGCAGTAAAAGAATACGCAGTTTCGAAAGATAACGTCGTTCTCATAACGGCAAAAGATATAACTACGCTTGACGATTAAACTTTGATATTCGATTAAAAAAAGCGATTGAGTTATTAGCAAGATTTTTCATGCCGAGATACGAAAATATTAACGGAAAAGCCGCCTTTATCGGGCGGTTTTTACTTTACTTTTACTATTTGCTTGCAAGAAAGGAGCAAATAAAGCATAAATAAAGGCGTATTTTAGCAAATATTCACGGAATAATGAATATTATTCATTTTATATGTAGTAAAAACGCGGTTTACCCGAATTTTCCGCATAAAACGGAGCGAAAAAGTTGACGGTAAATTGAAAAAAAATTATAATTATTAGTGAATATCAAAATGGGGTGCACCCCAAAAGTTTTACATTTTTGTCCAACTTTTGGGGTGCACTTCAAAATGAGATTTAGTCTTATATTGAAAAACAAAAACAAAAGGAGATATCATTATGACAAGAGCAAAAAAGAATTTATTTGTCACGGTACTTGCAGTAATGTTGGTAGCCGTATTGACGATGACTGCTTTGGTTGCTTGCGGCGAAGAAACCCCGGAAACCGTAAAAGTCACCTTTAAGGACGGCGAAACGGTAGTGGCTTCCGTCGACGTCGCTAAGGGTACTGCCGTTGAATTGACCAGCGTACCTGCGGCGCCCGTTAAGGACGGATACACTTTCGTAGGTTGGTACGTCGGCGAAACTAAGTTTGACGGAACGATTACTTTCGACGCCGATACCGTATTCACGGCTAAGTATGCCAGAGATACCGTATCCGTTACGTTCAAGGACGGAGACGCAGACTACAAGAAAGTCACCGTAGGTAAAGGCGAAAAGATAGCCGAAGCGGAACTTCCTTCCGACCCGACCGCAGAGACCGGTTATCGTTTTGACGGCTGGTTTAACGGCGAAGTCGAATTCGACGAAGAAACCGCATTTTCCGCAGACGCTACTTATACCGCTAAGTATACCAAAGTCGCTTACGTGGTTAAGTTTGTGGACGGCGAAGCCGAAACCGTCAAACTTATCGACATCGTAGACGACGCAAAACTTGCCGAAGACGACGTTCCTGCGGCTTCCGGCAAAGAAGGATTTGTGTTTATGGGCTGGTACAACGGTTTGAATAAAGCCGCTGCCGACGTCGCCGTAACCGCAGACGTAACTTACGAAGCTATTTATAACGACGAAGCTACTTACGCAGGATATTGGATTAACACCGCCGAAGGTAAAGAAGATATGGCTTACTTCGATAAGGATAACGCCAAAGTGACTTATTCCAGTAAATCTATCAGCAAAAAAGCTTATACCTATGATGCGACCACCGGCACCGTTACTTACGCAGAGGGTAGTTATAGTGCAAAGAAGACCTATACCTTTACCGCAATCGGAGCTAATCTTACCATTACTCTTAAAGCATACGATGACGTCGAAGAAGTCTTCGTCACTACCGAAATAGCCGTATTGAGCAGAAGAGCCGACGCAGGCTTAGGCGGCGTATATGCTAAGGCTCAAAAAACCAACGTGCTTACAGTAGAAGATAACGGTATTATTTCTATGATTGGTGGCAATCCCATACCTTACGGCGTGGTTTATACTACCGTAGAAAACGGCGTAACGGTATACCATTTCGATATGAGAATATATTCCACCGGCACGTTAAAGAAACTTACCGCTACCGTTGACGAAAAGGGCAACTATATTATGACCGCCGCAAACGACGCCGACGCTTCTTATGCGGGTATCTACGCAAAAGACGCCGAGGTCACCGACTTCTACTATAGCGGCGATTATAGCTATTTCGTATCCTTTAAGAAAGGCGAAGTCATCGATTATACCTATATCGTTAAGGAGACTGTAGACGGAAAGACGGTCACCAATACTTACTACGCTACCGTAAGCGGAGAGATTGCATTAGACAAAGCAATCACCATAAGCTACGGCGAAGGCAAACAAGCCGTGTATATGATTACCAAAATGCCTGCTTCGACGACAGAAGGTAACATGACTCCCGCTTCTTCCGAAAGAGGAACTTATACCGGTTCGGAAGGCAGCTTGTATTTAGACGGATTTGAGACGGCTACCGTTACTCCCACCGAAGGAGAAGCAAAGACGTACAATTACTTTATTAACAAAGTCGGCACTGTAATTCTCGCAGACTCCACGGGCAATATGGACGGCGCGTCTATAGATACCGAAAATAAAACTTACGAGATGCTTACTTCCGACGGAAAAGCAGGAATGTACGTATTGAGCGGAAGCAGTTATTATAGCTTAATTATCGACGGCTTCGGCGGAGCTACCGTTGCGGTTAAGTATAGTTGGTCCACCACTCCGACTTACTACTACGGCACTTACGCTTACGCAGCAGACGGAGCTTCCGTTACGCTTAACATAACCGACTATTCTACCTACAACAAGACTTATTCCGTAGAAGAAGAAGGCAATGCTTTGGTAAGCGCAGACGGCAATATCGTCTTCTTGGTTTCCGGATATACCGCGGAAGACAAGTCCGAACAGTTCGTCGGATACTTCGTTGACGCCGATGGTAACGCTATCGAAATCACTTCCGAATCTTCGGGTATGTGGATAAGATTTAACGGCGTAGACAAACAACTCAGCAAGAACTGGAACGGTACGAAATTGACTTTCAGCGCGTACGACTTCGACGCGGCGGAAGGATATACTTCCTATTCGAGAACTTATACCGTAACTATGGTAGACGGTAAAGTAGTTATCGCTCACGACTGCATTAAGTCTTACGACGATATTTGCGAAGAATTGGAAACCGAAGCTAAATCCTTTACTTACACAAAAACCACGAAACCTTTCGCTTTTGCCGAAAGTGCGAGAGGAACCTGGTATCTTTCCGATAACACCGTAGTCGTTATCACCGAAAGCACTATTACCGTAGGCGGAGTAGAAGGTACAGATTATAATCAACAAGAATCCGGATGGCTTGGTACGACTTGGAATTTCAAAATTAACGATACCGAATACACTATTTATGAAGACGGCACTACCGCAGGAAAGTGGTATTACGGTCTTGCCGATTCGTATGACGCGGAAGAACTTAGCGCAACCGAGCACACCGCTACCACTACAGACGGACTCGAAGGAACGTACGTAAACGGCAGCAATACCATTACGCTTGACGGAAAAGGCAACGGCGTTTATAACAACGGCACCGAATACACCTTTACTTATAGCGGAACAGGCAGCACGAAGACCGTATCCAACTTCGCAGATTTTGATAGTGGAAGTAATACCATTACCGTTACCGATACCGGTTTGGACGTTCATTTTGCCGACAGCTACGGCGACACCGTTTATAACGCAAGCTTCACCAAAGAAGTGCCTGCTACTATCGGAGAAGATATGCAAGGTACTTTCACCGGTGACAACGGTTACACCACCACATACACCGTAAAGGTGAACGCAGACAGCATCGAATATTCCGAAGTTGACGAAACTTGGAGCGTAAACATCAAAGCTACGATTACCGAATACACTATTAAAGACGACGGATACACCATTGCTTGGTCTTATAATAACGTAAACTATAAATTTTCCAGCCCGTCTAGCGGATTGTTCAAACTTTATATCGGTAGTAGCGACGATTATACGTTGACCAAAGAAGCTCTCGACGCTTTCGCAGGTACTTGGGCTTATTCTTACGGAACGTTTACGTTCGACGGGAAAGGCACTGTAACCGTAACCGGTTCGAATGCAGGTACTTATACGTATACCGTCAGCAGCGACGGTAAAACCGCTACTTATTACAACTCGGCTTATTATGAAACTATAACTTGCGAACTGAGTAATGACGGCACGACCTTAACTGTTAACGACGAGTACGGAGATTGGTTAAACGGTGTTGCGTTTACAAAACAAGCTTAATCGCTAACAAAAACAATTAAAGATACCCGACCGCAAGGTCGGGTTTTTCTTTGCCCAATATCCATATTTTTACGATAAGTTTTGCCGTAATATGCTAAAAGGTGCAAACAATTGACAAAATAACACCTGAAAAGGTGCAAATAATACTCTGGAAAACACTTAAAAAGG
>CAZUJW010000016.1:0-36231 GCA_964620655.1 uncultured Christensenella sp.
TTCACACCGAAAAGAAAGTAAAAAGCCTGCATATGCAAAAGAAAAAGGATAGAACATTAAATCGCTCTATCCTTTTCTGATTACTTATCCTTAACTTCGAGTTCCACTCGAAACTTCACTCGGCGAAGCCGAACTTCACTATCGCTATTGCGATAACTTCACTCAAAGCACAGCTTTGAACTTCACTGCCGTGAGACTTCTTCACTGTCACTATGTGACAACTTCACTCCGCCTACGGCGGAACTTCACCCCTATGGCGAAAATTCGTTCGTAAATAATTTTATTTACTTACCTTTCTCATCTTCGGCTTACGATAGAATTTCCAAAGGATTAAGCCTACCGCGATTAACGCAACTCCGCCGATTACGCCTATTATTATTCCGAGCGTAGCCCAGTTGCCGGTTTCGCCGTGGGCTTTGACTCTTTCCCACATGGACACTATTTTTTCGTTCTGCGAGCCGAAATCGCGCATCATACCGAGATTGGTTCCTTTTATGGGGGCGTATCTTCTTTCGTCGCCGAAAAATTCGTCGTAGAATTCGCCGTCGTCGGGTTCTGCTTCGTAGCTTTCGTAGAGATAGGCTACTGCGTCGGGATAATCTCTGTACGCTTCGGTGTCGACGGAAGACGCATAGCCTATTTCGATACCGTTGCGGATAGCTATATCGGGGTTGCAGAGATAGTTCATAAACATATGCGCCGCAAGTTTGTTTTTGCAGGAATTGGGCATTACCCAACCGTCGAACCAGATATTGCCGCCTACTTCGGGAGCGTAGTAATTGAGATAACTGTTGCCGTCGTCGTCGGTGGCTTCTTCTATCGCGTACATCGCGTCGCCGCTCCACGCAAGGTCTACGTAGGCTATTTCTTTGACCATATCGTCTTTACCGAAGTCCACTTCGTAGCCTTTAAGGTGTTTCTTTTGGTCGCGTAACGCTTCTTCGACTAACGACACGAGTTCGTCGTCGGTACAGCTTATGAGTTCATCGCCCGTCATTGCCATATACTTTTCGGGGAGCTTATTATATTCGTACAGGTACATTACCGCCGCGCAATAAGTATCTCTTATACTGTCCTTTATGAGAATTTTGCCTTCGATTTCGGGGATATTCGTTTCGTTCCAGAAAAGTCCCCAGCCCGCTTTTTGTACTTGTTCGTCTGTGACGTAATTGGTGTTGTAGAGTATTCCGAGCGTACCCCACATATACGGCAGGAAAAAGTCGTTCATATCGGCTTTGCCGTCGGGAGTGTCTATACCTACGAAAACTTCGTCTATTTTGTCGATAATATCCTGATTTATCGTCGCGTCGTAATAGCGTTCTATTTCGGGATACTCGTCAAGTACCGACCAGTCGAGCTTGTTCACCGCGCCGCTTCTTATGAGCTTTTCTATCGCGTATTCCGACGGACAGATAAGGTCTATGTTGCTGTCGCCTTTTATAATTTCGGTCAGCATCGTTTCGTTGGTGTCGAAGTTGGTGTACACGACCTTTATGCTTCTGCCCGTAATTTCTTCGTAGTATTCCGCAAAGTCGTCGAGCACCGACATTTCTATATAGTCGGCCCAGTTGTAGACTATGAGTTCGTCGTCGTATTTGGTGGTGATAAGCGGAGGCAGAACGAAAAATACCACTGTAAGAGCCACTATTACGGTAATAAGGGTTATGGAGATAATCTTTAACTTTTTGTCGCTAAACATTCTTCCCCTCCTTTTTCGCCGCCGCGACAGCTCTGTTTTCGATAGATTTTTTCAAATTGAGAAGTAACACTATCGCAAGCACCGCTACGAAAATTATACTGAATATCGCAAACCAGAACGGCGAAAGTCCTTTCAGTCTCGCGTCTTCGTAAATGTAAGTGGAAAGGGTGTTTATACCCGTCGCCGCGCCTTTGTTTATCTGCGTTATTATAAAGTCGTCCATAGACAAGGTAAAGCTAAGCACGAAACCGCTTACTATACCCGGGGCGAGCATGGGAAGCATTACCTTAAAAAGTGCCTTAACGGGGCTTGCTCCCAAGTCGAGAGCCGCTTCGTACACGTTGGGGTCCATCTGAGCTAATTTAGGCATTACGCTTAATACTACGTACGGAGTACAGAAAGCTATGTGACCTATTATTATTCTTATGTACCCTGCCGGGAACTTGAACGTGACGAAAAACAGCATAAGACTGACAGCCATAACGATTTCCGAATTTATAATAGGAAGCTGATTTACGTTTTCGACAACCTTTCTCATACGCTTGCCTAAGCTGAATATTCCTACGGAAGCAACGCTACCGAGAAGTGTCGACACTACCGAAGCGATAATAGCTATAAGAAAAGTATTTTTGACCGCTTCCAATAGTTCGGGGGTTTTTTCCGACGTAAATATGGAAGTGTACGCTTCGAAACTAAATCCGTCCTTGAAAGTAAAGGTGGAAGAATTCGAGAACGAGAACACTATTATTAAGATAATCGGCGCGTACAAAAACGCAAGGATTATCGCAAGATAACATTTTTCGAGAATTTTCTTTACCATAAGTTCCTCCCCGCCACTTCGCCCTTATTGAACTTTGACAAAACGAAATTGCTTATAAGCACGAGAGCTATCATAATAAGGCTCATTACGCTGCCCACGCCGTACATGTTGTTGCTGAACTTGGTCTGTATCGAGTCGCCGAACAGGAATATAGTGTAGTCGCTCAGAAATTGGCTTATCGCAAAAGTGGATATGGTAGGTATAAATACCATCGTCATTCCGCTTATTATTCCCGGTACGGATAAGGGCAACACGGTCTTTACGAAAGTGGTAAGTTTGTCCGCGCCTAAGTCCTGACTCGCTTCTATATACGACTTGTCGAGATTGCTTAACGTAGTGTGAAGCGGCAGTATCATAAAGGGAAGATAGTTGTAGACCATTCCGAACAGAACCGTACCCATTCCCAAAGGAATATCCAACGCAACGAAAATAGCTTTAGTCGCGAGCGTCCTTATAAGGAAGTTCACCCACATAGGCAAAACGAACAAAAGCACGAGAACTTTACCCGAACGGTATTTACTCAAAATATACGCGATCGGGTACCCTAACACAAGACAAAGGGCTGTCGTAATCACGCCTACGAGAAGCGAAGTGAGCAGAACCTGCAAACTCGCGCCGTCTTTTACAAGAGAAGCGAAGTTGTCGAAAGTGAAGTTATTGTTCGCGTCCAAAAAGGCGTACACCAGAACGAGCACGAGAGGAATAACGACGAACAGCAATAAAAACAAAATATACGGATAGGAAAATACTCTTCTCGTCAGACGGAAGTTTTTACACTTGTTTCCTATCTTTTTGAAAAAACCTTTACTCTTCATCGTCTTCTCTCTCGCTTATTATTATCTTGTCTTTGTTTATGTTAAGACCGACTCTGTCGCCCTTTAACCAGTCGTCTTCGGTATCCACGAAAAAGTCGTAGTAGTCGTCGGTACGGATGACGCACTGATAATAGCTGCCCTTATAAATGGAAGATATTACCGTGCCGCCTATCACGCCGTCTTCTTCGTCGTCGCATACTTCCACGTCGTCGAAGTCTACCTTAACGAGAACTTTCGTGCCCGACGGCTTGTCGAAATTACAATCGAACTTTCCGCCGCAGATTTCGACTACGTTGTTATCCCACATTTCGGTTTCTATTTCGTTTATTATTCTCGCCTTGTGCATTATGTGCAAGTCGAAAGGCTTAATATGAAGTCCTATCGTTTCTCCCGGTTCGCATTCTATGTTGTCGTGGATAAGGATTTCGTTTTCTTCTTCGCCCTTTATTACAGCGACGGTCTGATAGTGGTCGCCCTTAAACACGCAAGCGGTGACGGTGGCCTGAACCATACCCTTGTTTATGACGTCCGGACTGCCTTTAAGGATATAAATATCTTCGGGACGGATAATGACGTCGATAGGTTCGTTTTTCTTAAATCCCGCGTCAACGCATTCGAATATGTGTTCGCAGAACATAACCGTCTTGTCCTGCAACATTATTCCGCTGAAAATGTTGCTTTCGCCGATAAAGTCTGCAACGAACGCATTGGCGGGTTCGTCGTAAACCTTTTGCGGAGTGCCTATCTGCTGAATTTCGCCCCCGCGCATTACCACTATCGTGTCGCTCATCGTAAGGGCTTCTTCCTGGTCGTGCGTGACGTAAACGAAAGTTATACCGAGTTTTTTGTGCATACTCATAAGTTCTATCTGCATATCCTTACGCATTTTCAGGTCGAGAGCTCCCAAAGGTTCGTCGAGAAGAAGAATTTGCGGTTCGTTCACTATAGCTCTCGCAATAGCCACTCTCTGCTGCTGTCCGCCCGAAAGGCTGTTCACGTTACGATGACCGTAGTCTTCCAAATCGACAAGTTTAAGAACGTAATTTACCTTTTCTTCTATTTCTTTTTTGGTAAGTTTACGCATCTTTTCGTACTTGTCGCCCGTCTTCTTGTCGGTGACGATTTCGCCCGTGGGTACTTCCTTTAATTTAAGCCCGAACGCTATGTTGTTAAATACGTTAAGGTGCGGAAAAAGCGCGTATTTTTGGAATACGGTATTGATGGGGCGTTTGTGCGGCGGGATATTCGTAATGTCCTGTCCGTTAAGGTAAATACTTCCGTCGGTGGGCTTTTCAAACCCCGCTATCATTCGGAGCATAGTCGTTTTGCCACAACCGGACGGTCCGAGAAACGTGACGAATTCGCCTTCTTTTATGGAAAACGATACGTTTTTTACCGCAGGCTTTTCGTCGAAAATCTTACTTACGTTTTTTACTTCGATTATTTTATTATCTTGCACCCTTTTATCCTCCGTGTCAGAAATTGCTCGGTGTCGCCACCCAAATTATTTTTGCTTCGGTCTTGCCTTCGTTTCTTATAACGTGGGAATACTTCCCGTCTATGTAAAAGGACTCGCCTTTTTTAGCCTTGTATAAAAATTTGCCGTCCGCGCAGTCGATCACTATTCTGCCTTCCAGAACGTACCCGAACTCTTCCCCTTCAAACGGCGTCCTTTCGTCGCTGCAACCGCCTTCGGGCAATACGAAAATAATAGGCTCCATCTCGTTCTTCTGAGAATTCGGTACGAGCCAGACGTTGGTTCCGTCGCCGTTTTTCGATTCGAAATAGTCGTTCTTGTTAAAGACTATTTTCTCTTCTTTCTGTTCGGTGAAAAAGGACTGCAAACTTACTCCGAGAATATTCAGTATATCCATAAGAGTGGCTATCGACGGACTGGCAAGGTCGTTTTCGAGCTGGCTTATGTATCCTTTTGTAAGTTCGCATCTCGAAGCTAATTCTTCCTGCGTAAGCCCGCGTTGTAATCTTATGGATTTTATCTTCGCTCCGATATCCATTATCCGCTCCTTCTTTTTCCGACGGTTTATTTTTGTCAAAAAAAAAATTTAGTTAAACTAAACTTTCGACAAAATTTATTATATATACCGCCTACCCCCGTGTCAAATAAAATAAGGTACTTTTTTTAACTTTTTTCCACTAAAAAACGACCCGTCTTTCGACGAGCCGTTTCGTTAGTCTTTACGTGCCGTAAATTAGTTCTGACTGTAGTAATTCAAGGTCATTTCGTCGTAGTCCACTACGAGAATGATATGCGTGTCGCCCTTTTCGTCGCGCTGGGTCTGATAGCTCAGCGATTCTATCGTTTTTTCGTAACGGGGATCGGTCTGCTTCGAGACGTAGTTGCCGGTGAAATTGCCGTCGCTGTCGTATTCTTTCTGCTTGAAGTCGGAATACTTCCAGGTCGAATATACCGCCGTACCCCAACTGAATTTCGGGTCGATGACTATATCGGAAGCGGGAGCGAGTTCGCCCGTGTAAGTGGTACTTTCACCCGTTCCGCCGGATACTATTCTTTGGAATTTAAGAGTGGGTATATCGTCGTTTTCGTGGATTAAATCTCTGTACAAAGCCCAGTTGCCGGTTTTCTTATAGTTGTCGAGCACGGTACCGCCTACGGAGTGTCTTACGTAGATACGGAGATTATAGTACGGATTTACGTTACCTTCATCGGTGCCGCGGAAGAACGTGTTTGCGGAAATTTCTGCGGGCGTGGCGGAATAGATGTCCACCTTCGCGAGTCTCAGACAGCCGTAGAAAGCGTAGTTTTCGATGAGGGCTACGTTGTAATTAAGCCGAACGCCCAAGAGCGACGAGCAGTTTGCGAAAGCTCTTTCTCTTATTACTTCCAACTTGTTCGGGAGTACCAGGGTTACGAGACTCGGATTATTAAGGTCTACAGTGCCGCCGAGAGAAGTACAGCCGTAGAAAGCTTGCGTTTCTATCGTCTTAACCTTGCTCAGATTTACGTCGAATTCTACGTTTACGAGCTGATAGCAGTTGTAGAAAGTGCGTTCTTTTATTACACTTACGCCGTCAGGAACGGAAATCTGTTTTAAGCTGTTGCAGTTGTAGAACGCGCTTTCGCCGAGTTCGGTAAGATTGCTCTTAGCGACGACGGTGGTCGTGGTAGTGTTGTCTTCGTTGGTGGTGATTACTATGTAGTCGAAGTTTACGGTAGCCAAAGAACGGCAGTTCATAAAGGCTTCTTGACCGACGCTTTCCACCGTGTAGGGGACGTTTATCGAAGTGAGCGCCGAGCAGTCGGAAAACGCGCCTTCGCCGATTTTCACAAGTTTGCTGTCCTTTGCGTTAAAGGTTACTTCTCCGAGTTTCTGACAAATAGCGAACGCCTGATCGCCTATTTCGGTTACGCCCGCGGGAATGCTGACGGAAACCAGATTAGTACAGTTGTAGAACGCTCTGTTTCCGATATATTTAAGGGTGGACGGCAAAGTAATGGTTCTTACCTGACCGCCGTTAAAGGCTTCGTCGCTTATGGATACGACGCCTTCGGGTACGGTTATCGCTCCCATCGTGTTCTGGCACTTAACGAGTACGGAACCTAATATGAACATATCGTTGTTACTCTTATAGTACAGAGTTTCGTCGAATACGTTGCTTGCTACGTCGGTAAGAACTGTACTCTTAGTGGTGATACTCTTCGTTACGTCCATATTGGAGAAAGCGTTGGAGTTTATCTTCCTCAATCCTGCGGGCAATACCAAATCGCTGAACGTTATTGCGTCGCCGGAATTTATATTGCTCGCTATAACGGTAATATCGAAACCGTTCACGTTTTCGGGAATGACCAACGACGAAGCGGTGGAAATCCACTTGTATTCGTAAAGGATATTACCTGCGGTGAAGAACAAACCTACCGTAGAACGATCTATTACGTACTGCGACATCGTCGGTCCGTAAGTGTTGTCGTCCTCGTCTCCGCCGTCGTACCAGGCGGTGTTGGCGAAAGACTCCTTAGTCGCGTCGGTAATGAATATACCTTCGGCGAAGTTAATCGTAGCGAGTTCGTCGTTAAATGCGTACGCGCCGATACTCTTGACGTTCTTACTTATCGTAACGGAAGTAAGTCCCGAATTTACGAAAGCGTAAGGAGCAATCTTAACTACCGTTTCGGGTACTACGAATTCGGTAAGAGCGGTCTCGCCGTCTTCGGCGTATCTAATTAGGTACGCTATCAACGTAGTGCCGTCGTCAGAATATAACACTCCGTCTTCCACTTTCATATCGCTTGCCACGTTATCGACGGAAAGAAGAGTTATTTCGGTAAGATTAGCGAAAGCTGCGAATACGTTTTCGGTAAGTCCGTTGAATCCGGAAGCGTTGGTAAGGACTATCTTCTTTATTTGGTCGGCGTTTGCGGTTACGGCAAGTTTAACTCCCGTTACGGGTTTACCTTTTACCGTCGACGGAATGTATAAAACACCGTCTTCGGGAACTACTTTTATGCTACTCACGACGTATCCTGCGTCCGTTTCGGTAAATCCGAGTTCGGTTGAACTGTCGGATTCTATATCGTTGATAAACCATTCCGGTGTAAGAGCTATATCGGTAAAGACCTTGTAGGGCAATACGAGCGGTTGACCGTTGATTAACCATCTCTTGAAGGTGCGACCCGTCATAGAAGGAGTGCCGATGGTTTCGATAACTTCGGCATTGAACGTTTGCATGTAGTAATCCTGTCCGGAAGTCGTATCATGCTCAAAGCTTACCGTCGGGAACGTTCCTTCTCTGTAGATAGCTACGTTACCGGTGAGTTCTCTGAAGGTTTCGAGAGCCTTGCCGGTGCCGTTACTCATATAGTTGAAGGCGTCTCTGTTGAAGTAGATACGGACAGAACGGTAGCTTCCCGCAAATATTCCGTTTACGTAATCGGCAAAACTTTCGGAGTCTTCTTCCGCAGTCGTGCCCAAAGCCTCTTCTATATTGGCTATGATTACGTCAAAGGCGTTGTAGTCGACGTTATTTTCGGTATATACCGTGTCTACCGTCCAGCTCCAATCGACTTTGTAAAGAGCGGTACAAGCGGCGAACGCTTCTTTGCCGAGATTTTCTATTCCCGAACCTATCTTTACGTATTCCAATTTAGAACCGTAGAAAGCTCTTTCGCCTACCGTAACCACAGCGTCGCCTATCGTTATTTCGATAACGCCCGAATAAGCGAAAGCTCTGTTGCCTATTTTCGTCAACGTGGACGGTAAAGCTATATCGGTAAGGGCGGAGCAGCCCTTGAACGCGTCGGCGGCTATTTCTTCCAGTCCTTCGCCCGCAAACTTAACGGTAGTAAGTTTTACGCTACCCGAAAACGCCGAATCGCCGATATACTTGACGCTTGCGGGAACGACGATTTCGTTAATGTTAGCGTTGTTTAAGAACACGTCTTTCATTATGCTCTCGACGCCGTCGGGAATTTCGACTACTTTAATATCGTCGTCTTCGCTTACGACTGTGGTCGCCTTTACGTACTTAATAAGGATTTTACCTATTATAATAAATTGGTCGTTTTCGGCGGCTTCGGGGTTAGCGAAAGCGGTGTCTTTTATGCCGCTGTTTGCGAGTCCTTCGATTACGTTTACGCCGTCGGCTTTAATGCTCGCAAGCTTACTGCAAGCTTTGAACGCGTCGGTGCTTATCTTCGCTACCGCGTCGGACAATATTACGCTTTCCAACGCCACGCAACTGCTGAACGTCCTTTCGGGTAAAACTTCTATCGCGGCTTTCGAGAAGTCAGCGCTCCTTAACGAAAAGCAGTTTTCAAACGCACCTTCGCCGAGTTCGGTAATTGCAGGAAGAACGATTGTTTCCAAAGAAGAGCTTGCAAACGCACCGCTGCCTATCTTAGTAAGTTTTGACTTTGCGCCGAATACCACGTTCTTCACAGAACTGTTAGCAAACGCTCCGGCTGCTATTTCGGTAATACCGTCGGGAATATTTACGGTAGCGTCGCCCGTATGGTCGTTGTACTTGGTCAACACGGTGCCGACTATTACCATATCCTGATTTTTAAGCCACAACGTACCCGTGAACGCGTCCGAACCGATTACTTTTATTACCGATTCGTCTCGGTTGCCCGAAGCGTAGGACACGAATTCGAGTTTTGTCGCGTTGTAGAAACATCTTTCGCCTATTATTTTAAGCTCTTTGTTGAGTCTGATTTCCTTTAAGGAAGTGTTATCCCTGAACAGTTCCGCTACAAGAACGGTTATTCCTGCGGGTACGTCTACCGATTCTTTGTCGGATACGTATTCGATAGCCACGTTGCCGGCAAGGATAAATCCGCTGCCGCTTGCGGAAGAAGCGTCGTTTCTTTCGTTAAGATACCACTTGGTGCTTTCAAACGCTTCTTTACCGACCGTTTCCATATCTATTCCGTCGGCAAAGACTATTTCTTCCACGGCGGTAAAGTTGGCGAACGCCTTACCTTCTATCGCCGTTACGGTGGACGGTACGCTAATCTTCGTTACGGTCGTATTTACTTCGGATGCGGTCGTAGCGAACAATACCTTTACGCCTTCCGGAATAACGATTTCGGTAATCTTATCGCAGGAAACGAACGCCTTCATATCGATAGCGTAAATATCGCGTATATCGCCGTTATCGTTTCTGTAACGGGCGGGGATATAAATTTCTCCGTCGGCGGACGCAGTAAGTTTGTTAAGGATATAACCGTTTTCGGTCAAGGTAAGGTCGGCGTCGGTAAGGCTACCCTTATTGACGTCGAAGTATTTAGCGTAAAAAACGGTGTCTTCGGTCACGTTATAGGGGAATTCCGCTCTTGCATAAACTTCGTCCTGCGATTTCGTAAACCAACCGCTGAAAACGTATCCCGCGAATTCGGGAACCGTGGGAGCGGCGCTTACGTACAAGGTGTCGTTAATAGCGGGCATATTCAACGCTCCGTTAGCCGCAAAACCTTCGTACATTCTGAATTCCACGGTGGGAGCGGAAGTTCTTATCGTAATGCGATAGTTTTTCAAAGCGGAAGTGTCAGCGCCGCCCGAAACGTAGAAAGTATATCCCGTGGCGGGGAACACGTCGGCGGGTATTTCGCCCGATTTAAGTAAGCCTGCCGAACCTTTGAATTCTATGGACTTAATCGAGTGTCCGTCGCTATTGAAGAACGCCTTTTCGCCTATCGAAGTCACGCTCGCGCTGAACACTATATATTCTATACCGCTGCATTCGCTGAAAGCGTAGATGCCGATGCTCGTCACGGTGGTGACGGTGAAGTCTACTTTCTTAATAGAAGAGCAACCCGCAAAAGCGAAGCCCGCTATCGAAGAAAAGCTGTTAATAAAGCTTATATCTTCCAAAGAAGAACAGTTGCCGAACGCGCTCGAAACGCCGTCTTTCACGGCAAACCCGATAACTTCGGGAACGTCGACTCTTACGAGAGACTCACATCCGTAGAAAGCTCTTACGGGGATAAGTCCGGCGTTAATTCTCTTCGGGATATAAACGGAAGTGAGAGCTAAGCAGTTTTCAAACGCGCTTACGCCCAAACTTACCGCTTCGGGGAGAGTAACGTCGGTGAGCTTTTCGCATCCGTAGAAAGCTTCATCCCCCACGAAAGTAGTTTTGTTTACGTCGATATTTTCGAGCGAAACGCAATTTCCGAACGCGCCCTCTCCTATTTTAAGTACCGAATCGGGGAAATAAATCGCCGTAATATCGCTGTTTTCGAAAAATCCTTCGGGTATTTCGGTTACTCCCGAGAGAGATTCGGCGGTGACTACGGTCGGGTTCTCTATATCGGCGTCAAAGTTGTACGAGATAAGAACGTTACCCAATACGAATACGTTGTTCTTTTCTCCGAGAGCGGTTTCGTTAAATCCCGTCACGGTATAATCCGCTCCGTCAAGCCAACCTGCAAAAGTTATTTTTTCGAGCGAAACGCAACCGTCGAGATTACTCATCGAAGATAATTTCGCTTTTATTTCGAGAGTTTTCAGATTGGCGTAGTTTACGAAAGCGTTTTTATCTATCGCCGTTACCGTCACGCCGCCCAAAGTTGCGGGTACGGTTATTGCGGAAGCCGCTTTGTTAGCGGAAATTACGGTAGCGGTCTTGTTTCCGCCGACGGTCTTCACTACGTAAATAAGTCCGCTCGCCGCGTCGTATTTTACGTTCGTACCCGTCGAGGAGTCGTACGCTACTACGTCCGTCCAATCTGCGTCGGCGATAATTTCGGTCATATTTTCCACTCCGCTTACGTTGAGATAGTAAGTGTCCGCGGCTATCTTCGCTTTAAGTTCGTTCACTTCGGCTACGAAAGAATCTTTGTCGAAGTTTTCGATTTTTCCATAACTAAGTACGAGTCCCGTTACCGTGCCGTTAAAGGTAAAGTTATCGGCTTTCGCCAAATCTATCGCATTCGCTCCCAGAGTAAGAGCGTTTATCGTAGTGCCGGCAAAGTCGGAATTTATTTTGGCGACTTTGGTATTATTTATCTTTTCGGGTACGGTATAATCGCCGAGCTTGTTGGCGGGATAAAAATCGAGAGCGTAACCGTCGCTTTCCTTTGCGAACAGAACTCCGTCTTTCGCTGTCAATACGTTATTTTTAGCGGATACCGCTACTTCTTCGAGCGCGGGAAGCGAAGTCGCTACGACGTTAAATTCGGCTACGTTTTCACCGAGAGTTATTTTTTCGACTGCGGTAAGTCTTACGGTATCCGCCGTCGATACCGTTCCGATATTATTTCCTATCGTTATTTCGGTAAGCGCCGAACACCCGTTGAAGACGGCTAAATCTATCGAGCCCGCCGCTTCGCCTTCGGCTCTCGCCGCAAAAGCTATATTGGCTTTAACAAGGCTTGCCATATCGGCAAACGCTTCCGTTCCGACCGATTTGAGATTTTGCATATCGAGTTCGGTTATTGCGGTGTAGCGGAAAGCGTTGTTTCCGACGATAGCGACTTTAACAAGACTGCCTACGCTCGCAAGTCTTACCGAACCGAAGAACGCATTGTCGCCTATTTCGGTAACGTTACTTAAATCGATTTTCGTAAGGTCGTCGGCTTCGACCGAACCGCCTATATCTCTCGCTCCGATTTTGGTAACCTGCGCGGGAAGTACGATTTCGGTAATGCCCTTGCTACCCTTTATAACCTCTCCGTCCAGTTCGGTAAAGGAATTATCTCCCGAAGTAAACTTAATTTTTATAGCCGCGTAGATGGGCGAAGTCTGTTCTTCGTCGTCGTCCGCGTAGCTTACGGCGGTAGTTGCGTTTTTAAACACGCCCTTACCGAAAGATTTAAGTACGGGGAACGTGATATCGTTGTACAAAACGGTATTTGCGAAAGCTCCGTCGCCTACGCTTTCCAACGTTTCGGGGAAAGATATCGAAATTATGGTCTTACCCGCAAACGCGTCGGCGGCTATTCCGACGACGTTCTTTTCCCCTGCGGTTCCGTTGTCATAGGAAACGGGGATATAAATATTCTTTGCGTCGCCCGTGTAGGAAGCTACTATATATCCGTCGGACGTAGCGTCGTAAGTAAAGTTGAGTCCTTCGGTGGGGAGAGAAGAGTCGACGGCTATTACGTTGAATTCGTGGTAAGCGTCGCCGGGGTTTATGCCGAGCTTAACGCCTGCGGAAGTCACGTCTTCGTCGCCGTAGAATACCGACTCTACGTCGTATCCGTCGAATTCTCCCTTGTTTTTAAGTTTGAGAGCTTCGAGCTTGCTTCTTATATACGCAAGGTCTACCTTGTCTTCGAAAAGCGTGGTTGCGTCTTCCACCGTCGCGGTGACTAAAGTCGTGTCTCCGCCCGTGGACGAAACGTATTTACCTTTGAACGTGAACACTATCCTGACGGAAGCGTTCTTTCTGTTGAAGACGGGGGTAAGAACGAGATTTCCGCTGACGGTAATCGTACCGGAATAAGTCTTGCCGTCGTCGCCTTTCCATTGTCCGTTAAAGGTATACCCTCCTTGGGACTGAACGTTGGTCTTTAATTGGAGCGTGGTTCCGCTCGTTACGGTGACGGACTGATTGCTGCCGTCGTTATATTTTACTGTGAAGGTGCGGTCCTTTACTACCGCTATCATTTTGGTGTCGGCATTTATAACAGTGGAGGTGTTTTGCCATCTTATGAATTCGAGTCCCTGGGCGGAAAGCTGTCTTCTCGCTTCGTCCTGCTGAGTGGCGGACTTTCCCGTCACGACGGATTCCACAATGGGCTTACCCGAAGCGGTTATTGCATACTCGACGCTTTCTTTCGATTCGAATACGTAGAAGTACTGAACCTGATAAGATCTGTACTTGACGGTCATTTGGAAATCTTTTTTGGAAGTAATCGGTACTTCTATTCCCGGCCACGAGAAAGATTCTATTTCGGAGGGCTGTACCCAACTCGGAACGGTAGCCGTCTGTCCGTGAGGCACGAGCTGAGTGCTGCCTACCTGATTACCTTTGTAGTCGAAGAACCTTACTTCGTACTCGTTGGCGTTCTCGGCGAACTTAGCCGTGACGGTGACGTCCGCTTCCACTTTGGCAAGGTCTATTTTATTCCCGGCGTTGTCGAACCAGCCGACGAACTCTTTCGTCGTGTCGGAAACGGACGGGGTGGGAGCGTTTGTTATGGCGTTGCCTTTTACTACCGTTCTTTTGCCGAGAGCAGTTCCGTCGGCGTTAATAAACGTAACGGTGACGGTCTCCGTACCCGCTTCCACTACGAGAATGGGTATCACTACGGTTTTTCCCTGATAGAAGAGAGTGACGTTTTGCTGCCCGACCGTATTCAGAGCCGCCTTTCCTTCGGTGGTAAGCATCGACGACGTAGCGGCTATTTCGTTAGATGTACCGTCGGACGCAGTAACGATAAGTTTTATGTCCGAAACTTTAAACTCGCCCGCTACCGCAACCGAAGGCACGGTGTCTTCGACGACGGAAAGCTCCGCTACGTCCAGGTTATTGCTGCAAGCGGTCAATGCGACGACGGAAAATACGCTTATCAATGCGATAAGAGCAATAATTCCGATTTTCGCACCAGATAATCTCATCTTGTTCATTTGGTGAAACCTCCACATTTCAACTTAGAAAGACTGCAAACTATTACAGTTACTATAACTATACCATACTCGCAGACCGATTGCAAGAGTGAAAATAAATTATTATATATAATATATGCGCGAGGCTCGCAACGCACGCTCGCAAAAAATCAATCGTAAATTAAATTTTCATCGATTTTTTTCCGATGATTTTTTTCGCCGATTTTCCGTAAAACACAATGAAAAACGCCGCCCGTTCCGAGCGACGCTTTGCTGCTTTTTTCGATATTTGTTTTAATTTTTATTATCGGTTTCTTCTATTGAAATTTTCTTCTTTTTCGGGTAAATACGCTTAACCGTCTTGAATTTGAACTTTTCTTTCGGTACGTTGGTTCTTAAATAGGCGGCTAAATCGATTAATTTTTCTTCCCCGATTTCTTCTTTTTTCAGATAGTAAAAAATCGCCACTCCCGCATAAATATAGACAAATTTTTTCCTTATCACAACGGCTTCGATTTGGGAATAATCGAACTTTTCCGTAGCGATTTGTTCTCCGCCCGCATTCAAGTAAACGGCGGTAAAAGAATCTTCGTCGAAATGTAATTTATGGTAGGCTATGCCCTGCTTTTCCAATTCCAGCTTGTACCCCGACACCGAAGTCCACACAAACAAAACCACCGTAATCAGTACGACGAGTAAAGTAACTCCGAAAAATATAAGTATAAGGAACATATCCGCAAAAATTTGCAGGAGTATGCCCGCCGCGAGAAGAACAGCCATAAGAATAATCTCTCTCAGCCCGAAATACCTGCGCATATAATACATACTGCAATTGAAAAAATCTTTCTTGTTACACTTTACGGTAAAATCCATTTTTTGCTCCTGTTCTACGGTTTTTATTGAAAATCGACGTAAAAACTACCTGCGTCGCGATCTACGAAAAGGGTAATTCCGTCCCTTTTCACGACGACTTTTCCGCCCCGTCCGTAAACGGTAGCGGGTAAGAGAAATTTATCTCTGTGTTCCCGTCTGTATCTGCCGAGATTGCGATAGTGATTAAGTATATCGTAGTCTACGTTATCCCACGCGAACGGACGGCGATTTATCGGGTCTTCGAAGCCCTGCATACCTATCTCGTCGCCGTAGTATACGCTCGGTACTCCCGGTAAGAAAAACTGCAACGCCGAAGCGAGTTTAAGAAGTTTCTTTCCCTTTTCGTACTCTTCTTTGCTAAGCCTGTAATTAAGGCGTTCTTTTTTCGTTGCTCCGCCGTCGGCTCCCGAAAGATAGTTAATAGCTCTTACGGTGTCGTGACTGTCTATAAGCGTAAGGCAGGTATCCAAGGACTGCTTAGGATAGTTCTCGATAATCTGCATCGTTTCCGCCGCGAACTCTTCTCCGCTGCCGCCCGTAAGGAATTTAAGAATAGAAGCCTTAAAAACATAGTTCATTACGCCGTCAAGGTCTTCTCCGCGGAAATACTCCCTTTCTTCGCCGTAACTATACTTAGTGCTTGCGTCTTCCCACACTTCCCCTATAATGGCAACGTCCTGCCCGCATTTTTTTACGCTGCGACGAATTTCCTTGACGAAAGTCTCCGACAGCTCGTCCACAACGTCGAGTCGCCAGCCCTTAACCCCTTTATCCGTCCACTTTTTTATCACGCCGTTTTCGCCGGCGATAAATTCGTGAAAGTCCTTTGCGTCGCGCGCAACCGTAGGCACGACGGTGACTCCCCACCAACAGTTATAATTGTCGGGATAGTCGTAAAAAGTATACCAGTCGTAATACGGACTCGACTTTGACTGATACGCCCCCACGCTGTCGTAATGACCGAACTTATTAAAGTATATGCTGTCTGCGCCCGTGTGATTGAACACGCCGTCCAGAATAATGCCTATACCCTTTTCGTCGGCTCTTTTTATAAGCTCTTCGAAGTCTTCCTCGCTACCCAAAAGTCCGTCGACTTTCATATAGTCGCCCGTGTCGTAACGGTGATTTGAAGAACTTTCGAATATCGGCGAAAGATAAATATCCGTCACTCCGAGTTCGTGCAGATAATCGAGTTTTTCTATAATCCCCTTAAAATCGCCGCCGTAAAAATCGTTGGCTCTGAACACTCCGTCGGGGTCTTCGACAGTCACGTCTTCTTTCCACGACTTAGTCACGCCGTAACGCGGTTTTTTATCTTCTCCCGCGTGGAAAAATCGGTCGACAAAAATATGATACACTACTCCGCCCTTGAAACAGTCCGGGGTGGTATAACTGTTTTGGTATACCGAAAGTTGCCATTCCGGCAACCATTCTCCGATTATTGCTTTGCCGTTGCCGTCGTTACCGACGTAGCTTACTCCGCCGTCTTCGTGGTATATTTCGAACCTGTAAAAGTAAGTCCCTTCTCTTTCTACGGTGAATTCCGTTTCGTAATCGACGTAGCCGTAAGCAGTGTCCGCGCGGTTTAACGAATATTTCGAAGTATGGTCGTTACGCCGTAAAAAGAGAGCGACGCTTACCGAATTAAGGTAATTCGCCACGGGAAAAAGTATATGCACCGTCCGACGGGTGTCTACCCCGCCGAACGGCGATTTGTACCTTATATTTCTCGAGTCGAACAGTAATTGACCGCTATACTCTGGTAAGGTTCCAAATACGGGTAGCATATTCCTCCACGCTTCTGTCTGCCGCAAAGAAACCTGCCTTTGCTACGTTCACAAGACTCATTCTGCCCCAACGGTTCTTGTCGAGATAAGCCGCATTAAGTCTTTCCTGCGCGTCGCAGTAAGACGAGAAGTCGGCAAGACACATATACGGGTCTGCTTGCGAACCCCTGCCTATCGTGAGCGAATCGGCTATTTCGCCGAACATGACTCCGCCGATACCCGAACGCATATTATCTATAATTCTCTTAATTCTCTTGTCGTTCGTGTAGTAAGTGGTGGGGTGATAACCTTCTTTATAAAGTTTAGCCACCTCGTCTGCGAGAAGACCGAAGATAAAGATATTTTCGTCGCCCACTCTTTCGTGAATTTCGACGTTGGCTCCGTCCATGGTACCCATTGTTATCGCGCCGTTTATCATAAACTTCATATTGCCCGTGCCGCTCGCTTCTTTGCCGGCTATCGAGATTTGTTCGCTGACTTCGCTTGCGGGCATTATTATTTCGGCTAAGGACACTCTGTAATTTTCAAGGAAGACTATCTTTATTTTGCCGTTAATGTCTTTATCGTTGTTAATTACGTCCGCCATTACGCAGATAAGACGAATAATCTGTTTAGCCATATAGTAGCTCGACGCCGCTTTCGCTCCGAAAATAAAGGTTCTCGGTACGATATCGAGATTAGGATTATCTTTAAGACGATAATAAAGGTCGAGAATATGCAATGCGTTAAGAAGCTGACGTTTGTATTCGTGCAATCTCTTTACCTGTACGTCAAAAATGCTGTCGGGGTCTACGGTTATTCCGTTAGCTTTCTTGATATATTCGGCAAGACGAACCTTATTTGCTCTCTTTATTTTTGCCAGCTCTTCCGCTACGCTGCGGTTGTTTTGTAAAGGAAGAAGTTTTTCCAATTGCGACGCGTCCTTAATCCAGCCGTCCCCTATCTTGTCGGTAATGAAGTCGGCAAGGAGCGGGTTGGCTTCCGCCACCCATCTTCTGTGGGTGATGCCGTTGGTTACGTTGGTGAACTTTTCGGGGGCTACCTTGTAGTAGTCGGCAAAGACGGTGTCTTTAAGAATGTTGCTGTGCAGTACGCTTACGCCGTTAACGGTGTGGCTTGCCGCAAGGCAAAGATTAGCCATTCTGATTACGCCGTCGCTTACTATCGCGTTGGCGGCGATTTTGTCCCACTGGTTGGGATAAACTTTCCATAATTCTGCGCAGAAACGCTGATTTATTTCGTTCACTATCTGGAAGATACGAGGTAGCAAGGTCTTGAACAAGTCCTGCGGCCAGGTCTCCAACGCTTCCTGCATAACGGTGTGATTGGTGTAAGATACCGTTTCGGTAATAATCTTCCATGCTTCGTCCCAACCGTATCCGTAGTCGTCGAGAAGTATTCGCATAAGTTCGGGTATGCAGAGAGTCGGGTGGGTATCGTTAATGTGGATAGCCACCTTTTCGGGAAGATTATCGAGACTTTCGTTGTGTTTAAGGTGCTTTTTAAGTATGCTCTGAATAGACGCGCTGACGAAGAAGTATTGCTGTTTTAATCTTAACGACTTTCCTTCGTAATGATTGTCGGCGGGGTAAAGAACTTTACTTATCGCTTCCGCCATAGCTTTGGCTTCGATACTCTTTACGTATTCGCCCCTCGAAAACAGGTTCATATCGAATCCCATCGGAGCGCGCGCGGACCAAAGACGAAGAGTGTTAATGGCGTCGCTGCCGTATCCGCTTACGTTCATATCGTACGGTACGGCTACTATCGTAGTCGCATTTTTCTGTTCTACTTTAAGTTTTCCGTCCACCCAGTTTTCTTCGAGAGTTCCGCCGAACTTAACTTCGAAAGTGTCTTCTTCTCTCGGATTAAGCCATACGTCGCCGTTATTCAACCAATCGTCGGGAAGTTCCATCTGCCAGCCGTCTACTATTCTCTGTTTGAAAATACCGTAATCGTATCTTATCGAGAAACCGCCCGCCGCATATCCGCGTGCGGTAAGGCTGTCCATATATGCCGCGGCAAGACGCCCCAAACCGCCGTTACCCAAACCGGCGTCGGGTTCTATCTCCATAAGACGGTTTATATCGAAGCCCATTTCCTTGACGGCTTTGGTTGCGGTATCGAGTATTCCGCTGTTATATAAATGGTTCCTTAACGACCTTCCGAGAAGGAATTCCATAGACATATAGTAGATTTGTTTCGTCCCGGTCTTGACAACTTTTTTCTTGAACTCGACTCTTTCCTGCGTGAGTAAGTCTTTAACCACGAGACACAAAGCTCTGTACATAATCTGTTCGCTTGCGTCTTCTTTCTTCACGCCGAACATTTTTGCAAGTTTGAGCTCGATAAGCTGCTCAAATTCTTTTTTTGTGATATTTATCATTCCTTATATCTTTCTCCTATGTATAATAGTATATCTCTTTATTAAAAAAGGTGTGTGTTTACCTTTAATCTTTCCGTATTAAGACAATACTATTCCCCGACGAAAGGTTTTGTCGGGGAATAAACTGCCGCTTGCCTATTTCGTAATTTCGTTATAGAGTTTTACGTACTCTTTTGCGGAAGCCTTCCAGCTGTAATCTCCGCTCATATCGTTATTTACTATCGAAGACCACTCTTCCTTGTTGTAGTAAGTGCCTACGGCTCTCCTTATCGCGTCGAGCATATCGTATGCGTTGTAGGTCTTGAACGTAAATCCCCTGCCTTCGCGTGTAACGGGGTTAAACGCAGGTACGGTGTCCTTTAAGCCTCCCGTTTCGCGGACTATGGGTACCGAACCGTAGCGCATAGCTATAAGCTGGCTCAATCCGCACGGCTCGAATTTGCTCGGCATAAGGAACATATCGCTGCCTGCGTAAATCTTGCTTGCGATGTCTTTGGAGAAGTTTATTATTACGGCAAGTTTGTTTCCGTATCTTCTCGAAAGTTCGGTAAGGGCGGTTTCGTACTTCCAGTCTCCCGTACCGAGAATTACCATCTGGATATCCATGGAAAGAATTTCTTCGACGACTTCCATCACAAGGTCCATACCTTTCTGATTGGTGAGTCTCGTTACCATACCGATAAGGGGTTTGTCGGCGGCGACGGGTAAGTTTACGAGTTCCTGCAAGCCTTTCTTATCGGCAGCTTTCTTCGATACCGTCTTTAAGGTGTACTTTACAAAAAGCGCATCGTCTTTTGCGGGGTTATATACGTCGGTGTCGATACCGTTAAGTATTCCCCTTATTTTGTAGCGGCGTTTTGCGAGAATGTCCTCAAGTCCGTAAGCAAAGTACGGATTAAGGATTTCTTCGGCGTAAGTGTGGCTTACCGTGGTGACGGCATGGCTCGCTTCTATACCCGCTTTGAGCATATTGGCGTTATTATTATATTCGACTATGCTTGCGTGGGAAGCGGGGATACCGAACACTTCGGAAATGCAACTCTTGTCCATTTCGCCCTGAAATTCTATATTGTGAATAGTAATTACCGTACGGATATTGGCGTAACGCTCGTCGCCCCGGTAAAAAGCGTCGAGATATACGGGGATAAGACCCGTCTGCCAGTCGTTGCAGTGAATTACGTCAGGAGTGAAGTCGATAAGGGGCAACACGTCGAGAACGGCTCTCGAAAAGAACGAAAATCTTTCGCCGTCGTCGTAGTGACCGTAGATACCGAAACGCTTGAAATAGTATTCGTTGTCGATAAAGTAATACTTGACTCCTTCGTATTCGTAGAAGAATACGCCCGCATACTGCTGACGCCAGCCGAGCATAACCACCTTAGAACCCAAAAATTGCATCGTCTGACGATAAATGTCCTTGATACCGTCGTAAAGGGGCATAATTACTCTCACGTCCTGTTTCTCTTTCGTCAGAGCCAAAGGCAAAGCCTGCCCTACGTCGCCCAAACCGCCCGTTCTCATAAACGGACCCGCTTCGCTGGTCGCAAATAATATTTTCATATTGACCTCCTGAATTGTATCTGTCCTTGCGTTGGTTAATTTTTTGCTAAACTCTCTTACCCTTTACGATAACGATGGGATAAGTGATAAAGCCCGATATATCTCTGTCGTCGCTTATCGTCACGTCCTTATCGGTAATGGCGTAAGACAGTTTTGAGTTCTTGCCGACGACGCCGTTTTCCATAACGATAGAATTTTTGACTATCGCCCCTTCTTCTATTCTTACGTTACGGAAAAGGATACTGTTTTCGACGGTGCCGTTAATTACGCAGCCGTCCGCAAGAAGAGAATTGCTTACCTTAGCCCCTTCTTTATATACGGTAGGGACGCTGTCCTTTACCTTGGTATAAATCTTTGCGGGCTGTCCGAACAAGGCTTCTCTCGTTTCGAAATGAAGAAGGTTCATACTCTCTCCGTAATAAGTCTTCACGTCGTCCACTATGGCGGCGTACTGAGTAAGTTCGTACGCATAAACGCTGCCTTCGCCGACGAGCTTGAAAAGAATATCCTTTTCGAAATCGACGCAACCTCTCGCATAGGCTTTCTGAACCAATTCTATAAGCAAATCTTTCTTAATGATATAAGTGTTGAGAGAAATGAGTTTTTCTTCGTTTCCGACGTATTCGGTTTCGTAAATGTCGGTTATCTTCTCGTCTTCTCCGCATTCTATAACCACTCTCGGAGAAGTGGTGGTATAACCTTTGTGGCAAACCACGGTAACAGAAGCGTTGCGTTCGACGTGCTTATCGAATATTTCTTCGAAGTCTATGTTCGCGGCTACGTTACAGTTACTGATTACCACGTAGTCTTCCTTGGACTTGTTAAGGAAGTTGAAGATAGAATAGATAGCTTCGATTTTTCCCTTATACACTTCTCTCGAAGAGTTATAAACGAAAGGCGGAAAAACGCTTATCCCGCCGTTTTTACGGTTAAGGTCCCAATCTCTGCCCTGACGGATATGGTCCATAAGGGATTGATAGTTGCTTCTCGTGACTATTCCTATCTGAGTTATGCCCGAGTTTACGAGATTGCTTAAAGTGAAGTCGATAAGGCGGTATCTTCCGCCGAAAGGAAGAGAAGCCGTGGTTCTGTGTAAAGTAAGTTCGTTTAATTTCGCTTCGTTGCCGGCGGCGAAAAGCACGCTCATCATATTGTTCATTATTTGTTACCTCCCTTCATTTCTCCTTCTTTGACTACGCTGTTGCGTTCCAGTTCTATTTCGGGTGCGACTACCGCTATTTTCCATTCTCCGCCCACGGGAGCTTTTTGCGGCGCTCCTATCACGCAGTTTTCGCCGATAGTTGCGTTCCAACCGACTATTGCATGGCAAATACGGGAATTGGCTCCCACTTTCGTACCGGGCATTATTATGCTGTCCTTTATTTCCGCGCCCTGTTCCACGGTAGCTCCGTGATAGATTACGGAATTGGTTATTTTGCCGTCGATATTGCAACCTTCGCTGACTATCGAATTGCTGATAACGGCGTTTTCGCCTATATAGTGAGGGGGTTCGGCAGTGTTTCTCGCGTAGATTTTCCACTTACGGTCGTTTAGGGTAAGTCCGCTTACTTCGGGGTGCAATACGTCCATGTTTGCTTCCCACAAAGAGCTTATCGTCCCTACGTCTTTCCAATAACCGGAAAACTCGTATGCGAAAAGTCTTTGTCCGTCCTTAAGCATCATCGGAATAACGTTCTTGCCGAAGTCGTTGCTGCTGTCCTTGTTTTCTTCGTCTCTTATGAGATAATCTCTAAGTTTACTCCAAGTGAAGATATAAATACCCATGCTCGCCTTAGTGGACTTCGGATGTTTAGGTTTTTCTTCGAACTCATAAATTTCGTTATTTTCGTTGGTGTTCATTATCCCGAAACGACTCGCTTCTTCGATACTCACGTTAAGTACCGCTATGGTGCAGTCGGCGTTGTTTTTCTTATGAGAGTCGAGCATTTCGGAATAGTCCATCTTGTAGATATGGTCACCGCTCAATATAAGGACGTATTCGGGATTGTACCTGTCGATAAAATCGATGTTCTGATAGATGGCGTTGGCGGTGCCTTTATACCACTCTCCCGCTTTGCCTTTCTGATAAGGTGGCAAAACGAATGCGCCGCCGTTTAATCTGTCCAAGTCCCACGGCTGACCGTTGCCGATATACTGGTTAAGTTCGAACGGCTGATACTGGGTAAGCACGCCTATCGTGTCGATACCGGAGTTTATCGTGTTCGATATGGGAAAGTCGATTATTCTGTACTTTCCGCCGAACGGAACGGCAGGTTTGGCTACGGCTTGAGTAAGCACGCCCAAACGAGTACCTTGTCCGCCTGCAAGCAACATTGCCACACATTCTTTCTTTGTACTTAACATTTGATTCTCTCCTTATTTTGTTCTTCCCTTGCGGGTTGTTGCGGGAATCCCTTCTCCCTTTATCGTATAGTTTGTTTTTTCAGTAGGTTTTATTTGACTCTCTTCGAGAGCTTTTGTCCACTTTAAGAATATCGCCGAATTGCCTTCCACTTCCAGAGCTATCGACTGCTCTTTTCCGTGACGGGCTTCGTCTATCGTGACGTATTCTCTGCCGCACTCAACCTTGCCGCCGTACTTTACGCTTTCGGAATTGAGTATTTCGGTATACACACCCTGTCTGTCCACGCCTATGCGGTAATCGCTTCTTTTTACCGGCGAGAAGTTTATAATTACCGTTATTCCGTCGCCTTTCTTGTCGTAACGGGTAAAGGCTATCACGTTCTGACTGCTGTCGTCGACAACCACCCACTTGAACCCGTCGTACGAACAGTCGAGTTCGTACATAGGCTTATTGTCGAGATACATTTTGTTCATATCCCTTACGTAAGAACGTATAAGAGTATGGCTGTCGTAGTCCAATAAAAACCAGTCGAGACTCTTTTTATAATCCCATTCGATAAACTGTCCGAATTCGTTGCCCATAAAGTTGAGCTTCTTGCCGGGAAACGCCATCTGATAGGAAAGTAGAGTCTTTAACCCGCCGAACTTTTCTTCGTACGACCCGGGAATTTTCCCTATAAGACTGCACTTGCCGTGCACCACTTCGTCGTGTGAAAACGGCAGAATGTAGTTTTCGCTGAACGCATAAGTCACCGAGAACGTCAGTTTGTCGTGGTTACCTTTACGGAAAAGCGGATCGGTCTTTATGTAGTCGAGAGTGTCGTTCATCCAACCCATATTCCACTTATAATTAAATCCGAGTCCGCCTATCTTAGGTGGCATCGTCACCATCGGGAACGCCGTCGATTCTTCCGCAATCATCATTACGTCGGGGTGACGGGTCAATATGGTTTGGTTAAGGGTCTGCAAAAAGTAAATGGCTTCGAGATTAAATTCTCCGCCCTTTTCGTTGGGACGCCATTCTCCGTTACGGCGGTCGTAGTTAAGGTAAAGCATGCTTGCCACCGCATCCAGACGCATTCCGTCGACGTGGTAGTTGGTAAACCAGAAATCCACCGCGCTTATAAGATAACTTCTTACCTGCGGCTTGTTGTAGTCGAATACTCTCGTACCCCAGCTCTTATGTTCTTGCTTATAAATATCTTCGTACTCGTATTGACACGTTCCGTCGAATTCGTAAAGTCCGAACTCGTCTTTCGGGAAGTGGCTAAGGACGAAATCCATTATGACGCCTATACCTTCCTTGTGGCACCTGTCGATAAAATACATAAAGTCGTGCGGCGTGCCGTAGCGGGAAGTGGGAGCGAAAAGTCCCGTCACCTGATATCCCCAACTGCCGTCGAAAGGGTGTTCCGTCACGGGAAGAAGTTCTATATGCGTGTACCCCATATCCTTGACGTAGGGTACTAATTCGTCCGCCAGCTGACGGTAAGAATAAAAATTGCCGTCGGCGTTTATCTTCCACGACCCTACGTGAACTTCGTAGATATTCATGGGGAGTTCGTAGCCGTTACGCCCCTTTCTCGCCGCAAGGTACTCCGAGTCGCCCCAGCCGTAGCCGTCTATGTCGTAAATTTTCGACGCGGTAGCGGGTGCGGTTTCGCTGTGCGTGGCGTACGGATCGGCTTTGAGCCTTACGATGTGGTCGATACCTTGTACGGAATATTTATAGTTGTTAAAACGTTTTACTCCTTTGACGTAACATTCCCAAATTCCAGTCGTTCCGAGCCTTTCCATAGGGTTGGCATCGCGGTCCCAGTTATTGAAATCGCCCACTACGCTCACGCTTTCGGCGTTGGGCGCCCAGACGCGGAATCGCCACATACGCTTTTTATCCTTATGCACGGACGTCACCGCAAAAAACTTGTACGATTCGAAGTTTGTGCCTTCGTTGAACAAGTACACGGGATAATCATAAGTGTTCTTGGTCATATTCTCTCCTTAAAAGGTTGTTATCTTGTATTTTTTTCCTGCCGACTTTTTAAGAGCCGACAGTTTTTCGTTAAAGACTTTTTCGTCGTATTCGTATCCGAACGTTCCGCTTCCGCTACCCGTCATTCCGCAATAAAAACCCGCTTCCGACAACGTTTTTTTCGCTTCCGCAATTTCGGGAACCAACTTCACAGCGCTATCGTAAAGGGCGTTTATCGGCATAAAATACTCCTTTACGGCAAGTTTTTTCATAATTTCGTCGCCATCGGGATTTTCTCCGCCAAACGAGTCGTACAGGTCGAAACAAAGTTTAGTGCTTACCCCTTTTCCCGTTTCGACGAGAACGAACTTCATTCCGTCGGGGATAGCGACTTTTTCGACTTCCTTCCCTACCCCTTTAAGCCGGCAGGGACAGTCGAGATACATCGGATATACGTCGCTTCCTATCTCGGCAATAACCGCCGCGTCCGCTTTGAAATTATAAAGTGTTTCCAATCCCCTTACTACAGCCGCCGCGTCCGCCGAAGAACCGCCCGTGCCGGCCCTTTCGGGTATGCGCTTTATTACGTTTATTCCGACTCCGCCGTCGAAATATCGGCCTTTAAGTAAATTAACGGCTTTTTTTACCGTATCCGTTTCGTACGGACTCGGTTTTCCGTCGTAGCTTATCTCGACTTCGTCGGATTTTTCCATATACACGTCGTCGTAAAGCTCTACCGGAACCATCAGTGTGTCGAGAAAATGTTTTTCGTCCGCCTTTCCCGTGACTCCGAGAAAAAGGTTCAGTTTCGCTCTCGCTTTAAGTTTAAGTACCTGCCTTTCCGTCATAATTTATCTGTTTCATTATACATTACCCGACGAACGCAGGTCAACTGTAAATTTCAAAAACTATTATATAAATAATATATTAAACACTCCGGAAAAGATTTGTCGAAACGGTCGCACCCTTATTTCTCGAAAAAAATTATATAAAAAAACGGATTTCGTCGCAAAAATCCGTTCTTCGTTTTTGTTGAAAATCGCCGTTTTTTAATTGTTTTTTTCGATAAATCTTTCGGCGTTTATGAGTAGTTTTACATAACTTACCATCTGTTCTTCGGTGTAGTTTTTACCTTCGTCGAGCCACCATTTTATCGCGAAAACTATGCTTGCGGAACAATATTCTCCGTACAACCCGGCAGGGATAGGCACGGCGTCGTCGGTAGCGGCTTTGTCGGAAAAATAACCCGATATTATTCTTTGAATAATAAATACCCCTTTCCCGTCCTTTTCGTTAAAAATATTTTCCACTATGGCGCGGTTTTTTTCGATAAAAAATATGGTTAATCTCGTCAGCTTGTCGATATCTTCGTCGGTGACTTCTTTACCTATTTTTACTCTCTCCGAAAAAGCCCCCATAAGCTCTTTTACACAAAATCTCAAAAGGTCGTCTTTATCTTCGAAATAATTGTAAAAAGTTACTCTCTGAACTTTCGCTTTTTCGCAAATTTCCACTACGGATATATCTCCGTAACTCCTTTCCGACATAAGAGAGGTCAAAGCTCTCGTCAATGCGTCGTAATTTTTTCTCGTAGGCGCAGTCACTCGTCTTTCGTTTTCTTTTTTCATAGCTTTTCTCCTTGCGAACAATTTTTTACGCTTTACGGCAATTATCCGAAAGTTAAATCCGAAAAAAAACTATCACAAAACCGCGCCGTTGTCAACGCATAATAATCCTATTATGCGAATAAATTTTTGAAAAACTCCGCAAAATCGACTTTCAACGCTTCGTCGAGATAGGCGAAGGTTTCTTTTTCGGTTTCGTTTTTGAAATCGCACCCGCATTCGAAGTGACTCTTTACGGGTACGCTTACCACGTAGTGGCTGTCGGACTTGTTTTCGGCTTCGGAAAACACCTTGTCGGTATTATTGAGAGTCGCGCTGTAATAAGGCACCGTTCCGTCGCCTTGCATATCGTGTCGGTTTTTACAAACTCGTCGTTTTCGATATAAACCGCCGTCACGGTTTTCGTTCCCACTCCCGCGAAATAGTACGTCGGAACCAAGGTCGATGCGTGCACTTTACCGTTTTCGGTATCGACGTAAAAACTATCCCAGTACTCGCCCAAGTCGTCGACGAAGCATTTTACTTTCGAGCCGTCGTCGGTATACGACCACTTACGTGTTTTGTAAAAAGACAACAGTTCTTCTCTCGTTTTTACGGGGCGACCGTCTATATAAAGAAAACTCTTATCCCCTTCGCAGTAGGGCGTGTCGAACATTTCGGGCGACGGCAAAAGCTGCGCTATCGTGGGTAAATGCATACCGAGCGGCGTGAACTGTTGGGCAAAAATGCGGTCGATTTCGCTTCTTAATCCGCTCCCCAACAAAGGTATTTCATCGACTATATCGTAAAGCATCTGCGCCATACCTTCGAAGTCTTCCAACGTCGTAAGAGCGTTAAGAGAACCGTACATAGGTCCTGCGTATGACAGATGCGCCACGGTTTTGTTACGGTTTTCTTCGTTTCTCGCAAGATAGTTTGCGATTACCACGTTGCCCATACTGTGACCTATAAGGACGACTTTGTCATAGCCTTTTTCGTCAATGAACTTTTCAAGATTGGCGGAATTTATTCTGTTGTCTATACGCCAGTCGTAATTGTAAATTCTTATATCCGCGCCCGAATTTTTGTAGCGGGCGTTTACCGCTTCGTAGGCTCTCTGAAAAGAACGGAGCGCACCGTATTTCTGTCCCGTTTCGCAGGTGTCGAAATCGGCGGGAACGACGTGCTTATTGACCGGGACGCCGCTTTCGTCCATCGCTATCTGATTAAAAATACTGTCGGGCGAATTGCTTAATATATCCCCGAGCATATTCTCCGACAACGCCGCCGCGGCGAAATCCCCTATCATCGACATCATCGTGCTTTCGTCGAACATATCCATAAGGTTCCATTCCGACACAAAGGGATCCCACACCGGCTTGCCTTTTTCTTCGTTAATAAGACCGCTCGCCAGAAGTCCCGGCACGAAAATAACGGCTTTCTTTTCGCTGTGTTTAACGACGTTGCTTACTATAAGAATAGCTAACGCCGCAACCAGCAAAAGGACGATAATAATCTTTACGATACCTTTCAACACGTTAATAACTTTCATTTTTTGCTCCCGAAAAAACAATATATTTATTTTACTAAATTTTTCAACGCTTTTCAATAGATTTTCAGAAATAAACTTAAAGCGACGGTTACGGTATCCTAAACTATAATTTTAAGAACACAAACTTGAATTTTATAAATTGTAAAAACCGCCGTATCGTCACCCTGTCGCGACTAATCGCCACAGCGTAAAACGGCGGATATATCGATTTTCGACGGCGGATATATCAAAAATAATCGTTGCGGAGCGGGAAATTGACTTTTAGCCTTGACTTTATTCAGGATAGTATATATAATTGTTAAAGAGTATTTTAGATACGAAACTAAAGAGTATTTTTAGATACGAAACAAAAAACAAACATCAAACGAAATATACTTTCAAACGGAGGTTCAGATGAGTAAAAAAATGACAATTGACGGGAATACCGCCGCGGCTCACGTAGCTTATGCGTTCAGCGAAGTAGCGGCTATATATCCCATCACTCCTTCCTCTCCTATGGCGGAAAACTCTGACGAGTGGGCTGCTCAGGGCAGGAAAAATATGTTCGGACAGGAATTGCGTATTGCAGAAATGCAGTCGGAAGCGGGAGCTGCGGGAGCCGTTCACGGTTCTCTTTGCGCAGGCGCTCTGACTACCACGTTCACCGCGTCGCAAGGTCTTCTCCTTATGATACCGAACATGTACAAAATAGCGGGCGAACTTATGCCCTGCGTATTCCACGTATCGGCAAGAGCTTTGGCGGCTCACGCTCTTAACATCTTCGGAGACCACGCCGACGTAATGGCGTGCAGACAGACCGGTTTTGCGATGCTTTGCAGCAACTCGGTTCAGGAAGTTATGGACCTTGCGTTGGTTTCCCACCTCGCGACCCTTAAATCCAAAGTTCCTTTCTTACACTTCTTCGACGGTTTCCGTACCAGCCACGAAGTAAGCAAAATCGACGTAATAGACTACGAAGATATGAAAAAGCTCGTCGATATGAACGACGTACGCGACTTCAAAAACCGCGCGCTTAACCCCGAACACCCCGTTCAGAAAGGTACCGCGCAAAACGGAGATATCTACTTCCAGAACAGAGAAGCCTGCAACGTTTATTACGAAAGAGTTCCCGAAATCGTGGAAGGCTGTATGAAACAGGTCGAATCCATAACCGGCAGAAAATATAACCTTTTCGACTACTACGGAGCCGCCGATGCGGAAAAAGTAATAATTATGATGGGTTCGGGATGCGAAGCCTGCGAAGAAACAGTGGATTACGTCAATGCTCGCGGCGGAAAAGTAGGTCTTGTTAAGGTAAGACTTTATCGTCCGTTCAGAGCCGACAAACTTAAAGAAGCTATCCCCGCTACCGCAAAGTACGTCACCGTACTCGACAGAACGAAAGAACCCGGCGCTCTCGGCGAACCCTTGTATCTCGACGTTTGCTCCGCGCTCCGCAACGAAAAGTTCGTCATTTTAGGCGGACGTTACGGTATGGGCAGCAAGGAATTTAACCCCACCATGATAGCAAGCGTATACGCTAATATGGGAGCAGCTAATAAAGACCACTTCACCGTCGGTATAAACGACGACGTAAGCCACACTTCTCTCCCCATGGGCGAATTCGTAAACGCCGCTCCCGAAGGTTCTATCTGCTGTAAGTTCTACGGCTTAGGTTCCGACGGTACCGTAGGCGCTAACAAGAACTCCATTAAGATTATCGGCGACCACACCGACAAATACGCGCAAGGTTACTTCCATTACGACTCCAAGAAGTCGGGCGGTATCACCATAAGCCACTTGCGTTTCGGCGACAAGCCCATTAAGAGTAGTTACCTTATAGACCACGCCGACTTCGTCGCTTGCCACTGCCCGAGCTACATCTATCGTTACGATATGTTGTCCGACCTTAAAGAAGGCGGAACCTTCCTTATAAACAGCATCTGGACCCCCGAAGAAATGGATAAAGAACTTCCCGCTTGCGTCAAGAACGCCATCGCTAAAAAGCACATCAAGTTCTTTACGCTCGACGGCAACAAGGTCATCGCTTCCATCGGAGCCACTAAGGGCGTAAACACCGTAATGCAAGCTGCGTTCTTCAAACTTACCGAAGTTATTCCCTATGCGCAAGCCGAAGAATACATGAAGCAGGCAATAAAGAAGACCTACGGCAAGAAAGGCGACGCGGTAGTAAATATGAACTACGCCGCAGTAGACGGAGCCATCGCAAATCTCGTTGAAGTAAAGTACCCCGAATCCTGGGCTACCACAACAGAAGGCGCGCCCATGGTAGAAGTAAGAGGCACCGACTACTTCAAGACCGTCGTCAACCCCATCCTTTGCCAAAAGGGCGACACCCTTCCCGTAAGCGCGTTTAATGCGGACGGTTCCGTACCCGTAGGCACGACCAAGTACGAAAAACGCGGTACTGCGGTTAAGGTTCCCGTTTGGGATATCGACAAGTGCATCCAATGTAACCGTTGCGCGCTCGTTTGCCCGCACGCCGCAATTAGACCCGTCTTGAAGACCGAAGCTCAGCTTGCAGACAAGCCCGCTACCTTCATCACCAAGAAGGCTATCCCCGCTAAGTTCGGCGCATATCAATACAGAATTCAGGTCAGCCCCTACGACTGTACCGGATGCGGAAGCTGTGCCAACGTTTGCCCGTCCAAAGAGAAAGCTCTCAAAATGGTTCCCATCGCTCAGGCTATCGAACAGGAAGCCGCAAACTGGGACTATGCGGAAGCTCTCCCCGAAAACGATAAAGTTTATAACACCAACTCCGTCAAGGAAAGTATGTTCAGCAAACCTTTGTTCGAATTCTCCGGCGCATGCGCAGGCTGCGGCGAAACTCCTTACGTCAAGTTGGTTACTCAACTCTTCGGCGACAGAATGATTGTCGCCAACGCTACCGGATGTTCTTCCATCTACGGCGGCTCCGCTCCTACCTGCCCCTACACCGTCAACGACAAGGGTCACGGTCCCGCGTGGGCTAACAGCTTGTTCGAAGACAACGCCGAATTCGGTTACGGTATGAATCTCGCTATCACTCAGAGAAGAAACAAGATAGAAGAAGAAATGCGCGCCGCTTTCGACTCCGTAAACGAAAGAACCAACGCCGCTTTCAGCGAATGGATGGCTAACAGAGAAGACGCCGAAAAGAGCCAGGTAGCTACCGAACACGTTCTCGAAGCTATCGAAAACGAAACCGCTTGTCCCGAAATCATGGCGGAAATCAAAGCCAACGCAGACTGCCTTGCCAAGAAGTCCGTATGGATATTCGGCGGCGACGGATGGGCGTACGACATAGGTTACGGCGGCGTAGACCACGTACTCGCTATGGGCGAAGACGTCAATATTCTCGTCCTCGACACCGAAGTGTACAGCAACACCGGCGGACAGGCAAGTAAGTCCACTCCTACCGGTTCTATCGCAAAATTCGCCGCAAGCGGAAAGAAGACCAAAAAGAAAGACCTCGGTATGATGGCTATGAGTTACGGATACGTTTACGTAGCGCAGGTTAATATGGGCAGCAACCCCGAACAGGTAGTCAAGGCAATGAAAGAAGCCGAAGCTTACCACGGACCGTCCCTTATCATAGCTTACGCGCCCTGCATAAACCACGGTATCAATATGAGCAACTCTATCGCCGAAATGAAAAAGGCAGTTGACTGCGGATATTGGCAGACCTACCGTTACAACCCCGAACTCGCGGAAGAAGGCAAGAACCCCTTCACTCTCGACAGTAAGGACCCGACCGAAGATTACAAGACCTTCCTTGTGGGCGAAACCAGATACGCCAGCCTTAAAAAACTCTTCCCCGCTCAGGCTGAAAAGTTGTTCGAACTGAACGAAAAAGAAGCTACCGAAAGAAGAGAAAGATATAAAGAAATGGCAAAAAACGACTAATCAATCGTTAAAAAAACAAACGCCGCGTCCCCTTTCGGAACGCGGCGTTTTCTTTACTCAAAAAATAATTTGTCACAATTATCGTTGATTAAAACCCGATAAAATAATATTTATTGCTCGAATAAATCTTCTATATTGCAACCGAGCGTTTTAGACAGTCGGAACAATATATCCGCTTGCGCCTTGTTTATATCGTTGCGGCGTTGTTCGTACGTTTGTATATTGCGGACGGAAACTTCCGCCTTTTTTGCAAGCTGTCTTTGCGACAACCCCGCCGCGGTGCGTATCCTTTTTAGATTGGTTTCTTTCTTGTTCGCTTCGATATACTTGTCCGCAACGGCAAAAAATTTCGATATATCCGCTTCGTGAAGCGTATCGTACAATGACAAAACCTTTTCTACGGGCAACGCTTTATTTATATTGAAAAACGATTCGGCTTTTCGGTTTTGATACTGTGCCAACGCCCACCCCGCCCAATAGTATTCGGAACGGTTAAAAAACGGTTCGGGCGTAAGCAATTTTTCGCAGGTTTTATCGGTATTTACGACCATTCCCAACAAATCGATTGCGGAATATCCGACTAAAAATCTCGGATTGCCTTTTTCTATTTGTTTAGCGACTCCGGAAGATACGAAAGTATCCCAAAATACTTTCGGCTCGTATCCGCAAGATACCGCATATTCGAACGTAGTACCGATATTCGTCGCTACGCTATCCGTATATCCGTCGTCATAAGATTGTATCGCCATCTCTTAGTCCTTTCCTTATAATATCCATTACGAACGTGCCGTCCGTCGCAAAATTCTTCCTGTACCCGCTTAAATAGGTTTCTCTCGCTTTTTTATCGCGACTTACTCGTTTAACGTAATATTCGTCGCACTCCGCCAACGCGTAATTCATATATTTCAACGTATCGAAAGCCCGTTTTGACTTTAACACTATTTGTATTCCCAATTCTCCCAACCGCATAGCTTCGGAAAGTTGCTCTACGGATATAGTATTGTTTATAAAGTCTTTCGCAAAACTAAAATACGAGTCGTCCGCTCTATAACCTATTATTACGTCGTAGTCGTCCACGTCAACGTAAAAATTTTCTATTAAATATTGTTTTGCTTGTGCCGAAATAGGCGAATTTACGTCAAAAGTCCTGAATTTTAACAAAATTGCCATCCAATTAAGGATAGTATATCTTTTTTCTCTCAAATCTAAAACTCTGTACTTATCTAAATCTATTTCGTACCTGTTTGCGTATCCGTTCGTTTCGTTGTCGGAACAAGCCCATTCTTTCGCAAGTTCAACGTTCTCGGTGCAGTAAAAACCCAACCCGTAATCGTTTTTCGCATTGCCTTTTCCGAATTCGGGTTTTTCTATAATATCTTTCGAACCGTGATAAATAATCATAGCTGCACCATCCTTGCCTAAATTGTATCATTAAAATAATACACTGTCAATATATTATGCCCCACGAAACAAAATATATCATTATAATGATACATAAAAGAACTCGGACGATAAATCCGAGTTCTTTTATCTAAAAAGTTAATCACAAAATATCAACTTTTCTGTTCTTGCCCCACTGTGGTAAAATAAATTTCAACGGTTTCGTCAGCACCGTTCATATTCATATGTGGGTAGATAAACTTTATTTCCTTATCGTTGACAATTTCCCACTCACTTTCATCCCCTAAATCTTCTCCATTTGGGTTTTTCATTTTAACTAAATTGCCCGTTTGTTCCCATAAAAGGTTTTCACCCGTTTGAATATCATTATAATAAGCTATCACTGTTCCGTCTTCACAAAACTTCATCGCTACGGCTTCGTATATTTCCCAATACAAAACTTCGGTATATACTTTGTTACACCTTGCCTTAAAGTCATCGTTAAGTACGTCGTTTTCAAAAAAAACGTCAGGGGCTTTATCGTCCACAGCTTGATTCATATCCATTCTTTCTTGGAAAATTATATTCCATTGTTCGTCGGTTAATTTAAGAACAGCTTTTTCGTATTTATACGTTTTTCCACTGACTGACGGATTAGTCGTTTCTTCGTCGGTCGTTCCGCCGCTCGTGTTCGTTTCGTCGGTCGGCGTATCTTTGTCGCATGCCACGCACACGCAAGCCAAAATCGCGATTATCATAACCGCAGAGAGTATTCTCAATAGTCTTTTCATTTTCGTTTCTCCTTTGGGTTAACCCGTTTTTGTTTTTATAATAGGTGAGATTTCTCATATAATAAACGTAACAAAATAAAAAATATTCAGTTAAAAGCGAGTTCCTAACGTAAAAATGATTATCGGACAAAGAATTAAAGAATTGCGTACCGAGAGGCACGTCAGCCAAGCTACCCTTGCCAAAGCTGTGGGCGTGGATAAACGCGCGGTAATTTTTTGGGAACAGGAAGTAAACGAGCCGAAAGCAAGTTACGTAGCGAATTTAGCCAAATATTTTGAAGTTTCCGCGGATTATCTTTTGGGACTTACCGACGTGGAATAACATATTTCCTTACCCCCGCGAATATAATTTTTAAGTAGTTTATTTAAGGGGTATTTTTTATGAATCTTATTAAAAAGACAATAATATTAACCGATTCCGACGCAGAAGGGTACGTTTCCGTAATAAGGGTAGGCACCGACGTCGGCGCGAAAATCGTAGGCGCGAATTTCAAAAAAGGTATGTACGCGGGGCTGAAAATAGGTTCGGGCGACACTATCTACGCCGTACTCGACGGAGAAAAAACCGAAATAACGCTCGATAACGTATCTTTTCGACAAAACGACTCGATAGGTTGCGTGATAACCGACGGAGAAAAACTCGTCGCCCGCGGCGGAAACGGCGTAAAAACGCAGGACGTAAACGACCACTTTGCGGAAGCGGAAAAAGAAGCCGAACCCGAAACGATAGCCACTATCGAACTTTTCCCCGACGAAACGGACGAAACCGCCGAAACGCCCGAACCTGCCGAAAATTCTTCCGAAAAAGAAAAAAACGACGAAGCGGAACGAGAATCGCTTTTACAAAAGCTCTCCATAAACACGGGCGGCGACTTTTACAACGGCATACGGGAAAAACTCGACGACCTTTTCGTAATTCATCCGTCCGAAACCCACCTTAACGAGCTTATCCCGAATTCCGAATGGATAAAGATAAACTACGATGGCGACGACTACTACGTCGTAGGCAAACTTAAAGAAAACAACCGCACCGTGCTGATAGGCTACGGCGTTCCCGGTAAAAAAACCGCAACCCCGCCCAAAATCGCCGACGAAATAGCTTCCTACCTTGCCGTAGACGGCATCGCTCCGTACGACGGGTATTGGCTCATATTCCAGGACGCGAATACGGGGAAAATTATAAAAGCAGAGTAATTACCGACCAAGCGTTACACGGAATTTTTCCGCAGTCACGATGTTTTGTGCAGGAAATTTATTTGTGTAAATCCCACCCGCCCACCCTAACGGATTTTAATTATCCTTATGTCGATAAAGTCTATTCAAGTAATTAAGTTTGTTGTGAAAGATTTAGTATGTTAAATTCGGATAAGGGGAAACTTTATGAGGAAAGGGGGTTTATTAAGGGGGCTTGGAGCATTTCCGACCATTCGTTATGCGGGATTTTTTTTGCGGTCGTAAGACTTTGTGCAAAAAAATCTTTATCCGCATAAGTCGGACTCATAAGGAAACAAGGCAGTCCGCCTTGCTTTTCCTTATTTTATAAGTTTATTCAAGTAATCAAGTTTGTTGAGAAAATATACTCTGTTAAATTCGGATAAGGGGGAACATTATGAGGAAAGGGGTTTATCAAGGGGGCTTGGAGCGATGCCCCCTTGATTATAAATATATCTTATCCTTGTGAAAAAGAAAGCGTGCTCGGTCGAGCCGAGC
>CAZUJW010000017.1:0-36099 GCA_964620655.1 uncultured Christensenella sp.
TATGTCGATTATATCATGAAATCACGACTTTGTCAATGCTATTAGGACACATCTTTGCCGACACTTTTCGGACAAAAGCGAAACAAACGCTTTTGCAGACGTATAGATACCGACTATTCGGCGGTAATTTCACATTCCGCTATCTGTTTTACACCGTAGTAGCAGTCTGCGCTCGAAACCAACGGTTTGCCTTTGCCCGTGCGGTTTCTGTCTATAAGAACGTCTTCGGAATCGACGATACAGACTACGCCCTGTTTGTTTATCAACGCAATCTTACATTCTTCCTTGACTGCACCCGCGAACACAAGTCGCTTGTCGGTAAGGTCGATTACCTTAACCCCTTTTCTCGCTCTCTTGGACGGTTCGACGTAACTTGCCACTACGCGTTTAGCGTAACCGTTACTGATAAGTAAAAGTTCTCCTATAATTTCGTCGTCTTCTTTTTCTATCTGTCCCGCCCACGCTACGCTTGCGTCGTCGTTAAGACTCATACCTATTACTCCGCCCGCTTTTCTGCCCTGAACGGGATATTCTTCCGCGGGAGTGTTAAGGCTCAGTCCGTCGCTCGATACAAAAACAAGATTGCTGTTGTCGTCCACGATTTCGGCGGTAATAACTTCGTCGCCGTCTTTAAGAACCATTCCGAGATAAGAATCTTTGTTGACTATATATTCGGATATATCCGAACGCTTAACCATGCCGTTTTTCGTAACGATAAATACTTGCGCGTCGGCGTTCTTTTCGGTAAGTTTAATTGCGGACACGACCTTCTCTTCTTTCGGCGCGTCGGCGCATATTTCCGTAAGAGTTTCGCCTTTGTCTTTCCAGCCCGATTCTCTCATCTCGTTCACGTTTAGCCTATAACAGTTGCCTAAGCTACCGAAAAGTATAATTTGTTCGTTCTTATCGACGTACTGCATTACTTTGGAAGTTTCGTTTACGACGGTAGGTTCGGTTCTGTCCGCTATGCTGTACTGACGGGGCGAAAGGAACTTTATAAGTCCGTTTGCGTCCACGCTTACGTAGCCCCTTTTACCTTCGTCGGTGTTTATTTCGTAAGGTTTGTGAGCTATGTCTTCTTCGCTGTTTGCCATAACGCTGAGACGCTTGCAAGGATATTTTTGTCTTATTTCCAAAAGTTCTTTTTTTACTACACGCAACTGTTCTGCTTTTGAAGATACTATCTTTTCGAGTTCGGCAATAAGCTGTTTAAGTTCTCTCAATTCCTTTTCTATCTTCGTCACTTCCATACGGGTGATGTTTACAAGTTTTAGATCGAGAATGGCGTCGGCTTGTTTTTCGGTCAATCCGAAGTGAGCGCGGAGTTTGTCCTTGGCTTCGCTGCGGGAATTGCTCGTCTTGATAAGCTGCACGACGGTGTCGATATCGGGCAATATAATAACGTATCCGTCTAAAATATGTTCTCTCTTTTTAGCATTGTTAAGATCGAATTGACTGCGTTTCAATATTACGTTTTGCTGATGTTTTACGTAATAATTAAGGTATTCGATAAGTCCGAGCTGTTGCGGTCTGCCGTCGGCTATCGCCACCATATTCACGCCGAAGGATACCTGCATATCGGTCTTTTTGTAGAGATATTCAAGCACGTTGACGGCGTCCTCGCCCTTTTTCAGTCGGATAACGACTCTTATTCCGTTACGGTCGGATTCGTCTACGATTTCCTGTATTCCGCTTAGGGTAAGGTCGGCTTTCGCGGTATTTTTCTTAGATGCTTCCACTGCGTCGTCTCTTAATTCCATTATTCTCTGTTGCAGACGGGCTTTGTTTATGCCGTAAGGAATTTCCGTTATTACGATAGCCTGTTTACCGTTACCGGCGTTTTCTATTTCCGCTCTCGCCCGTATAAAAAACTTGCCTTTACCGGTTTCGTAAATGCTTTCAAAACTGTCGCCCGGAAAAACAATTCCACCCGTCGGAAAATCGGGTCCTTTGATTATTTTAAGAAGATCGGGAAGCTTTATTTTCGGATTGTCTATATATGCTATCGTGCCGTCGATTACTTCGGTAAGGTTATGAGCAGGTATATTCGTCGCAAGTCCTATTGCTATCCCCATGCTGCCGTTTACGAGCAAATTGGGAAAACGCCCGGGCAAAAGGTCGGGTTCCATAAGACTGTCGTCGAAGTTCTTTACCCACTTTACGGTATCCTTATCGAGATCTCGTAAAAGTTCGCACGCAAGATGTTCGAGTTTTACTTCGGTATAACGCATAGCCGCCGCTCCGTCTCCGTCGATGGAGCCGAAGTTTCCGTGACCGTTGACGAGCGTGTTACGCATATTGAATTCCTGCGCCATTTTGACCATTGCGTCGTAAATACTCGTGTCGCCGTGGGGGTGATATTTACCTAAGCAATCGCCTACCACGCGGGCAGATTTCTTGTACGGACCGTCGGGTTTCATATTAAGTTCGTTCATGGTGTAGAGAATTCTGCGCTGAACGGGTTTTAAGCCGTCTTCGACTCTGGGCAATGCGCGTTCGAGTATGATATACTCGGCGTACGGCATCATAAAATCGGGTATTGCTTTGGACAGCGGACGGGAGATTATCTTCTCCTCTACCGGTAATTCTTCAACGATTTTTTTTCTTGCCATTATTTGTCACCTCCGAACTTTTCAAGGAACTTATCCACCTTGTTGAATTTTGCGTGGCGGAAAATATATTCCTTACGCTTGTCCGCACCGTCGTTCATAAATATATCGAGCATAACGCTCGCCTGCGCCGCGTCGTCCATTTCCACTCTCGTAAGAATTCTCGTACGCGGATTAAGGGTGGTATCCCAAAGCTGTTCTTTGCTCATTTCGCCCAAACCTTTATAACGTTGAACGTCGCCCGCTCCCGCTTTGAGTTCCGCCGTGTATTCGTCGAGTTCTTCTTCGTTATAGGCGTACTTAATCACGCCCTTCTTTTCCACCTTGTAAAGGGGCGGCATACCGACGTAAACGTGTCCGAGCGTAATAAGATCGGGCATAAGACGGTAGAACATTGCAAGTAAAAGGGTTCTTATATGATATCCGTCGTAGTCCGCGTCGGACAGAATAATAACTTTGTCGAAACGAAGATTGTTTATGTTAAAATCTTCTTCTATATCCGTGCCTAACGCCGCTATTATGGTCTTGATTTCTTCGTTTTTGTAAATTTTTTCGAGAGTAGACGCCTTGTAAACATTGAGCGGCTTACCCCTTAACGGCAGAACTGCCTGTATTCTTCTGTCTCTTCCCTGCTTAGCGGAACCGCCTGCCGAGTCGCCTTCCACTATAAAAAGTTCGCATTCGGAAGGGGTCTTCGACGAGCAGGAAGCGAATTTACCTACGAGCGTCGCTCCGTTAATCGCATTCTTGTGGCGTTGTTCGTTCTTTGCCTTTCTTGCGGCTTCTCTTGTCTTCGCCGCGTCCATAGCTTGCTTTATTATGAATTCGAGAATGGGTTTATTCTTCGAAATTTTCATAAATTCGGTAAGTTTTTCGGTGACGATGCTTTCTACTATTTGTTTTACTTCGAGATTGCCGAGTTTCGTTTTGGTCTGACCTTCGAACTGAATATTCTGCATTTTCACTACGAGCACGGCAGTAAGACCTTCGCGGAAATCGTCGCCGGTAAGATTGGCGTCCTTTTCTTTAAGGTATTTATTCGCTCTCGCGTAGTCGTTAAAACACTTCGTAAACGCCGTGCGAAAACCGGTTTCGTGCGTGCCGCCGTCTATCGTACGGATATTGTTGACAAAACTGTAAAGATGCTCGGAGTAAGTTTTTGTGTGCTGAACGGCAAGCTCCAGATGAAAATGAGGAGCGTCCCCTTCCAAATACATAACCTTGTTCTTTTGTTCTTCTATCCCGTCGTTGATGTACGCGACGTAATCGACGATACCGCCGTTATACAAAAACTCGACCGCATACCCGTCTTCCTGTCTGTCGTCGCTGAATTTTATAAGCACGCCTTTATTGAGAAAAGCAAGCTGTCTTAATCTGTTTTCTATTTCTTCCGCGTCGAAAACTATCGTGTTAAAGACCCTTTTATCGGGCATAAAAGTAACTTTTGTGCCGCGTTCGTCGGTTTTGCCCATTACGGTAAGCGGAGTTTTTACGATACCGCTTTTGATGCTTTTGCCTACTTGCGGAGAATAAAATTCTTCTCTGTAAATTTTCTTATCTCTGTATACTTCGACGTTGAGCCATTCGCTTAAAGCGTTGGTTACGCTTGCACCCACTCCGTGCAAACCGCCCGCAAAAGTGTAATTGGTGTTGTCGAATTTTCCGCCTGCGGCGAGCTGGGTAAACACGAGTTCTACCGCAGGGATTTTTTTCGTGGGGTGAATATCGACGGGGATACCTCTGCCGTTGTCTTCGACAGTGGCGGAGCCGTCTTTATTTATCGTTACCGCAACGGTATTTGCGTATTTATTCGCCGCTTCGTCTATTGCGTTGTCAACAATTTCCATAAGTATATGGTGCAGACCTTTTATATCGGTAGAACCGACATACATGCCCGGTCTCGTCCTGACGTGTTCGAGTCCTTCGAGAGCCTTTATATCTTCCGCATTGTACGAACGATTCTGTATCGACGCATTTTTCTCTTCGGTATTCTTACCTGCCATTTGTTTCCTCCAACTAAATATTCCGTTTCTTTTTCATAAAAAACCACAGTATATTGTACCATACGAACCAATTTTTGTCAATTATCATTATTCTTAACGACCAAAAATGCGTCCTCGGTAAGAACGCATTTTTTAGTCTGTTTTCGTAAGTTTATCGGTGATTATTGTTGTTGCTGCTGTTGCTGTTTGCCGTGGAGAAGATTGTTTATTCTTTCGGAACAGCTCAAAAGGTCGGCTACCGACTTATTCTGGTTGCAGTAAGCTATAATGTAAGAAACGTATTTGGACAAGTCGGCTTCTATAAACCATTCCGCTTCCTTTACGCAGGGGCAGGTGTAAGTAAGGTTGGTCGAAAGTACGGCGGTGAAGAGTCCTTCTTCGTACGCTTTCTGGAACTTTTCTTTTCCTTCGGTGAACAACGCAAAGGTTGCGTTAAGGAAAATGTTTCTGGCGCCGTCTGCTTTAAGATGACGGCAAAGTCTTAACATAGAGTCTCCCGTAGCTATTATATCGTCTGCTACGAAAACGTCTTTATCCTTGACGGAAGCTCCGATATATTCGTGCGCTACGATGGGGTTACGACCGTTGACTATCGTGGTGTAGTCGCGACGTTTATAAAACATACCCAAATCCACGCCCAAAACCGACGCATAGTAGATGTTACGGTTCATTGCCCCTTCGTCGGGAGAAACTATCATAAAATGTTCTTTATCGAGATTGAGATTGGGATATTTATGATGTAAGGCTTTCAAAATCTGATAGGTAGCGAAGAAGTTATCGAAGCCCATCAAAGGCACGGCGTTCATAACTCTCGGGTCGTGAGCGTCGAACGTAACCACTTCTTTAACGCCCATGGAGTACAATTCCTGCAACATCTGAGCGCAGTCGAGACTCTCTCTTGCGTTACGTCTGTGCTGTCTTCCTCCGTACAGTATGGGCATAACTACGGTGATACGTTCGGCTTTGCCGCCTACTGCGGAAATAATACGTTTAAGGTCGGCGTAATGGTCGTCGGGCGACATGCAGTTTTCGTTGCCGTACATGCTGTACTTGCAGCTGTAATTGCCTACGTCGGTGATTATGTATAAATCTCTTCCTCTTACGCTGCCGTTAATCATTCCCTTACCGTCGCCGGTGGTAAATCTCGGACAAACGGAATCGATAATGAAAGTGTCTTTTTTGGTGAATTCGCGGTTGTGTTTGGCGAGATCGCGGTTATACCAATTTACGAGATAATTGTCGATGGCTTTGCCGAGTTCTCTCGCGCTTTCCATAACGATAAGTCCCAAAGGAGCTACCGGAGTGGGTTCGTCAAAAACTTCTGTAAAAAATGTGGGCATGCTTTCCTCTTAACAAAAAATTTGATAGTGAGATTATAGCACAATAAATAGCGCTAAGGCAAATATTTGCGGTCGGTTTTTCGACAAATATTGACATTGTTTCTTTCGTCGACGGACACGAAAAAAGCAAGCCGAAAACGCTTGCTTTTTTGTCTGTCGTCAGGTTTGAATAAATCCGTCGCCGCTACTCTCTTCTTCCGGCTCTCCGTCCATTCTGCCCTGGAACTGCGAATGGTACAGATTGGCGTAAAAGCCGCCTTTTGCCATAAGGGTCTCGTGATTGCCCTGTTCGACAACGTCGCCGTGGTTCATTACGAGTATGACTGCCGCCGATTTTATTGTGGAAAGTCTGTGCGCTATTACGAAGCTGGTCTTTCCTTCCATCATGGCGAGCATCGCACTCTGCACGTACTGTTCCGTCCTCGTATCGACGGAACTCGTCGCTTCGTCGAGAATAATTATCTTCGGGTCTTTAAGGATTGCTCTCGCTATGGTAAGGAGCTGTTTCTGTCCCTGCGAAATGTTGCTGGCGTCGTCGTTAAGGACGGTGTCGTATCCGTGCTCCATACTCTCGATAAATTCGTGAGCGTGAGCTTTCTTTGCGGCGGCAATTATATCTTCTCTCGTGGCATTGGCGTTGCCGTAGGCTATATTGTCGGCTACTGTGCCTTTGAAAAGCCAGGTATCCTGCAAGACCATTCCGTACAAACTACGCAAATCGTTGCGGTGCATATCCTGAATATCGACGCCGTCTATGGTAATGGAACCGCCGTCGAGTTCGTAGAATCTCATAAGAAGATTTACGAGCGTGGTTTTTCCCGCCCCTGTAGGTCCTACTATGGCTATACTCTCTCCTGCGTTAACGTGCAGACTCAAATCGGTAATAAGGGGTTTATCTGCCGAATAGCTGAACGCAACGTGTTGAAAATCGACTTCGCCGGTCATATTGCTCGTGTCGAGACGAGCGCCGTCGGGAGTCATTTCTTCAAGGTCGAGCATCTTGAATACTCTTTCCGCGCTGGCTATGGACGACTGAATCGTGCTGGCTATATTGCTGATATTTTCGATAGGCTGAGCAAATTGTCTCGTGTACTGAATACAAGCCTGAATATCGCCTATGCTTATTATTCCCGCACCCGCCCTGAAACCGCCGACAACGCAGATTGCGACGTAGCAAATGTTGTTGATAAACTTGATTATCGGCAAAATTATACCTGCAAGGAACTGAGCTTTCCTCGTCGCTTTGAGAAGTTTTTTATTCGTGGTTTCGAAGTCGTCTATGCTGTCCTGTTCGTGGTTGTATAAAAGTACGACTCTGTGTCCGGCGTACATTTCTTCGATGTGTCCGTTAAGAATACCGATAAGTTCCTGCTGGCGAGCGAATTCCTTTTGGCTCTTCTTTATTATTAAGCTACTCGCCACGAGCAATATAGGCACGCTACAAAGGGTAATTACGCTGAGAAGCCAGTCGAGACGGAACATCATAAACAACACGCCGCAGATGGTCATAACGACGGTTATTACTTGGTTTACGGTATCCTGCAAAGTTACCGCAACGAGTTCTACGTCGTTGGTCATACGGGAAAGAATTTCGCCGGTAGGAGTCGCGTCGTAATATTTAAGCGGAACACGGTCCAGTTTGCATTTTATATCGTAACGCATTCTGCGTACTACGTGCTGAGCCATACTTGCCGCTATAAGTCCGCTTGCGAAAGTGAACAAGGCGTTAAGGCAATACAATGCTCCCGCAGTAAGACAAATCTGCGCCACGTACGACAGGTCTACGTCCTTAAAATACTGTATACTTTCCACTAAGTGGTTGGTTACTTTTTTCAGAATATCCGGAACCCACACTCCGAACCACGCTCCGACGGCTGCGATAAGTATCATCGCAATAAGAGCTATCAATTCGGGACGCATGTATTTTATGAGACGTTTTACCGTTTTTCCGAAGTTTTCCGCGCCCTGTACCTTTTCTACGTTAATGGAACTTGCGCCGAAAGCTCCCGACATATCCATTTTGCCGACGGAAGAAACTTTCTCGCCCTCAACCTTTACGATTTCGTCGTTCATAATCCGAGTTCCTCCTCACTCATTTGGCTTAATGCTATATCGCGATAAACTTTGCAATTACGTACAAGGTCGGCGTGTTTGCCTTTACCCACCATTCTGCCGTCGTCGAGAACGATTATCTCGTCGGCGTCCATAATGGTACCTATACGTTGAGCTACGATTATCACTATGCTTTCCTGCGTGACTTCGGCAAGCGCCTTACGCAGTTTGGAATCGGTCTTGAAGTCGAGTGCGCTGAAACTATCGTCGAATATGTATATTTCGGGACGACGGGTGACAGCTCTCGCAATTGACAGACGCTGTTTTTGTCCGCCGCTGAAATTCTGTCCGCCCTGCTCCACTTCGTATTCGAGTCCGCCCTCTTTTTCTCTGACAAATGCGTCGGACTGTGCTATTTTAAGAGCGTCCCACATTTCTTCCTCCGTCGCGTCTTCTTTGCCGTAACGCAAATTGTCGGCTATCGTTCCGCTGAAAAGAATACTTCTTTGCGGTACGAAACCTATCTTCTTGCGAAGGTCGGCTTGCGGATAAGTCGACACGTCCTGTCCGTCTACTAATACCTGACCTTCGGTCACGTCGTAGAAACGAGGAATAAGGTTTATTATAGTGGATTTACCGCTGCCGGTACCGCCCACTATTGCGGTGACTTTACCTTTTTCGCACTTGAAGTTGATGCCTTCGAGAATATTCTTTTCGGCGTGTTTGCTGTACTTGAAGGCTACGTCCTTAAATTCTATCGTACCGGAATTGTCGCTGTGATCCGCGGCGTCCGGTCTGTCCACTACCGCCACGTCGGTATCCACTACCTGTAAGATACGCTCTGCCGACGCGCTCGCTCTCGGGAAGATAACCACCGCACTCGCAACGAATACCATCGACATCGCTATCTGCGTAATGTACTGACTTACTTCGAGCATGCTGCCTACGTCGGAAATGGAATTGTCGGCGACCTGTTTTGCCGCTCTCCAGAAGATACCCACCGAAGCGCAGTTAAGACATATATTGATAAGGGGTACGAGTACGGCGCAATATCTCTGCAAAACCACAGCCGTGCGGGATGCGGAAATATTTACTTTGTCGAAACGCTTCTTTTCCTGTTCCTGTTTATTGAACGCGCGCACGACTCTTATACCCGTAATACCTTCTCTCATTATAAGAGTAAGTTGATCGACCTTACGCTGAATTATCTTAAACAACGGCTGACATATCTTAGCCGCAACGCCCGCAGCCGCAAACAATATCGGGAGTATGTAAACGAGAACCATCGTCATCGACACGTTGGCGCGGAAGCTGAATATAAATCCGCCGATAATCGTAACTGGTGCGGAAAGCGTGGTACGTAAAATCACTAAGAATACGTTCTGAATCTGGTTTATATCGTTAGTAGAACGGGTGACCAAACTCGCCGTAGAAAACTTGTCAAACTCCACAAGGGAATATCCTTCGACTTTCGTAAACACCATAGAACGCAATATCTTCGAAAAATACGCCGCTATCTTACTGCTTATCAACATCGCAAGTATGGTACATACCGAAGCGAACAATGTGTACAGTAGCATCATAAGACCTTTTTTCGCTATGAAGTTCATATCGGCGGTCTGAATGGTAACGCCGTCGGGGGTGAGCCATTCTTCGCGGGTCTTGTCGGTCTTTTTACTCAAAGCGTCGTTCGTCGTACCTTTATTACTTAATTTAAGGATATCGAGAAACTTTTTGAAAGAACTTTCTTCTTCCGCATTCGTCGATACGGCGGCTTCGATTTCATCTTCGGTCATACCGAGTTTATTTTTTATCCACTTAGTGTTGTTTTCGTATTTGTAAGCGTAACCCAAAACCTGATTACACAAAATTATTTCGTAGTCCGGAAACGGCGTGTATCTGTCGGTGTCTTCGTCGACTACGTATTTTAATCTCGACTTGTCAAACGCGACGCCGTTGCTGTCGACGGCGAGTCTTTCGCCGGTTTCTTTGTCGAGCGGTATGGGCAGAATGTTTCCGTACTCGGAATGTTTCATACACATTACGCAGCTCGTAAGAAGGCGTTTCATATTCGGGTCGTCGTTCCATACGTCGCTGTCTTCCCCTTCGTCTTCGTCGTGGAACATATCGAGAAAGGTGTTAAGGTTTATCGCGGCGTTCGCATTGGTCGCGCTAAGTATGCTGTCGTAATCAATGAGTTTTGAGACGGCTTCCTTGACTTTTTCTTTATCGGCGGGAGCGTAATCGTTGAAAGAATTTACGGTATAGCCATATCTTTCCGATATTTTATCGAACTGATATTCTTTAAGAGAGTTCATAAACGGGAGTAATACGTCGTTAAACAGCTCTTTACTGTCCCTTACGGGAATATCCATAAAATTGAACGTTATGCGGAAAGCGTTGAATTGTTCGTTCCATACGTTCTTGATATCGACGGTAGAAAAACCGTCTTTCATTTCGAACACAGGAATTTTGTCTTTTTCGAATCCGTCCACGTCGCCCGTTATGTCGATTTCGCCGAAAGGATTTATCATCGTTTCGTGTTCGTACATAGGCTCGTAATCCAAATATATACCGTCGTTAATGATGTCGCTCATCATTCCGGGCAGGTACAATTCGGCAAGAGCCGACGCGAAAAGCAAAATTACCGCAATAACGAAAAATTTTGCCATCGGTTTTAGTTTCTTAAATAATCTGAACATTTTACTCCAGTGGCGTTTACCGCCGTTTAATAATTTTTCTATTTAATGACTATCGCCAGGAATTTACAGCCGCCTTCGCTTAAAGCTATCATCCCGTGCGGTGTGGAAGAGTCGTATATTATGCTGTCGCCTTCGTCAAGGACTTCGGTCTTGTCACCTACGGCGACTTTAAGCGTACCTTCAAGAATATAATCAAATTCCTGCCCCTTATGAACGTTGGTGACGATGGGCTTATCCAACGCTTCCGCAGAAAACGGAACGTGAACGCACAAAGGGTCAACCTTGTGATGAGCGAACTTACTTGCGAGATGGTAATAGTCAAAACCTTCCCTCCTGTCCACTCTGAGTCCGTGCCCTTTTTTTTCGACGGCGTACAATTTAAGGTTGGACGCATTGCTCCCCGTAAGCAATTCGGAAATATCCACGCCGAAACGGGTGGCGCAACGGTTAAGAAAACTGTAAGAATAGTCCACCTTGCCCTCTTCACACAGAAGATAATCTTCTTCCGACATTTCGCAAAGCTTAGCCATATCGCTTACCGTAATATCCAAATCTTCGCGTAAACACTTAATTCTTTCGCCTATCAACTGCAAATCCACTGTCGGCACTCCTGAAAAAAAATTCGATAAACCGCCCGCAGATACGTCGTGCGTGTCAAATGCAGTGGTTTACCGAGTTATTATAATATATTATAAGAATTTTTGCAATACCCAAAATCAGACAAAAATTTCGTCCGAACATCTTTGCTCTGTCTTTTTTACGAAAATAACGAAAAAATCGTTACGCCGAAAATCGGCGGAATTCGCGAAAAACCCGCCGAAAAATTTCGACGGGTTTTTATAGCGTTTTCAAAAAAATCATTAAGAGTTATCTTGCGTGCGAACCGCCTCCGCCGAAGCCGCCCCCTCCGCCGCTGAATCCGCCGCCGCCCTTACCTCCGCCGGTCAAAGAACCGATTGTCTTTGCCGCGGACATAATTTTTGCGTTGCGTTGCATCGAAGCTACGGTGTTCGATATCTGCATAATCGACGCATTGAATGCAAATCCCGTGTTTATTCTGAATCTCGGCGACATCAGGTACAATATGGTGAATGCGTCCATACTGTCAAAATTACCGTTGTTTTCGGTAACCATTTGCCTATATTGCGGATACGCAATCTCCAATTGTTCGGATACCTTGTCAGCTATCCCCATAGCCGTGGCGTATACCATATACTCTTCCCACAATACGAGTGCAGGCAGTTCGTGACTATCCATATTTGAAAACTCCGTCATAAACTTTCCGAGCGCATTGAAGTCGTCGTAGAGTCTTTGGCTCGGCTCTTGCAAGGGTTCTTTTTGCTTTTTCAAAACCACCTTGCATGCAATAAACGTAAGAACGAGCGGAGCGATTACTATCGGGAAATGTGGGAAAAATTCTCCGAAAATGAACCACGCCACGAAAGCGATCCCTGCCAGAACTATCGCAAAAAAGCCTACGCCGCCCATAATTTTGCCGTATTTATCGTCCTTGGAAGTGGGATAAAACTTCATTTTTACGGCTTTCGCTTTGGTTTGTTCCTTAAACTTTTCTATGATTTTAGCGTAAATTTTGTAATCTTTTTTTGCACATTTCTCCAGTTCTCTCATCTCGAAGGGTTGACCGCCGGATACCGACTTCAACATATCGTAAACCGTCTTTTCGTGCGGAGCGAGAGTTTCAGTACTTCGCGGGATAACGGTAATCTTAGCTTGTTTCTTCTTTTCTCCCACGTCGATGCTTATAAAGTGTCTGCGGAAAAGTTCGAGAATAGTCGCGCTCATCGCATCGCCCACGTCATACTTGCCGTAATACTTATAGACGTGCGCGAATTCGCCCGCCGTCCAGCCTTCGGGTATTTCTCTTTCGTAAACAGGCTTGTCGATAAGGTCGAGCGGTTTACGCTTTTTTGTGAGTAAGAATACCGCCGCCGCACCTGCCGCAGCAACAACTATCGCAAGAACTATATCGACTATATTAAGTATCTGCAGCCTTCTTACTTCTTTTGTAAATTCGTCGTACCACGCCTTTTCTTCGGCGATGACGTCGGATTTCGTAGCGGATTTTTTTACTTTAAGCCCGTTGTAGTTTTCTTGCGGCAAAAGTATTCTCGTCTCCAGATACACGCCTGCCGACAGGTTTTCGGCGGAATAGTTTATTTCGGTCACGGTATCGCCTGCGGACATCGTGCCTTCAGCCCCTCCGTCGTCTATATGCGTCCAGACGTAGGTATCGTCGCGGCTTGCCGCGGCAAATTTGACCGTAGCGGTGAACTTGTCGTACGACATTTCGTTACTTTCGCTGACGAATTTATAATAAAACCCTGCGCAGTCGGCGTAACTTATCATTACGTCGGACAAAGTGTACGACAGCGTTATAGTCCTGTCGCCATTGTCGAATTCCGACATATATACTCCCACTTCGTAATACTTACTGCGTTCGTAGACGTAACCCGTGTTTGCGTAGTTACGTTTGTCTGCGCTCGTAAAATCGTCGGGGTCTTTACCGTCTTTGTAAGTAATAAGTTCCTGCCCGTCCAAAAACACTTTCACGTTCGATATTTCGCTAAGAACGTTACTGTCTTGATTGTATTTGGACACGTCCTTATAGTAGTTCCACCACGGGTCGGAACGACTTCCGAAATGCACTACGTCAGTTTCCGTTACGTCGATACTCCCGTCTTCGTTCAACGTAATCTGTACGTCGGCGGATTTAAGATACGGATTAGTCTTACTCCCCGAACATGCGACTGCCGTCAGCGCAATAACGACGAATAGGCAGATGACCGAAAGTAATCTGCCTATTCGCTTAAATTTGTTATCTCTTTCCATTTATTCAGTTAAAACTGAACCTTCGGAGCTTCGTCGCGAACGATATCGGCTACTTCGAAGTACTTTTCTACTTTGAATTTGTCTTTATGCTTATTGGCGACGATTGAAGACGGGAATTTCTGAATAAGCTCGTTGTTCTTCTGAACGGTGTCGTTAAAGAACTGTCTTGCATAAGCGATTTTGTCTTCGATGCCTTTAAGGTCGGACTGTAAAGCAAGGAAGTTGGCGTTGGCTTTAAGGTCGGGATACTTTTCTACGCTGACCAAAAGTCTGCCGAGAGCGTTGTTGAGTTGATTGTTAGCGTCGATAGCTTCGTCGGTCGTGGTAGCCGCCGTCGCGCGGGAACGCCACATAACCACGTTTTCCAACGTTTCTTTTTCGTGAGTAGCGTATCCTTTTACCGTTTCCACAAGGTTGGGGATAAGGTCGTAACGCTTTTTGAGCTGAACGTCTATCTGCGCCCATTGATTTTGTACTTTTTGCGTAGCCGCAACGAGTTTGTTATAGGTCTTGAACCACCAAATTACGATGATCGCCACCAAAAAAACGACGAGTACGGCAATTATTATTAAAGCTATTGCCCAAGATGCCATGTTTAATATCTCCTTTTATATGATATTTTTGTAATAACAATTATATATTCGCCTTACGGCGTAGTCAAGCGGGAAAACGTAAATTAACTTAGTTTCCCGCCCGTTTCCCCTTATTTTTTAGTCTTCGTTTTCTTTAAGGTTCTTTTTTAAGATACGGAGCTGTTTAGCTAATTTCGCCGGTAACTTATCGCCGAATATCTTATAGTATTCGGTAATGTCTTTCGCTTCGGCTTTCCAGGTCTTCGTATCGACGTCGAGTATCTTTTTAAGGTCTTCGACGGTAAAGTTATCCATACCTTCAAGGTTAATATCTTCAGGCTTCGGCAAAAGTCCTATCGGGCTTTCCACTGCGTCCACCGTACCTTCGCAACGACGAATAATCCAGTCAAGAACTCTCATATTATCGCCGAAACCGGGCCAGATAAAGTTGCCGTCATCGTCGGTACGGAACCAGTTTACGTTAAATATTTTCGGTTTGTTCTTGACTTTTCTGCCCATATCGAGCCAATGTTGGAAATAATCGCCCATATTATATCCGCAGAACGGGAGCATCGCCATCGGGTCGTGACGAACCACGCCCACTTTACCCGCTGCGGCAGCAGTGGTTTCGCTCGCCATGACAGAACCTATAAACACGCCGTGTTCCCAGTCTCTCGCTTCGTATACAAGGGGCGCTGCTTTCGCTCTGCGACCGCCGAATACAATTGCGCTGACGGGTACGCCTTTCGGGTTCTCGAATTCCTTACTGAGGCACGGGCAGTTTTTAGCGGGAGCGGTAAAACGGCTGTTGGGGTGCGCGCCCTTTATTACCTGACCGTTTTCATCGAGTTTGCCTTCGTACCACGAGTTGCCTTTCCAGTCTTCGCCTTTTGCGGGAGCGGGTTCTTTAATTCCTTCCCACCATACGGTCTTGTTCTTCACGTCGAGAGCAACGTTGGTAAAAATTGCGTTTCTTCTCGTGGACATAAGAGCGTTGTAGTTACTCTTAGCGTTGGTTCCGGGAGCTACGCCGAAGAAACCGTTTTCGGGGTTGACGGCGTAAAGCATACTGTTTCTGCCTTTCCTTATCCAGGCTATATCGTCGCCCACCGTCCAGACTTTGTAACCTTTGTCGGTGTAGCACTTAGGCGGTATGAGCATGGCGAGATTTGTTTTTCCGCACGCCGACGGGAACGCCGCAGTAATATATTTTATATCGCCGTCGGGTTTTTCCACGCCGAGAATAAGCATGTGTTCCGCCATCCAGCCTTCTTTCCACCCCTGGTAGGAAGCTATACGCAAAGCAAAACACTTTTTGCCGAGCAGAACGTTACCGCCGTAGCCGCTGTTAAGAGAATAGATAGTGTTGTCTTCCGGAAACTGACAGATATATTTATTGTTCGCATCAAGAGTACACTTGCTGTGAATACCCCTTACGAAATCGTCGCTGTCGCCGAGTCTGTCGAAAATCTTCGGCGAAACTCTCGTCATAATCATCATATTGAGTACGACGTAGATACTGTCGGTAAGTTCTATTCCGTATTTTGCAAAAGGCGAACCGATTTTTCCCATAGAGAACGGAATAACGTACATCGTTCTGCCCTTCATGGCTCCTTTGGCTATTCCGTCGAGAGTTGCATACGCTTCGGCAGGATCCATCCAGTTGTTGGTGGGACCTGCGTCTTCTTTGTTTTTAGAACAGATAAAGGTTCTGTTCTCTACTCTCGCCACGTCGTCAGGCTGAGTGCGGTGATAAAGGCACCCGGGTAAAAGTTTGTTGTTAAGTTTTATTACTTCTCCCGTGGCGATGGCTTCGCTCACCAATTCTTTATACTGTTGTTTGCTTGCGTCAATCCAAACAACGTCATCGGGTTGAAAAAGTTCGGTGTACTTCTTTACGAAATCCAAAACGTGCTGATTATTAGTCATTTGCAAATTTTACTCCTGTATTTATTCTCCGAAAAGGTAATTATTACCAAGTTCGGCAGATACATTGTACCATAATCGAAGTCGCTTGACAACTTGCCGACAAAACAATCTGTTATTTTACTTGTTATTTGAACGTCATAAGCGTACATATATGCGACTGATATTTAGTCATCGCAAAAAATACAATGCTTTGACAACAAAACGGCGTCCGAAAACGCCGTTTTGTTGCTTATATTTATTGTTATTATTCCAACTCGTAACCTAAATCGAACGCTGCAAAATTGGCGGGAATTACCTTAGGTTTTTTTGCGAACTTCTTTTCTATTACCGCTTTCATAACTTCCGGAGTAAATACGCCGCTTATTTTGGTGTATGCGCCGAGTACGACTATGTTTGCGGTCTTGGCATTGCCGGCTTTCAAGGCTAAGTCGTTTGCGTCGACGTAATAGACTTTTACGTCGGTTCTTTTTACTTTCGTTTCTATAAGAGAACTGTTTACTATAATGCACCCGCCGGGTTTTACTCTGCTTTCGAACTTAGCCAAGGACGGTTTGTTCATAGCGATAAGAATATCGGGCGCAGATATAATGGGGCTTGCGACAGGTTTGTCGCTGACTACTACCGAGCAGTTACTCGTGCCGCCTCTCATTTCGGGACCGTAGGACGGTAAAAAAGTGACTTCTTTGCCGTCATGAATGGACGCATACGCAATAAACATCCCGAGAGATTGTACTCCCTGCCCGCCGAAACCTGCGATTATTATTTTGTTTTCCATACTCAAATCTCCTTGAACACGCCTAAGGGGTAGATACTCTGCATATCGTTTTTTACGTAATCGACTGCCTGTTCGGTAGTCATACCCCAGTTGGTCGGACACGCCGAAAGTAATTCCACGAACGAAAAACCTTTCTTGTCAAGCTGATGTTCGAAAGCGGTTTTTATCATTTTTTTAGCTTTTCTTACATTTGCTGGGTCGCATAAAGCAGCTCTCGCTACGTAAGACGGACCCGTGAGTGTAGAAATAAGCTCGCACATTTTTATGGGATTGCCGTTAATGGCGGGGTTTCTGCCGTAAATACAGGTAGTGGCTTTCTGCCCTTCGAGCGTGGTGGGCGCCATCTGTCCGCCCGTCATACCGTAAATAGCGTTGTTGATAAAAATAACCGTTATTTTTTCACCCCTTGCCGCGGCGTGGACGATTTCAGCCATACCTATACTTGCCAAATCTCCGTCGCCCTGATAGGCAAAGACCACCGTGTCGGGGCTTACTCTCTTTATTCCCGTGGCGACGGCGGGAGCGCGACCGTGAGCGGCTTCCTGCATATCGCAGTTAAAATAATTGTAGGCAAAAACCGCGCACCCTACGGGCGCTACGCCTACCACGTTGCCTTCCGCTCCTATTTCTTCGAGAACTTCGGCTACCAGTTTATGCGCTATACCGTGAGTGCAACCGGGACAATAATGAAACGGAGCGTCGGTAAGCATACCGCTTTTTTTATATATTACCGTCATTTTACTTATCCCCCTTAGTTACGAATTCAACTATATCTTCGGGCGTCATCACGTTGCCGCCCACTCTGCCGTAAAACTTTACGGGCTTTTTCATATGCGTAGCGAGTTTTACGTCTTCTATCATCTGTCCCATAGAAAGTTCTATACAAATAAATTCCTTTACGCAATTCCTTTCGGCTACTTTAAGAAAAGCCTTTTCGGGGAAAGGATAAAGTGTAATCGGTCTTAAAAGTCCCACTTTAAGTCCGCGACTACGCAATATATCCACTGCGCTTTTTGCTATTCTCGCTACCGTGCCGTAAGCGGTAAGGACTATTTCCGCATCGGAACAGAGATACTCTTCGCTCATGGTTTCGTTATCGGCGATTTCTTTATAGGTATCGAATAACAAATGATTATGTTTTTCCAGAACGTCGGGTTCTATAAGCAAAGAATTTACTATCCGTCTGTCTTTACCCCTGCCGTCGCCGTATGTCGCCCACGGTTTTCTCGGCAGTTTGCTCAAATCCTTGAATTCGGGAAGTTCTACCGGTTCCATAATCTGTCCGAGCATCCCGTCGCCCAAAATCATTACGGGTACTCTGTACTTTTCGGCGATATCGAATGCGTTGTACATAATATCGACGCATTCCTGCACCGAGTTCGGTCCGTAGACTATCATATGATAATCGCCGTGACCGCCACCCTTGGTCGCCTGAAAATAATCGCTTTGAGCCGGTTGAATACCACCTAATCCGGGACCGCCTCTGACCATGTTTACTATTACGCACGGCAAGCGAGAACAGCAGATATAGCTTATACCTTCCTGTTTTAGACTAACACCCGGGCTGGAACTACTAGTCATCGCTCTCGCGCCCGCACCCGCCGCGCCGTAAACCATATTTATTGCGGCGACTTCGCTTTCCGCCTGAACAAAACAGCCTCCCACTTCGTATAATCTCCAACTGAGATATTCGGGTATCTCGTTCTGCGGAGTGATGGGATAACCGAAAAACGCTCTGCATCCGCCTCTAACCGCAGCTTCGGCAATGGCTTCGTTGCCTTTCATAAGTTGCTTCATTCCGTTCATCCTCCTATCTCTCTACCGTAATTACGCTGTCGGGACACATAACCGCGCAGTTGGCACAGCCGATACAACCGCTTTCGTCCACTATCGTAAGCACGAAATAGCCGTTCCCGTTGGTTTCCTTATCTGACAGAGCAAGTATTTTTTTCGGACAGTACATTACGCACAGCCCGCAACCTTTGCACCGTTCCTTTTCTATCGTTATCTTTCCCATATAATCTCTCCTTGCAATAAAAAGACGTATATCGTTTATAAAAAATTATAGAGATTAATTCGCCTTATGTAAAGTGACTTCGGTAAATTTTGAGTAAATAGTATATATTTATTTTCGTTATGCGATTTTTTTGAATATTTCAGATAATTTTTCTCATTCTATGGCTAAGGAGAAACTTATTATGATGTTGACGGGAACGATTATTTTGCTTATTCTGTCTCTTATGGCTCTTATCGGTATAGGGAACTCGGTCGTAAAGGACTTTAAGTTGCCTTCGGTGGTTCTGTCCGTATTGTTCGCTTTGGCGGGCGGACTTAACTTTATTCCGCAGATACGGCTCGGCAATTTCTACTTTTCGATAGGTACTGCCATACTTTATCTCTCCGCCTTATTTATATGGATATTTAAAGGCAAAATAAAAAACAGGCTTATTTGCCTGCTTGTGACGATAGTATTGTCGGGAGTACTGTACGGGGCGACGAGAATAGGCGCGTTCTATAATTCCGCTCTGTGGAAACGCGTAAACATCTACTACGCCCTTGCGGTAGGAATAATGGCTTTCGCATTGACGAGGAACGCAAAATACGGTTTCGTATCGAGCGTAACAGCGATAGGAGCGGCGGGTCTTCTTACTATGATAGGATCGGGAATAAACCTTGACGCTACCTTTACTCCTGCGGTAATTGCGGGAACTACGGCAATGATTGCTTACGCTGTCGTGGCTAAATTTATGCCGTCAAGACCCAACAAAGCCACCTACTACTTCGAAACGGGCAGAATGACCGACTGATTATTCTTCGGTGACCACCGTAGATACGGATATAAGATTGCTTGCTACTATATGAGAAGAATTTTCTTCTCTCTTCTCGCTTCCGACGTACATATCTTCCGCTTCCGTTTCTTCAGCTTTGATTTCGTCGTACATATCCTTAAAGTGACGGATTTTGTTGACTAGTTCGGGTAAAGTGGTTATTTTCGCAATCTGGTCTATACCGAGATAATTCAGATTGGCTTTTTCCATTTTTCCCACGGGAAGAAGAGCGAACACGTCCTTATTTTTTACCATAGCTTCCGCCATAAGCATAGTGGTGGGGCGAGTAACGACTGCGTCGCATGCCGTGAGAGCGGCGTTTACGTCTATCCCGTCGTTGTAAGCGAAAAAACCCGCTTCGCGAGCGTAATTAAGTAGCTTCCTGTTCTTGCCGCAAGCCACTATATAGTCTACGCCCAAATCGGCTTTTTTCAGTTCTTCCAAAACTTCTCTGAAACGTTTATCACCCGCTTGCGAACAGCTGACGAGAATTATCGGGCGGGATTCGGTAAGTCCGAATTTTTTTAAAGCCTGTTCTCTGTCGGCGTTTACGAAGAATTTTTTATTGACGGGCAAGCCGCAGATTACCACCTTGTCGTCGGATACTCCGTTTTCTACGAGCGCATTACGCATATCGAAATTATCGACGAAATAGTAGTCGACCGCTCCCGAAATAAAGCGTTTGTCCAATACGTAGTCTTCTGGAATAACGGCGAGTTTTATTCTCGAACCGTACTTGTCGATAGCGGCGAGAACGTCTGTAAGTAACGACTGGTCGGTGACCGCCACCACGCTCGGATTGTAACGGTTAAGGGCGTTAAGCATACGTTTTTGTATGGGATTATGGATACTCGGCAGGAGACGTTTTTTCTTTCTGCCGTCCATTTTTCTGTTCTTGACGACGATACGCTTATTTAACGCTATCTGTCTTAAAGTTCCGCCCTCGGGAAAAACCTTGTCTATCACCGCATTATAAAACGCGCTTCTCAATTCCCTTTTCGTCACGATTACGCTTACCACGGAATTGTTGTCGGCAAATTCTTCCGTCACGTTTTCGGCGACGGACACGTTATAGGTGTCGGTGAAAAAAAGTATTGTGCGTTTGTTAAGCATTGCTCCCTCCGTTTCTTATTCTGAGCATATCGTATTTTTCGAGTTTTACGTCGGTTTTTATAAAAAGTTTTTGTTGGACTATCTTGCAGTCGGTCACTTCGTCGCCGTTTTCGTCTTCGATGTAATCGGCTTTTACTGTCTTATATCCGTCCACGCTTACCGCTTCGAGGATATCTCCTTTTTTGAACCTGTTACGCATTTCCGCTACGAGAAAACCTTCCTTTTCGTCGTATCCCAATACGAGAGCGGCGAAAGAATACGGGTTTTCGGGCTTACTCGTATAGTAACACTGTTCGGCGTCGCCGAGATAAAATCCAGTGGTGTACTCCCTGTGGTTTACCTTGTCGAGTTCTTCGTTAAGATACTTATCGTAAGGTCTGCCGGAGTAAACGTCGTCCAAACGTCTTCTGTACGCGTTAACCACGCACCCGACGTAATATTCAGTCTTCATTCTGCCTTCGATTTTAAGGGATTTTACCCCTGCGTCTATTATCTTGTCAAGTATGGGCATAGTGTTCATATCTTTGGAATTAAGGATATACGTTCCCCTTTCGTCTTCCTGCATAGTGAGAGTTTTGCCCGTGCCGAGCCGACTGCGTTCGGCTATGGCGTATTCCCATCGGCAAGCCTGCACGCATTCTCCCCTGTTGCTGTCGCGGTCGGTAAGGTAAGAACTAAGCAAGCACCTGCCGCTGTACGAAATGCACATAGCTCCGTGAACGAAGGCTTCGAGTTCTACCGTGTCGCCCACGAAATCGGCGATTTCTTTAATTTTATCGAGAGATAATTCCCTTGCGAGAACCACTCTTTTTACTCCCATATCCCGCCAGAACCTTACGGCGTACTTATTGGTCGTATTTGCTTGCGTAGATAGGTGAATTTCCGTTTCGGGGCAAACTTCCTTGACGAAAGCTATTACTCCGGGGTCGCTTATAATAAGGGCGTCGGCGCCTATCTCTTTAAGGTATTTTACGTAATCTCCCAATTCGTTAAAATCGGCGTTGTCGGCGAAAATGTTCATGGTGACGTAGCCTTTTTTGCCGTTTTTATGTAAAAGCTCGAAAGCCTGACGCAGTTGTTCGTTGTCGAAGTTCCCTGCAAAAGCGCGCAAACCGAACTTTTTGCCGGCAAAATAGACTGCGTCGGCTCCGAAATGCACCGCCGTATTGAGTTTTTTCAAATCGCCCGCAGGAGCGAGTAATTCTGCCTTGTTCACTTTTCCTCCGTATCTTTCAGCGTAATGACCGCCACCCCGTCTTCTATCGGTAAAAACTCTGCGCGGACTCTTTCGTCCGTAGAAGTCGTTTCGTAAAACTTCTTCATTCCGTTTATTATCGTGCGGTGTTTGCGGTCTTCTCTGCCGTTTTTCACCCACCCGAAGTAGTCGACGTCGTCGCAGAAAATTATTCCGCCTTTATTTAGCATCGGCAATACTCTTATGTACAAATCATAGTAATGCCCTTTCGGTCCGTCGAGAATAACCATATCGTAACGGTTGTTGCCGATGATATTCAGGACTTCGAAACAGTCGCCTTCGATAAAATCGACTCTGTCCCTTACTCCGCAAAGCGTAAAGTTTTTTTCCGCTTCGGCTAATATATCGCCGTTTATATCTATCGTAGTAAGTTTTTTCGCTCCCGACGTAAGGACGGTTATTCCGCTCACTCCCAAGCTCGTGCCTATTTCGAGAACTTCGTCCGGACGGCGTGAAAAAACTATTTCTTTTAACTTTTCCGTCGTCTGTTTCCGCATTACGGGAATATACTTTTCGCGGGCGGAAACCCGCAGTTCGTCCAAAAATTCGGTTACGTTCATCAGTTCATTATTATCGGAATAATCATAGGACGCTTTTTAAGTTTTGTCTGCAACTTTTTGGCGAGCATTTTTCTCAAAAACTGTTTGCAGCCGTTAAGGTCCATCTCTTCGAAGGTGCCGTGGACGAGTTCCGCTACTATATCGTTACGTAATTCTTCGTTGAAGGCTTCGTTTACGTTTATTCCCCTGGTTATTATAATAGGCTGAATGGGCTGTCCGTCGTCGTCGAGTTCGTTGTTGACTATCGCTATAAGGAAGCCGTCCACTCCGAGAAGTTTTCTGTCTCTGAGCAGAAGTTCGGTATTTTCGGTCATCATACTGCCGTCAAGCATAGTTGACCCCGCAGGGATATTGGAGCCCCTTCTCAAACCCGACTTGTCCACTTCTATGAGCTGTCCCAATTCCGGAATAATTATATTGCTTTCGGGTATACCCATTTCGATAGCCAAATCTTTGTGCATTTTCTGGTGGCGGTATTCGCCGTGTACCGGCATAAAATACTTGGGCTTGATGAGATTGAACATAAGTTTTAGTTCTTCCCGACAAGCGTGACCTGAAACGTGAATTTCGCTCAACGCCTGGTAAACTACGTTGGCTCCCTTTTGGCAAAGTTTGTTAATAACGTTGTAGATTCCCCTTTCGTTACCGGGTATCGGCGAAGAACTTAATAAAACGGTGTCGAGTTCCGTAATGGTGACTTTTTTGAAGTCGTCGTTACTCATTCTCGTAAGCGCGCTCGTGGGTTCGCCCTGTGTACCCGTGCTTATTATACAGAGTCTGTCGTAAGGAACTTTGCTTATTTTTTCTATATCCACTACGTCGTCGGCGTTATATTTAAGATAGCCGAGAGTCTTTGCCGTATCGGCGATTTTTATCATACTTCTGCCCGAAAAAGCCACTCTTCTGTTGTGCTTTACGGCGCAGTTTATTATTTGCTGAACTCGGTGAATGTTGCTTGCGAAAGTGGCTACGATTATCCTTTTGTCCTTGTTCTGCTCGAACTGACTTTCGAGAGCCTTGTATACGTTGCGTTCGCTCATACTGTAACCCTGACGTTCTACGTTAGTGCTGTCCATCATAAGGAGAAGAACGCCCTTAGTTCCTATCTCGGCTATTCTCGCAAGGTCAGTGGTTCTGCCGTCTATCGGCGTATGATCTATCTTGAAGTCTCCCGTCATAAAGATTACGCCCTTGGGAGTGGTTATGCTAAGCGCGTACGACCCGGCAATGGAGTGCGTCACGCTGACGAACTCAACCGAAAACTTACCCGCCTGCACTATCTGACGATCTTCCACCGCGTGGAGTTTTGACGATTTCATTTTTTCTTCGGTGAGTTTGTTGTTGAGAAGCCCGAGCGACAACGCCGAGCCGTAAACGGGAACGTTGAGTTCTTTCAAAAAGAACGGAACCGCCCCTATGTGGTCTTCGTGACCGTGGGTGATAAACAAGCCGCGTACCTTTGAAGCGTTGTTTTTAAGATAAGTGAAGTCGGGAATAACGTAGTCTATCCCGGGCGTTTCTTCCGGATTAGGAAAACTTAACCCCGCATCCACTACGATAATATCGTCGCCGTATTCGATGAAAGTCATATTTTTGCCTATTTCACCGATACCGCCCAAAAATCCTATTTTTACTTTTTTTGCCAAAATATACCTCTATAAGAACGCCGAAAATCGGCGCATTGAATTTTTTTGAAAACCGAATCGCAGAAAAGCCGAAAACGATTTCTCGTTTAATTATATCACTATATTTTTACTTTTAACAAGGGTTTTCGCAAGAAAATACTTTATTCGACCGAATATATGAAAATCAGCCCCCGCAATCGGGCGTATAAAGATGAAAACCTACGGCAAAAATACAAATAAAATGACCGACTTTAACGATTTTTCAACGGTCGGACGGGAGTGAAAAATGAAAGCTGTTATTATGGCGGGCGGTTTCGGCACACGCCTTATGCCACTTACTAAAAACCAACCTAAACCTATGGTAAAACTCATCGATAAGCCGGTTTTACAGTATATAATCGAGCTGCTTAAAAAGCACGGAATTACCGATATAGCGATGACCTTAGCCTACTTGCCCGAAAAGATAAAAAGCTATTTCGGCGACGGAAATAAGTTCGGCGTAAACATAACCTATTTTACCGAAAACGAGCCTTTGGGTACCGCAGGGAGCGTAAAACAGACCCGAAACTTCGTTAGCGACGATTTTTTGGTGATAAGCGGCGACTGTTACACAGAGATAGATTTATCGAAAGCCGTTGACTTCCATTATAGCCTGCACAGCCCCTTTACCGTCGTATCGCAACCTAAGAAAAACCCCGCCGGATACGGCGTACTCGAGGTGGATATAAACCATAAAATAACGGCGTTTTTAGAAAAGCCCGTCGGAGTGAAAAGCGGACTTATAAACACCGGGATTTACGTTATTAACAAAAAAATTCTCGATGAAATTCCCGACGGATTTTACGACTTCGGAAAACAGCTTATTCCGAAACTCGTCGGCAAAATTTATTCCTGTGTGGATTACGCGTACTGGTCGGATATAGGAACGCTTATAAGTTACTACGAAACGAATGCGAAAATTGCGAGAGAAATGCTCGTACCCGTATAATATTTCGGCGTAAAACGCAGATTAAAAAACGACTTCGCCGTTAATTACCTTTTCTTCCGAGCCGTCTTTTCTTTTTATTATAAGACTGCCGTCTTCGGCTACGCCTTTTACGAAAACCTTATCGATGTTTTCTCCGTCGAAAAATGTGACAATCTTTCCTTTCAGTAAGGAATACTTGTCGTAATCACACATAAAACTATCGTCTTTACATTTTATTTCTATCTTTTCTACGACTTTTTTGACAAATTCGACTATCACTGTTTCGTCGACGGGTTTATCTAAGATATACCCCGCCTTGCTTTCGTACTCGCCGTAACCGGTCGCAGACTTAAATAAGTTTACGCCGATACCTACTATTACGGAAGTCCTTTCACCGTATGTTCGGCTTTCCGTTAAGATACCGCAGACCTTTTTCCCGTCTAAATATAAGTCGTTTACCCACTTTATTCCGCATGCCTTGCCCGTAACGTCTTCCACTGCTTCTCTTACCGCCACGGCTGCGAGCGGAGTCACCTTGGGTAAAATTCTTTTTTCGGGATAAAAAAGCACGCTGAAATAAGCACCGCCGTAGGGCGAAACGAAAGTTCTGCCCTTACTCCCCTTGCCGCCCGTCTGGACGAAAGATAGTTCTACGGTAAAGTTTTCGGGCGACGGCAATAGTTTTAAGTCGTCGTTGGTGGACGCGGTTTCTCTTTTTTCTATAAGTATCATAATCGTAGTATATCGCAAGAACAAAATTTTTTCAACAAATAACGGAGTGGTTCAAGTGCGTTGATTTTTTGCGAAAACGAGACGTAGGCGTACTAAGTACGGTAGGTGAAGTTTTCGTAAAAGCCACAAAAAAACTATAATTCATATCCGCTTTTTGTTGCTGTTTGACAACATATCTCTTGTGTAAATTATCTTCTCTCGTTTTTTGCGGCGTAAAGCAATGTGCATGGGACACTCCGACAATAACGGAAAGGCGTATCCGAAAATACGCCTCGTTAATTTATTTTATTCAGTTTTATTTTTCGGGGTCTTCGTCCCCTTTTTTCTTCTCGTCGGTCAAAGGATATTCTTCTTCGAAACGACTGACGAGTTTGTTTTTTATGGTCTCTATATCGGACTTTATATCGGCAATCATTTTCAGTTTTTCCGCAAGAGCGTCGATGGTGGACTGATAATTGGTTTCTCTCGTTTTGCTGTCCTTTAATTGGATAAAAAACAAAACGACGAAAAGTATAGCCCATATTCCGGATTCGGCGGCAGCCGACATTACTTTATCCCACATATTTTACTCCTTTACGCAATTCCCGCGTCGATAGCTTTCTGCCATTCTTCGAGAGTGCGTTTCTTGTTTTCTTCGTAGTTTTTCTCGAACTCCCGAAGTCTTACGTTATATTCTCTTATTTTTTTGTTGTTCTCGTACTGAACTTTCCTTAGTTCCGCAAGCCGTTTTTCAAACTCTTCGGCTTTTTTCAAATCGTACTCCATAAGCGCGCTTTTTCTCTGCTCTTCAACTATCGACATTTCGTTCTTTATTGCTTCCGATTTTATGCCGTAGCTTTCCGAAAGGTAAGTTTTTTGCCTGTCGTAGTCCTTTTGCGCGTCGTCCATCATGCTTTCGTAAATGCTGGAGTTTATTATGCCGTTTCTTGCGGCTTTATCGGTGATTTGCTTCGTTTCCGAATAGTATTCGCCGTCCAGTTTTGCGTCTTCGTTGTTCTTTTTCAGCTCTTCTGTAAGAAGTTTTTCGTTAAGGTCGTTCAGCTTCTTATCAGCTTTGGCGTTTGCGTCGGCGACTTTGGACGCATATGCGTCTTCGGCGTAGCTCTTCGCTTCCGATATGAGAGTAGCGTCGCTCCTTACGTCGTAGTCCTTGTATTTCGGGGCGGTGTCTTTGACTTTTATTTCCGTGCCGTCCTGCCTGTACAGACCGCTTTGGACAAGTTTTTTTGTGAGTGCGTTATCGGATTTATATTTGGTCGCTTTTTTTAACGCCGTCGCGACTACGGTCGCTGTGTTTGCCATCAGCCCTCCTTGTTTATAAGCGCGGTAATAAGCGCGGACAGTTTGGAAATTTTTGCGGTGAGTTCTTCAAGCCTTTCGATTACTTCATTCATTCGGTATCCTCCTTACGAAATCGAATTCCATAAGCAAGCCGCTTACGTCTAATTTGTCTCCGTCGGTCGAAACGGAAAAACCTACTCTTTCGGCACGTTTGTTGACGGGAACGTATCTTACGAAATTCGCTCCCGGTAAGGTTATATCGTAGTCCTTGTCGAGTTTTAAAGTCAGTTTCACGTCCTGTCCCGAACGCACGAAAACTTTTTTCAGCACCTTTATTTTGTCGAGATTACCTAAATCGGTGTACGGACTGACCCACTTTTTCTGCAAGGGATGCCCGAAAACCTTTCCGTCGTCGGTAAACATTCCTATCGCCATTCCGCGTAAATCGCCGCCGAAGATAAGTAACATCATATTAGTTCCGTCCGCGACGAACGGCACGAACTCCGACACGTTGCTCCCGCGATAAATCCCCGCTTCGCCGCTTATTACGTCGTAGTGAATAATGCCGTTTCTTACCATGGTTTCTCTCTCTTCGTCCCCTACCGTTTCGCCGTGCGTTACCAAAGCGGTGGCTATATAATATTTGTTCCCGTAGTATACGGCGTGGCTTACCGACTTGTCGGCGATAAGTGGCGTCAATCCGCCGAGAATTCTTTTAAGATTATACCCGTCGAAGGAGTAGAACCCGTCTTCGGCAAGAAAAATCATCGAGTCGTTACAGATAGCTACGGTATCGAAATAAATTTCGTTATTCGTCGAAAACACTTTACTCAGAGCGTAGTCTGTCTGGTCGACGTATGCGTTAAGGCGGTAGATAGAGTATTTTTTGAAAACGTATACGCTGTTTTTGAAACTAATAGCCCCCGTCAACGCTCCCCCTTCGTCAATAAAGTTTATATATCCGCCTTCGGTGGACGAAACCGTCCAATTAGTCGGGTCCAACTCTTTGCTGAACGAAAGTTTGTTTGTTTTGTCGTTTACCGAAAAAACTCTCGTGTTGTGAACGCAACCGCCTACCGACGGGGGCACGGTGATTTCCGTAAACTTGCTTCCGTCGAACGTGTACGACTTCGCTCCGTCGGTAAGAATAAGGCACAAATCCTTGTCGTCGGCGTGGTAGTTAAGAAACCTTACTTTGTCCGTTATCTGCAAACCAGAATAGTAGTACTTGTGTTCGGCGAACACGAAATAGTATATCTTGCCGTTAAAAAGCTGCATAATAAGAATGTTGTTTACCTGATTTTGTTCGTAGTCGTAACAGCGGTATATCGACGCGACTTTTATTTTGCTTCCGAAAGCGAGCGAATTCGGTATATACATTGAGTTGACTTTTGCCGCATTTATGCCGAAATTTTCCTTTATTCTGCCGTTTTCTATCTTTACGTTGTACCCGTAGCGACACCATGAAAGCGGCAGAGCATCCTCGTTGCTGAAAGCGTCCACGCCCGAAAAGGCTGTTATCGGATAGGAAAAACTCGAATATCTCGGTTTCAAATCCTTTCTGAAATAACTTCTCATATAAATCTCCTGTAATATATCGCTCCGGGAAGGCGTTTTCTCGTAAGGTTAAGCACGGTGTTGTCGTAACGATTCTTGTAAAACAACGCTTCGTCGATTAAACCCGAACGGTAAAAGTATTCGCTCGCTATCCCTGCGGCAAGGGATGCCGCAGTAAAGGACTGCGGCAGGACGAGAGTATCGTTAAGTCCGAGTTCCGACGCGTGGTAGGTGTAGATTATCGTAAAATTGCCGCTTATTTTTCCGCCGAGTTCTATATACGACGGAAAAAGTTTGTACGGAATATTCCTGTCGCGGTTCTTTATCCGAATTATCTCTTTAAGCGGTTTCTGCAAATTCGCCACGGTAAATTTTCCGTCGACGAAGGTTACGTCTTCTTCGGTTCGCAAAAAAGCGTACTCTTCGGTAAGTTCGCCGTAAATCATATTGCCGCACGAAATGAGTTTTTTCAGGTTCCCGGCGGGCGTATCGGTCGTATCCGGATCAATATCGTCGTCGCCTATTATCTCCAACGCTTTTTTCAATGCGTCTTTAAGAGTCATTTTTACCTCCTTTATATACCGAGCAGGCGGGTTGCCCGCGAAAATTCGTTCTCGAGTTTATCCCGAGCGGATTTAAGACTGTTCTTTTTATTTTCTTCGTTTTCTTTTTCCAAATCGCGAGCAACGTTAAACACGTTCTCGCTGCGGGTGTAGTATGCGTGCCGCAACGCGCGTTCGTCGAGATTGTCGAACGGAAGTATTACTCTGCTCTCTCCTTTTACGGTAATTTCGAACTTCTGATTGTCGGTATTAAAAACCACTCCGTAATCGGAAGAAATCTCTTTCAGCCTTTTTTCTATATCGAATAAATCGTTTTTTATCGCAATTCTCATTTTACCTCGGTATATCGGCGCAGCCGCCGACTATACGGCGGCTGCGAAGTTTTGGTTTTTTATTTAATTAGTTGCTTCCCGTTGCGGTTTCGGCAGTAGGTTCTTCGTAGACCATTTTCGCCTGACCGATAGGACGGACGCAGATAAGGTTGGCGTATTTTACGAGCGTTGCGCCGTAGGCTGCCTTGTTGTCGAGCTGACGGAGTATTCTTCCGCCTTCGCCTTCTATCCAACTCCAATCTCCGAGCTGTTGAAGTTTGAAATCGGCGGTGTTGACGAAGTGGATAGTGTCGTCTTCGACGAATCTGTCGGCGTAGATGGGAATACCGTTGTAGCTTATGGACTTGAATCCGCCGTCAAGGTTCATGTAGTCGACGTTGGTTCTGGTGGATTGCAAAGCGGCAAGGTATTTTCTTCTCATGTCGTAGGACGTGAGCAAAAGATCTATCTTTCCGCCGCTTCTTTCTTCGATGTCGTCGAGAAGTTCCTGTACGCTGTCGGTAGATACGGCGTTGACAGTCTTAGTCTGGGGAAGCAGATAGCTTACGCTTGCTCTGACGTTACCGTAGAGGGTGGGCGTTTCGGTCGTCGTGTTATACAGATACGGAAGACCGTAAATTTCGGCGTTGTGGCTGCCCTGCAAAACAAGGAAGTTGCCGGTGGTCTTGTCGCTTACCGCCGGATCTACTTTGATAGTCTTGTTCGCTCTGTCTACCGCCACGATTTTGTGACCGGTGGATACTGCGGTGGTTTTATTTTTCACTACGTCTATTACCATACCTTCCATAACGTTCTTTACGGTATCTACGGTAAGTACGGTCGTGGTAGAACCGGTGCCTACGATGGTAGCCAATTTTCCCGAACCGTCCTGAAAGAGCATACGGGCGAAGTTGAATTTAGCGGCGGCGACGAGACTTTCCATTTCGCCGTTAAGAAGATTTACAAAACTTCCTACAGTGTTCTGCGACGCGCGCAACATCTTGTCGCTCAATTCGATATTGCCGAAAATGTTGACGACGGGTGCGCGTAAAGCAAGGTAGGTCTGCGGGCTGGCGATAGGCAGGTCGGAGTCGTCGGCTCCGCATCCGATACCGCCGTTTAATCCGAAACGGGCGGGGCAAACCACTTCTTTGCCGTAGATGTCTTCGCTGCCTTTTGAAATCATATTAAGGAAAGGACTCGTGGTGGTGTCGATTTGGTCGGCTATTACGTCGAGATATACTGAACGTAAAACTTTGTCTGCTTTTGCTGCGTTTAACATAAAATAATTTTCTCCTGTTATTCGTTAAGTATTTTTTTCGCTATCTCCCCTGCGTCCTTTATCGTTTTTGCGGACGAAGGAGTCGTGACGGGTATAGCGCCGCCTTTCGGGAAAGTGGTCGGGGGGACGTTTTTTCTTATTCCGTCCAGATACCGACTTATTATTGAGTTGCGGTTCTTTTCCGAACTCAGAACTTTGTCGATAACGTTCTCGTCTTCTGCCATCTCTTCGGTAGTCTTCACTTTGGAAGAAAGGACGGTAAGTAGCGCGCGTTCCAGACAGGTTTCGTCAATATCTTTGTTTCCGTTTTTCGTGATTTCACCCGCCAATTCTTCCGCGTACTTTTCCGCTATGGGATATTTTCCGACAAACTTATTTACCTTACTCTCCCAATCGGGCTCTGCGGATTTTTTCTCATACTCGGATAGTTTCTGACTACGTTTGGTGAACTCTCCTTCGAGAGCGTTGTACGCTTTTAAGAGTTCTTCTGCCGATTTGAATTTTCCGTAAGACTTTTCCTGCCCGTTATCGGTGATTTCCCCGGCGGGAGCAATTTTATCTTCGTTCATATTTCGTTATCTCCTTTTTAATTTTATACGTTGTTGTTAAGAGTATCCGCTTCCTGCTTTAAGCGGGCGTATACTCTGTGCCGACGGATATGCTCGGATAATTCTTCCTGAGTTGTTTCGTCGACGTCATTGCTTATTAAATATCTCGTGTGTTCGGCGATATGGATATTATGGTCGTCCGTATCTGTTACTTCGGGAGTCTTTTCTTTGAGTTCCGAATTTTCTTTTTCGGCTCGTTTTGCGTGCAGTTCCTTGTCCGAAAGAGCGTTTTCCCAGTTTCCGAAGCCCATAATTTCGAGTATCTTCATTCTGTTTACGTCGCTCATTTTTCCGTCTTCACCGGTAAGGACTCCGAGTTTTACGAGTTCTTCCGCAAGGCTGCGCCTTACGCTTTGGCTGCTGACGGTTTCGTTCTCGACGTCAAAGACAAGGTCGTCGCTCGTTATATCGCTTCCCGCAAATTCGCGCATTTCGATTTCTCCCGTTTCTCCCGATATTCTTTTTAGTCTGCCGTTCGCGGCGAACTGTTTGTACAGTCTTAATATGTGTTTGCCTACTTCCATGGCGGCTCTTCTTATACTGCCAGTGGTGACGCTTAATCGGTTGTTGTCCTGTTCTATAATAAGGTTCAACGTAACACCGCTCAGGTTGCTCGTGGCGATGGTGCTGGACGTAAGGAAGTCGCTTACGCCGCTTACGGTAACAAACTCGTTAAGAAGTCTCGTTTCTTCTTCGTTAAAGTCGTTGGGCACGCCGCCCATATTGAGAAGCACGGGCATATTGCTGCCCTGACGGTAAACTATGATTTTGCCGGGGGCTATTCCTTCTTCTTCGATATCGTCCACGTCGATACTGCCGTCTTCCACCATGAGTACGCCCATAGCCATACGGTTCATGTATTCGTGTTTGCGATTTTTTACCGCATTGTAGGCTCTCTGGATAGGTATAAGTCTGTCTATGATGCTTCCGCCGAAAAACGAAGCGGGCTGTTCCAACGCTACCTGTCTTACGAACGGAAACCGTCTTAAACCGTTGTTGCCGTTCATATAAGGTAAGCAGCCGTCGTAAAGGACTTTGTCTTCCGCCACTACGGTGAATCTTCCGTCGGGGTTTTCCGCATCGGGCAAGGAATACTTCTCTATTACGGTGACGTACCCTTGTTTGTTATCGACAAGTCCCGTTTTTGCCGCCCCGTTATACACGAATTCGGGCTTTATCACGTCTACTTTGCTCCCTTCCAACTTCACACCCCAATGTTCTTCCACCGTTTCTTTCGGGTAAGCTCTCGCATGAATAATGCTCTTACACTCGTCCACGTCTTTAGCCGACAGCGAATCGGGAAAAATTTCGTACGGCGGACACACGCTCACTTCCACGTCTCCTTCGTATAGTCCGTCGGAAAGAATTTTTCCTTTGTTTGCGTCCCAGCAAACTTTGTAGAAACTCGTTCCGCAGATTTCCGACCAGAAAGTTGCGTCGGATATTAACTTTTTGAAATTCATGTCGTGCTCGACGCTCTTTAACAGTTTCGTGGAAAACTTAGCGGCGTTGACGTCGCCGAAATCTCCCGACGCAGGACGAACGGTTATGCTCGCACCCAACCCCGAAAACTTAGCGAGTCTCGTTTCTATAATCGGCGCGATATGGTTATAAACTCCCCTGTCCTGCCAATAATAGTCCTTGCCACTGTCCCTAACTTCTCCGCTCGGCATCACGACGGAATACTGATTGCCGGCAAAAAAATTGGCGTTGAGCACCCAGTTCGACTCTATACTGCGTCTTTCTTCCTTCCTCCGTAAATAATCTGCGGTAATTTCCTTGGCGATAGTTGCGCTTTTTCTTTTCATATCTCTCCTTTTTCGGGCTTTGATAGTTCCGATAACAGTTTTTTTCGCTCGGCACGAAGCTCTTCGTCGCTCATCGAGTACAGCACTCCGTCCTTAATCTCCATATACGCTTTTATCGCGTTTATGTCGGGCGGAATGTACTTTACCGACTGTTTTTCTTTAACGAGTCGTTCGTTGCCGTCGGCGTCAAGGGCAAACTCTTTGGTGGTCTCCGTCACTTCGTACCCCGTGGCTTTTTTGTATAGTACGTCAAGCATTTAACCTCCGTTTTTGCTCATTTTGTAAAGTTTTTTGTATGCTTTTTCATAAATCGTCGGCTTCTTCTTCGGCGGCGAATAAGTCGGACGGCTCATAATGAAGTACCGCATTTCGTCCAACGCGTGGTCGTCCCTTTTTACGGGCAAATCGTTGTTGCCCCAGCGGTAGCTTTTTATTTCCCGAATGAGATTTACGCAATTTCGGAAAATATAGATTTTCGGAGGACGGGCGGCAAAATATTCCCTGACTTTGTTTAATCCCGCATACAAATCCTTATTGACTTTCGGATTAGCGCTGATGCCGTTTTCATAGAACAACTCCGTTACGCTCTTTGACGAAGCGAGAGTTTTTTGTCCCGCCGCGCTGTCGATAAGAGCGTCGATGTTGCCCGCCGAATTGCGTTTCCACCCTAAGCCGTCGGCGATTTCTTTTATACTTGCGGCGTGATGAGATACGTCCTTGCCTGCTTCGTAGTGTTCAGCCACGACGTAAACGTTATCGTCGTAATCCACGCAATAAAAATGTGCGCTGAGAGGATTCCGCAACCCCGGGTCGATAGAAATAATATCCTGCCAGTCGTCCGGCACGTCAAACGGGTCGATTACGTGAATACTCTCGTCGAATTCGGGATATACCAGACCGGAATTAGCCTTAAAAAGTCCGAACCTGCGGCTTTCGAGCATTTCTTCGCTCATTCCTTTACCGATATTGTCCACTTCTTCTTTGTCAAGGAAGGGATTGTCCGCCCATTCCATCCTTATATAAAAAACCTCTTTGTCGTTGTACCTGTTCAGATAAATCGTATCGTAAACCCAGGTAAGGCCTTTAAGAGGGGTCATCGTGCCGAACATATCGCCTTTTTTGTCCAGCACTCTCATTTTGCACTCCTCGTAAATATCCTGAGGAGGCTCTTCGTCGAACCACACGAAATCGAGACTTGCACCCTGAAACTTTTCTCTGCCCTGATCCGCCGATTTGAAACCGATTTTCGACAACCCGCCGAAAACGTTTCTTACCACTATGGTGTCTATAACTCCCGCGGACGGGTTCCCTTTGTTGCCCGAATGCATAACGATATCTTCTATCCAGTCGGGTCGTAAATAGTGCAGAATTTTGCTTTGAGCCACGTCGCGTTGCACTTCGTAACTGACGCTGACTACCCACCCGGTGACCGATTTACGGTTCTCCCTGTACGGGTGTATTCCTCTCGCCATCCACACGGTTTCCACCGCTCCGCATTCCGTCTTTCCGCTACGGTTTCCGCCGAAAACCCAACGGTTGCGTTTAGGACACTTGTGGAATTCAAGCTGTTTCTGATGGACCTTTTCCCCCGTATTATACCTGGCCAGCGTATCGTACTTGTCGCGGGTGGAAAGTATTTCGTCTATCTTTTTGATTCTCGTTATTATCTCTTTTTCGCCCATGGTTCCTTTCGTCGTCGGGAATAAATTTTCTCACTTCCGTACGACAGCTCGCATTATAAACGCACCTTTTGGTCTTTTCCGGCAAAATTCGGCACTCAAAACGACTGCCGCGAATAATTATTTTTTTATCGGTAATAATCGCCGTATGAAAAAATTACTTATAGTCCTTATTGCCGCGGTCGGTGTTATTCTCTATTCCGCGTCGGCTCTCGTGCTTTTCACCGCGGACAAAAACGCCCGCTACACCGTTTATACCGACGGGTTTGACCATGACGAGTACGCCTCAGACGCTTTCTCCGCCTATAAAACCTGCCTTTTTGAAAACGAAAAAGGTTTATCGGTAAAGCTTACTGCCGATTTCGACTGCGAAAAATTTATAAAATCGGTATCCGCCGAAAAAATCTTCACGGAAAACTGTGAAGGAATTAAACTTACCTACTACCGCTCGCCCTTTATAAAAAACTATATAACCTTAAAAAACGAAAAAATTAACTTGGAAATCGCCCGAAAACCGAACGGCGAAATTATTATAGGAACGCCTATAATTTTAGGAAGCATATAATAACATTGAAGTTCAAAGCCGTGCTTTGAGTGAAGTTATCGCCATAGCGATAGTGAAGTTGCCTTACGACAGTGAAGTTCAAAACCTGCGGTTTTGAGTTATGGATAGATAAAAAGAAAGGCAGACCGTCTTGCTTATTAGGTAATGAAAAACTTATTTCCGCATATAGCAGAATAAAGTTGCCTTGCGGCAATGAAGTTCAAAGCCTACGGTTTTGAGTTATGGATAGATAAAAAGAAAGCAAGGCATTTCGCCTTGCTCGTTTTTTCTTTATTCGCGTTTTCGGAATTTAATCGTTTTCTTTATCGTCGCGTCTTACTTCGAGAGCGGGTTTATCGCTTGCGTTAAGCGGAGAAACTATCGACTGTCCCAACTGGCTTTCGATATCGGTTCTTGCGTTTTTCGCAACTTTACCGCCCCTTGTCGCAATTGTTTTACTTTTTTCAAAAGTATCGGGTTGCTCGTTTTTCGACAACGCCGTAGTCGTAACTTCCGCAAGCATATTAAGGACGAGTTCTATATCCGTCATATTG
>CAZUJW010000018.1:0-35411 GCA_964620655.1 uncultured Christensenella sp.
GTATTGATTGCACAAGGCGTAATACCCCTTTCGTGTCAAGACAGTCGGTTTTATAAGTTTTTCCGTCTTTCGGGGAACGGAGTTTCAGTCGGTTACAATTTGTAACCAACTCACTTCCTTCTTTTTTCAGTCGATTTTTTAGTACTTTCCAATAGTTATTCGGATTTGCACTATCCGTCAAAACGGAAACGACGTCAACTACCGAAAAATACCATTCTTCTTCGTCGGCGTTCCATATCGTTCTTACTTGTTTGTTTTCAAATACTTTTATTTTGTTTTCCATACGGTTTCCTTATTTAAGCAGGTCTTCTGCTCGGTTGAAATTGTCCTGAATATTGTTAAAAACGATACTTAGACGCCTGCCGTCGACGAAACAATGGCTTGCCGTTACGTTGAGTACGAAGACGGTTTTTCCGTTCTCTTCCCTGAATTTATCCCAACAGACTCTCGGACAGGAAGAAGATTCTTTATTATCGTTGCAGAGCGGATGGGTCATAGATTCGTAAGAAAGCCACGGAAGACAGGTAATATAATAGTCGTCGTACGCGGTGGAGTCGTTGTAGCCGTCTTTGATTTTGTCTTCCGTTTTGGTTTCTTCGAGGACTTCGAGACACTTTGCGTAAAAGCCTTTGTAGTCGTCTATCATCTTGAACCCTGCGTTCTCGAAAAAGCCCTGTTCGGTCATTACGGTAAAGGTAGGATTTATTACGTCGTAAAGTCTTATTTCTTCCCCTACCTGTCGCATACGCATTTCGTCCACCGAATTAAGACCTTTGACGACAAGATATAGTACGTTGATAAAAAATTTAGTTTTCGTCCTTTTAGAGTGTTCGAGAACTTTCGTCACGTCCGTTTTTACGTTAAAACCGAAACACGGATTCGAAAAAGTATTGAACCACTCGTATTGCGACGGATTTTGTAACTCTTCCTTTTTTATCACTTTGTACATGATTTTGCCCTATTATTTAAGTTTTCTAAAAGAAAGCGTGATAAATTACGCTTATCGCCTTTTCGAGGTCGGCGGTGCTTACGCCTACTATAATGTTTATTTCACTACTGCCCTGGTCTATCATTTTTACGTTTATATCGGCGGTGGCGAGCGCCATAAACACTTTCGCTGCGGTACCTGCCTGATGACTCATTCCGTGTCCGACTATCGCAAGCAAGGATATATCCTTATAGACGTAGATAAGGTCGGGGTTGACTCTGCCGCGGATTTTTTCTATGAGTTCGAATTCTATATTGCCGACTAAATCGCTGTCGGGAATAATTAAGCTCATCGTGTCTATTCCCGTGGGCATGTGTTCAAGGCTTATGTTGTAACTTTCGAGCACGGAAAGAACTTTTCGACAAAAACCTACTTCGGCGTTCATCATACTCTTTTTAATTAAAATCGTGGTAAAACCTTTTCTGCCGGCGATACCGGTAATAAGTCTGCCGTTTCTGCCGTCGACGTCTTTAACTATGTAAGTTCCTTTCGCTTCGGGGTTAAATGTGTTCCTTATATTTATCGGGATGTTCGTTCCTTGCAAAGGAAAAGTGGAATCGGGGTGAAGCACGCTTGCGCCCATATAGGACAACTCGCGGAGTTCTTCATAGCTAAGCGTATCTATAAGAACGGGATTGTGGACTATTCTCGGGTCGGTGGTCATAAAACCGTCCACGTCGGTCCAGTTTTCGTACACGTCCGCCATAACTCCCCTTGCTATTATCGCACCGGTAAAATCGCTTCCGCCGCGGGTAAAGGTCTTTATGCTTCCGTCGGGCATTTCGCCATAAAAACCGGGTATAACAGCTCCCTTGTTAATAGAAAGGGTATTGGATACCAAATCATTGGTGGTGTCTGCGTCGAAAGCTCCCTTTATCGTAAATTTTATTATTTCGCTTGCGTCGATAAATTCCAACCCGAGAACTTCGGACATAATTCTTGCGCTCAGGTATTCGCCCCTGCTCGCCGCATAGTCGGCTACGCTGCATTTTTTTATACCGTCTTCGACTTCGTCGAGATACTTTTTAATATCGATATCGAGTCCCAAATCTTCGACCATTTCGGTATAACGTAGACGAATTTTAGAAAAAAGCTCGTCAAACGCCGTGGGAATATCCCTTTCTTCGAAGCACCTGTATAAAAGGTCTGTGATTTTAATATCCCCCGAAAACCTTTTGCCGGGCGCGCTTACCACGACGAAACGTCGCGACTTATCGCTGTTTACAATGTCTTTAACTCTTAAAACGGCGTTTTTATCCGCCATGGAAGTTCCGCCGAACTTACAAACTTTCAGATTCATTTTTTATCCTCTTCGCTTCAATATAGTATTTTTTGTTTTCCGCCGTTCCGATGGAAAAAGCTTTTTTAGGTAAATTACCGACGTTCATAACATAACTAATTAACTCAGATTTAGCAAATCGGGGCATAATTACGCCTACTTCGTCGGGCGTACGCACGAGTTTTCGGAGATAGTTTTCGCCGTGAATATAATCTGCTTTTATCTTACCGTCGGCAAGATATTTTTCGATGAGAGTCTGCACGGCTAAGATGGTTTCGCCCGATTTTTCGGGGCAATCCACCGTAATATCTCCTTCCGTCGTGACTAAACGCAGCTTGCCTTTGCCGCTAAGGTTTTGTTTTAACCCTTCGACAAACTCTTTTCCCCCTGTCGAAACTATCCTGTGAATAGGTTCGAAAGCCAGCCCGTCGTCATACACGTTGAGGACTTCTACGAGAGCAAAACGCGCGGGGTGATTAGCCCTTTCTTCTTCGCTCAGATTTTGTTTTACTATGTTCCAATGCTCTTTTGCGGTAGCCATACTGTGGTTGCCGTCGCCTACGGCGAGCATTATTCCCGCGTCGACGCCGTATTTTCTTATCTGTTCCCGACGGTCGAGCAAGGAATTGAATTTTTCTATAATTTCGTCGGTATCGTCGACTTCGTATCCCCTTATGTGTCCGCCGTTCATATTAAGGTCGAAATCGTAAAGTTTTTTCAGCTTATCTCTGTTTTCGTACAGCGGTTCTATAATCTTTTTGTCGGGGTCGTCGACAAGAAGCAATATGTGCGGCAATTCTATGGGCGCGTTCTTTCTTATCTCCATTCTTACGGGAAGTCTTTCGAGAATGGTGTCTTCGGTAGAACGGATAGCCGCTCTGACTCTTCTGTAATCGAAAGTTTCCAAATCGACGCTCAGCACGAGTCCCAAACGCTTTTTGCCCCCTTCTACCGTTCTTTCGGTAAGGATAAATCCGTCGGTTTCGGTAAAAATACCGTCGTCTACGTATTGCTGCATGGCGGAATTTATTTTGTTTATCCTTTCGGTAATATCCCCTTTTAAGTACACTTCGGGGAAGATAAGATTAAGGGTGCTCGGTGCGTCGCCGACGTACTTGGCTAACTTTTCCCAATATTCAGGCTGCGACGTGAACTGGTCGCATGCAATTACCGCCCATTTTTCGTAGTCTGTTTCTTTCTTCGGTAAAAGTATTTTGCTCTTTCCGATAACTTCCATTTTTCCTCCGTAAAATTAACGTTTTTGTTGATACATACGAGCCGATACTCCGTAAGTTTCGTAAAGAATATCGGACAGTCTTTCAGGCGTGATGTATCTGCGTAAAATTCCCTTTTTCGCTATCGAGATGATACCGTTTTCTTCGCTTACGACGATACTTAAATTGTCGCTTTCTTCCGTTATGCCTATCGCCGCTCTGTGACGTGTGCCGACGTCTTTACTAATAGCCTGCGTCTGCGACAAAGGAAGAAAACAGCCCGCCGCAAGAACTCTGTTCCCCTTTACTATAACCGCTCCGTCATGCATAGGCGCACGAGTATTGAAGATACTTTCAAGCAGCGACGCCGTAAGTAAAGCTCCCACTTCTACACCCGAATCGAGAACGTATTGATTTATTTTTGTCGGGGCGATTACTATCAAAGCTCCAGTCCTTGCCTTGGACATCGTCTGACAAGCCTTGACAATTTCTTCTATGCCCTTCTGAATTTCTTCGTTGCTGAATTTTTCGGCGTTCTGCTTTTTGTCGGTAAGTTTGCTTAAACTGAAAAACATACTCTTAAACTCGTTATGATACACTACCACAGCCGTAATTGCCATGGTAAGGGCAGCCACGTTGGCTAATGCCAAAGCGAGTTCCATTCCGCCGATATACCAGGAAGCGACGTGCAAACCTACGTACGCTAACAAATAAACGGTATAGATTATTACGAGCACGGGAGATTTTTTCTTAATAAAAAACACGTCTACCAAAGCCATAATCATCGCCGCAAAAATCAAAGAAATAATTTTACCTACTCCTATTGCCATATACTCACCTCACTAAAATCCGAGATCCTTAAAAATCTTGTCGTCGTCATCTTCCCTGGATATAAACAAGTCGTTGTCTTCCGGCTCTTTCGCTATCTTGTCGAGTCTTCTGTAATCGAGATAGGCAAGCACGGCGGACACTGCCACCAAGCCGAAATCGACCCAAATAGCCGCCATATCGAGAGCGGTTATTTCCAATCCGCTCACGACGGTGTATCTTACGGCTGTGCCGAGTTTCAACACGAAATATATTCCCACGTAGATAGTGGAAGCGAAACCGAAACACTTAGCGTGGTTACGTTTCGGTACGAACCGCTTGCGGAAGTCTTCGTAATAAAACCCGAACGCCAACGTCGGGATAATATACCCGGTACAAGCGACGATTAAGGAATAGCCTGCGTCCCAAAAAAATCCGCTTATATTAAATATTCCGAGAATAAAATAGCAAATCGTCACCACTATCCTCAGACGGAAGACGAAGTCTTTTTGGTTAATTGCGCAACAAAATCTCCTTGCAAGCACGGAGTACGCCACGAACATAAAAAGTTCTGCTATCGCCGCTTCGAAAAGACCGCCGAACAAACAAGCAAATACGGTGACTGCGGTGGTGTTGACGGAAATTTCCGAACCCTGTTCGATAAACGCCTGATTAAACGCTTTTACCACTTCGCTCGACGCGGTGATAAACTGACTGCAATCCTTAAAAAAGCACACTACCGCCAACAAAAGGAACCATACCGCCGTGGGTATCTTTCGAAGAGTCGCTATGACTTTATCGCTGAAAATTACTTTCATACGTTCTCCTTTGCGATAAGACCGGTAATTGCCGCATCAAAAGCGGTCTGTTCGCTCATTACTCCGCTCTTGAATTTGTATTCGTAAGACACTAAATTTTCAAGAGTGGTCTTTAACTGTTTTTTAGATAATTTTCTGTTCTCTCTGACTTTCGTTATTGCGTATTCCTTGACTTTGAACAAATCGGCGAGTTCTTTATCCGACAGCGGACTCATACTCGCATAAAGCATACGTCTGTATTGCGAGATAAGCGACGACAACAAAAGAGCGGGGCTTTCGCCTCTCTTCCTCAGTCTCGCAAGCTGTTTTCTCGCAAGTTCGTTTTTGCCGTCCACTATGCTGTTGACAAACATAAAAACCTGCAAATCGGTGTCTTCGACCACTGTCTCCGACACGTCGTCTGTCATTACTTTTCTTTCTCCGCAGTAATCGGACAACTTTCTCGCTTCGACGTTTATTCTTGCCATATCGCAGTTGCAATAATCGGCAAGGAGCAAAGCTGCGTTCCTGTCTATTCCGTAGGGAAAAAGTTTTTCGGCGTATCTTGCGCATGCGAACTTATCGAGTTTGTCGCAGTTTATTGCGTTAAACGCCTTCTTTTCGTCGTTCGACAGACTCGCCGTATTTCTCTTTTTGTCGTTCTTGCCTTTTTCGGCGAAAAATTTTACGTTAAGAAAAAGTAAGTACCCTTCGTCGCAAACGAGATTTTTAAGCGTTTTTCTGTCGTTTTCGGTAAGTTTATAATCCGAGTCCTTGACTATTACCACGTTGGGTTCGGCGGAAAAGCTGTAAGTATTGAGAGCGTCCACAACTTCACTTAAAGAGTTCGGTTTGTCGAAAATATGAAGGGATAAAGAACCTTCTTCCACGAGAGAACGGAAAATTCTTTCCGCATTACCGAGCCAATAGCCGTCGCCGCCCACGGTGTAGTATACGCCGTAAGTCAGGTCGGTTTTATTGAGTTCGGAAGAGTTAAAATTCATTTCTTGCCTTGCGTGCGTACGGGCACATGCGTTAATACTTTGTAATATTTTTTACAAGTGTAACATATGCCCGACGCACGTGTCAAGCGATAGCCGAAGGCAAGAGTGGCACAGGTGCGTTGATTTTTTGCGAAAACGAGACGTAGGCGTACTAAGTACGGTAGGTGAAGTTTTCGTAAAAGCCACAAAAAACTATAATTCATATCCGCTTTTTTGTCTTCTAATCATATATCGCTTGTGAAGAATCGTCTTCCCCCGTTTTTTTGCGGCGTAAAGCAACGTGCATGGGGCGGTCCTCTATCTATTGTAGAAACCGCCGAAAGAAGTAGCCCCTACTAAGCGTATAGTATCCTGCACTTTGTCTTTCAGGTAATACGGAAAGACTATGCTTATACCGCACCCCGCTTTAAGGTAAGACGGCGTACTGACCGCGGCGCAGGCGATTTTTCTTTCGCGCAATGCGTTGAGCACTCTTATTGCGTCGCTCCTTTGTCTGAAAACAGCCAAGTAATCCATATCGTTTTCTCCTTTGCATAATCGACCGATATATTTTCCGAAGCTGCGGAATATATTTTTATCGACCCGTTACATTTATATTAAAAAAAACCGTTTCGGGTTACGGAGGGAAAATGATATATCTCGACAACGCCGCCACTTCGCGGTACAAACCTTTTCGGGTAAAACGAGCCGTGCTTAAAGAACTTAGCCGCCCCGCAAACCCGGGAAGGAGCAGTCACGACGAAAGTATCCGCGCGGGAATTATCGTCGAAAACTGCCGTGAAGAAATAAAAAAACGCTTCTTCGACGGCAACGTAATTTTCACTAAAAACTGCACCGAAGCCCTTAATCTCGGCATATTCGGAACTCTTCCGTCACGGCAGGTAATAACGAGCGTATACGACCACAATTCCGTCCTGCGTCCCCTGAAAAAACTTGCCGACGACGGAAAAATCACGCTGAAAATTATCGACTTAGCCGACGAAAAAAGTTTGGTAAACGCATTAAAAAGCCCTACTTCTCTCGTAGTCTTCACCGCAATGAGCAACGTTACCGGAAAAACTTACGACGTAAATTCGATTGCAAAAACGGTAAGACTTAAATCCGACGCGAAAATTTTCGTGGATATGGCACAAGCCGCGGGGCACGCAAATATCGACTTATCCTATGTCGATATGTGCGCTTTCGCAGGACACAAAGCTCTGCACGGCGTACAGGGTTCGGGCTTTCTTCTCGCAAGGAACAATATATCTTTATCCGCACGTATTTTCGGCGGTACGGGTACTTCAAGTCTTAATATAAGTCACCCAAACACAATACCCGACGGGATGGAAGCTGGCACACCGAACACACCTGCGATAGCGGGATTACGGGAAGGAATAAAGTGGACTTACAAAAATTTCGACTATATAAAAAAGAAAATAGACCTCATGACGAACGAGTTTTTCAACGAACTTAAAGATATGGAAAAAGTGTCTTTGTACGCGGCAAATAACGGCGTGATACTGTTTAATATAAAGAACGTTTCTCCCGACGCCGTAGCGGACTTTCTTAACTCAGAATACAAAATTGCGGTACGAAGCGGCTTGCACTGTTCGCCCCTTGCCCACAAGGCTCTCGGCACTTCGCCGTACGGAGCGGTAAGAATTTCTCTCGGCGCGTGCAACGGAGAAAAAGACGTGACGAAAACGACAAACGCAATTTACGACGCGGTAACAACTTTGTCTTAATCAGCATACGATAACGCAAAAGGAGCTACGATGAATATACATAATTTTATCCGTTCGCAAAAGAAAAAAAAGACCGTGGAAACGGAAGACCTTAACGAAGCGTTGAACAAGTATTCGGGACTTTCGGAAGAGCAGTTGACGGCGGAACTTTTCAAAAAAGGCAGTTTGTCTAACGGCAACGTGAGCGCGGAAGAACTCGACGCGTTTTACAACAACGCTCTCCCCTTTCTGACCAAAGAACAAGCCGAAAAGATGCGTTCTTTGATAACTCAACTCAAAAACAGTTAATTATTTGCTATGAATACTAATTTAATGATGCTCCTGCCCTTTCTTATGGGAATGAAAAACGGCGGCAACAACAACCTTGCCGATATGATGTCCGCGCTGTCGGCAAACGGGCAGTTTAACGCCCAGACTCAGCAAAATCCGATGTTTTCCATGCTTATGAATATGATGAACAATAAGCAGAAACAGCAAAAAGAACCCTCTTCCGTATCGCAAAAAGACAAACTCGAAGCTATAAGAAACCTTTCGGGCGAAGAAGTGACCGAAGCGTTGAAAATTCTTCTCAACAGCGACCTTAAATAGTCGTCGGAAATTTGAAATTCTTCTTAACGGCTACCTTAAATAGTTGCCGAGAAGTTGAAAATTCTACTTGCGTAAACTTGTCTTTCCCCTGTTTTTTGCGGCGTAAAGCAATGTGCATGGGACTCTACGTTAAATTCCAGTCGGGGACGAACGACGAATCGGCGGACGAAAGCTCCTGCACGAAGCAGTTTTCCACGCCCTTTTTCAATATGTAGTTTACGGCTATCTTGTATTCGACGGGTTTAAGGGTTCTTTTAATAGGACTTTTGTAAGTCGGAAAAAACTGACTCATAAGGCTGAACACGGCGCAGTCTTTCCACCTGTCGGCGAATATATCTATTACTCCTTTCGTGTTTTCCCACTCCCCGGGCAAATACAGGTGTCTTACGATTACTCCCGATTCAAGCATTCCGTCTTCGCCGTAGACGAGCGGTTTGGACTTTACCATTTCTTCCGTGGCGGAAAGACAGTAATCGAAGTAGCGGTTTCTCCCGGAAAATTCCGCCGCTTTTTCGTTGCTCGAATATTTGAAATCGGTCAGATAAATATCGACGTAATCGTTCATTTCCTTGATAATTTCGGCTTTTTCGTACCCCGAAGTGTTATATACGACGGGCACGGGCGGACGGTAAATATCGAGAGTTTTTCTTATTCTTTCCGAATAGTGCGTAGGTGTGACGAGATTTATATTGTGTACGCCGGTATCGACGAGTTTTTTAAGTTCGTCGGCGAGATTTTCGGGTGTAAAAACTTTGCCTGCCGCGGTTTTACTTATTTCGTAGTTCTGACAGAACGAACAGTCCAGACTGCACCCCGAAAAGAAGACCGTTCCGCTGCCCCTTTCTCCGCTTATTACGGGCTCTTCGTAAAAATGCGGAGCTATGCGGCAAATCCGCATTTCTTCGCCTACTTTGCAAAGCCCGACCTTTTCGCTACGGTCTATTCCGCAGTCGTTGGGGCAAAGGTAGCATTTCATTAACGTTTAAGCAGCGGCACTACCGCGAAAATAACCGCGTCTTCTTCGCAGTCGTTGCGGACGGTATGCGTCTCGCCGTTTCGACAAAAATGGCATTGACCTTTTTCTACCGTTTCTTCCTTTCCGTCTATCGTAAAAACTACTTTCCCCTGCAACACGAGTTCTGTCTCGCTGTCTCTTTCGTGGGTGTGCAAACCTATGCTGCTCCCCTTCGGGATACGGATAAAATTACGCTCTCTTCCTCGTCGTCGTAGGCTTTCCGATAGACTTTACCCTTGCCGTTTTTTAAGTTTTCGGCACAACTTTCTTCTATTTTGTTAAAGTCGATTATCATTGTTTTTTCTCCCGATTAAAAATTATCAATATACGTTTTTCGCCTTTTTGGCGTAATAAATTTCGCAACAAACTATGAGTAAAACGGTGAAAATAAAGACGTACAACGGCAAAAATCCGACGTTGACGTACTGCGCGATAAGTCCGAACAGCGGCGGCATGAGAGTAATACCCGTGTATGCGAACGCCATCTGAACGCCGATAATCGCCTGTGATTTTTCCTTGCCGAAATTGTCGGGCGTGGCGTGAATAATGGACGGATAAACAGGCGCGCACCCTATCCCCGCAACGGTAAAGCCCGCTACCGACGGAATAACGTTCTTAACCGGTATCGCCACTAAAACGAGCCCCGCCAAAATCACCGAATATCCTATCCTTATAAGGCGTTTATCTCCGAGTTTTTCCGCTACGAAACCGCTTACAAACCGTCCCGCCGTTATTCCTATAAACACAAACGACGAGTAAAACGCCGCTTTATCGGAGTCGATAAGTTTGTATTGAGCAAAATACGTCCCCGACCACAACATCATAGTTTGTTCCAGAGCGCAGTAACAGAAAAATCCTATCAGCCACACGAATACGCCTTTTATCGAAAAAATCTGTTTAAGAGTAAGGCTTTCGCTCTTTACTTCTTCGGTTTGTTCCACCTTTACGTCAACTTTCTTCCATAACGGAAGACTTATAAACAGAGCCACCGCCAGGACTGCCTGAATAAGTCCCACTATCCTGTATCCGCCGTGCCAGCCTGCGCTTGTGCCTATGCTGTATCCCATAATGTACGGACTAATCATAGCTCCCACGCCCCAGAAACAGTGTAACCAACTCATATGCCGCGACTTGTAATGCAATGCGACGAAATTATTGAGAGTCGCGTCCACGCCGCCGGCTCCGAGACCGTACGGAACGGTAAGAACGACTAATATCCAAAACGAATTAGCAAACGAAAACCCTATCATCGCGAGAGCGGTAAGAGCTACGCTTATCGCTGTAAACAACCCCGAACCTATCTTAACGGTAAGTTTCGTGCTTATAAGACTCGATATTATGGTAAATACCGAAATAAGCATGGTGATTATCCCCGCATACGAAATCGGTGCGCCGATTTCGACGTGCATCACCGGCCACCCGGCGCCCAAAAGAGAATCGGGCAAACCCAAACTTATAAACGCAACGTAAATAATAACGAGTAATATAGAATACATACGCATATTCTATCGCAAACAAAAAACTTTTGCAATGCAAAAATAATCTTTTATGCAAGCAAAATTATAATTCAGGCAAACAAAAAAGCCGCCGAAGCGACTTTTTTGTTATTTTGGAGCAAGATTAAAGAATTATTCTATAAGTCCGCTGTTTCTTAACAGGATTTCTATATCCGTGCCTTTCACTTTACTCAAAACGACTTTTAAGAGTTGTTTTTCGGAGAGCGACAATTTGACGTCGGTGACGGGTTTTTTGTCTATGGCGTAATAGCACGCTCTCAAAAGTTCTCTCACGTCGTATTTGCTTCCCCACACTTCGGGTACGCCCCTGTCTATATTAAGCAAGGTATAAACCGATTCCATACCGGTACGCATAGAATATTCTATAGTGAATATCGTATCGCGAGGAGTTTCCGTAAACTGTCCGAGAAAAGCAAAGTTTACAGAGCCTTCGGGCACGACTTTAGGACGGTCTTCGTTCTTTCTCGGCTGGAAGAACGCATTGATGTACGGCATAAAGCAAGTAGTCGTGTTGCACTCTTTGGCAAGTTTTTCTATCTTGTTTTCCGGTACGCCGATATGGTACAACCATTCGCGACAAACTTCTTCGCCGGTACAATCGCGCATCGCCTTCTTTACGAAATTGCCTTCTTTGTTTGTGTTAAGGGAATACAGCCATACGAGAACGGTATTTTTATCCTGCGACTTAAACTGCGGTTGACGGTTAATAGTCCAGGACAAGTACCAATTATCCGTGCTGTCTTTTACCGTAACTATACCGCCCGTAGTAACTTTGCCCTCACGCGGGTCGCGTTTGCAAATTTTTATTATATGGTTTATTACTTCTTCGTTTGCCGTGGCGACGGTGGCGCTCATCCAGTTGGTGGCGTCGATATTGCTGCAAAATGCGTCGGGATTACCAAATTCTCCGTGCTTAGCCTGAGCAGCTATCGCTTTCCACATATCCCACGATTCGCCGCGTCCGTCTTTGAGCTTAGACAAATCGGGAGCGTGCGTCTGATCGCCGTAGCAAGAAGAATCCGTACAGCAGCCGTTAGTTATAAATACTAAATCGTCTTCGATAAGGTCGATGGTTTGTTCTTTGCCGTCCTTAACGTAAACTATTTGTTTAGCTACTTTTTTCTTGCCGACGGTTTCTATAATTACGTTCTTTACGTCGATACCGTATTCTATCTTAACGCCGTGATTTTCAAGGTACTTCACCAACGGCATGATAAGACTTTCGTACTGATTGAGTTTGGTAAAACGCAACGCGCTGAAATCGGGCAATCCGTCAATATGATGAACGTAACGGCACAAATAACGTTTCATTTCGAGAGCGCTCGACCAACGTTGGAAAGCAAACATCGTCTGCCAGTAAAGCCAGAAGTTCGTATCCCAGAAAGTATCGGGCAGAACTTCCGAAATTTTCTTATCTTCCAAGTCCTTTTCGGGAGTGATGAACAGCTTCGAAAGCGCCATCGCGGATTTTTTGTCAAGATTAAACTTTTTGTCTGTATGGGCGTCCTTACCGCAGCTTACGGTAGCCCTGCAAAGGGAATAGTTGGGGTCACGCTTATTGAGCCAATAGTATTCGTCAAGCACGGATATACCGGGCGTCTCCAAAGACGGAACGTCTCTGAACATATCCCACATTACTTCGAAATGGTTGTCCATTTCTCTTCCGCCACGCATGAAAAAACCTTTGGTTACGTCTTTACGTCCGTCGCAACTTCCGCCCGCAAGTTCGAGCTTTTCAAGAAGATGTATGTGTTCTCCTTTCATTTGTCCGTCACGAACGAGATAAAACGCCGCCGTAAGTCCGGCAAGTCCGGTCCCTATAATGTAAGCCGACTTTTTGTCGACGCCGTCGGGCTTGACGGGATGAGCAAAAGATTCATAAGTTCCTGCAGAATAATACATAGTAAAAACCTCCTGAAATTTATTTTCTACCTTCATTATATCCGCTTGAAAAAACATTACAATAATCAAAAAAAGTCCCGTGATAAGACTTTTATCACGGGGACTCGATCTGTAAAAAATTTTATCATTCGTAAGGTTTTGCTAAAAACTTTATACTTCGAACTTCTTTAACGCCTCCGATACCGATCCTTTAATAAGCGTCGCCAATCTATCTACTATTATCGCAGGGTCCGCCGTCATGTCTTCTTTTATCCAATCGAGCATTATCCCTATAAATACGTAGGAATACACTCTCGCAATGAATTCTTTATCTTCTTCTCTTACGGTAATTCCCACCGATTCTTCGTTAATGACTTGCAAAAGAAGATTGTCGACCAAAGGCTTTAAGTACATTTCCACCCGTTCTTTATCCACGCACTTGTATACGTTCATAATAAACGGTTTATTTTCCCGCACCGCTTCGAAAATTTGGAGTAAGCCTTCCTGCCAGGTAGCGTAAGTCTTCTTCTCTTCGAGCGCTATCCTTGCGTCTTCGAGGCACACCCATTCCACAAGGTCGTATATATCCTTAAAATGGTAATAGAAGGTCATTCGGTTTATTCCGCAATCTTCCGCTATATCGTTAATGGTAATTTTCGTCAACGGCTTCTGTAACAACAATTTTTTTAAGGACTGCTCCATTGCTCTTTTCGTCACTTGCGACATTATAGTTCTCCTTAATTCAAACTTTCACATTTACATAAAGAATACGAATATTATGCTTAAACCTTTCTTAATCGTATTTTAACATATTGCCTTCCCTTTTTTCAAGAATAATCTGTTTTTGTTTTTTATAATCGAAACTTAAATAAATTTATCCCTATAATTTCATCGTACTTTCTGTCTACTACGCCGTCTATTACGGTAATCACCGCTTCGCAAGTTACGCCGACTATCGCTTTATTGAGATGTCCGCCGACCACGTTGCCGTCTTTGTCTGCCGCGCTCATATGAATATGGGAATAATATTCGCCGTCTTTTGTCGTAATCGTTCCCGTAAGGGAAACAATTTCGAAAAATCCCTTAAATTCGTTCGGGTGATACTTCTTTTCTCGCATATCGTAACACCCTACGATAAAATCGTCCACCGCGCCGAGAGCGTTTATTTCGGCAAGGGTCACTTCTTCCTTTTCGGCGACTTCTTTTATTTTACTTAAAATCTCTTCGCCCCTATCTATCCTTACTATTATTTTATCCTTAAATCGTCTGTATTCCATGTCTACCTCGGTTTTTTAACGATAGTTTTGTTATTTTTATGATACCATATTTCGACTAATCGGTATCGAAAATTTCAACAAAATGCCGCTTGAACGCAAAAAATTTCCTTTTACTGCCTTCGTTAGGAAAAATTTCTAAAAAAATTTTAGTTTTCTGTATGAAAACGGTTTCAAAGTTTCGATAATTATTGTAAAATATAGGCAATAAAAAAATAATATCAATTTAGGAGGATATATTTTTATGACCAAAAATGTTAGAGTTGCGATTAACGGTTTCGGAAGAATCGGCCGTCTTGCTTTCAGACAGATGTTCGGAGCGGAAGGTTTTGAAATCGTCGCGATTAACGACCTTACCAGCCCCAAAATGCTCGCTCACCTTTTGAAGTATGACAGCACTCAGGGCAACTATTCCAACGACCATACCGTATCCTACGGAGAAGCCGTTCTTAACGAAGACGGAACCGTTAAAGAAGACGGATATATCGTAGTCGACGGAAAGAAAATCATCATCTACGCTAAGGCAAAAGCACAAGAACTTCCCTGGAAGGCTCTCGACGTAGACGTAGTACTCGAATGTACCGGTTTCTACACCTCCAAGGCAAAAGCTCAGGCTCATATCGACGCAGGCGCAAAGAAAGTCGTAATCTCCGCTCCCGCAGGAAACGACCTTCCCACCATCGTCTACAACGTAAACCACAACACGCTCACCAAAGAAGACAACATCATCTCCGCAGCGTCCTGTACCACCAACTGCCTCGCTCCTATGGCTAAGGCTCTTAACGAACTCGCTCCCATCCAGGCAGGTATCATGACCACCGTACACGCTTATACCGGCGACCAGATGCCTCTCGACGGACCGCAAAGAAAGGGCGATCTCCGCAGATCCAGAGCAGCCGCTATAAACATCGTTCCTAACTCCACCGGCGCAGCTAAAGCTATCGGTCTCGTTATTCCCGAACTCGCAGGCAAGCTCATCGGTTCGGCTCAGCGCGTACCCACTCCTACCGGTTCTACCACTATTCTCGTAGCAGTAGTTAAGGGTCACGTCACCAAAGAACAGATAAACGAAGCTATGAAGGCAGCCGCTACCGAATCCTTCGGATACAACACCGACGAAATCGTTTCTTCCGATATCGTAGGCTCCAAGTTCGGTTCTATCTTCGACGCAACCCAGACCATGGTCATCAACATGGAAGACGGAAACAGCCAGGTTCAGGTTGTATCCTGGTACGACAACGAAAACAGCTACACCAGCCAAATGGTTCGTACCATCGAATACTTCTCTCACCTTCTCTAATCCTGAATTACTCCGCGTAATTTAATCGCGGAAACGAAAAGGCTGTTAAGAGACGCAAGTTTTTTAACAGCCTTTTTAAACGCAATTTTTCTCATCTTTTTATATCGGATTTGACTTTTTAGGGTATACGTAGTAGAATGTAATAGCCAACCCGAATATCGCCGTTAAAAGCGACGTTCACAACTAACAAACATAAACATATAAATATTTTCTGCATCTTTAATTACGTAATGTTCATATTAAACATAGGTGGATACATATCGCCGTGTTTACAAAAGCTATGAAGTTATGTAATCTATGATGCAGAAGTGAAGTAGTTGTTGTGAACGGGTTGGCGCTCAAACGGTCGGTATGGTCTATATTTGCCGCTCTCGTTTGGGGGCGGCATTTTATTTTCAATATCATAGCCGCAAAATCAAAGGAGACTATGTTATGAAAACGGTATTTATCGAACCGAACAATATTTTCTCATATAGGAAATACTACTACAAATTATTAGACGCCGTCGAAGAATGTATCTCGGAAGACTATGACAATTTTATCGTAGGACCGAACGATTTTAATAAAACGATTTTTCGCATATGCAGACGCATACGACATTTTCACCTCGGTATAAATATCGCGGCAATCCTTCTCTCCGATGACGAAAAGGAAAACGACGCGTATTACAAAGCGACGACTATCGTTTACGATTTCGAATACAAACATCGAGGACGGAGAAATCTCGAAAGTCATAAAAGAGCATTGCAACAATGCGACGCCGTCATCGGCTACGTTACCGACGAAAATAAGCATACGATAGACGCTTACACTATGCGATACGCAAGGCGCAACGGCTTAAAAACGATAAACATCTACGACCCGACGGAATTATATCCTTTTTAAGACTCCGTTTCCGATGGCTGCTCAAGCAGTTTTTTATAAGATAAGTCGGTAGCCATCGCGCCGAGCGGAGCGGTAATAAGTATCGCGAGCACCGCGCAGGTTAAAATGGTTTTTCCGCAAGAAGTCCGATACTTCGATTTCAATGCGTTTTTAAGATTTATTCCTCGTCTTCCAGGACTATGCAGTTTACCTTGCCGGAACGGGCAGTGTTTGCGTCTATCGCTATTATTCCGTCGCCGTAATATGGCGTATTATCGGCGTCTTCGTCGAATTCCGTTCCTTTTCCGTCGAGTACGGCGTGTCCGTAGGAACAATTCCAATGCCCGCAGACTATCGTTTTGTCGGGTTCGCGAACCCATTTGCTTGCGGCGAGCATACCGTTCAGCCACCTTGCCTGCTCCCACCTGTCGGAGTTTGCGGCGCGCCATTCTTTATCGTATGCGAAAATATCCGTCGGTTGCGTTCCCATGCCGAAAACTACGCACGGTATCCACCCGTGGACGAAAATATAGTTTTTCGTTTCGTAATAATTTTGCATTTTCGACAGAATTTCGGTATAAAACGGCGTTTCTTTCGCCATTGCCGCACACCGTTTCGGTTGATAAACCGCCGCCATCAGCATCATATCGGTCAACTGCAAAACCGTTTCCACCGTTCCGTTAGCCCAATGAGCCGTTCTCATTACGTTCGGAGTCAACCGTAAACTTATATTGTCGATAAAGTCTTCGAAAAGGTCTTCGTGATTGCCCCTTATTAAAATAACTTCGTCTTTTCTCAATAAATCGAGAATAAAGTCCTGAACTTTCACGGCTTCGTTTCCCCTGTCGAACAAATCTCCGCAAACAATGAGCTTGTGCGGTTCTTTGTCTTCAAAAAAACCTTTCTCACTTAACGCCGTCGTTAGCTCCGTAAAAAATCCGTGTACGTCGGCAACAACGTAATATTTCATCTTATTCCTTTCCTTATTTCCGATTTTCTTAAACGATAAATCAATTTATGCCAAGTTTATTCCGAAACCGTAATCTGCGCGAAAGTAAACGGAACGATTTTCTTTAAGTCGAAAGGATTTATTTCTATCTGAAAGCCTATTTTGCCGCCGCTTACCATTATCGTTTCCTGCGTTTCCGCCGAAATATCGATAAAGGTCGGGAAAAGTTTTTTCATACCGACGGGCGAGCAACCGCCGTGGATATACCCGGTAAGCGGTAAAAGTTCTTTCGACTTTATCATTTCTATATTCTTCTCGCCCGCGGCTTTCGCCGCTTTTTTAAGGTCGAGTTCTTCCGCCACGGGAACGACAAACACATAATGTAAACCGGTTTTCCCGACGGTTACGAGAGTTTTGTACACTTTTTCGACGGGTTCGCCGAGTGCGGCGGCTACTTCCACTCCCGAAATCGCACCGGTAGACGAGTAATCGCGAAACTTAAAAGGTATCTTCTTTTGCTCGAGCGTGCGTATCGCGTTGGTTTTTTCTTTTATCTTTTCCATAAGAACGAGTCCTTAACGTGTTTTTTCGTCATTATATATTCGTAAAATCAAAAAGTCAAACGATTAAACGGGCGTTCGCGCCGTAAATCGAGCTATTTACCGCAATCTTTTTATTCGCAACGGTTTGCGTTCGGCAAATCTCTTGTCACGGGGTTGGTGTCGTCGGCGGTTCTGCCCGCTATCACGTCGTCGTAATGCGCTACTTTTTTGGTGATATAATCGAATACTTTTTGCGCTTCGTTCAGTTTTTGCTCCGCCAAAACAAGCTGTTTCCGCATAATTTCTCGGCGTTCTATAAGAGTTCCGTCGCCCTGTAAACATAAATCGCCGTAACGCTTTATATCTTCGATGGACGCTCCGCAACCTTTCAGACACTTTATTCCCATCAGCCAATTAACGGATTCTTCGTCGAACACGCGACGATTTCCGCTATCGCGTTTTACGGGTAAAAGATTAAGGTCGGTATAATAGCGAATCGTGTGTTCGCACATTCCCATAAGGTCGGCAATTTGTTTTACGGTATACAGCATAAAAATCTCCTTAATTGCGATAAAACTCTTGACTTCGAGTTACTCGAACCTATTATACTGTTTTCAGCTTAAAAAATCAACGGGAGAGTCATTATGAAAACGATAAAACTCAACAACGGAATAGAAATGCCTATGCTCGGATTCGGTACTTTTCAGATTACCGAACCTAAACTATGCGAAAACAGCGTAATAGCCGCAATAAACGCAGGCTATCGCCTTATCGACACGGCGGAAGCCTACGGAAATGAAAAATACGTCGGAACCGCAATTAAAAACTGCGGAATTGACAGAAACGAGCTTTTTATAACGACGAAATTGAATTTCAACCATTTTGAAACGGAAACGGCGAGAGAAACTCTCGAAAAATCGCTGAAAAACCTGCAAACGGACTATATCGACCTTGTTTTACTGCATTGGGGTTTCGGCAATCGCTACGCCGCGTGGCGAGTTTTGGAAGAATTTTACGAACAAGGAAAAATACGCGCGATAGGCGTATCGAACTTTGAACCCGATATGCTCATAGACCTGATAAACTTCAATAAAATTAAACCAGCGGTAAATCAAATCGAAACACATTTGTATTGTCAACGAAAAGCCGTTCACGAATGGGAAAACAAGTACGGAATAGCCCATCAGGCGTACGCTCCGCTCGGTCAAGGACAGGCAAATTCTATGTTCTCCGAAAAAGTCGTAGTTAAAATCGCCGAAAAATACGGAAAAACGCCCGCTCAGGTCTTACTGCGTTACCAAATAGAAAACGGCGTTATCGTTATTCCCAAGTCGATACACGAAAACAGAATTAAAGAAAATATTGATATTTTCGACTTTTCGCTCACACGAGAAGAAATAGCGGAACTCGCCGCGCTCGATAAAAACGAGCCTATGATAGGCAAACCCGAACAGCCCGATTTTACCGAATTTGCTATGTCGTGGATAAAATAATAAATAACGGCGGCAATTTTGCGCTCCGCCGTCCAAACGGCGGCTATCTTCGCCCGTTCGAATCCGTTTTACGAAATATGCGGAAGCAGAGGGAGTTCACTCCGCCGTCCAAACAAGTTTGGACTTCGCAATACTTCGTATTGCTTCGCCGACCAAGCGGTACGCCGACCAAGAATAATACAAACCTTGGTCTTACACTGCGCTTTTGACTAATACTGTGTTCCACTCGCCGCTAATACGTTCGGTATTTATCGACTCATGCGCCTTGTCTTAGCCAAAAGCACAACGTAATACTTGTAACAACCCAAAAGGTGTTATTTTTGATGATTTTCGAGAAATATGAGAGCAGATGTACCGCCGTACTTCAAACGAGCATTTAACGAAAAGGGCAAAAATATCGCCATTTGGGCAAGATTTGTATTATTCTTGGTCGGCGCTTGCCGGGGCTGGCGACAATTCACCGGATTGTCGCTATTTCCGCCCGTTCGAATCCCTCTTACACTGATATATGGAAAGGACACCGCATCGGGTGTCCTTTCCATATATGGCGGAAGCAGAGGGATTCGAACCCCCGTGGGCTTGCACCCAAACGGTTTTCAAGACCGCCTCGTTATGACCGCTTCGATATGCTTCCGTATTAAATTGTTCTTATATATTATGCCCGTTAAGGCGGTTTTTGTCAAACGGTTTACGCTTCTTTATATATTCCGCTACTTATATAGTCTCAGTACTTCCATCGTAGCTACGTACTTATCGCACAGCGACAACAACCACGATTCTTTATATTTAGGTATAGAGAAAAGAGTCAGCGGGAACATATGTTTTTTTATCATATCCTTTTCCCTGTCGCTCAAATCAAAGTCTTTTTCGGCGTTCTCCAACGCAAACTCGGGGTGCTTAAAGCCGTGCCCGCGAAAACCTTTGTTTTTATCGTGCCAGTCGTAGAAAAAGTAATCGTGCAGTAACGACGCGCGGATAAGGTTATGGTAATCGGTTTTCATTTTAAGAAACTTCGCCAATCTATACGTGCACGAAGCCACCATAAGGCAATGCCTTGCCACCGTTACGTCGGCGTGCTGAATATTTTTTGTCAGATATTTATAGTTATCGGCGGAAGTGACTTCTTTTACGACCGACAAAAACTCGTTATCGTCGCAAATTTTAATCATTCTCGTCTCCGTTGTTTACCTTCGTTCCGACGGTCGTTCCGTCTTCCTTTATTGCGGGATCCGCAGTTGCATCCCTGTTAGTTTCGTTATTTGAGTTTTTTCTCTGAATAATCTTATATATCTGCGAAGCGGTAAAGAAGAACGGACGGCGTTTACCCTGCTCTTTGTACAGTTTCGCCACACGTTCTTTCGCTCCGTCCCAGTCGAACGCCTGTTGCAGTTTTCCTTTCACCGCTTTTATTTTCGAGCCGATATGAATTGAATATCCTAAGTCGACTATGAATATTCCGTACCAGATACCGATTATCATTATGGCTATTACGTTGTGACAGCAATATTCCGCCGCGATTTTAAGCCAAGGATTTATAAGGAAATAATACGCTATTCCGCACGCACCCCAAATAAGCGTAAACAGCGGACAAATTATGCCCATAATATTGCCCGGACGACGGGAATAATCCCACAATTTAAGTTTCATTCCCTTGATAAAGATAAGCCCGGCAATAAATTCTATAAGGGTCATCGCCAACATCACGATGGCGAAAATAAACAGCACTCTGAACACTTCTTTGTCGATAAAATCGAGCGGCATATTGGAAAAATAATGCAGAACCACAACGCCGAAACCATAAATCGGCAAAGCCGGACCGCTCAGAAAACCGGGGTTTATTAACTTTTTATTCTTAACAGTGCGAAAAACTACTTCGATGCACCAACCTACCGTAGCTCCGAACGCAAATAAAAACAAACACCTGACAAATTCATAAAAAACGTTCATTCCGTCCACTCCGTTTCATTTCTTATCGTTTATTCTATCACTCCGTCTCCCGTAACACAACGTAAATCACGGTATCTTCGTAAAATTTATTGTCCGTAGTAACCTGTATTACGTCGGCGTTTTCGACGTCGTATTTAAGATAAAGATTAACTCCTTCCGCCGCAAGTCCTTCCAACAGTTCTGCGGAAAGCCCTTCGCCCTTTTTGACAACGAAAAATACGTTTCCATCCACTCCGTCAAGCGATAACGTTACGTCGTCGTCGCAAAGCCTGTAATACTCCGTTCCGTCTTTGGTATAGACTTTGGTGTCGATATTAAAAATCGCACCGTCGCTCATTTTCAAAACTCTGCCGTCGCGAACGAAACTTTTTACGTTCGCCGTCAGAATTTTGTCTCTTTCTTTGTCGATACTTTCGCCGTTGTATTTATAATAATTAAGGTCTACGTCTATTGCGAAAGCATATCCTGCCGCAATTCCTTCTATCCCGTAATAAATTCCGCTGATAGGATTTGTTACGACGTTTGCGTAAAAACTCGTCGAAAATCCGGTATTTTCCGATAAGGTTACGACGATTTCGTACCTACCTTCGGCAGTTTTATCGTAACTTGCCGAATTGACGATATATTCGTCGGATTTCAAGTCGATTTTTGCCCCGTTATTGTACGTTTTTTGTATTTTAAGTCCGCTTAAATCAAGATTTTCGCCGACAAAAAATTCGGTACGGTCGCAATTTCGGGCGATTTCTATCCCCGTAATTTCATTCGATACGGCTACCACTTCAACGTAATAATAAAGTTTAAGTTTCTTGTTTTTCGCGGCGGTTATCGTCACTTTATATCTGCCCGCGACCGCGGCGTCGGCTTCCGCAAAAGAAACGGCATATTCCGTTTCCGTCATTATAAAACGCCTTTCTCCGAAAAGCTCGGTGGTTTTTTCTACGACGAGTCCGTCGTAATTAAACGTTCCTCCCTGCGGGAACTGCTTTACGGTAGGCTCTTTCGCAAGGAAAATTTCCGTCGGAGTAAGTTCGGATACGTCCACGACCGTCACTTCCGTTTTCGTCGCAAGGTTTTCGGATAGACATTCTATTACGATATAGTCTTTTCCGTCCACACCGCTTACGGTCTTTCCACCGCCGTTTTTCGAATAATAATCCCATTCGCCGGCTTCCAAATCGGCTATGCTCCCGTCTGCGTAAACTTTTTCGACGGTTATTCCCGAAACGTCTATCTCATCGCCGTCGGCGTAAATCTTTCGGTATCCGGAACCGTCTTTTATTCGTATCTCCTTTATTCCGTCCACGATGACCAAATAGTACGCTTTACCGTATGCGGACGATATTGTGACCGCGTACACGCCCGGTTTTGACATATCGTAATCGGCACAAATTACTTCATATTCGCTTTCGTCCATGACTACCGTTTTGCCGTCGGCAAGGTATTTTTCTACAATCAAACCGTCATATCTGAAAAATTCGTCTCTGTTAAAAACAGTCCTCTGGGTCGATTTTTCGGATATCCCTATCCCTGTCACGGCAATCTTATTCCATTTTGCGTATAAGGTAATATTTCCGTTCACCGCGTCGCTTTCAAAATTCCAACGCGTCGAGTAATCGGAAGATAAATACCATCCGTCGAAAATATACCCTTCCTTAACAGGATCGGCAGGTCTTTCTATCTTTTCTCCGCCGCTTACTTTTACGGAAACGACTTCGCTCCCGCCGACAGTATCGAACCTTACGACGTACTCAACCGGAGTCGGCGGCGTTACGTCACCGTCATCGGTATCGGGGGCGGGAATTATTTTATCGTCCTCCTTATTCGGCACGTCGGGAATTGTTTCGTCGTTTTTACACGCCGCAAAACAAAATACGGACGCGGTTATAAGAATAAATATAAATATACCTGATAACACTTTTTTCATAAGGTAATTGTAACATACTGTAATAAAGCTGTCAATTACGCTATATTTTTCAGAAAAAATAAACAGCCGTTTCAAACCGCTATATAAATTAAAAAAGCGTTTCAAGGTAACCGCAATTATAAAATTCGCACCCCAAAACGCCGATTAAAGTAAAATTAAATTTTATTCCGATTCCGCGTATTCGGGTTCTTGCTCGTCTTCTTCCGATACGTTTTCTGCGGGTTTTATTTTTATTAACGAAATTATAAACGGAGCCACCCACCACGACGTAAAAACCATACCGATATTCAGATAGAAGCCTTCTATTGTCTTCGACTTAGCTATATACGCGTCGTAAAGTGATTTCGTTTCTTCCGTCATCTCGGCAATATTCGCGCATTGTTCCGCAAGCAAACTTAGTTCGTTCTGCGTTACGGCAAACTTTCTTATCGTCAATATCGTAAAGACGAACACAGCAACTTCCACAACCGCACAGATTATTACGGGAATACGATATTTTTTGTTTTCTTTTATTCTGACGCTCGACAAATCGATAAATACGCATAGGGCGGCGACGTAGATACAGACCATTGCCGCGGCAATATAGGAGTAACTTACACTGCCCTTTACTCTGTCTGTCACAAAGATAATGAGTGCGGACAAAATGAAAGCCACGCTTATTATGCCGAGCCAAAAATGTCCGTCTTTAAGTTTGTTTGCGATAAAACTTCTTGCTTTCATTTTAATTATTGTCGTTCAAAAGTTCCTTAGCCATGACCACGCCCATTACCGACGCCATCATAAGTCCCCTGGTCCAACCGCTGCTGTCGCCGAGACAATGCAGGTTTTTTACCGAAGTGTTAAGGTGTTTATCCATCTTTATGCGGTTGCTGTAAAATTTGATTTCGGGCGCATACAAAAGAGTTTCGCTTCCCGCAAATCCGGGTACTACTTTATCTACCTGGTCTATAAATCCGAGTATGCTTATCATAGTTCTGTACGGCAATGCGCTCGTTATATCCCCCGCTACCGCGTCGGGCAAAGTGGGCCTAACGTTACCTTGCGAAAGTTCCTTTTCCCACGTTCTCTTACCGTTTCTTATATCGCCCAAACGTTGTACGAGAATGTTCCCGTCGGCGAGCATGTTGCACAATTGCCCTATGTTCTGCGCGTAAAGTATCGGCTGATTAAACGGTACGCTGAAATGGTGCGAACAGAGTATCGAAAGGTTCGTGTTGTCGGATTTTTTATCCTTGTAGCTGTGTCCGTTGACCAAAGCAAGGTCGTTTTCGTAGTTTTCCTGCGCGACGTATCCGCCGGGGTTCTGACAAAAAGTTCTTACCTTGTTCATAAACGGCTTCGGGTATCCGATAAGTTTGGATTCGTACAAGGCTTTATTGACGGTTTCCATAACTTCGTTACGAAGTTCCACCCTCACGCCTATGTCTACGACGCCCGCTTCGTTCTTTATGTCGTGCTTGCGGCACATATCTTCGAGCCAGTCCGCCCCCTTTCTGCCCGTAGCGACTATCGTCTTGTCGGCAAGGTATTCTTTACCGTTAATTACCGCGCCCGCGCATACGCCGTCTTTTATAATTAAATCTTCCGCGTCGTGATGAACGAGTATTTCCACGCCGTGTTCCAATAGATACTTTTGAATAGCAAAATAAAGGTCGTGCGCCTTTTCCGTGCCGAGATGGCGGATAGGACAGTCGACGAGTTTAAGGTCGGCTTGTATCGCTTTAAGACGGATATTTTTTATATCTTCCGTCGCCTCCAACCCTTCAACGTGGGTATCCGCACCGAATTCGAGATAAATTTTATCGGTGTAGTCGATGATTTCCTGCGCTCTTGCAGCCCCGATAAGTTCGGGAAAATCTCCCCCTACTTCATAACTTAACGACAACTTTCCGTCGGAAAACGCCCCCGCCCCCGCAAAACCGCTCGTAATGTGACAAGTCGGCTTACAATGTACGCACTTACCCGTCTTCGCTTTTGGACAAGACCTTTTGTCAATAAAGTTCCCCTGCTCGGCTATAAGAATGGATTTATCGGAATTATTCCTGAGTAGCTCCAGCGCCGTAAAAATCCCGGCAGGTCCGGCTCCGATTATAAGTACGTCGTATTTCATTGTGCAGACACTCTCCAAAGTTATTACTTAAATATTGTAACAAATATAAATTTTTATGTAAAACCTTTTGACGCTAATTATTTTTTCCAAAACTTCCCCCACCCGAAAACTCAACCTAACCCTTCCACCGAAAACGTCAACTTTCCCTAAATATTTCCCTAAATATTTACTTTACAAAAAAACAATTCGGCGTTATACTAATACCGTTAAGCGCAATTGACTCAGCTGGTAGAGTGCCTCCGTCACATGGAGGAAGTCAGGGGTTCGAGTCCCTTATTGCGCACCATAACAAAAACGCCAAGCACACAATGCCTGGCGTTTTTTGTTATGTACGCAATAAGCACCGAACCGTCAAAATCCTTTTTGACGGTTCGCAAAATTGCCGCAGGCAATTCTGACGAGAGAACACACGCTCATTCCCAAACATTTAACTCCGAAACCGTAACACTCCCCAAACAGGGATAACGGTATATACTAGTGGTCGATTATTGTGCGATTTATTATCGTTATGTTGAGAAGATTAGAAAAATACTTGCTCGTCACACAATTCCGTGACGCTATATTTATATTAATGTAAACAACTTTACATGGAAACGGCGGGACAAAATCTTGTTCCGCCTCGTTTCGACGTCATATTAAAATAATTCTTTCAGCAACATCCAGCTTGCAGAAGCGATATCATTTGTGAGATTTTCTATGCAAATGCAGAGTTTGTCGCTGTTTTTATCAAAGCGAACAAAACCGCCTTTCAAACCGTATTTTTCAAGATATGCTTTAAGCACTTCAAACTTTTTTTGAGAAAAAATATCAATATCTTCGCTTTTCCCTGTTTTATCAAATCCGCCTTTCGTTTCGACTAACCATATTTCACCCTTAACGGATACTACATAATCAGGATAAAATAGTTTCTGTCGATTACTATTATCTAAATAAACTATCGACAAATACTCGTCACCCTTATCTCCGTTTTTATAAAACCAATCTACAACAGCACTGTTTTCACAATGTTTTTCAAACTTTTTCTCGGCAGTCGAACGAGGTTCGGCGGACATCAAATAACCTCGATATACGTTTTTCACGCTTTCCGTTTGTACCTTACTTGCACTGTCGTAGGTAAACTTGCAAACGCGCGGCAAAATAAACTCTTTCGTCGAAACCATATCGGGAGAGATAACGCCTTGCGAAAGTTGTACCGCCATAGCCTCGCGGAAATTGCGACGCAACAAATCAACGTTATTTATGATAAACGCATACAATTCTCTTGTCGAAAGCGCAAGCAACTTGCCGGAATAATCGAATTTATCCCCAAACAACTTGCCGATAATCGTCTGCATATATTTGTATTCCATGCCGATTTCACGCCCGATAATGCCTATGCAGTGGTGACGGTCACGCCCGAGTTTATGAGTATTTACCGTTTCTTTTACTGTAATGGTATTAAGATTGTCGCTTTCACCCAAATCGGAAAGAGTAGCAACACTGCCGGATTGCGTATATGTATTTATCGAATCGGAGAAAACAAAACCTGCCGTTTCGAGCCTTGTTTTATTTTCCTTTTTGTTGCCCGTAAGTCCGAACGTATCTTTGAAGTAACTTGCGATAGAGAATAACGCCTTGCGCGGATCTCTTAAATCCGTAATCATCGTGCGTTGTTCCTTAGTAAGCGTAAACGACTTGTATTCGTTTTTCAGAAAAATATCTTTGCCGTCAAGCGCGCCTTTACTAAGCGCCGCTTTTACGCCCGCCGTGAACTTTTGGTCAAACGTATACAGATAGCAACAATCCAAAACGTCGTTGTCATAGTGCTTTGCTTCGGGCATACGGCGGATACGTCCTATCGTCTGAATTTCAAACGTTTCGTCCATGTTTTCACGCAGTTTTACAAGTATTTGCGCGCGGGGGCAATCCCAGCCGGTGGCAACGGCTTGTTTCATCACAACGGCAATTTGCTTTCCGTCATTGTCTGATATATTTTCAACATTTTCGTGTCTGCCCGAAAGCCATATCGCAAGAGTTTCGTTCTCGATATTTATGCCTTGGGTTGCAAAGAATTCTTCCACGCTGTCGCACAAAGCGTCGCTGTTATTGGAAAGTTGAACGACTATAAGCGGATTTACGTCAATGCCTTTATTTAAAAATATCGATTTTATCTCACGTTGTTTATTTAATGCGCGCTCCAACAAATACCACGTCTGATTGTCGGTTTCGATTGTTTGCGGAAAGTTTTCGTTTATAACGAGCAACTTTTTTATAAGCCCTTCCGCAATAACGTCTTCTTCGGCGATTTCAATGAGTTTTGCCTTTTTATCCACGATAGGCGTAGCGGAACATCGAATAATTTTATTCGTTTTGAAAAATTGCACGATAGCGTCGGCTTTATCCGTAAAATTCTGGTGGCTTTCGTCGATAATTATTTTGAAAGACAGTCCTGCATTCAACGCCTTTTCTATCCACTCTAAAAAGTTGGTGCGTTCGCTGTCCTTTAATGCGTTATTGCCTTTTTTCGTAAGTTTTTCCCAGTTGATGAAACAGGCGTCGTTTTCTTCAAAACCGCAGGTCATAACGTCGGCAAGTAGTTTCGTTTGCGCGTTGTGAATATACTTATCCATTTTATCCTTGCTTTGTGTTTCAAGGTCACCTTTGCCGGGAGTAAGCCAAACAAACACGGTTTTTGCGTGCTCTTTGGTATATTCGTCCATAAAATGCGTCAAGATTATGGTTTTACCGCTGCCGGTAGGGCTTTTCAAAACGATTTCGCGTACGGAATCGTATTCCATACATTCAAGCAGACTTTTTATTGCCTTTAACTGAAAATTCATTAAATTCATCTTTTAGCCCTCCAAATCGCGGTAATAGTATTCCGGGATAACGTTGACCTTGATTTTTCTTTTTGCAAATATCTTTTCTTGTTCCTCGGTCGGCAACACGTCGTGTCCGACGTAAATTGTTTTGCACGTTGCGGGGATATTTTGCGTAAAATCATCGAGTTCTTTTTCCATCAGAACGATTGCGATTTCTGCATTGCCGTTAAAATTGATACCGTTTTCAAGTTCTACAAGTTCGCGGATATATAAAAGCAGTTCGTCCGCATACTCGTAATATAACTTATCCGAGATAGGCAAATAGTCCACTTTGAAGTATTTAAGGCTTGCGCTGTAATTTTCTTGGTATATCGCACGTTTTATGCGCTCATAAGTAATTTCTTTACAAATGTTATTTTGATTATTCGTCGTTAATATATAGGCAACATTTTGATTGAAATCTTGATTATACTTCATTACAGCGTGTCCCGTAGTTCCACTACCTGCGAAAAAATCAAGAACAATAGCATTATTTTTAACAACACCCATAACTAACAAATCATAAACCAACTCAATAGGTTTAGCGTAGTCAAAAATAGACATCATAGTTCCAAACAGTTTTTTTATTGCTTCTCCACCTTTTGCGTTGAGATAATTATCTAAAAATAATGTTGTGAATTGTTTAATTTTTTCTTTTGTAACCCTAATTTTTTCATATACAATATATGTGCCATTATCACGTTTTTCAAATATAACGTCGCCCGAATTTACACGCTCAAACATTTTTTGTCGTCCAAGTCGCCACCGTCCTTCGCTTCCGTCGTTTCTTATAGGATAAACATCTTCGCCGTTTGGTCCTTGTATTGCAAAAAACATTGATGGGGCGTCTTCCCTGCGAGAGCCAGCACCCCATTTATTTAACTCTCTGCCTTTTAAGTAGGGACCTTTTTCGTCCATTAAGGTTAATTCTTGGGCTTCCAGTTTATATCCTGAAAATTCAACTTTATCAATATTTTTAGCATAAACAAGTACATAATCGTTAGTGTTTCGTATATGCTTTGATTTACTACCGCCCTTAATCGATTCTCTTGTGATTTTTGCAATATAATTACCTTCCCCAAAAATTTCATTCATAAGTAATGTTAATTGCGAATCTTCGTTATAATCAATACTTATAAAAATTACGCCGTTTTCGGACAGTAAATTTCTTGCTATTTGCAAGCGTTTTTCCATAAATGAAAGCCATTTGCTATGACGGAAAGTATCGTTACTGTCAATAAAACTGTCGTCGTAAACAAAATCTTTATTGCCCGTATTATACGGCGGATCTATGTAGATAAGGTCGATTCTGCCTCTATGCGTTTTTTCCAAGAGTTTAAGGCTTGCCAGATTGTCGCCCTCGATAAGGAAATTCATTTGTCCGCCGTTGTCTATAAACAAGTCGGTATCTTCCGTGAGAACGGGCAAATTATTTTCAAGCACTTCGTCAATGCTTTCGCGGTGTTCTTCAAAAACAAGACCGTACTTTTTGCCTTTAATATCTTTTTCAATATCGGAAATATATGTGAGTAACTGCGCCGTGTTTTCGTCTTGTGCGGCTGACGATATATAAGTTTTTATTGCGTTTATTTTTTGAATAAGTCTTTCGCGTTTCTCTTTTGAAATGTTTGTAGACATAAAAAGATACACCTTACCTTTTGTACATCAAATAATCTATTTGATGCACATTTTTTGTTTATTGTAACAAATATTTTTGCAGAAATCAAGGTATATTGGCTATATCATAGCTATATCTTTGTGCTTTTGAGTACGAAACTTTTATTTTTTAATGATTTTTAGCATAAATGTGCATCAAATAGATTATTTGATGCACATTTTTCACCTTTATTTTTACAGCAATTTCCCTAACCTATTCATCATATCTACCTTGTGTTCTAAAAGAGAATGCGCATATCGGTTAAGCGTAATCGTCGCGTTTTTGTGTCCTAACAGTTCGGCAAGCGTTTTTACGTCCATACCGCATTCCATTGCGCGGGTGGCAAACGTGTGGCGTAAGGAATGGAAGCCTTTATGCGGAATATTCAGTTTTTTCAGTAAAAATTCAAATGTTCGTTGATACGAGCGCACAAACACGGGTTTATCGTCGTCGGATACGATATATTCGCATTTGGAATGCCTCTTAATACCTTTAAGTAGGGACAATATTTGTTTCGGTAACGGTATCACTCTGTGGGAATGAACGGTTTTCGGGCTGTCTATAATGCGGATATGATTTTTACCGTCGTTTCCGTCGTGGCAGGTTTTTGAAACAAAAAGCAAGCCCTTGCCGAAATCTATATCGCTCCACGTTATAGCGAGCAATTCTCCTATACGTAAACCCGTGTAGAGGCATAAAACAACACCGAATAATTTGTCTTTGCCGCTATTAAGCACATAATTTTCAATTTTCTTCTGCTCATGATAGGAAAAACATTCGACTTGCTTTTCTTTTGTTTTGGGGCGTTTTATTTTGTTTGCCGTATATTCGTTTGCGATACCTACTAAATGCGCCGTTTTCAATGAGTTCTGCATAACGGATATAATCATATTTACAAAGTTTGCCGACAACGCTTTGCCGGTTTTCAGGTTGCCGCTATTTAATAATTCCGTTACAAACGATTGCAAAACGATAGGCGTAAGGTCGTTTACGTCGTTACTACCGATTTTCGGGGCAATGTGCGTGCGTATAAGTTGCGCGTAACGGATATATGTGCGTTCTTTTGCGCTTGGTTTTACGTAGTTGCCAAGCCAAATATTCAGCCAGTCTATGTATTTCATTTTTGTTCTCCTATGCTTTTTTAATTGATTTTATAACCTTTTAATACTCGCAAGGAAACTAAAATTCAGCCTAACGAAAATCGCCCGCCGTTAAATAAACAGGCTGTTAACACGGAGAGCAACAGCTCGTAATTCTGAACATCGTAAAAAAATCAAGCGAAGCGAAATAATAGTTTACGGCTACGCCTTGACGTGACAATAATGATAATAATATAACAAAAAACGGGCTGTAAGAATGAAGTGCACCCCAGAATATTTCATATACTATTCCATCGGAAGAAAAAAATCAAATATTTTACTCCAAAAAAATCAAATTTTGACAGAACATTTTCAGGATAGCCGTATAAAGCGTCATCATAACTACCTGCCGTGCGAGTAGTTTACACTTCCCCCAACATATAAAAGAGCCGCCTTATCGGCGACCCTATTTACGATTGTTTTATCTTACGTTAATCGATACTCGTCACTTCCAACGTATCCAAATCCAAGCAACATAATTTACCTGTGCTTGTAGCAGACGGTACTTTATTCGTCACCTGCCATACGTCTATAAAATACACTTTACCGTTAAGCACAACGGCGCAAGCCATATTATAGCCTTCAATCGTAGTTACGATTTCTGCCGTCGGCGTTTCTGCCGTCATATCAACTATATAAAGTCCCTTTTGCGTGCTACCCGCAGCAACATTCCTATAATAATAAATATAGTTTCCGACAACAAAGAAGCTTCTTGCGTCGTTAGTCTTTCCCAAGTCGGCTATATCTGTAATTGTGGCGTTATTTAAGTCTATCTTGGAAAAATAGTTGTTAAACTTATCGTTCATCATATATGCCGTTCCGTCAGACAAAACCAAATACTCATTTGGCTTTGCGTCCTTATTCACTACTGCCGAACTTGCAGATGACAAATCATAACAATATAACTTACCGTCTGCCACAAAATATAATTTGCCGTCTAATAAGTATATGTCGTAATCATTAACAGTTTCTTCTTCAAAAAGTACTCTGTCGTCAGTGCCGTCAAAGTTCATTGAATTAAATGTGTTTTTACCGGAATAGTTAGCATAATAGATTTTGTTATTTCCGAAAGCAAAATGCATACATTTATCTGTGGAAATACGTTCGTTCTCTCCTGTTTGTAAATTGGTTCTGTATAAATCGAAATTTACACCCAATCTAACCGTCGCATAGTACAAATAACCGTCGTGAATAGCAAAATCCGCCACCTGCAAACTCGTTATTCTTGTATTCATTTCGGTTACACAATTGTATTTATGTAATCTTCCGCCGTCCTTCATATCTATGAAATAGAGTTCTCCGTTATATGCTTTCATTTCTTCATATATGGTAGTTATTATTTCATTTTTTTCAGGCGCAACGAAGCCTTCCATCAAATCAATTTCTTCGTCACCGTTATATACGTATAAGTGTTTATTATTACTCTTGTAATAATACAATTTTGTTCCGTCCGTAGACAAAGCAAATACGTTGTCGGTTTCGCCGTCGATAAGTTTTTCTCCGCCTACAATCGTATCTTTCCAATCAGAACCATTGATTTTCGCTTTATAAATGCCGTTTCCGAATAAAGAAGAAGTCAACATATCGACGTTTACAAAATAGATATAATCGCCGATTACCGTTAAGTATTTACCCTTGGAATTGCTTATTTTTGTCGTTGCACTACTACTGTCCGCAACGGGCAAGCTCCCTATCTTAGCGGTATCCAAAGAATAAATACAAGCTCCGGGCGTCAAATTGGACAACGTGATATGACGAGTAAAGAATAGTTTCTCACCGTCTTTCACTATGTCGGATACTTTATAATCGTATACCTTTTCGGAAGTACCGTTACTAACCGTCTTACCTATACGATATAACTTTCCGCCATCGCTCTTATTTGAAAAATAAATATAATTACCGATTACTGTCAGGTATTCCGCCTTGTCTTCACATATCTTACGCGCAGTCGGGTCAGTATCCGCATTTTCCAAATCAGACAATTTTATCGCATATATTCCGTTTTTGTCCGAATTGAAAACGTTTGATACAGAATAGTACAACGTCGTACCGTCGCATATCAAATAATTGCCGTTAATTTCATACAAGTCCGTGCTATTCTCTCCATCGTACGAAGCTATTCCTTTTCCGAACAAATTATCCGTCAAATAGTACATCTTGCTACCGCTAACGACAAAAGACGAAGGAATATCGTTGTTTACTTTTACGACAGTAGTCCCGTCGGTACAATATAATTTATTACCGTCCAAAGGATTTTCAAAGTACACTTTACCGTTAAATATCGCAGTAACCAATTCTTCTTCAGTGGATTTGATTTTAATATCTGCGGTTAACGTCTTCTTAACGTAGTTTTTACCGCCTATTTCAGCGACTATTGTTCTTTCTCCAACACTTTTCGCTCCGTTTCTTCCGTCTTCACCGCCGGAATAAACGATTTTTTCTCCATCAGGTAAAAATCCGCTCACTTCAATATAATGCCATTGTTCATCATATTCAAACGTTTCGTTTTGGAACGTAAATTCACCCAATATCGCCTTTTCTATCGTCAATTTAGCCGATTGTGTAAAATCTATATGATTCTTATCCGTTACGTTAACGGTTACTTGATACTCACCTGCATCCTTTCCCTCTCTCGTTCCGACATAGTTGACCGTAGCGTAAGAAGGAATATTTTTAGCTTCGTCCAGATAGAACGTTTCTCCGGTGTAAGTAACGGTTTTGTCTGTAAATTCAATGCCTTCAAAAGGAATTTTATTTATTTTCAGCGTGGATTTAAGAACAGCCGTATTATAGCCGTCTTTCTCTACCGTTGCTTTCACTTCATAGTTGCCGGCGTCGGTATGGTTATTGTTCTCATACGTAATTGTACTGCCTTCCGGCGCACCTACGACTTCCAAACTTTTTTCGGTTCCGTCGTAATCATAAGTCGCTTCTGAAAAAGCCAGGTCTTCAAACGTCTTTAACGACGGGTCGTTCGGCTTATCTGTTGTTTCGCCGCTTTCGGACGGTTGCGAAGGCTCATCCGTTGTTTCACCGCTTTCGGACGGCTGCGAAGGTTCATCCGTCGGCGTGTCTTTGCCGCAAGAACAAAGGCACAATACGAGAACAAAAACCAAACTTATCGTCATTACAATAAATGCAAATCTTTTACTTTGTTTCATTCTGTCATATCTCCTTTCAAATTTGATATCCTTTTATTTACTTTTGCTATGCTGAACGGGAACGTAAACGGAGCAATCAGTCCGCCGATAACGACCCCTGCCGCAAAAGCCAATAATCCAAGTAAAAACCCTATTATCGCGAAAACAATTTTCATCACGACTAAAAACACCAAACCATCCAAATCCCAAGTAAATATTATCCCTGGCAATTTTATCGGAAGCGATATAAACCACATCAAAACGTCGGCTACCGGTCCTTCGTCAAGAATTAATTCCGATATAAAAGCATACGCAATATAAATCATCAATATGGTAAAAACTATCTTATAACCCAATTTATCGGAATCTTTTGTCTTGCAAATAATAATTATATTGATGACAAAGATAATTGCCGTAACAATAGAACTCCATATAATACTTTTTCTTTTCAACTTCTCTTCGGCGCAAAGTTTTGAAAACTTCTCTGACTGTATTGCGTTTTTTTTCGACGCCAACCTACGCTGTTCAATCTCATAACACCTTTTGCATCTCACTTCGGGAGTAACTTGTCCCGCGTTATCCTTGTATACCATACTTCCGCACGATACGCAAAATCCTATCGGCTGAGATTGCTGATTCTGCTTCATCGCGCCATCTACGGCCGAAGTAATCTGCACAGAAATATCTTTTGAAAGTTCATTATTATTGTCATCTGCTTTTGCTAAATCTATATCCAAAAAATCATCCATAGATATTTTGAAAATCTCGCTCAGCTTTTTTATTGTTGTCAAATCTGGTTCCGCAATATCATGTTCCCATTTAGACACCGCTTGCGCGCTCACGTTCAAAGCTGCGCCCAATTGCATTTGTGTCATATTGGCATCTTTCCTTAATTGCGCTATTTTTTGTCCGTATGCCATTCTCTACCTCCGTGCCCATATTGTATCACAGCTCGATTGTTCGTACAATATTTTCGACTCAACCAAAAGTTGAATTACTGTTAAAATAGTTGAATTACTCGCTTGTTTAAGAAAAAACGTAATATATCCTAAATGCTCAACAATGTCATTTACGGTTTACAATAATAAACAAGTTATCAAATCAATACAGTAAACAGAAACAACCAATAGTTGTTAAACTTTTTGGATACAACGTCGTTTCCGACGTTAAAATTATATAGTCCGGTAACGTTGATTTCTTTTTTATTTAACTTTACGGTTTCCTTTGCGTATTTTCAAATTTATCAATTTTATATCTGACACACTTTTGACAATAGGGTCAAAATAAAAAAACGGTTAACCCGATACTTTTGCCGATATTATACCAAATAAAAAACCAAAGTCAAGCCGTTACACATTTCAGATGTGTCCCTTTGCGTTTATTTTATGCTTATCACAGAAAATCAAGGATACTAA
>CAZUJW010000019.1:0-35113 GCA_964620655.1 uncultured Christensenella sp.
TTTCTTTGTTAGCTTTCTTTTCACACCGAAAAGAAAGTAAAAAGCTAATCTTATAATAAAAAACGGAATAGAACTTCTATCCTATCCCGTCTTAATCTTTTTCCATAACTCAAAACCAACGGTTTTGAACTTCACTCGGCGAAGCCGAACTTCACTGCCGTAAGGCAACTTCACTCAAAGCAGAGCTTTGAACTTCACTCCGCCTACGGCGGAACTTCACTTTACCAAGCGGTAAATTCGTTCGGCTTTGCCGAAATTAGTCTTTTTAGTAATTTTCTTTCGACATCTCGAAGTAGCTTTGCGGGTGGGCACAGACGGGGCAGATTTCGGGTGCGGAAGTGCCGACTATGATGTGACCGCAGTTGCGACATTCCCAGATTTTTACTTCGCTCTTTTCGAAAGCTTCGGCGTATTCCACGTTATGTAAAAGTTTGCGGTATCTTTCTTCGTGGCGTTTTTCTATCATGCCGACCATTCTGAACTTTTCGGCGAGTTCGGTAAAACCTTCTTCTTCGGCGGTGCGGGCAAAACCTTCGTACATATCGGTCCACTCGTAGTTTTCGCCGTTTGCCGCGCTTAAAAGATTATCGGCGGTGTCGCCTATTCCGTGCAATTCCTTAAACCACATTTTTGCGTGTTCTTTCTCATTGTCGGCGGTCTTTAAGAAAATTTCGGCAATTTGTTCGTAGCCTTCCTTTTTTGCGACGGAAGAAAAATAGGTATACTTGTTTCTGGCTTGCGATTCGCCCGCAAACGCGCTCAAAAGATTTTTTTCGGTTTGCGTGCCTGCGTACGGGTTTTGTTCTTCATATACTTTTACGTTTTTGTCTCTCGCTCTGCAACGGGGGCAAACCGCTTCGTCTTCGCTGCGGACGTTGAATACTTCGTTACATATCTTGCATTTATATTTCATAATAGGTCTCCTTTTTTTTGATTTCCGATTATCGTTTTTTTGACGGCAATTCGTTTCGATAAAAATTTCCGTTGCTATCATTATACAGGCAAACGATAAATTTTGCAATACGGAAACGCCGCTGCGCGAGCACAGAAACGCCGCTGCGCGAGCACGAGAGCGGCGTTTTTTTCGTTGTTTCTGGTTATACGAAAAGCGTGTCCTACATAAGAAGTTTGCCCGACTCTTCTATCGTGACGAGGACCTTTATTTCTTCCCCCGTTTCGGGATTAAGGTAGATATAGTATTCCGTGCCGTCCTTTTCGGCTATTACTTCTATCGCGTTGATTTCGGCGTTCCACTCGGTGGGAATAACGCACTTGGACTGTTGCTTTACCGTGAGAAGACTGTTTATTACGATGGTTTTCGATGGAAAACTTACTTCCCTTTCGGTATGATTGTAGAGATAATTCTGACTTTCCAAACCTATTATATCGCCGGTTTCGGCACAGATTTTTACCTTGATTAAATCGGGGTAGAAAATAACGTCGTCTTTACAATACGCATAGTTTATATAGACGGTGGAATCGTCGTTGCTGACCCATACGGCTTTCATATCGTTATAGCCGAAATTAGTCATATATTCGTCGGCTTTGGCTACGCATTCTTCTTCGGATAAATTCGGTTCGTCAATTTCGCAATAGGCGTTGTACATTGCAAGATACCCGCCGACTTTCGTAATCTGCGCGTTGCCGACGTTTCTGCCTAAATTGAATTCGTAAAGGTAGGTAGGGATACTTGCCGTGCCTTCTCCGATATACTTTATATCGGTAGCGCCCTTAAAATATTCCGCCACTTTGCTTACGCCGTCTTCAGTCGTTATTTCCGCCTTGTCTGCAAGGAACTTCGCCTGTCTGTCGTTAAGTCCGTCGCTGAACGGTCCGTCGTAAATCATCTCCGGGTACTCTACGGACGAGTGATTTTTTATAGCTCCCGACACCGCTTCGCTCGAAATTATAGCCACGGTCTTGCCGTCGGTAAGACTGTCTTTAGCTTCGTTAAGCGTAACGTTAAGTTCTTTCACCACGTCGTAAAACTTATTTATATTCGCCTTTTCTTCGTCGCTTAATGGTGTGATCTTCATTTTCGTAGACAGGAACAAACAGTAATCGCCGAGCTGGTTAAGGAACTTTATTACTTTATTTATTTCTTCGCTTTCGATTCCTAATTGTGAAAAATTGGTAGCCGATATATCGCATTCTCTCCATACATCCATAAGAAGTTCACGTTTCAGTTCTCCTTCGTTCAAGACGGATATTTTGGAAAGTTTCAGTTCCACGTCGTTCATACTGTCCACCGTTTCGTAATAGGACTTTTCGTAAATGCCCGCTATTCTTTCGTCGGACTCTTTACGCTTCTTTTCCACCACACCGAGAGCGGTGGCAAGCCCGATAACGGCTAATAAAAGTACCGCTCCCGTTACTATCAAAACTATTTTTACTTTCTTACTCATCTTCTCTCCTTATGCGCAAAAGACGTGGTCGCCTATCGTCAGATTTATTTTTTTCGACCGTATCCACGCACTGGTAGCGGTCTTGGGATTGTAATAAAAAAGGCAACCGTAGGTGGGGTCCCAACCGTTCATGGCGTCTCTCGCCGCTCTTAACGCGGTGTCGTTCGGGGTAAGATTTATTTGTCCGTCGCTTACCGCGGTAAACGCTCCGGACTGATAAATGACTCCGGCTATCGTGTTGGGGAAAGAAGAACTTTTTACCCTGTTCAGAACCACGGCGGCTACCGCCACCTGTCCGGTATATGGTTCTCCGCGTGCTTCGCCGAAAACAAGCCTTGCCAGAAGGTACTCGTCGTTACTGTTGCTACCCGTCGCTCCGCTCCCCGACGAAAGGCTTATTCCCATCGCCGCGGCGGTCTTTTTACCCACTATTCCGTCGGCGGTAAGTCCGTTCTTCCGCTGAAAATACATTACGGCTTTTTTAGTCCCCGAACCGAATATTCCGTCCACGCTGCCGGTGTAGTAGCCCCAATTTTTCAGTTTCGTCTGAATGGTACGCACAGTTTGCCCGGTACTGCCCTGCTTTATTGCCGTAGCGGCTTCCGCTTCCTCCCCCGAATTAAGTTCGGTAAGAGTAACCGCAGCCGTAGCCGCCATAGCTATAAGCAAAATTACCGTAAGAACGATATTTATTACGTTAGCGTTAGGTTTACTGTTTTTCTTATTTTCAGTCATTGTTTCTCCTCGAATTAAAATAGTCCCAAATTGCCGAACGGTATTCCCGTTCGTCGGAATCGAAACAAAGGGGCGGATAAGCGACGCACCACCAATTATCCCCTTTGCCCGAACCCAAATTTATTATTACGGTGTCGTAATATCCGTCTCGATACACCTTGCCGCCGTAACTTCTCGACGGAAAATATTCCCGCCCGATAAGTACTTCCGCTCCGTAGTTATACCCGTATTTTTTAAGGGTTTCGTCGCATAGTTTTTCTATTTTGTCGGCGTTTTTTAAGAAAATTTCTTTCGCTTCGTCGATATTTTTTGCAGACGACAAAAGCGGGGTAAGAAACTTTACCGTTTCGTCTCGGACTTTAAGTTTGACTTCCTGCGCTTCCGTTTCGTTGCTGTCGGCTCGTATGTGAAGTCTTAACGGTTTTTCCGTTTCGCCGCAGGCTACGGCGTTAGTAAATACCAAAAATGCGGCTACCGTAAGTAAAAATATTCTGAAAATCTTTTTCATCGTTTTTCTCCTCGTCTATTTTTGCCGACAATTTTGTTTTTATACGAAAAACTCTCTCCGATTGTGGACGAAAACGCAAATCCATAGTAAAATGGAATTACTATGTTGGATTTCAAAAAAATAACCCTGCAAGACAAAGACGTTCTTAAAACCCTTCTCGGCAACAATCCCGACAAAATCTGCGAAAACACTCCCGGACTTATCCTTACCTGGGACGTGGAAGACGGGAGATATATGGCGGTGGACAACGACGTTCTTTATATAGCGAGTATTTCCGAAAACAAAGCCGATTTCAACTTCCCCGTAGGCGCGGACAGCTATTCTCTCGACAAAGTTGCCGAATACTGCAAAGAAAACAATCTTTCTTTGTCCTTTTCGTACCTGTCCGGAAGTCAAAAAGACTTACTGCAAACTAAATTTAACTGCTCTGTAAAATACGACCGCGACTGGTCGGATTATATCTACCTTGCAGAAGACCTGAAAAATCTTTCGGGCAAAAAATACCACGGACAGAAAAACCACGTCAACCGCTTCATAAAGGACTATCCCGACCACGTTTTCTTGCCGTTCGAAGCGGGGCTTATCCCGGAAGTTTTGAAGTTTTCCGAAAAGTTCTACTCGGAAAAACAGAGCGACAACAAGCTGTTTCTGGAAGATAAAAAACTCTTTTTCCGTATGCTCGACGAAGCGGAAGAGACAGGGCAGTTCGGCGGAGTGCTTAAAACCAACGACGAAGTGGTCGCGGTAAGTTTCGGCGAAATCGTGGGCGATACCCTTTACGTCCACTACGAAAAAGCTTTGCGGAGCTGTCAAGGTTCTTATGCTATGATAAACTACCTTTTCGCAAACCGCTACGCAAAAAACGCAACGTATATAAACCGCGAAGAAGACTGCGGCGACGAAGGACTACGAGAAGCAAAATTATCTCTCCACCCGGTATTTTTGGCGGACAAGTATTTTGCCGAAGTCATATTTTAGGCGGCGAAAGAGAAAAATAGCTAAAAATACTTGAAAAAAATTTATTCTCATGGTAGAATAGCTAAGCATAATATCTAAGTTAGGAGCGAAATATGTTTAATTTGATGCTTTCGGCGGTTCAGGCTTACACAGTTTATACCGTCTTTTCTATAATCTTTATGGTAATTATGGTGCTTTTGAGCATCGCTATGGTGGTAATCGTAGTTTTGCAACAAGGCAATTCGGGCAACATCGGCGCAATTACCGGAACTTCCGAATCTTTCTTCGGGAAGAACAAAGCGAGAAGTCTCGACGGAAAGTTGAAGAGGTGGACGGTAGGGATAGCCGCCGCCATTCTCGTAAGCAGCATCCTCTTCTTCGTGTTCCAGATTCTCAAAAACGCACTGTAAAATACGAAACGAAAAATAGTATCGAACGCCCCGGACCAACCGTTCGGGGTTTTTTATTGTCCGACTGCGGAAAAAATATCTTTTTCGACGCAGTTTTTCTCCGACACGATTAGTTTATGTTGATTAAAAACGTTTTATATGTTAAAATTTTTTATATGTGCGTACGTACGCATACGCTAAGGAGTATTTATGACGGTAGTCGCCACGAATAAAAAAGCCTATCACGAGTTTTTTATCGAAGAGACGTTCGAAGCGGGTATTCAGCTCGCGGGCAGCGAAGTGAAAAGTATACGAAACGGCGGAGTGAACCTAAAAGACAGTTTCGCGATAGTAAAAAACGGCGAACTGTTTCTTATAAACGCCCACATATCCCCTTATAAAATGGGGAGCTTTTATAACCCCGACCCGAGAAGGGATCGGCGGCTTCTTATGCACAAAAAAGAAATAGACCGCCTTGCCGGTAAGGTTCAGCAAAAAGGTTATTCCATTGTCGTGACGAAGATGTACTTCAAGCAGTCGCTCGTCAAGGTGGAAGTAGCTTTGGCTAAGGGTAAAGAACTGCACGACAAACGCAACGCCCTTAAAGAAAAACAGCTTAACCGCGAAGTCAGCAGAGCTTTGGCGGATTATAAATAGACACACGGAGGTATACGAATGACTAAAATAGACACCAGATGCGTACAGTCGGGTTATGACCCGAAAAACGGAGAAGCTCGTCTTCTTCCCATCTACCAAAGCACCACTTACGTTTATGATACTCCCGAAGAAATGGGCGAACTTTTCGATCTCAAACGGTCGGGATTTTTCTATTCGAGATTAGCCAATCCTACCGTTTCGGCGTTGGAAGAAAGGTTTTGTTCTCTCGACGGCGGCGTGGGCGCGGCAGGTTGCTCTTCCGGTATGGCAGCCACTACACTTGCCGTAATGAACGTCTGTCACGCCGGCGACAATATAATAAGCCTTTCCACTATTTACGGCGGAACTTATAATCTCTTTTCCACGACTTTGCCGAAAGTCGGTATAACATGCCGCTTTGTCGAACCTACCGCCACGAGAGAAGAGATAGAGAGTCTTATCGACGAACGCACGAAACTTATTTTTTGCGAAACTATAGCCAATCCGGCTATGTACGTAGCCGATTTCGACGTGCTTAACTGTATCGCAAAACGCCACGGCTTGCTTCTTTACTGCGACAATACACTCGCCACTCCCGCCATCTGCCGCCCGATAGAACACGGCGTAAACGTAGTGATATATTCCACGACGAAATATGCCGACGGACACGGTTCGAGCGTGGGCGGAATGATAGTCGACGGCGGCAACTTCGACTTTAACGGCAATGCGCGTTATGCAGACTTTACTACCCCGGATGAAAGTTATCACGGTATGGTTTATGCCCGCGACTGCGGGAAAGCGGCGTTTATTACCAAACTCCGCGCGCAATATATGAGAGATATAGGGGCGGTAATGGCTCCTATGAACGCTTTTCTTACCTTTATAGGAATGGATACTCTTCATCTTCGTATGCCCCGTCACAGCAACAACGCCCTTGCCGTAGCCCGTATGCTTTCGGAAAATCCCGCAGTGGAGTGGGTAAAATACGGCGGATTGGATACCGATCGCAATTACCCGTTGGTACAGAAATATTTTGACAACGGCTACGCTTCCGGAATGGTCACATTCGGAATAAAAGGCGGAAGAGATGCCGCTATTCGTTTTCAGAAAGCTCTTAAACTTTTCCGAATAGTCACCCACATCGCCGATGCGAGAAGCTGTGTTCTGCACCCGGCAAGCACCACGCACAGACAGTTGTCCGACGCAGATCTTCTGTCTTGCGGAATAAGCGACAATCTTATCCGACTTTCCGTCGGTATAGAAGATGAAGACGATATCGTAAAGGACGTAGCCGACGCTCTCGCCGCAAGTCGCAAGGAGTAACTATGCCTATAGTAATCCCGAAGGATATCCCGGCGTACGAAGTGCTGACGAAAGAAAACATTTTCGTCATGAACAGAAGTCGTGCCGAAGGGCAGGATATCCGTCCCATAGAAATAGCCGTCCTTAACCTTATGCCCACAAAGACGGAGACGGAAACGCAGCTTATGCGTTTGCTCGGCAATTCTCCGTTACAGGTCAACATAACTTTGGTACGCACCGCTTCATATCTTTCCACCAATACGGAACAAACATATCTCGACAGGTTTTACACCACGTTCGACGATATAAAGGACAAAAAATTCGACGGAATGATAGTTACGGGAGCGCCGGTAGAAACTATGGATTTTACCGACGTAAAGTATTGGGAAGAACTCTGCAAAATTCTCGACTTTGCCGAAAAAAAAGTGACAAGCGTCGTGTTTATATGTTGGGGGGCGCAAGCCGCTCTCAATTACTACTACGGAATAGGGAAAAAACGACTTCCCGAAAAACTGTTCGGAGTGTTCGATAACGTCGCCGAAGTCGACTTCGAACCCCTTCTTCGGGGACTTAACGACGTATTTTCCATTCCGCACTCCCGCCATACCGTAATAGACGAAAAAGCCTTGCGCGAAGACGGCAGGCTTGTAGTGCTTGCCGAAGGCAAAGACTGCGGTATCAGTATAGCCAAGTGCATCGACAATCGCAAATTTTTCTTTTTCGGACACAGCGAATACGACAGGGAAACGTTAAAAAACGAGTATTTACGCGACCTTAACAAGGGTTTGGATATAAAAAGCCCGAAAAACTATTTTATCGGCGAAAATACCGATATGGTCAATTTCAGCTGGCGTAGTACGGGAGCTTTGCTTTTCAATAACTGGCTCAATTACTACGTTTATCAGGTGACTCCGTACGATATAGGGAGATAACATTGAAAGTATCGAAGCTGTATCTCGAAAACTTTTTAAGTTACGAAAACCTTTTCTGCGAGTTTTCCGACGGACTCAACGTTCTCGTCGGGCAGAACGCCGCCGGTAAAACCAACCTTGCCGAGAGTATATTCTACTGCTCGGTCGGCAAGTCGGCGAGAGGCTTAAAGGACAAAGAACTTATAAATTGGAACGCTTCGGACGGAGCGCGTATCCGCTTACGCGTGGAAAAAAAGTATTCTTCCCACACCGTGGACATCCGCATAGACAAGCAGGGCAAAAAACGCATTACGATAGACGAACTTCCGATAAGTCGCATGGGAGAACTTATGGGGGTGCTCAATACCGTCTACTTCTCACCGGACGAAATGCGGCTTATAAAAGAATCGCCCGCGGACAGACGACGGTTTATAGATATGAGTTTATGTCAGCGCGACAAACTCTATTTTTATAAACTGAACGACTACAACCGCCTGCTTATTCAACGGAACAAACTGTTAAAGAACTATCGTCAAAGCCCGTCGCTTAACGATATGTGCGGAATAATTAACGTAAAACTTGCCGAATTGCAGGATTTTATCATAAAAAAGAGGTTGAATTTTATTGCGGAGATAAATCCGCTCGCCGACGCGCGGCACCGTAAAATAACCGGCGACAAAGAAGGACTTACCCTATCGTACGAAACCGAAGACGTGGACGTAAACGACGTAAAAAATTCCGTTCTCGCCCTATACGAACAAAACTTCGAAAAAGACTGTCGGTTGGAGTACACCACGGTAGGTATCCACCGCGACGACCTGAAAATTTCGGCGGGCGGAATAGACGTAAGAAAATACGGCTCGCAAGGGCAACAGCGTACGTCGGCTCTAAGCCTTAAACTTGCCGAAACCGACTCCTTTTATCTTTCCACGGGAGAATATCCCCTGCTTATACTCGACGACGTGGCAAGCGAACTCGACGGCGAAAGACAAAAGGCGTTATTTGAAAATCTCGACGGAATACAGACGGTAGTGACCGCTACGAGCGTATCGCCAGACTTTATCGGAGCTACCGTTTACGATATAAATAACAACAACGTAACTAAGAGGAGCTAATTATGGCGCAAGACGTAAAAAGACAAATTGCCGAACTGATAAAAATCGACGGCGTAACTGCGGAACAGACGGAATCTTTCCTTATGACCCCTCCCGACCCAAAGCTCGGCGACTGGTCGTTGCCCTGTTTCCGCTTCGCTAAGGCTTTGCGTAAAAGCCCCGTCGCGATAGCCGACGAACTGGCAAAGTCCATCGAAAAACCCGATTTCATCTCGGAAATAACCGCAGTAAACGGTTATCTCAATTTCAGAATAAACAACGACGGTCTTGCGGAAAAGACGGTAAAGAAAATCCTTGCCGAAAATTCCGACTACGGACAGGAAGCAGCCAACGGAAAAACCGTATGCATCGACTACTCGTCGGTAAATATAGCCAAGCAATTCCACATAGGGCATCTTCTTACGACTGTAATCGGCGGAAGTTTGTACCGTATCTACAAAAAACTCGGTTACAACGCCGTCGGTATAAACCATTTGGGCGACTGGGGAACGCAGTTCGGGAAACTTATTTCCGCGTTCAAGCGTTGGAGCAGCGAAGAAGAACTCGCCGAAAAAGGCATGTCCGTTCTTACCGAAATCTACGTTCGTTTCCACACCGAAGCGGAACAAAACCCCGCGCTTAACGACGAAGCAAGGCATTATTTTAAGTTAATCGAAGACGGCGACCCCGAAGCCACGCACTTATTCAATCTCTTTAAGGAAGTCACCCTTAAAGAAGTCCGGAAGACCTACGAGCGTCTTAATATAAGTTTCGACAGCTACAACGGAGAAAGTTTTTACAACGATAAGATGCAGCCCGTACTCGACGAACTCGAAGAAAAAGGACTTCTTAAAGAAAGCGACGGAGCGAAAGTCGTCGATTTGTCGGAATACGATATGCCCCCGTGCCTACTTGTAAAAGCCGACGGAGCTACCTTGTACGCTACCCGCGACCTTGCGGCGGCGTTCTACCGTAAAAAAACTTACGACTTCGACAAATGTCTTTACGTCGTAGCTTACCAACAGAACTTACATTTCAGACAGTTTTTCAAGGTGTTGGAACTTATGGGCAAGGACTGGGCGAAAGATATGGTTCACGTAGCGTTCGGTATGGTCAGTCTGGAAGACGGGGCGATGAGTACCCGTCACGGAAAAGTCGTACTTTTAGAAGACGTCCTTAACAAAGCCGTCGCAAAGAGCCTTGATATAATTTCCCAAAAGAACCCCGACCTTGAAAACAAAGAAGAAGTCGCCGAAAAAGTGGGCGTGGGCGCGGTAATCTTCTCCGCCCTTTACAACAACCGCATTAAGGATATGGTCTTCTCCTACGACAAAGTACTTAATTTCGACGGCGAAACCGCCCCCTACGTTCAGTACACCGTGGCTCGTTGCAAGAGCGTAATAAGAAAGGTAGGCGCGTTCTCCGCGGATAAAGCCGACTTTGCCGGTCTTGACAACGAAGAAAGTGCGGCGGTAATAAAACTTCTTAATAAGTTTTCCGAAGTTCTTCATTACTGCATAGAAAAATACGAACCCTGTTACTTATCCCGTTACTTAGTGGATTTGTGCAGAGAATATAATAGGTTTTACCTGAACAACAGAATTCTCAACGAAACGGACGGAGTAAAGAACGCCCGCGCGGCTCTTACCGAATGCGTAAGAATAGTTCTTGAAGAAGGTTTACGCCTACTGGGTATCTCCGCTCCCGACAAAATGTAATTATGATAGACTGTCACACTCATACCATATTTTCCTTCGACGGCAAGTCTTCCGCCGTCGATATGGCGGAAAAAGGGAAAGAACTTAATCTTGACTACATGGCGTTCACCGACCACTGCGACCGCGACTACGCAAAACTGTATAAATATATGCACGTAAGGCAGATTAACGTAGAAAAGTATCTCGCCGCGGTGACGGAAATGAAAAATAAATATCCTTTCCTTGCCGTCGGGATAGAATTGGGATACTCTCCCCTTGCCGAAGCCGACTATAAAAAACTTCCTTTACATAAGTTCGACTACGTCATAAATTCGGTGCATACGGTGAACGGTCTCGACTGCTACAATAAAGACTTTTTCGACGGCAGAAGTAAGGAAGAAGCCTACGGAAAGTACCTTAGTTGCGTGTCGGACAGCGTGGACGCAAGTTACTCTTTCGATACGATTACCCATTTAGGGTTCGTCCGCAAAAACGCTCCGTACGAAGATAAAAGTATGCCTATGTCGCTTTTCGGCGACAGAATAGACGAAATACTCAAAAAAATTATAGCAAAGGATAAAACGCTCGAAATTAACAGCAACGTAAAGTCGAAAGACTTTATGCCCACCGCCGAAATAATCGCTCGGTACAAAGAATTCGGGGAGAAAATATTTGTTTTTCTTCCGACGCTCACCTTACCGCCCGCGTGGGAGAAATGTATACGGACGCAGCGGAACTTGCCAAAAAACTCGGTTTCCGTTATTGGACGGTCTATCGGGAACGCAAAATGCAAAAAATAAAAATCGACTGACGGGAGAAAAACTATGAACAAAGCAGCAAAGTTTTTTGATAAATTCGCTTCGAACAAAGTCGCGCTTATCGTAAATGCGGTCATGGCTCTGCTCGCTACCGCAATATACCTTTCGATGCACACGATGCTCGGTTTTATCGGTTTCTTTACTTTCAAGGCGTTGCCGTATATTCTCGGCGCGCTCCTTATAGTAAGTTCCGTTTTATCTCTCGTAATTTTACTTTACAAGAATAACAAAGTTATTTTTTATATAACTTTTTGCTATAACGCTATCGCTCTTCTTTTCTCGCTCGGATACTTTTTCGCAATGCTCACGCATTACAAAACTTTCCTTTTGGAATTCGCAAAAATACTTGCCTTGTACCTGTTTATCGCAATAGTGGTTTATCTTCTCTTCTTCCACGGCAAACTTGAATTTAAGGGCAAGACGGCGGTGTCTGTCGTCCTTTGCGTGGTTTTAGTAGGCGGTTCTGTACTTTGCTTTACCGACTTTAAGTCCTTACGGATAAACTATAACACCGAAGGGGCGGCAGTCTACGCGGTGGAAGACGAATATCAGATAGTGTGGACTACGAGAGCGAAAGGCTCGGGCTGGGTAGAAATAAACGGTCAATGCTATTACGACGAATATGCGGGACAAAAACGCACCGACACCACCGTGCATAAAGTCACGGTAAAACAGTCGGTTTTGGACGAAGCGAAAAGCTACACGGTAAAATCGCAGGCTATGCTGAGCGAACAGGGCTTTTCGGGGCTTAACGGTTATACCGTGTCGAAGACTTATTCATTCCGCCCCGTAGACCCGTCGGACGGAATACAGACTTACGTCCTTACCGACACACACGACTACAACAACGCCCCTGTCAAAGCCGCTTCCTACTTCGGCGACAAAACCGACTTTATTGTCCTTGCCGGCGACCACGTAAACTTTCTCGACACGTCCGACCAGCTTCACAGGATACTTAATCTTGTGCACAGAGCCACGGGCGGCAATATTCCCGTAGTGTTCGCAAGGGGCAACCACGAACTGAAATGTAGCAAATCGGAATACTTAGACCGCTACGTCGGGAGCCGAAACGAGAAGTTTTATTACACTTTCCGCTTGCAAAACGTATGGGGCGTGGTACTCGATATGGGCGAAGACCACGACGATAGTTGGAAAGAATTTTATAACACCGCTCTCTACGACGATTACCGCGCCGAGCAGATAGCGTTCCTTGACGAAATAATCGCAAACAAGGATTCCGAATACGCCGCCGACGGCGTGGACTACAAGATAGCGATAAGCCATATAAACACCGCTATCACCGACTACGACAATACCTATATGTTCGACACACTCGTAAGCCTTAACGAAAGACTCAACGTGATCGCACCCGACGTAATGCTGAGCGGACATCTGCATGCTATATATAAAATAAACGCGGGATACGAAGCGGGCAAACCCCTTTTCTATCGGCAAAACTATAAAGGTACGGCTGTAAGCGAAACTCCCGACTTTCTTGCGACGGGAGCGGCGTATCAGTCAATTATCTGCGGAAGACGTGCGGAAACTCAGTCGCCGACCGTTAAAGAGAACTTCTTCGGCTATAAGTATACCGGAACCGCTCTCGAATTCAACTTCGACGAAATAACGGCGAGATTTACTGCGCAGGACAAAACCGTTCTGTTCTCCGTCAACGCCTTCGACGGCGAAGAATACGGAAAGGTAATAAGACTGAAGTAACGGTTAACTTTAATATCTTTATACTCGATATATAGACAATATCAAATAAACAAGACTAAAAAAATCTACGCTTAGTCTTGTTTTTTTACAATCCGAGTGCTTTCGACACGGATAGACACCGAACGCTCTTATATGCTAATTTGCCCCTGAATATCGCATTTACAAGTGTTTTTCTGCAATGATATTATATTTTCAGACGGGTTACACCGCTTGAAAAAAATTTTTTGGAGCTTGTTATGAACGATATTAAAGTATGCTTTTTAGAAAGAGAACAGTTTTTGAGAAACAAAATTTCCGCCTATTTTACGAACGCCGATTTCGACGTTTTCGTCTATTCCGACGACGATTTTTTCGACAGACTCGACGCTTTCGACGTAGCCGTTCTCGATATGAATCTCAATAGGTTCAGAGAAATCTACAACGAAATTAAAGACGACGGCGCGAAAATAATTCTTACCTACGACGATGTTCCCGAACATACCGCCTTGCTTAACGCATTGAAACCGAACGCCGTCATAGCGCGACCGTATTCACTGAACGACCTTGCCGCTCTCGTTCGTTCTCTTCTTCCATTGCCCGAAAAGTATCGCCTTACTTCTTCCACTAAGTCCATAGACGAAAAACTGAGCAATATCTTTATCCGTGCAGGTATTCCCCCGCACATAAAAGGCTATCAGTATCTCCGCACCGCGGTAAAACTCGCCATTGATCAACCCGACGTAGTGAACAGCATCACGAAAAAACTTTACCCCACCGTCGCCGAATACTACTCGACCACTCCGAGCAAAGTAGAACGTGCCATTCGCCACGCCATAGAAGTAGCGTGGAGCCGTGGCAAAATAGAAAACATAAACGCCATTTTCGGCATAAAAATCTACTCCAAAGGCGACAAACCCACTAACGGGGAACTTATTGCGCTGATAGCGGATAAGATGGTGATAGAGATGATGTAGTAGACGACAAGTCGCGCACGACGAATTTCGGCAGAGCCGAACGAATTTCCCGCGCGGTAAAGTGAAGTTCCGCCATAGGCGGAGTGAAGTTCAAAGCTGTGCTTTGAACTTCACAGCCGTAAGGCAACTTCACTCCGCCTATGGCGGAACTTCACCATAAAGCGGTAAATTCGTCTTTACAAAAAGCTCTTCGTCTGCGTAAGATATTCCTGCAACAAGTCGCTCATTTCGTCGACGAAAGCGTTGCTTTTGCCTTCGTTTTTTAATTTATTGCTGATTTTCGTCAGGGATATGATACCCATATTTATGCCTTGTATCATAATTTCGGCAAGTTTTGAGTTACTTTTATCTTTGACGGTGTTCATCATCGTGGTGCAGTACATCATACCCTTTGCAAAACCCGTGGGGTCTTTAAGTTCCACGTTCTTGACTTCGGCGTAGTCTTCCGTCTTTTTCGTGATATTGTCGTAGCCGACGTATTGTTTGGTGAGCATATCGCGGAAAGTCCTGTCCTTGGATAAAGGTCTTAATATCTCCACGCTTACTTTGCCGAGCATGGCGTCGTGATAAATTTCTTGCAGTTCTTCTTCGTTTATATCAGAACCGTACCGTTGCTCTGCTCCGCATCCGCACTTGCTTTCGGTTTTTCCGCAGTCGCACGCTTTCTCTTCGCAGTCGCAAATCGTTCCGCTTCCGTAATTTTTCTTTTCGTCTGTCATACAGCCTCCGTTTTATCTTAGCTTGCGACAAAACGAAATAATTATTCGCTTTTTTCTTAAAAACCGCTACCCTTTCAGCGATGAAGTCGGCAAACTGCATAAACAGACGGCGAACGGTATTTTTTAATACCAAACGCATAACCGCCATTCCGAAAAGAAACGAAAACACCGTAAAAAACTCGATTTTGCCGTAATTATAGCGTTCCGTAAGCAAAAGATACAGTCCGAACGCCAAAACCACCGACGAAAAATCGCAGAAAAAACCTATTATCGTTCCGCTCGCTTTGGAAAGTTTCGTTTCCTTTCCGCCGAGAGCCGAAAAAAACGTTTTGACCGCGTAAAAAACCTCGTACGTAAAATACGCCGTCATTCCGCCCGACGCATATATAAACGACAAGTACGGTTGGTCGAACGTAGAAAACATTACTTACTTGAATATCTTGTTAAGGAAGCTCGTCTTTTCCGCTTTTTCGTGGAAGAATAAAGAATTAACGTTGCCGTTCATCGTAAAAACGCCCGTTTTCGTACCCATTTCTTCCATCTTAAAAGAATTGCCCCTGACCGTAATAAGTCCGTCGGTAAGACGTAAAATTACTTGCTTTTCGTCGAAAGAAATTACGTCGGTCACGCCGTTTATGGTCATCTTTCCGTTTTCGTAACGGAAACTGTTCCTTTGTTTAGGTTGCTGCTGTTCGTTCATATACACCCCTTATAAGAAAATATGCGAAAAAAACAGCTATTATTCGCCGGTCTTTGGCGAAGTTAATTGCCAAACCGTCGGTTCGACGTTAATTTCCACTCCTTACGGAGCGGTGTTAATTGCCCTGACGGGCGTGAATTGCCAAAATCATAGATTTCGGCGTTAAGGACAGAATAATAAATATAAAATTTACATATAGAAAAAGCAAGGCGGACTTGCCTTGCTTCCTTGTGAGTCCGACTTATGCGGATAAAGATTTTTCCGCACAAAGTCTTACGACTGCGAAAAAATCCCGCATAACGATTGGTCGGTATACTTTATTTAATGTACACTTTCGTACTCGGCACTTTGCCGTCAAGAATATCTTTAAGGTCGTAATTGCTGTTAGCGATATACACGGTGGTGCCGTTTTTTAACGGTTCTTTTATGTATTCGAGTTTCGCTCGCGCGCCGTTAGCTCCCTTGCGGCTTGCACCGTCGCAGAAGTTTTGGTAATACTCCACGTTTTCGATAAGTTCGTAAGAGTCCTTACCTGCGATTTCCTTTACGAGAGTGTTTTTATCGTCCTTGTCGGTATAGATACCGTCCGTTCCCGTAAGGATTACGAGATTTTTCGGTTTCACAAGGCAGGCTATCTGGCTCGCCGTTTCATCGTTATCCACGCACTCAACGACGTGTTTATTACTCTGTTTCAGGGCGTTTATCTCAAACTTCCTTACTTCTTCGTAGTTTACGGGGTCGTTGTAGTTTATGATAGGTACGGCGTTTTGTACGGGACACCGCAAAAGAAGCTGTTTAAGGTGTTCCCTCTTCTGTTCGTCGTTAAAGTGATTGTGTTCTACCAATATCTGCCTTAAATTGACGGAGCTGTCGGTAAACTGTCTGTAAAAACGCATAAGCACGCTTTGCCCTTGCGCAGAGTAGTCGGCTTTAACGTCGGTAGGCTCGCCGGAAAGTTCCTTCCCGCTGCGTTTTATGTAGTCGAGTCTGCCTATCTCGGTAGCTCCGCTCGTAACCCATATTACGCCCGGTTTTAACCGACGGCTGATTCTTGCTATCACGTTGTAGTCCAAATCGTCGTGGCAAGCGTTTATTAAAGCCATACTGCCCACTTTGCCGACGAGTTCTATATCAAAAGTCGTCATTTGTCATTCTCCGATAAAAATTTTATTGCTTTGACATAACTTTCCTTTCCTTCTCCCTTGAACGTGGCTACGCACACGTCGGTAAGTAACGATACCTTGCGAAAATCTTCCCTTTTCGATATGTCGCTTAGGTGCGTTTCCACAAACGGTAAATCGCTCCTTGCTTCTATCGCGTCCCTTATCGCCACGGAATAATGCGTATACCCGCCGGCGTTTATTACCGCTCCGTCGGCTTCGAGCGTCTGGATATAGTCTATTATCTCCCCTTCGCCGTTGGACTGAAAGAAAGTAAGAGTAATTTCGGGGAAACTGCTTTTAAGATACTCGTTAAGGTCGTTCAGCGTTTCCCGCCCGTATATAGAGGGCTTTCTTACCCCCAACATATTAAGGTTCGGTCCGTTAATTATCGCTATTACCATATTAGTTATAAAAAGGGGCTGTCAATACGGCAGCCCCTTTATCCGTTAAGTCCTTTCTTAGTCAAGACCTAAGTCTTTAAGAAGAGATTTCATCTTCTTTTCGTTTTTGGTGGCGTTTTCGAGAGCTTTTTCGCTGGTGTAGTTCTTAGACCAGTTGGTGTACTCGGTGGAAGCCACTTTTGTTTCGAGGCTGTCTCGTATGGTTTCCGCAAAGGTCGAACCGTCAAGGTCGAGAGCTTTGTCTATTCCGAGACCGTTATTTTCGTCGAGAGCTACTTTATAGAACGGGGCGAAACTTATATATTCGATATGAAGTCCGTAGCTCGTAAAAGCGTATTCGGATACGTTAGTGCTTTCGGCAGGATTGCCTTCGGCAAGGTTTTTGAAATACAAGTCTCTCGCCATATTCGGGAAGTCGTCTCCGTCGTAGCCGTGGTCTATGTCTCCGAAGGGAATAAAGTAGCCTAATTTGCTGCTCATCGTGCCGCCGTCGTCGTTAAAGTAAGTCATATACTCTTGGAATACGGCAAGCGGATCGGCTCCTTCTTCTTCCATTTTACCTTTCATTTCGGCGAGTACGTCGAGCACATCGAATTCTGCGATGGTGCCGTCGTCGTTAAGGAAGAAAGCGTCTTCTAATTTTTGCGTTTCTTCATCGGCGGTAGCGTAGGTAAGTCGACTCTTGTTCGTTTTGAGTTGTTCAAGGAAAGAAATCTTTATATTCTTAATTTCTTCGTCCTTACGGTCGAGAGTGTATCTTTCCATAGCCGCGCTTACTTCGGGGTCCCACTTGAAAAGTATGTGCGCGATATAGAACATATTTATAGTGTAGGTTCCGTCGCCGTTGTCGGTAGCGTAGTTGTAGGTCACGCCGTTATATTCAAACGTTTCCGACGTGAGCGCGTCGATAGGCACGTAGTAAGCGGAAGTAAGGTCGCTCTTTACCGTCGTGGCAAATTTTTCTACCTGTGCCTTGTTGTCGAGAATGGAATATTCTTCTTTCTGCTTTTCGATAAGAACTTTGTACTGAGCTTGGAGCTGTTCGTCGGTTATGGGCGAAGAAGTCAAAGCCGCTTTCTTCAATTCGTGCTGAACGGCGGTAAGAACCGCGCTTTCGAAAGCGGAACGATAGTAATATCCGAGACCGTTATAATCGTCGGTTTCCGCGGTGAAGTTTATATTCATATTCTTCTTAGCTTCGCGGAACTGTCTGTAAGCGTCCTTTTCGGCGTCGCTTTCGTAAGCGGTCTTGGTATGAACGAACAACTGTCCGTCTTCATAAGCGGTCTTTAAGTCGCTGTCTTCATCGCTTGCCGCAGCCGCTATAAATTCGGCGAGAGTAGCGTAGCGGTTTTTAATATCGCCGTTAATTAAATCGGTTTCGTCGTCGCTTTCGGGTCCGGTATAAGTAGTACGCGGAGTAACGAGAGTGAAGTCGGCTTCGGCGGTGTGGGTAAGATAAGTGGTTTCTTCACCGTCCTTGGTCTGCGGTTCTTCATACGTCACTTTGCAGATTTTGGAAGTAACGTAGTTGCTGACAAACTCCGCGTCGCTGTCTTCTTCGGTGGTGACTGCGGTGCTTGCCACGGGCAAGTAAACGACTACGTCGTCGGAACCGCTCTTTGCGAGAGTTATTTTAAGAACAATCTTCGTATAATCGGTTTCTACCGTCGTAGTGGAACTACTCGAAGAACTACTCGATGCCGCCGCTACGAAAGAATTCTGATAAAGTCCGTCGGCGTATCCGTCTTCGGTTTCGTGCGCGATAACAACGCCGTTTTCCTTGACGGTATATCCGTCTTTATAGTAAGCGCTGAGTTGTTCTTTTGCGTTGGTGATGGAAAGTTCTCTCTGCTCGGTATTGTAGTCTTCGATATAACTTTCTATATCGCTGACAAAGCTTTCGTTCGTGCTCTTGATGCTTGCGTATCTTTCGGCTACGGTAAGAACTCCTTCGGGCGTGAGCTTGTCGCCGTAGATATCTTTGTATTCGTCGGTATTGGCGTACATGGCTTCCTTACGACCTTCGATTCCGCTCAGATAAACCATACCTTGCAAAATAAGGTACTTCTGGTTAATTAAGGAATCGAGTCCCTGGCTTACGAGAGTCTTTGCGTCGTAGCTCATACCGTAGTTGTTGTAAAGGTTAATGATGTAATTAACGTAACTCAACAACTCGTTACGGGTGACGTCGAGCGATAAAGTCTGACCGTTGTTGTCTATCGACACGGTAGCCATTATCTCGTTTGCTTTTCTTTCGTTGTTGACCTTAATGAAAGTACAACCCGTCAAAGCAACGCTTACGACGAGAACTACCAATACTGTCAACGCAATAAGTTTCTTTTTCATATCTTCTCCTTTTGCAAAGGTAAAATTCCGTATAATCGATTATACACTACGCGCCCGCAAAAAATCAAGTAATATATATATTATTTTAATTTTCCGCACGTACGCAACAATAAACTTTATTTCACGACTTTATTCCCCGACGGGCTTCCTGCTCCGTTTCGCCGCTAAAAATTGCCGCCGTCACGAAAAAAATCGAAACGCCGGCATTGTTTCAAAACCTTTCCGCAATAGCGTTTGCCACGGCTTCGACCGATAAATTGCCGTTTACCGTTATATCGGCGACTTTTTCGTAAAAAGGTTTCCTTTCGGAAAATAATTTTCCCCTTTCTTCGATATCGTCGCTTAAAAGCGGCCTTCCGTCGGAACACAGCAGCGATAAATCCCTTTTTATCCATACGAAAATCCCGTTTCTGCCGAGATAATCGGTGTTTTCATAGTCTGTTACGCTGCCGCCGCCGGTGGCTATAACTTTACCGGTAAGTAGCGACAACCTTTTTACCGTTTCTTTTTCTCTCGTCCTGAAATACTTTTCGCCCTTTTTAGCGAAAATTTCCGCAATGGTCGTTTTTTCTTCTTTTTCTATTATTTCGTCCACGTCGAAAAGTTCTCTTCCGGTAATTTCGGCAAGTTTTTTCCCGACGGTGGTTTTGCCGCAACCGGGCATACCGATAAGAACGATATTAGCCATGCTTTTCTTTACTTTTTCGTAAATATAATCGCATTTTTTGGAGGAAACGGGCGTTTTTTTGAAAAGTTCGGACGCAGAGCAAGCTTGCTTGACCAACATATAAAGACCGTTGTCCGAGCGTAAGCCTAAACTTTTCGCCTGTTTTATAAGTGCGGTTTTTAACGGATTATAAGTTAAATCGAACACTCCCGTAAGGTTCGGGAATTGCGACAAATCGAGTATTTTTTCGCCAAAATTAGGAGTCGTGCCGACAGGAGTCGCGTCTATTATTACTTCGGTATCGGCATTTTCGTACACGTTTTCGTAGTTGATTTCGCCCTTTCTCGAAACTACTTTTACGCTTTTCGCTTCGGAAACTTCCGCTAAAAATTTCGCCGTGTCGGACGCTCCGCCGCTTCCCGCAATAAGTACGTTTCTGCCCCGCAAAATTATCCCCGCCCTTTTCAAGGCTTCGTCAAGCCCGCAAAAATCGGTGTTGTAACCGGTAAGAACGCCGTTATCGTTAATAACGGTGTTGACCGCGCCGCACCTTAAAGCTGTTTCGTCGACTTTATCGAGGTGTTTAATTACTTCCTTTTTGTACGGAACGGTAACGTTTACGCCCGAAAAATCTTTCTTTGCGAAAAAATCGGATAGTTTCTCCCGCTCTATATTTATTACGCCGTAGTCGTACCCCAAAAGAGAATGAATATAAGGCGAAAAGCTGTAATTTATATTTTTGCCGATAAGTCCGTATTCCATTATTTCTGCGTTTTCTTACTCAAATAAAATATCGTTTCGTACAGTCCGTCTATTTCTTCTTTTCGGTCGGGATAACGCTTTTTCAGACGGTTTTTTATCTCTTCTTCCCTGTTTTTATCACACAAAGGAAGATTATTTTCTTTTTTATACTTTCCGATTTCTTCCGAAAGAGCCATCCTTTCGTCGAACAGTTCGGCTATTTTAAGGTCGATATCGTCGATTTTTTGTCGGAAAGACTGCCGTTCGTTACGGAGTATTCCGTCCAGAATAACCGCGGCGACCATACTTTCGACGACGACTACCGCTCTCGGAACGTAGCATGCGTCGTGTCTGCCGCCTATTTCTATAATTTTTTCTTCTCCGCTCGACAAATCGACGGTTTTTTGCGGCTTGCCGATGGACGGAGTGGGTCTGAACGCTACTCGCATAGTGACGGGCATACCGTTGCTTATACCGCCGTTTATCCCTCCCGAATTATTGGTGTCTGTGACAACCTTACCGTCGGAAAAAGAAAAAACGTCGTTGGCTTCGCTTCCTTTAAGACAGGCTATTTTTTTGCCTAATCCGCTTTCGAAACTTTTCGCTCCGGGGATAGAGAATATCGCTGCGGATAATTTACTTTCGAGATTGTCGGTAGTATCGCCGCCCACGCCCGCCGAAAGTCCGTACACTACGCACTCCGTTTCGCCGCCGACGCTATCCTTGTTTTCTGCGGCTAAACCTATTAAAGCTACCGCCGCAGGAATAATTTTTGCATCCGGGATAGGCAATTCGCAATCGTGACATTTTACCACATCTTCGTACTTTGGCGTACCGTTGTCATAAGTATAGCACTCCAAATCAGTAATTTTCGAGATGTACGCTCCAACAGAAACGCCGCGTGATAAAAGTAACTGCGAACATATTCCGCCGAGCAAAACGTACGCGACGGTCATTCTTCCGGAAAACCTGCCGCCCCCCGAAAAAGCCTTTCCGTACTTAACTACGGAAACGTAGTCTGCGTGCGACGGACGAGGCGTTGCCGAAAAGTCGTAGTCCGATTTTTTTACGTCGGCGTTCTTTACTACGGCGACAATTTTACCGTCTATCGTTCCGTCTTCCGATATTCCTTCGATAAATTCCACGTCGTCGGCTTCTTTTCTTGCTGTGGAAAAGGCGTACTTGCCGCTCTTTCTTCTCGCCATAAAATCGGATAATTTTTTCAGGTCGATTTTTTCCGACGGCAATCCGTCTATCTCTATTCTTATTTTTTCCGAATGGCTGTCGCCGTCGATTTTCAGCGATACAGAGTTAAAAAGTAAGTTCATACCGTCCACCTATCTCGGTTATTTTATCGAAAAAATCGGGAAATGATTTTTTTACACCTTCCGTATTTATAACTTCGCCGCCTGTAAACAGTCTTAATAAGCTTGCCGCCTGGACGAGTCTGTGGTCGTTATTTGCGTCGGTCGTTCCCGCTACGGGCGTTCCGCCGTAAATATAAAGAGTTTCGCCGACGGTTTTATATTTTACCCCTGCCGAATCGAGAAGATTTTTTATCCCCGCTACTCGGTCGGTTTCTTTAATCCTCAACCTATTTACGTTTCTTAATTCGCTTTTCCCGTTACAAAACGCCGCTACTACCGCTATTATCGGAGCAAGGTCGGGTTCTTCGTTGCAGTCTAAAATTAGTCCGTTTAGTCTGGACGGATACGCCGTGACTACGCCGTCCTTTTTTTCTATCCTGCCGCCGCCCTTTCTTATAATTTCGCAAAACGCCGAATCGGGTTGCTCGTCGATAGCCAAACCCTTGACCGACACGGAGTGTTTACCGATTATCCCCGCCGCAAGGAAAACGACGGAATTGGACCAATCGCCGTTTATCGTTATACTTTCGGTGGCTGTCAATTTCCCCGACACGGAAAACCCGTATTCCGTTTCCGCAACGACTACGCCGAACTTTTTCAGCGTTTCGACAGTCATTGCTATATAATCGTCGCTTACCCTTTTTCCTGACCTGATAACTTTTTTTACGCCGAACGCCGCCGCGCAAATAATAGCCGCCGAAACGAATTGAGAACTGTCGGTTCCGTCCACTTCTATTTTTTCCTTATATTCCGCCTTTCCGCTAACGGTAATAACATTATCTTTTACGGCAATTTCCGCTCCGGCATTGCAAATAAAATCGGTAATTCCTTTAAGCGGTCTTTTCGATAAATTGCCGTCTGTGAAAAACTTTCCGCCTATCCCCAAACCGGCAACAAGCGGTAACAGTAGTCTAAGGGTAGTTCCGCTTTCGCCGCAAAAATAATCGGAGTTCGGCTTAGGGTGCCCACAGGGGATAACGGTAAGTTTATCGTTTTCTATATTTATTTTTACCCCTAAATTTTTAACGCAGTTTACGGTGGCTATCACGTCGTCGGAAGGATAAAACCCGTCTATCTCCGTACTTTTATTGCTCAAAGCGGCAAGAATAATCGCCCTGTGAAGATAGGACTTCGACTTGACGGCTTCGACTTCGCCCGATAGTTCCGACTTAAAAATTTTTGCGTTCATATAAAAAACGCTCCGAATTTATCGAAATCGAATTTCCTTATCTCGCACTTGCCTACGCCGTTTACAAGGACTGCGTTAAGTCGTCCGTTGCGGACTTTCTTATCGAGTTTTATCGCGGGGAAAAGGTCGGATACGGGTTTATTAAATTTTTCCACGCCATATCTGTCGAATAAAGCGACGATTTTTTCATACTCGTCTTTCGGCAATACGCCGTTACGGTAACAGGAATTTACGATTATCCGTAAACCTTCGCCGACGGCTACGCCGTGCTTTACGCCGTACTTTCTTTCTATCGCGTGTCCGAAAGTATGTCCTAAATTAAGAACCGCGCGTATAGATAAGTCGGTTTCGTCTTCTTCGACGTACCGCTTTTTGCACTCCACGCAAAGAACTGTAATTTCTTTTAAGTCTATCTCTTCTTTACTTAAAGCGACAAAAATTTTCTCGTCGATAAGGGCGTATTTAATAACTTCGCCGAAACCGTTTTTTATCTCCGTCTCTGGCAAAGCATACAGCGTTTCGGTATCGAAAACAACAAGTATGGGAGCCTTGAATGCTCCTATTATATTTTTACCTTTACTTAAATTGACGGCGGTTTTGCCGCCGACGGAACTGTCCGTCCCCGCAAGGAGAGTCGTCGGGACTTGAATATAATCTATTCCCCTTTCGTATATAGCCGCCGCAAATCCCGCTATATCGCCTACCACGCCGCCGCCTAAGGCTACGATAAGGTCGGTTCGGGAAAAGTTCTTATCGAGCATAAACTCGGCTATCTTTTCGACGGTTTTCAGATTCTTCGATTTTTCGCCGGCCTTAACTACGTAAAAATAAACTTCCCCCGAAAGAGAAAGTTTTTTTAAGTAGAGTTTGGCTACGTTTTTATCGGTGACTACGAGAATTTTACCCGACTTGTATTTTTCGGGGATAAAGCTATCGACGCTTTTTATAAGTCCGTCGCCGATAATTACGGGGTAAGAACCGTTTTTCGAGTTTATTTCAATAACCGTTTTTTTCATTTATCTTATCTTCCCGACAATGGGTAAAATTCCGTCGGTGTCGGCAATTATCTTTGCCAAGGTTTCGGGCAGGATACTCTGTCTGCCGTCGCAAAGGGCTTCTTCGGGGCGGTCGTGAACTTCTATAATGACCCCGTCGCTTCCTACCGCTGCCGCCGCCAATGATAGAGACGGAACGAACTCTCTCACGCCGCAGGAATGGCTCGGGTCTACTATAACGGGCAGGTCGGTAAGACTTTTAAGAAGCGGCACGGCGTTAACGTCGAGAGTAAACCTCGTACCCGTGGCGAAAGTCCTTATGCCCCTTTCGCAAAGAATTACTTTATCGTTGCCACGGCGTAAAATATACTCCGCCGCAAGCAAAAGTTCTTCCGCCGTAGCGGACACGCCTCGTTTTAATATAACGGGTTTTTTGCTGTCGCCGACGGCGTTTAATAAAGATACGTTCTGCATATTTCTTTCGCCTATCTGCAATACGTCTATATCTTCGAAAAGGTCGATTTTATTATAGTCGGTTATTTCGGTGACTACGGGTAATCCCGTAAGTTTTTTCGCCTTAACGAGTACCTTTAACCCTTCGTCGCCCATCCCTGCGAAAGCGTAGGGAGAAGTGCGTTGTTTGTACGCTCCGCCCCTTAAAAAGTCCGCTCCCGCTTTTTTTACCTTTTCGGCTATTCTTAACGTAGCTTCTTCGCTTTCAATAGTACACGGACCTGCGATAACGGCGTAATTTCCGCCGCCTATTTTCTTTCCGCACACTTCGATATATTTTCCGTCGCCTTTCTTTTCGGCAAGCGGATACGTTGATTTTCCGTTTACTTCCATCTTTTCTCCGTCATTAGTATTTGTCGGCAAGGTATCCTTTCTTTTTCGGGAAAACGTCTTTAAGCACTTCGCTCTTGCCGAATATCGCTTTAGTGATTTCCGCTGCGTCGACTTCTATATCGAACCCGTCGCAAGGAATGATTTTACCTTCATTAAGGGTAAATATAAGGTTGTTTTTCCTTACTAAACCGTCGTTTACTTTTATCCTTACGTCAGTGGTAAGGTCGGTAAGAGCAAGAGCTTTCCGTAAATCGGCTATCCTTGCCATGACCCCTTTCTTTTCCGTAAGAAAAAACTTATCGGGTTCGTACCCGTCGGGGCTGTCGAGTCCGCCGTCTATCGCGCGGAAACTTTCTCCGTCGGCGTTGTAGACTTCTTCCAAAAAAGCAAAGTCTTCTTCGCTGCGAATAAAGGCGTAGTCAAGGTCGTCGCAAAAATCGTCGTAAAGAATTTTCGCTTTTTTTACGTCTATCCTTTCGCCATGCCCGTCGGGACGGTCAAAGTCGTAACTTACCGCGACGAAACCGTACTTTTCGTAAAAAGCGTGGCTGAACGGATACAGCGTAATAAAAGGAACTTCCGCTCCGTTGAGCGCTAACTTTATCAACTCTTCCGCATACCCTTTACGTCTGTCCTTGACGAAAGTTCCGAGGGCGGTAATATGCCTTATTTCAATAAGTTTGTCGCCGTAGCGTAAAATCTTTTTTACAAGATACAACGCCGATTTAAGGTGGTTTCCGTCGTACTTCGCTATTTTTTCCGACGAGATGAGCTTTTTCATTATTACGTCTGCGCAGAGCGTGGAGTCTTCGGGAAAGCACTCCGCGTACAGCTTATAAAAAGCGTCCATTTTACAGTAACGGTATGGTGGCCAAATAAATTACGTCGGGACGGTCCTTAGCTTCACCTTCTGCCAATACGAACGCTTTGTAAGCTACTTTGCCGCCGCTCATTTCGACGAGCTTTTCTAAGCCTGCAAGACTTCCGCCCGTACTTATTACGTCGTCCACGATAGCTACTTTTTTGCCCCGCAACAACTCTTCGTCGTGAGCGGAAAGATAAAGTCTTTGCGTGCCGGCGGTGGTAATCGAATGTACTTCGCTTTCTATTCCGTCCTGCATATAAAGTTTTTTCGACTTCCTCGCCACGGCGTAATACTCGTGTCCTAAATTACGGGCGATGCAGTGCGCAAGCTGTAAGCCTTTGCTTTCGGCGGTAATAACGACTTCCGCGTCGGGTATCCTTTCGGCAAGGCACTTTGCGCAGTGTTCGGTGAGAGCCTGCGCTCCGTGAAGGTTAAAGAAGGCGATATTAACGCCTTCGGCGATGTTGAGAATAGGCAAATCAGCCTTTCTTCCGCAAATGTCAACTGTGTAAAACTTATCCATTTTTATCTCCGATAAATGTAATCTATATTATTATTTTCGTCCCGTTTACGGCTGCGCCGTCGGCGACCGCCGTTATTTTCTTACCGCCGATAGTCTTGTCGGTAAGGTCGAGAGTTTCCGCAAATCCGTTATACTGAATAAGGGTAAAGCCGTTGCCGTTATCTTTAAGTACGAAGTCGCCGTATCTTGCCGTCGCGTCGTAAATCTTTCCGCTCCATGCCGTCCATTCGTTGGCGAAAGCGTCGCTTCTGCCTTCGGGAACTATTATTACGAGAGCCTCGTCGGTGCTTCCGAGAGCGCTCAACCCCAACGTCGAAACCGTCGTAAATCCCACGTTGACCCTGTTTAAGGAAGAACAGTTAAGGAAGGCGGCGTTGCCTATGGTCTTTACCGACGACGGTACGTCTATTTCTTTAAGAGCGATACAGCCGGAAAACGCATACGCCGGGATTTCGGTAAGATCTTTTGAAAGAGTAACGTCGGTAAGAGCGGTACAGCCGGCAAAGGCGTATTCTCCCGCTCCGCTTACAGAATCGGGTAAAACCACTTTCTTTAACGAAACACAGCCTGCAAAAGCGTAAGCGTTAAGGTTGGTGACGTTGCTTGTATCGGCGAAAGTGACTTTCGTTATTTTTTTGTTGCCGAAATACGGATCGAGAGTGGTGACTTTACATTCGTATCTGCCTATTTTCAGACTTGCGGGAATAACTATTTCGGTTTCGTCGCCTAAATAGTTCGTTATCGTTACGGTGGTGTTGTTGCTCGTTATCGTGCCGTTGCCGTTTACTCTGTAATTGTAGTCGCCGTACGTTATTACGCCGTTTTTTTCTGTGTAATCGGTAAGATCGGGAATGACTGTACCCGCATTCCAACCCGTCGCGTTCTTATACAACCCGTAGCTTACTTCGGGAACGTAAATTTTTATGAACGGACTCGTTATGCCGCGGAAAAGGTTGTCTCCGGCGGTGGTAAGAGAAGTTATTCCGTCTTTTATCGTGCGGTTTATTCTTATCGCGCGGAGATTTTCGGCGTACGCTAACGCCCCTTCGCTTAACGTCGCCACGCTTTCGGGCAGGTACAGTTCTTTTATATCGGTGTACGCGAGAGCGTATTTTCCGAAGGAAGAAGTCTTTCCTTTCTCGTCGAGAACCACTTCCGAAAGATTTTCGCACTTATAGAAAGCGTAATCGCCTATCGACGTAAGGTGCTTGGGTAAAGTTATCTTCTTAAGTCCCTTATCTTCGGTGAAGGCGTACGAGTCGATAGTAAGAAACGACGGTTCGTCGTAGTCTGAAAGTTCCGCCACCGTCACCGAAGCGAGTTTATCGTTATATGCGAATGCGTAAGAACCTATATCCACGAGATACTTAGGTAAAGTCACTTCTTCGAGATTTTCGCAGTAAGCGAACGCATAAGAACCTATATTTTTCAGAGTGCCGTCGTCGGGACAAATCACTCTGCGCAAGCCTTTCGCTCCCCTGAATGCGTCGCCGCCTATGGACGTGACGGAAGACGGAATAACGATTTCGGTAACTTCGTCGCTTATTACTCTGCCGTTGGGTACGGAAGACGAGTTGTTTTCTTCTCTGCCTATCTTGTTAATAGTATACTCTTTGCCGTTTACGGTAACCGTCGACGGAAAAGTAACCACGGTGTCCGAGCCGACGTAACTAATAATCGTAGCCACGCTCGTACTGCCGACGGGACTTATTACGAAACCTTTCTGACTCTTTATCACGCTGCCCGTTTCGTCCACTATATCGTCGGCAAGGTAAGATAAAGCGACAAGACGGTTTTTGTCGAACTGGGAGCTCCATCCCCCCGTAGTCTTGTACGCTCTTAACGTAGCGTCGGTAGGAACGTACACGCAAAGAAGGTCGCAATTTTTGAATACGTCAAGACTGCTTTCGTCTATTTTTGCAATAACGCTTCCCGTAGACCTGAGGTAAATCGCGCTTAAATTTTTATCGTTTGCGAACGCTCCGTCCCCTAAATAACTTACCGCGCAATCGAAAGACAATTCTTGAAGATCCTGCAGTTCGGCAAAGGCGAATTTTCCTATCGTCATTTCCACGGCAGGCAGAGATTTTATTTCGATTTCTCTTAACGACGAAGCGTAAAACGCATAATCGCCTATTTCTTCCACCCTTTCGGGAAGAACCGTCGCAGTTAGGGAATTCGTTTCGGCAAAAGCGTATTTTCCTATCTTCCTTAACTTGCCGTTCTCAGCAAAAGACACCGTAGTAAGGTAATCGAGATTATAGAAAGCGTAATCGCCTATCGTTTCTTCACTGCCCGAAAACTCTATCTTCCTTAAATTAACGGCGTTAATAAAGGCGTTTTTACCTATTCTCTTTATTCCGTCCGACAAAACTATCTCTTCGGTGAAAAGCCCGAAAGCGTATTCGCCTATTTCGGTAATAGTGCCTTTATCTCCCGCTTTCGCATTAAGAACCACGCTGTTTTCCGTGCCGAGATAACTTACCAGAGTAAAGCCGTCGGAATTTTCTTTAAGGACGTAATTTTCAAAGCCCGCTTCTTCCGACACGTCGTCGTAGGAAAGGATTTTTTCATAATAGTTTCTGAACACAGAGTCGACCTTGTAAAGGTGTTCCGCATAAGACGATACGAAAAGTTTAAGGCTGTCGGAAAGTCCCGCAAAACTCGTTTCTTTAACGGTAGGAACGGTATCGGCTTCGATAAATACGAACGCGAGTTTTTCGCAACCGTCGAAAGCGTAAGAACCTATATTCTTTAACGACGCGGGTAAAGTTATTTTTATTAAATTAACGTTCTTTTCAAAGGCGTTGTTGCCTATCGAAACTATCGTTTCGTTCATAACGACTTTACTAAGGTCACAGCCGCCGAAAGCGTAAGAACCTATATTCTTTATCGCCGTTCCGCTTATATCCGCCGTTCTTAAACTGTCGCAGTTATAGAAAGCGTAATCGCCCAAAGAACTTACCGATTTTCCTAACGTTAATTCCGTCAGATTGACGCAACCGTCGAAAGCGTGGTTCTTTACCGTGACCACGTTGTCGCCAAAACTTACTTTGCGGAGATTTATAGCCCCCGCAAAAGCGTATTCTTCTATTTCCGTTATTCCCGCGCCTATCGTTATTTCTGTTGCGGTAGAGTTATTTTCAAAGGCGTTTCTGTCGATTTTAACGATATAGAAATCAACGCCGCCCACGGTTATTTTGCCGGGAATAACTATTACGTCGGCGTCGCCCGAATATCCCGTAACGGCATAACGACCGCTGCCTATACTCTTTAACGACAATCCGTCAAAGCCCGACTGTAAACTTTCAACCTTAACGTCAATTCCGTAATCGTCTGCCTTGCTTTCGTCCACAAACAAGGTTATAGCATTAGCTTCGGAAAATGCGTTTGCGGTAAATTCCACAGTCCTGTCGGCTTGCGGAACGGTGACGGTAGTAAGATACTCGTTGCCGCCGAAAGCATAATCTCTCACCTTTGTCACTTCTTCCGACAGAATAAGCACCGAACCTTTCTTCCCGGCGGGGTATTGGACGAGTTCTTTCCCCGTTTCTGTTACGGCATACAGTATTCCGTCCTCGCATACAAGACTTCCGCTTGCGTCGTTAAACGCAATTTCGGTAAGATTGTTCGCCTTTGCGGCTATACCTGCGCCCACCGAAGATCTTTCCGTCCCGGTAGCGTTTAAGGTAAGATTTTTTATTCCCGAACCGGCAAAAGCAAAATCCCCTATCAAGAACCTGCCCGCCGTAGCGGTAAAGCCCTTAAAAGACGAAGCTAAACAAAAAGCTCTCGTTTCTATCTCGATAAAAGACGGCGAATTTTTGATAGTTACGCTTTCTATTCCCGAATTTTCAAAAGCCGATTCTCCGATGAAGAAATTATCCGTCGCGGTAAATTCGAGATTTTTTATCCCTGCGGCGTTACGGAAAGCGTATTCCCCTATCGAATACACGTTGCCGCCGACGGTAAGGTAAATTACAGAACTTTCTTCAAACGTCGACGCGGGGATATTCCTTTCTGCATCGTCTTTACTTTCCATTACGACGGAAACGAGCTTATCGGTGTAAGCGAAAACGCCCGAACCGTCTAAGGTTATTCTTGCGGGAATAACTACGTTTTCTATCGAAGTTTTCGCGAAAGCGTAATCGGATACGGTGACTCCGTCGCTTCCGTCGGCGGCAAAATTAACTTCCGTCAAGCCGCTTCCGCAAAACGCGTAAGAATTTATCTTGGTTATTCTCGACGGTAAGTTTATCGCCGTGAGATTTTTATTGTCTGCGAAAGCGTAACTTCCTACGGTAAGATTTTTATTGCCGTCCGCTATCGTAACGTCGGTAAGATACAGTCCGTCGAAAGCGTGGTCGCCTATTTTAGAGACATACGAAGGTATATCTATTTTCCGCAACGAGTAGCACCCGTAAAAAGCGTAAGCGGGGATAGCGAGATCGTCCATAGCCGTCGGGAAAGTAACTTCCGCAAGTCGTCCGCAGTCGGAGAAAATTCCTTCTCCCATGGTCTTTATGCCCGCATACAAAACTAATTTATAAAGGTAATGGTTGCCGGCGAAGGCGTAACTGCCTAACGTAACGTTCGTCGCTTTGTCGGAAAAGACTATGCTGCTTACGTTATAGCAGTCTGCGAAAGCCCTGTTTCCTATCTCCGAAACGTGCGACGGCAGGGCTATTTCGGATATTCCCGAATCGTTTTCAAACGCATAATCTCCTACGCTTAATTTCCGTTCGTCGCCGAGCGTCGCTCCGCCGTCGGAAAATGTGAGAGTCTTTAAGTAATAACAGTTTTTGAACGCCCCTTCCTTTATATCGGTCACTCTCTTCGGTAAAGAAAGTTCGGTTATTCTCGTCCCGTCAAAGGAATAAGAACCTATCGTAAGTCCGTTGTCTTCGCTGGCGGTATCTTTGTTTTTTATCGAGAAAGTTTTTTCGTCGATTATTACGGTGCCGTCGAAAGTAGCGGCGGTAAGCCTACTTTCCGCAAAGGCGTAACTACCTATCGAATACACTCTGTACGATATATCCGCTTCGGTAAGGCTTGCGTTATAGAAAGCGTAATCGTTTATTTTAACGAGCGTAACGTCGGTTTTTCCGTCCACGGCGGCGTTGGTTTCAAACTTTATTCTCGTAAGACTCTTCGCTCCCGCAAAAGCGTAATCGTCGATAAAGGTTACGTCGGAAGATATCGAAAACTCTCCGATTTTTCCCGTAGGATAGAGATAAATTCCTTTTTCCGAGCCGTCGGTGACGTAAGCTACGCCGTTATCGACGGTTATTTTTTCGTTGTTGCTTATTTCGAAGGCTACGAGAGAAGTACAGCCGTCGAAAGGATTTTTGACGGCTCCGCCGTCTTTTCTCAAAGCGAGTTTTTGGGGAAGAACCACCGTGGTGAGAGCCGTGCAGTCGGCGAAACAGTTTTCTTCCAGCGTGTCGGTAAGGCAGTTGTTGTCGTAACTTATTTTATTTAACGAAACGCACTTTGCAAACGCTTCTTCGCTTATCGAGATAAGGTTTCTCGGTACGGTAATTTGTTCAAGACTTTCGCACCCGTAAAAAGCTCTCTTGCCGAGAGAAGTGAGCATCGAGGGCAGAATTCTGCTCGTACTTCCGCCGTTACGCAACTTGACGCAGTTTTCAAACGCGCCGTCCCCTATTTTCGTCACTCCGCCCGATGAATTCGGGTTAAAGGTGACCGAACTTAAATTAGTACAGCCGTAGAAAGCGTAGTTTCCTATTTCGGTGACGTTGCCGTTGAACGTAACCCCCGACAGTCCCGAACAGCCGTAGAAAGCATAATCGGGCACTTTACTAAACGAGGTCGTGCGGGGCAGTTGCAACTGCGCAAGGCTACGGCAGTTTTTGAAAGCTCCTTCGCCGAAATACAGTATCTCGGTGTTGCTGTTGGCTTGATACGTCGCTACTTTCGTGTTGGCGAAAGCGTAATCTCCTATGTAATTTGCGTTACGAGGAATGTTCGGTTCGGCTATCGAAACGTTTTCCCTGCCGTAAAAAGCATAGTTTCCTATCGTGGTCACGCCCGACGGGATACTTACTCTTGCCAGTTTGTCACAGTAAGCGAAAGCGTAGGCGGATATCGTTTTGAGAGCCGAACCCGTCGCAAAATTGACGGTGGCGAGAGCCTTGCAGTCGTAAAAAGCGTACGGGGATATTTCGGAAACCCTTGCGGGAATAGTCACGGTAGTAAGGTTTTCGCAGGAATAGAAAGCCCTTTCCGGCATCTTCAAGTCGTTAGCGTTTTCTCCGTCGGCAAAGTAAACGCTGCCGACTTTCGAATAAGCGAAAACTTCTTCGCCGATAAAGTTAAGGCTTGCGGGAAGATTCATTATTCCGACTCCGCTATAAGCGAAAGCTCTTTCCCCTATCGAATTAAGTACGGTAGAATTTATATTCACGACGGCTAAATTTTCGCAACTTTCAAAAGCGTTCGCGCCGATTTCCTTAACCTTTTTTCCTATCGTGACGGCGGTAACCATATCGTTCCCGAAAAACGCTCCGTCGGCTATCGTAACGGTTTCGTCGGCAATAACGTACTCTCCGTCCTTTTTTGGCGGGAAAACCAATAATGTTTCGTAATCTATAAAATCAGCCGTTTTGCGTGAATAAATAACTCCGTCTTCGGATAAATATTTTCCGTCTTCTTTCGTCACGATAAATTTTTCTACAAAACTACCTACGAAAGTCTTGTAATCTATTTCGTAAGCGTCGCTGTCGGAAAGAACCGCTTCTTTCATAAGGACCGTTCCCGAAAAAACCTTTTCGCCCATACTTTCGAGTTTCGACCCGCTCGCAAAAAGGACGGATATTAAATTCGTATTTTCCGCAAAAGCGTAACTTCCTATCGACTTTACGGTGGACGGAACGGTCACTTCCGTTAAATTCGAACAGCCTAAAAACGCTCCTTCGCCTATTACTTCCGTACCTTCTTCGAGTTTCAGTTCGTCTATCGCGGCGTTCGCAAAAGCGTAACTTCCTATTCTCTTAACGGAAGCGGGAATAAACAGCGAAAAACTTCTCGAAGAAACAAACGTCGGATTATCTTTACTGCCCGCCGCTATCGAAGTGACGGGTACTCCCGATATTTCCGACGGAATAACTATCGTTTTTTGTCCTTTACCTATCGCGGTAAGTCCGGTTACGACGATTTCTCCGTCCGTTATTTCGTAGGTCAGATACCTGTCCATATCGGTCACGTCGATAAATCGTGCGTACAGAACTATATCTTCCGCCCCTATCGCCGTAATATCTTCTTCGCACGCAAGGGTAAATTCCGCGTCGTAATACCAACCGTAGAAAAGCCCGTTTGTCAATTCGGGTTTACCGGGTACGGCTATCGTATCGCCCGCATTTCCTTCGTACGAAACGTACTCTTCGCCGTCGACGAAATATTTTACGGTAAAGGTCTTAAGAGTGTAAATAGCATTGACGGTAGTCTTTTCGGTCACGTTCTTTATCTCGCTTACGCTCCAGCTGCCGGTATAACCCGCCTTTTCGGGAACTTCGGGCATCATATCCTCGGTAAGGTCGTCGCCGTATGGGACGTAAACGTACTTAGTGGCGAAACCCGAAGCAGCGAAACCTACCTGAACCGTCTGTTTAATCCATCTTGCGTAAAACGTGACGTCTGCTTTGGGAATAACCGTAATATCCACGGGTTGCGTACATGCGTCGTCGTAATACCAACCGCCGAAGTCGTAACCTTTTCTTACGGGAGTGGGAAGTTCAAGCTCGCCTGCGATGGAAGAAACTCTTTGGGACGAAACGCTCGAGCCACCCAAAGTATCGAATTTTATGGTGACTTTGCCCGACGTCGAACAAGCCGTCAGACAGAAAGCCGCTATTATTATCGTAATTGCCAGAATAAGCGTCAGCCGTTTTTTTCTAAGCACTTTTTCCTCCCGTACGCGTGTGCGTGACAAAAATATATATTATATATTATACTTTCCGTACGCGTTTGTCAATAGCGGAAAACGGAAGCGCTACGGCAACTTTGCGACGAATTTCGGTTTGCTCCGAACGAACTCTTCCGACCAAGCGTTACACGGGCGTTTAACGCAGTCGCGTATGCTTAGTGCGTATAAACGCTTAATCCGTGTAAGTCGGTCTCATACGGAAGCGGGGTAAGTCCACCCCGCTTTTCCATATTTTTTATTAGTTTATTCAAGTAATTAGTCTGTTTAGAAAATCTAACTCTGTTAAATTCGGATAAGGGGGAATACTATTAAGAATAATTTTGTTAAAGATACATTATTTTTTATTCTCTAACAAGCAAGGCGGACTGCCTTGCTTCCTTATGAGTCCGACTTATGCGGATAAAGATTTTTTCGCACAAAGTCTTACGACTGCGGAAAAATCCCGCATAACGAGTGGTCGGAGATGCGGCTCGTGTGTTTCTTTGTTATCTTTCTTTTCACACCGAAAAGAAAGTAAAA
>CAZUJW010000020.1:0-34865 GCA_964620655.1 uncultured Christensenella sp.
TAGTATCCTTGATTTTCTGTGATAAGCATAAAATAAACGCAAAGGGACACATCTTGTCGGCAAAAGAATATTGACACTTACATAATATGGTAATATAATATTATTAAGTGAATAAAGATAATAACTTATTATTAGGAGAATATATGAAAAAAACTGTTTCTATCGTAGCCGTTTTACTTGTAGTGGCTACAATAGCTTGCGTACTTACCGCATGCAATAACAAAACGGAAGAAGTTACCGTAAGTTCTTACGAAATTGCAGAAACCGTCGTCAACGTCGGCGACACCCACGGCACACCGACCATCACCGCAAAATTAAGCGACGGAACGGAAAAGACCGTCAGCAACAATTTAGTCTACAACGAAGAAGACGTCGCAAATCTCGGACTTAGCGACGGCAAGTACACCAAGTCCGGCAAGTACGAAGTTAAGGTCTACATTTTGGAAGAACAGGAAAAATACCTTATCGGTACTTGGAATATTACCGTAAAGGTGACCAAATAAGGGGGTAGCATGCGTCTTTCAAAATTAGTCGGAGAACGCACGAAAACCGTTCCCGGAGATGCAACCATTGCCAGCCATATCCTGCTTTTGAGAGCCGGATACATAAAACTCGTCAACAACGGTATCTGGTCGCTCGCTATGCCCGCTAAGCGTATTGCGCAGAAGATAGAACGTATCATAAGAGAAGAAATGAACGCCGTCGACGGACAGGAAGTTCAGTTCCCCGTGGTTATGCCCAAGGAATTGTGGGCGGAATCGGGCAGATATTATTCCATCGGCGACGAAATGGTCAGATTTAAGGACAGAAGCGGTCGCGATATGGTACTCGGTATGACTCACGAAGAAGCAGCGGTGCATTTTGCCCGCGACGCTGTCAACAGCTATCAGCAGTTGCCGTTCATGATTTACCAGTTCCAGACCAAGTTCAGAGACGAAGCTCGTTGTCGCGGCGGTCTTATAAGGGTGAGAGAGTTCACGATGAAAGACGCATACTCTTTCCATATGGACAACGCCGACCTCGAAAAGTATTATTACAGAGTCTACGACGCATACACTAAGATATTCGACCGCATAGGTATGAAGAAAGTAGTCGCCGTAAAGTCCGACAGCGGTATGATGGGCGGCAACATAGCTCACGAATATATGCTTCTTACTCCCATAGGGGAAGACACCATTGTTATCTGCCCCGAATGCGGATACAAAGCCAATATGGAAGTCGCCGTCGTCAAACGCGAAAACGAACGAGACGAAGTCAGCGAAGACCTTACAGAAGTTTTCACCGCCGACAGAGGAACTATAGAATCGGTATGCGAGTTCCTTAATAAGGACGAAAAAAAGACGGTTAAAGCGGTTTGCTACTTCAAAAAAGGCAGCGAAGACGTAGTTATATGCTTCATAAGAGGCGACCTTGAAATAAACGAAGCCAAACTTAAAAAAGTGTTGGGACACGAAATTGTCCCCGCCAATATAAAAGATATTCCCGGATTGCACGCCGGTAACATAGGACCCGTCAATCTCGACGTACCCGGAGCGACGATAGTTTTTGACTCTTCCCTTAAAGGGTTGAATAACATAGTCGGCGGTGCGAATAAGGCGGAATATCACTACACCGGTATCGACTTCGACCGCGACCTGAAGGGCGTGGTTTATTACGATATAGCCAAAGTCAAAGCGGGCGAAACCTGTCCCGTCTGCGGCAAACCCCTTACGTTGGAAAACGGTATCGAAGTGGGTAATATCTTCCAGCTCGGCACAAAGTATACCAAGACTATGGGTATGACTGTTTTGGACAATACCGGTAAAGCCGTTAGTCCGATAATGGGCTGTTACGGAATAGGCGTAGGCAGAGCTATTGCGTCGGTAGCGGAAGAAAGCCACGACGACAAAGGGCTTATGTGGCCTATGTCGATAGCACCGTGGCACGTCTACCTGTGCGCGTTGCGAATAGATAATCCCGAAGTAAGCGAAAAGGCGGAAAAACTTTACGCCGATATGCAAAAAGCGGGAATAGAAGTATTATTTGACGAAAGAGAAACCTCCGCGGGGGTTAAGTTCTCGGATTGTGACCTTATGGGTATACCTTTGAGAGTTGTAATAAGTCCGAGATCTATTGCGGAAAACAAAGTAGAACTTCAATCCAGAGACAAAACTTTACAAGAAAGCGTGCCTTTGGACGAAATCATACCGAGATTGTCGGAGATTATTTCGGCTGCCATCAAGTAAAATATCGGTAAAGCGGAAGCATTTGCAGGTATTTTTGCTTGCTCGGTAGGAAGCGGTGCCGTGATTAAGCGGTCCGTTTCTTGAAGTAATATTACCTTATTAGGGGAGAGTGTAGTATTATGAAGAAAAAAATGTTTTTGTTATTCGCAGTCATCGTAATGCTGATGCTTGCTCTTGTAGGATGCGGAGATAAAACCGACAAACCGAAACCTGACGTAAAAGACAACGATAAAAACGAAGGCTGGACTGTAATCGAGTCGCCGAGTATGAACGACGTTTACAAAACGTTTTTAGGCGGCTTTACGTCCATAGCCGGGGAGTTTTCAAAATCAAAAATGAAGACTTCGCCTAAGGTATCCGCCGACGCTTCGTTTAATCTCGTCGCAAATAAAAACAATTTTTGGGCGTCGTTAAGGTTAAATTACAACAATAATTCGCCCGAAACGACTATGCTCTCTTTAGAATTGTTCCCGAATGAAGACAGCTCCGCGGACGATTTGACTTTCGGAGCGTATATCTATAAAGAACAGCTTTTTTTACAGTTCGGTGCGACCACTAAATTTTCTATCGACATGAAGGCTTCGCAATGGGCGTCTTACTTTCCGTTCGACAATACCGACGTAAGCATGGACAAATTAGCTTTATTCCTTTCCTCCGTGTTAGTTACGAGCGAAGACACCAAGGGCAAGAGCCGCATGAACGGTTTAGCCGAAGAATACAACTACGTTCTTAACATAAATTTATCCAAATCTCTGAAAAATCTCTTTTCTTCAAGCGATGTTTCCGGTATTGATCTCAAGAGTTACGGCGAAATCGTGACGGGTATTTTCGGAGTAAGTATAGACGAAATCAAAGCCGGCGACTTCCCGACGTCCACCTTAAAACTTGACTTTACCACATCCAACAGAAAGATGGCGGCTTTCAAGATGGACCTTAATATGGACGAAATAAAGAATAAAGCCGGTACCGTGTTCGGAGAAGACACCCTTAAACTCAATCTCGAAAGGCAAAAATTCGCGATAAGCAAAGACAGCGTATCGATTCCGTTTGTTCTTGACGAGAATAAAGAAAACCGCAATACGTTTGTCTATTATAAGGATAACGCCTTCAAACTTACTTTCGACAGCTTCGTGCAGAAAGAAGAAGGGGCAGAACCTACCAAGTACGTTGCGGACATCAAAGCAAAAGTTTTCCAGGAAGACCCTACCGATAACTACGCTTTCGTCGAAATGAAAGACCCTGCCACGCAGAAGCCGCAGGAAGCTATCTACGTCTATAAAAACATCGCTTACGTTTACACAACGGAAAACGGCGAATACGTCTGCAAAGTCAGCTTCCCGTTTGATCTGTCCCTGATAGCAGATAAGACCGTCAACAACGATTTTGTCCCGAAAGAAGAAAGAAAGCATATCGATTGGCTCAATGCGATTGGATATATAATCAAAAACTTGAAAGTCGAAAACGACGGCGTAAGCTTTTTCTACGACAACGACTTTTACAAAAATATCTGGATAAATATGTACGATTTACTCGATTACGTCAACGGGCGCTTCGAAGAGAATTTGTACGAACAAGCCGATATAAAATATTTTTGCGAACTGATGATTAAAAAACCGTCCGAACTGTACTTTGCCTACGGCAAGTCGTTTATTATAGTTGTCGCGGACAACGACTCGGAGTTGACCGCAATAAAAACTATGATAGCCTCTGCAGAACCGCAAATTACTCTGACCGAAACTACGGGGGACGGCGAAACCGATGCGTGAACGGATAATCTGTAATAAATAAAGATTAAAAACGAAAAGGCTGCTAAAAATGAAGTGCACCCCAAAAAATTTACATTTCTTAACAGCCTTTTTATAATTATAAAAGTTTATCCTTATCGTCATGTTGAGTTTGCAAAAAAAATCGGGCGTAAGCAGCACTATTATTTTAGCTTTGCTCGATTTTTCACGACGTTCGGAATGACAGCAGTGGTTCGCAGTTTTTTGCGTTAATTGTTTTTTATAATTTCAGATTAGCGATTAGTTAAACAAATCTTTTGAATTATACAAGCCGTTTTCTTTATTTACGATAAACCTTGCGGCGGCGATACTGCCGTTTGCAAAAATGGTTCTGTCTTCGGCTTCGTGTTTTATCGATACGACTTCGCCGTCCATAAGGAAAAATACTTCGTGTTTTCCCGCGACAGTTCCGCCGCGAACGGAACTTATTCCTAAGTCGCCGCATTGTCTTTTGCCGCTGTTTTTGTTTCTGCCGATTACGAAAGTTTCGTCGGGAACAATCTTTTTTATTGCGTCGGCTATCATTAAGGCGGTGCCGCTCGGAGCGTCGACTTTACGCCTGTGGTGCTGTTCGACTATTTCTATATCGGCTCTGTCGCCGAGTACAGAAGCAGCTGTTTCGGCAAGTTTTATAAGTAAATTTACTCCCAAACTCATATTGCCGCTCTTGAATACAGGAATACTTTCGGCGGCTTTTTTAATGAAGATTAAATCCTTTTCGTCGTGCCCGGTAGCGGCTATTACGCACGGCACGGAATTTTCGACGGCGTAGGGGAGGTAGTCGTAGATAGCGTCCTTAACGGCAAAGTCTATTATGCAGTCGGGCTTTTCGGGAATTTCGGAACAGTCATTATATACCGGACAGTCGAAATATTTTCCGTCGCCGAATTTATCCACGCCGCAGACTACCGTGTCCTTGTTCTCTTCCTTTACCGCATCGTAAAGGATTTTGCCCATTTTGCCGTTAATACCGTATATTAAAATTTTCATTCTTTCACCGTAAAATCGAGTCCGAAATCTTTCATTGCCTTAGCCAAAACCGCCGTTTTTTCCATTTTTATCATAGGAAGACGCATATAATCGGACGAAATAAGATTCATCCAGTACGCCGCTGTTTTTACCGGAATGGGGTTTACTTCGCAGAATAATGCGTTAATTAGCGGCAACGCCGAAAACTGCATTTTTTTCGCCGTTTCGTATTCTCCGTTAAGTAAAAATCTCGTCATATCGGAGAAAAATTTAGGAATAATATTGCTTGTTACGCTTATAGCTCCGATACCGCCGACAGCCATACAGGGAAAGACTATTCCGTCGTCGCCGCAGTAAAGGTCGATTTCGTCGCCGCAAATGCGTTTTATTTCCATCATCTGATTTATATTGCCGCTCGCTTCTTTTATTGCGACGATATTTTTGTATCCGCAAAGAGCCTTCACCGTTTCGGGCAGCATGTTTACGCCCGTTCTTCCCGGTACGTTGTACATTATTATCGGGATATTTATACTGTCGGCTATCGTTTTATAGTGGGCGATAAGACCTTTTTGCGTGGCTTTGTTGTAATAGGGGGTTACGACCAATACGCCGTCCGCGCCGAGAGATTCTGCTTCCCGAGCATATTCTATCGCGGTGTAAGTGTTGTTGCTGCCTGCACCGAGGACGACGGGGATTTTCTTGTTTACGAGTTGTAACACGAACTTAGCCACGGCGGTTCTTTCGTCATGAGTCATAGTCGTGGGTTCTCCCGTGGTTCCGTTTACGATCAATGCGTCTATACCGTTATTTAGTTGGTCGTTTACGAGTCTTTCTAACGAAACGAAATCGACTTTGTCGTCTACGAAGGGGGTAATAAGAGCGGTAGCCGTGCCTTTGAATATCGTCATGTTTATCCTTAATTCCTTACCAATAAATATATGCTTAACGTGCGAAAAAGATTATTTTTCATTTTCGGACATCAAGTATTCCATTATCTGTACGGCGTTGGTCGCAGCGCCTTTTCTTATATTGTCGGCGACTACCCAGATGTTGCAACCGGATTCTACCGTCGGGTCTATTCTTACTCTGCCCACAAAAACTTCGTCTTTGTCTTCGGCGTATATCGGCATAGGATACAGACCTTTTTCTATATCGTCCACGAGCACGACGTCTTTCATGTTGCGGATAGCGTCCTTTATACCTTCGAGCGTGCAGGGGTTATAGAATTCTATATTTATAGACTCGCTGTGACCGTGTCTTACGGGTACTCTTACAGTAGTGGCGGTTACTTTCAAATCGTAGTCGTTAAGAATTTTTTTCGTTTCGAAAATCATTTTTTCTTCTTCTTTCGTGTATCCGTTGGGAAGAAAAACGTCTATCTGCGGAATTACGTTGCCGAAAATGGGATAGGGAAATTTTTTCGTTTCGCCTTCTTTCGCTTGGGTAACAAGGTCGTTGTATCCTGCGACGCCCGCTCCGCTTACCGCCTGATAGGTGGAGTATACGATACGCTTAATTTTATACTTGTCGTGCAGAGCTTTAAGGGGAAGCATCGCCTGAATGGTGGAACAGTTCGGGTTGGCGATAATGCCGTGATGATTTTTCGCAGCTTCTGCGTTTACTTCGGGGACTACAAGCGGAACGCTCGGGTCGGTTCTCCACTGGGAAGAGTTGTCGATTACGACCGTGCCGTGTGCGGCGAATACGGGCGCGTACTCTTTGGAAACCGCTCCGCCCGCCGAAAACAAAGCGTAGTCGATTTTTTTATCGACTATGTTTTCTTCTTTCAGTTCTATTACGGTATATTCTTTGCCCAAAAACTCGATTTTCTTTCCTGCGCTTTTCGCCGACGCATAAAGATAATAATTGTCCACGGGTAATTTTTTTTCGGAAAGTACCTGCAAAAATTTAGTGCCTACCATGCCCGTCGCGCCTACGACGGCTACGTTATAACGTTTCATCGTTTATCCTCCCGCTTTGCCGCAAAAAAGAAATTTTTTGGCAAAAACTCTAAAAAATATATTATCACAACGACGCCGATAATGTCAAATCAAAACCGTTTCGGGTAGCATAAACGCCGAGTCTGTCGAAAAACGGATTCGAATTTACGACCGTCCGGAGCGTAATATGACCGTCGCTAACGCCGTTCGTATTTTAATTGTACTATAAATCGCGTAAATATGATATTTTTTCGGTAAACGTTTGATTTTTATTTACTAATCATTTACAATAGAAAAGAGGAGATATCATGTTCAGAAAAAATAACAACAAGAGAATAATAAACGAAATTATATCCACCGCGTCCACCGCGGTAATTATGCTCACCGTAGCCGACGGAAATACGATAGGATTTTATTCGGAATTGAACAATTTTTATAAGCGTTCGTATTGGATGAACCCCAACTGCGACGATTTTTATTCATTTGCGATTACTTTCGCCCGTAAGGTGTTCGCCGACGACCCCGAAGAATACAAAAAGATTATTCAGTTCAAGCATTGCGCTTACGGCTTCAATAAGGACAGCATTATTATAAAGGAAGCGTTGAAACGCATTTCCGAAGTCAACGGCGACTGTCTGCTTGTGTTGGATAACTTCGAAGAATTACGCGGGCGTTTCGGATTTAACGTTATTGAGTTCATTTTGCAGAACAGCCCTAAAAATCTGAAAATTCTTCTCGTCAGCAGAGATTTTCTGAATATAAACTACAACGTTTTTACCGAGCAATGTCCTAAACTCATCGAATTGCCCGAAGAAGATTATTATCCCGAACAGGACGTTCTTGCAGACCTTACCGAAGAAGAGAAATCTCTCTACGGTTTTCTTGCTCCGCTCCGCTTTATATATAAGGATTTCGTATCCGCTCTCGGAGAAGACGCTGTAAAAAACTTCGATAATATAGTGAGGAAGCACCCCGACTGCGTATTAAGACGCGGTGCGGACTGTTACAGGCTTAACGAAAAGGTTTTGGATAATCCTTATACGGAAGAATTCAGCAAAATCGACGCCGAAAGCGTAACCGAAGCGAAAAAGCTCTATTACAAGTTCCTGAGAGATACAGAAAGGGACCCGGAAGCGTTTATGTTTGCCTTGCTTTGCGAAGACAAGAAGATGATAAGCGACACGGTAATTTCCATTATCGACAAGGGCGAATACATGTTCGAATTATGTAACTTTGTCAACGCAAACATAGAGTCGTTGGAAATACTGTTCGATTCCGAATGGGACGAAACCTATCCGGGACTTGAATTTATGGCGTGCTTACAGCTGTATTACAGTGGCAATTACGAAGACAGCAAGGCTCTGTTCGAAAAGGTAATAGCTTCCGCCGACTATAACTCGAAGCTTGAAATGGATTCCAGATATATGGTGCTGAAAATTCTCGCCAAGCAGAAAAAGTATCACCGCATTTTGAACATGATAAAGTCGTTAATAAACGAAAGAGTCTCCGACAACGCCGATATTAACCACTTCGAAATGATAGTCTGCCGTATTCCCGATTTATTGAAAGCGGGCGAAATCCCGGCAAGCAAAGAAAACAGTCGCCTTGTGGAAGGGCTTATGTTAAAGGAAGAGTTTAAGGATAAGTATTGGTATCCCAAGGCTTTGCAGGTGGCTGCCGAGCTCAACTTCGATTGGGGCAATTACGGCAAGGCTACCGAGTGTATAAAACAGTTGCAGGAGATAATCCCGTTCTATACCATACCGTATAAGCTGATGAACTTCTACTACTATATGGGGGATATGCCGCTGGCTGTGGCTATGGCTAAGAAGGCTTTGGCTGAAGAATTGAACAACAATATAGAAACCGACCTTGCCGACGTGTATACCTTGCTTGCAAAAACGAGCGTGTATTTTAATAAGTATACCGAAGGCTTAGAATATATCGACAACGCTATTAAGAGCGCACCGTCAAGAGAATCGGTTAGATACGCCGCCATATCTTTGCGCGCGATTATCTGTGCCAAGATGGGCAGAAAAGATTACGCTAAGGACTATGCTATGATTTACGCTAAGTACGCCGAAATAAATTCTCCCGTGAACGCTTATTATCTCTACGGAGCGGTAGCGTATTGTGCCTTCAGACAAAACGATTTCGACACGGCGAACGCGTACGCCAATAAGTGTATAAAGGAAGCAAGCACACGTTCGGGTATGTGGCTTATAGCCGTAGCAGTAGCGTTAAACATACTTTTAACGAAAGACGAAACGACCAACGTAAAAGGACTTATGGAAAAACTTTTCAAAACCTGCCGCGCATACGGTATGCATGCGATAGTCCTGGATTACTACGAGTGTTTCGAAAAACTATTCAAGTACGCAAAGAACGAAGACATAGCGGTAGACTACGTTTGCGAAATGGAAGAAAAGTATAAAGAAAAACTTTTGCAGATAAGCGCGAACGGAGAGTTGTGCGTAAAACTTATGGGTACCACTTCAGTAACCGTTGCCGGTAAGGAACTTAACTGGAAAACAAAAAAAGCGAAAGAGCTTTTCCTTATGTACGTCTGGAACAAAGGCGAAGGAATGGACAGAAACTTTATCCTGTCTACCTTGTGGCCCGATTACGTTTACGTGTCCGCAATAAACAACTTGAAAACGACAAACAATATTATAAGGAACACGCTTTCCGCCGCCAACGTAATTCATAAGCTCGAATACGCTAACGGTAAGTACACTATGACTCTCGACAATATACAATGCGACTATCTCGATTTTAAGGAGAAGTTAGCGTCCTATGATGAAACAGTTTCGTTAAAGGAGAGAGTGGAGTTAAGTAAGGACTTATTGAATTTGCTTAACGGCGATTTTGCCGCAGAAGTAACGTTGCCTTTGTTCCGCACGTACGGCGACCACATGAAAGAAAAACTTATGCTCGACGTAATAAAACTTATATCCGAACTTATCGACAACGGCGACGTGATAGAAGCGAGAAGAATGATTACTCACACGTCCAAAGCCGATACGCAAAAGAAGTATGAAAAGATGCTCGCCGAACAAGAGAACAGAGTATCCGAATTTTTTGAAAGGAAATAAGTTATGAAGATAAACGACGAGTGGAAAAATTATTCGCTTATCAGCACGGGATACGGTGAAAAACTCGAAAGGTACGATATCGTAACCTTGCTTCGTCCCGATCCGCAGGTGATATGGGCGTCTCCGTTCCCGTTAAGGGACTACAAAAACTTATCCGCACATTACGAACGAAGCAGTTCGGGTGGCGGCAATTGGGACGTAAAAAAAGTCCCCGACAAGTTCCGCATAACGTGGAGAGAACTGACGTTCGAACTTAAACTTATGGGCTTTAAGCATGTCGGTATTTTTCCCGAACAGGCGGTAAATTGGGCAAGAATGATAGACGCTATAAAAAACGCCGATAGAGAAATAAGCGTCCTTAACTTATTCGGTTATACCGGCGGAGCTACCGTCGCGTGCGTAAGCGCAGGAGCGAAAGTTTGCCACGTAGACGCGGCTAAGTCCATGTGCGAAATGGCAAAAAACAACGTAGCGATAAATTCTCTCGACACTACAAAAACGAGATTTATAGTCGACGACTGTATCAAGTTTGTGGAAAGGGAAATAAGACGGGGAAAAAAGTACGACGCCGTTATTATGGATCCGCCGAGTTACGGCAGGGGACCGAAAGGGGAAATGTGGCGGCTCGAAGACGGAATATTCGACCTTGTAAAACTTACTAAAGAAGTAGTATCGGATAATCCTCTGTTCTACTTAATCAATTCCTACACCACGGGCTTGCAGCCTACCGTCATGAAAAACGTAATAGACATCGTCTTTAAGGACGTGCCGCATAAAGTGGACGCCGACGAGATAGGAATTAAAGGAGAAGACGGAATAACGTTGCCGTGCGGTTGCTCCGCATTCTGCACCTTCGACAAAAAATAAATTTTGTTGTTGTAAATTGCTTGCATAAAAAAATTCCGTGTGATATAGTAACTACAATAAATCTTTAAGAACGGTACAGAGATGCCGACAAGATTGCTAAATACGAATAAGGAATATTCGGGTCTTGTCGTGCGCAAGACCCGTTTTTTATGGAAAAATAAAGGAGATTACGGATGGTTGTCAAGGCGCAGATAATGGACGAAAACGCAATTCGCAGAGCAATCGTTCGTATTTCTCACGAAATAATCGAAAAGAACGACGGCGTAAACAACGTCGTTTTGGTAGGCATCAAGACTCGCGGCGTGCCGATGGCAGAAAGAATACGTTCTTGCATAGAAGGATATGAGAACGTAAGTCTTCCGTGCGGAAGCCTTGACATTACTTTTTATCGCGACGATATTACTCAAATCTCCGCCCAACCTGAATGTAACGGGACGGAGATTTCTTTTAATATAGAAGGTAAAGACGTCGTACTTATCGACGACGTGCTGTACACCGGAAGAACGGCGAGAGCCGCCATGGACGCAATAATGGAACTCGGCAGAGCGAAAACTATTCAACTTGCCGTCCTTATAGACCGCGGACACAGAGAATTACCGATAAGAGCCGATTACGTCGGCAAAAACCTGCCCACTTCGAAAAACGAAGTAGTTAAAGTCGAATTTACCGTACCCGACGGTAAAGAAGAAGTGGTTTTACTCGATAAAAACAAATAAAAATATACTTCAAAAAAGGAGAGTAACATGAACAAAAATTTGATTTATGACGTTGAAGACAAACCAAAGTTTTCAAAACTTTTAGTGTTTGCATTCCAACAAGTTCTCGCTATCATGGCGGCTACCATCGCAGTACCGTCCATTATCGGCTTGCCCACCCAAATCCCGGCAGCCATTCTCGGCGGCGGCTTAGGTACGTTGGTGTACTTACTCTTTACCAGGTTTAAGAGCCCGGTAATTATAAGCAGCTCGTTCGCTTTTCTCGGAGCGCTCAGCAATGCTCTTTTGTTCGGATATTGCGGAATAATAATAGGCGGAACTCTTGCCGGACTCGTTTACGTGGTTATCGCATTGATAATAAAATTCACGGGTACGCATTGGGTAAGTAAACTTATGCCCCCGGTAATTATCGGACCTACTGTCGCTATAATCGGTCTTTCTCTTGCAGGTAGCGCAATGGGAGATATCGTTAAGGCAAGCGCGGACGCAATAAACGGTAGTTACAACTTGGTAGCTCTTTTCTGCGGCCTCGTTACTTTCGTCACCGTAGTCGTATGCTCCTGCCAAAAGAAATTCAAATCGATGAGACTTATACCGTTTATAATCGGTATAGTTGCAGGATACGTACTCGCTTCGTTCTTCTCGATATTCGGATATGCGTGCGACGTAAACTATCTTAAAATAGTAAACTGGACTCCGCTTGTAGAAAACTTTGTTAAGAACGGAGAATTTACCGGTGTAACCGCATTCCTTAACTACCCCGACTTTGCTTTAATAGAAGCGATTAAAGAACTTTCCACCGGCAATGTAAGTGCTGCGGTAAGCACTGCGACCAAAGGAGCTGCTCATGTAATAGACGGAGCCGGTATAGCGTCTGTAGCGCTTGCGTTCATACCCGTAGCGTTGGTTGTTTTTGCGGAACATATCGCCGACCATAAAAATCTCGGTACGATAATCGGTCGCGACCTTGTAGAAGGCGAACCCGGATTGTGCAGAACTCTTCTCGGCGACGGCGTAGGTTCTATAGTAGGTACGGTCTTCGGTATCTGCCCCAACACGACTTACGGCGAATCGGTAGGTTGCGTGGCAATTACGAGAAACGCTTCGGTAAGAACAATTTTCGTAGCGGCGATTATGTGCGTACTGCTCTCGTTCTTCACTCCGATAATGAGTTTGCTCCAAACAATACCCAGCTGCGTAATGGGCGGCGTATGTATGACTCTCTACGGTTTCATCGCCGTAAGCGGTCTTAAAATGTTCAAAGACATCGACCTTGGCGACAACAAGAATCTTTTCGTAGTATCGGCTATCCTTATAGCGGGTATCGGCGGACTCAGCGTTAAAATTCCTTATCAGCTCAGCGGCAACGGAACTGTTGCAAAATACATCGAAATCACTTCGATAGCCACCGCGCTTCTCATCGGAATTATGACCCACGCTATAATCAACGCATTGGAAAAGAAGGATGCAAAGGAAGGCAATGATATCGACGGAAACGATAGTGAAGACGGATCGGTGACTACAGAAGCGGTACCCGAAGAAAATACCGCAGTAAGCGTTGACTCCCCCGCAATCGTCGAAGAAGAAACGCCCGAGACGACCACAGAAGAATAGTATATTAAAATACGCAATACAAAAAAACGAAGTTCCGGACGGAGCTTCGTTTTTTTGTTATAAAAAATTAAAAAAATTAATTTTCTTTTTGCGGAGTGACTACTACGGTTTTGTAATTAGTGTAGGTGACTTGTCCGGGGAGAGCGGACGGAATTTTTTTTACGAACTTAACGAGAGCATAGTCCACTTCGACTTTGCCGTCTTGATTTGCGTCGCTGTAATAGGCGGCTATCCCGGCTGCTTTTAGGAGTATTTCGTCGGTATATTCGCCCTTTATAATGACGTGAGAACCGTGATGGTTCTTGACGTGCAACCATAAATCGCCGCGATCGGCTATTTTGAAAGTTACGTCGTTGTTCTGCAAATTGTTTCTGCCGAAAATAATTTCGCAAGAGTCGAATTTAAGACGAGCGGGAGCGGAAGGTTTCTGCCTTTTGTCGGCTTTATTTTGTTTGTAGCCGTTAAGAGCATTGAGTTCTTTTAGTATTTCTTCGTATTCCGTTTTTGTAAAGGAATTAGAAATCGACACTTCTATTGACTTTAAGTAGTCGCGTTGCTTGTACAGTTCGTCGAGCTGTTTTTCGGCTATTTCCACCGCGCGTTTTTGCTTACTGTATTTTTTAAGAAGATTTTTCGCCGTCACTACGGGTTTTTCGTTTTCGACGAGCGGAATTATTACTTTTTCTCCGTCAAAACCGTCCACGGTAATAGACTTGTCGCCGGGTTTGACCATCCAAAGATAGTTCATAAGCAACGTTCCCGCTATTCTGTTTTTTTCCGCATTGTCTTTATCCTTGATTTTGGAAAGGTTATCGTCTATGCGACGTTCATTTTTTGCCTGCAAACGTTTAAGGACCGTCGTTACCGTTTTGGAACTTGCTTTTTTGCGTTCTTCGCCGTCACGTAAAAGATAAAATTTATTCAAAGCGTCGTTAAGGCTACCGCTTTTTTCGAAATCTGCGTTGACTGTGGCGTAGGGATAAACGTAATAGTCGGTAATTTTTCCGTCGGAATTTTTCGTTACTATCGGGCAAAACTTTTTTTCAAAGTAAATATTCGTAAGTTCCCGTATTTTTTCTCTCGGATTTTCGGAATAAAATATTTCTTTCGCCGTTTCTTTACCGATACCGCTTATAAGTCTCGGAAGCTCGTCGTAAGACGAGACAGGGGAAGAAAAAACTTCGTCGAGAGCTGCGTCGTCGTCGAGAGAAACCCTGTTTTTCGGTTGAAAAACGTAGTTAAGGTTAGGTAAGATGTAACGGGTCGTGCTTTGGTCGAAGTGTATTCTGCGGATAGCGTCGATTATTACGAAATTATCGTCGGTCAGGATAATATTCGAGTATCTTCCCATAAGTTCCGCAATAAGGAAGTATTTTTTCACGTCTTTAAGTTCGTTCCTTGCGTCGATTGTAAACTTTATAATTCTGTCGTAATTAAAAATAGAGACGTCTGAAATATTACCGCCGGTAAGATGTTTTCTTAACAGCATACAAAACGCCGGTGCGGATAAAGAGTTTTCCTTTTTTTGCGTTGAAAGGTGCGCACGCGGTGAAGACGGGCTTGCACTTATGACGAGATTGTGCATTTTACCGTTGTTTTTTACGAGAACGGTAATTTCGTCTGTCTCGGGTTGATATATTTTTTCTATTCGTCCGCCTTTTAACGAAACGTTCAGTTCGTCGGCAAGAGCTTTAAGTAATATTACGTCGTTCGGCATAGTTTTATTGTAACACAAAATAATAAAAACTGCGAAAGTTTATAATGAATATAAAAACTTATTGACATGGTTTTTGCTAAAAACATTTTTTCTGACGGCGGTAAGTTGAGATTGGGGTTACAGAAAAGTAATTATATTACGATATTGATAGCAATTATTTGACTTTTGTCCGCCAATAAAGGATAATACTATATTATGGCTAAAATCGTGAGCGTGGAAAAAGACAGTCCCTTGTACGGCAAGGTAAAAGTCGGTGACAACGTAGTTAAAATAGACGGAAGAGACTTTTTTGACCTTATCGACTACGCTTACGCCGATTCGCTCGAAACGGGAGAGTTTGTATTGGAACGTGACGGGAAAGAAATATCTGTTACGTTTGAAAAAGAGTTGCCGTCCGATACGCTCGGACTTACGTTTGACAAAAGCGTGGAAATCACGCCGGTCGAATGTAGAAACAACTGCATCTTTTGTTTTGTAAAACAGTTGCAACCGGGGCTAAGGGAAACTCTTTACATAAAAGACGACGATTACAGACTGTCGTTTATATGCGGATCTTACATAACGTGTACAAACCTTAGCGAAAAAGACGTGGAAAGGATTATTGATTACCGTCTTTCGCCCCTATACATATCGGTACACGCAACAGACGAAATCGTCCGTAGATTTATGCTCGGTATTAAGCGGTGTCCCGAACAAATGCCGATGTTAAAGCGATTTATCGACGCCGGAATTACCGTAAACGCACAGATAGTTCTCGTAGCGGGAATAAACGACGGAGAGATATTGAAAAAATCTCTTAACGACCTTTACGATATAGGAGTGTCGACGGTAGCGATAGTACCCGTAGGGCTGACGGGACACAGGCAGGGACTTTATAATTTAAGTCCGCTCAACAAAGAGCAAGCCGAAGAGGCAATTAAAATAACTGAAGACTTTTTCGGCAAACACGAAGGATTTTGCTACTGCTCGGACGAAATGTACCAGATAGCGAAAAAGGACGTGCCTGCGCCCGAATATTACGGAAGTTATGACCAGATAGAAAACGGCGTCGGACTTATAGCAAAGTTTTTCGAAGAATTGACCTATGCTTTAAGCGTGGCACGCCGTCCGCTCGGGAAAAGACGCGTGGGAGTGTTTACGGGAATGAGCGCGGTAAACGTAATGAACAAAGCCAAAGAAATGATAGAAGCTAAGTTCAAAAACGTAACCGTAAACGTTTATCCCGTAGTAAACAAATTTTTCGGAGAAACGGTTACGGTAACGGGACTTGTTACGGCAACCGACATTATCCGTAGCTATGGCGACAGAAAGTTCGAAGAAGATTACTTGCAAATACCGTCGGTTATGTTAAAGGAATTCGGAGACGTGTTCCTGGACAATAAATCTGTGGGCGAACTAAGCAAGGCGCTTAACAAAAAAATAGTAGTGACTCATTCCGACGGAGAAGGGTTTCTTAAAGGAATACTGCGAGGAGACAGAAAATGATAAAACCGTTAGTAGCGATAGTAGGCAGACCGAACGTAGGTAAAAGCACGTTTTTTAATCGTCTTGCAGGAAAGAGAATAAGTATAGTCGAAGATATGCCCGGCGTTACCCGCGACAGAATTTACGCCGACGCGGAATGGTGCGGATATTCTTTCACTATGGTTGATACCGGCGGAATAGAAATTCATTCCGAAGATAAGATGTGGAAACATATCAAAGCTCAGGCAGAATTAGCTGTGGAGCTTGCCGACGTAATACTGTTTTTTGTGGACGGAAAGACAGGCATAATGTCGGACGATTACGACGTGGCGGACTATCTCAGAAAGAGTAAAAAGCCTATAGTTCTCGCCGTAAACAAGATAGACAACAACAACTACGACTTAGTATACGATTTTTATGCGTTGGGACTTGGGGAGCCTATCCCGGTGTCGAGCGAACAAGGGTTGAATTTAGGTGACCTTTTGGACGAAATAGTCAAGTATTTTCCCGAAAGAGTGGAATCCGACGCCGAAAAAGAAGCATTAAAAATCGCCGTCGTCGGCAAACCGAACGCCGGTAAAAGTTCTCTTGTCAACAGAATATTAGGTTTTAACCGAGTAATAGTAAGCGACGTGGCGGGGACTACAAGAGACGCTATCGACACGCCTTTTTCCGTAGACGGAAAGGAATACAGAATAATAGACACGGCAGGTATTCGTCGCAAAAACAAGGTGGAAGAAGACGTCGAATATTATAGCGTGGTAAGAAGTATAGACGCAATGAGAAGAGCCGACGTTGTAGCCGTGGTAATCGACGCAAGCGAACCGTTAAGCGAACAGGATATAAAAATCTGCGGTTTGGTACACGAGAGTATGAAACCGAGCGTCATAATAATGAATAAGTGGGACGCCGTCGAGAAAGATACCTTTACCATAAACGAATTCGGCAAAACACTCGACGAAGATTTGAAATTTATGAGCTATTATAAGCCGCTTTACATAAGTGCGCTTACGGGTAAAAGAACAAATTTAGTTTTGGACGCTCTTAACGAAGTGTACGAACACGCATCCATGCGCGTGCCGACGGGGGTACTTAACGACGTATTAAACGACGCTATGGCTGTAAACGAACCGCCTAACGTGAATGGTAAAAAGTTGAGAGTATATTACGCTACGCAGGCGACCGCTAATCCGCCTACGTTCGTTTTATTTGTAAACGACGAAAAGATAATGCACTTTTCGTATAAAAGATATTTAGAAAACGCATTAAGGAAAGCCTTTGATTTTTCAGGGACTCCGATAAGGTTGCGGATACGCAATAAGGGAAATGAGGAATAAACGTTAAAGGAAGAAATCGGGAATGAAAAACTCAAACTCTAATGCAGAGAAGATTTATGTTGCGGAAAAAAATCGTTACGACGAATTTTTGAAAATGAATTTGTCACTCGACATAAGCCGTGGCAAACCAAGCTCGGAACAGCTCGCATTAAGCGACGGACTACTGACCGCTTTGAAATCGAGTAGCGACTGTATCGGTAGCGCAGATTACAGAAACTACGGTTTTCTTGACGGAATACCCGAAGCGAAGAAGCTCTTTTCCGAGTTTATGGGTATCGACGTAAACGAGATAATGATTTTAGGCAACAGCAGCCTTAACATTATGTACGACACGTTGCAAAAAGCAATGCAATTCGGTATCATGGGCAACGAACCTTTGAATAAACAAGGTGAAATTAAGTGGCTTTGTCCCGTACCGGGATACGATAGGCATTTTTCTGTGACGGAAGAATTCGGCATAAAAATGATAAACGTACCCATGACCGAAAGCGGTCCGGATATGGACGTAGTGGAAAGCTACGTCAATAACGACCCGTCGGTAAAGGGCATCTGGTGCGTGCCTAAGTACAGCAATCCGCAGGGGATAGTCTACGACGACGAAACGGTAAGGCGTTTCGCTAAGTTGAAGCCCGCCGCGCCCGATTTCCGTATATATTGGGATAACGCTTATATGGTACATACTTTTAAGAAAGACGTACCTATACTTAACTTATTGAAAGAAGCCGAAAAGTACGGCAACGGCAACATCGTCTATATGTTCGGTTCTACGTCTAAAATTACTTACGCTGGCGGTGGCATCGCCTTTATGGCAGCGAGTGCAGATAACCTTAACGACTTCCGTAAACACCTTTCGGTGCAGACAATCGGCTACGACAAGATAAATCAGCTTATGCACGTTAAGTTTTTCGGCAGTGTGGAGAATATCTATAAACACATGCAAAAGCACGCCGATTTGCTACGACCGAAATTTGAGGTGGTTATGGATACATTGAAAGAAGAGCTTTCGGATATAGCGAGTTGGTATGACCCCGTGGGCGGATATTTCGTAAGTTGCGATTTGCCCGAAAATACGGCAAAAAGGACGTTGGAGCTTGCCAAAAACGCCGGCGTAATCTTTACTCCCGCCGGAAGTACGTTCCCGTATAAGAAAGACCCCGCAGACAGAAACGTAAGAATAGCTCCGTCTTACCCGTCCGTGGACGAACTTAAACTTGCAATGCAGGTTTTTTGTTGTTGTGCAAAAATCGCTTATTACGAAAAGGAAATTTAGTTTTTAACGTAAATATCAATATACAAGGCGGACGAAATGTCCGCTTTTTATTTGTTAAGCCTAATATCGTTTTGTCGGAATAAACGGCGTATTCCCGTCATAAAGTAGACTAAGCAATACTTTGGGAGGCGCAAAAATATGATAAATTATGATATATACGACGATATCGCCGTCCGCACCGGCGGCGATATTTATCTCGGCGTAGTCGGTCCCGTCAGAACGGGCAAATCGACTTTTATAAAGAAGTTTATGGAACTGCTCATTCTGGACAAAGTCGACGACAAAAACAAACGAACCAGAATGATAGACGAAATGCCGCAGTCCGCCGACGGCAAAACCATTATGACTACCGAACCGAAATTCGTTCCTAACGAAGCGGTTGCCGTAACTTTTGACAAAATGCAGGCTAACGTTAGGCTTATCGACTGCGTCGGATACTTAATAGACGAAGCGATAGGACATAAGGAAGGCAAAAAACCACGTCTTGTAAAAACTCCGTGGTCGGAAAACGGTATGCCGTTTCAGGAAGCGGCAGAGCTCGGCACGGATAAGGTAATAAAGGAACATTCTACTGTAGGAATACTCGTTACTACCGACGGCACGATTACGGGAATAGGCAGAAGCAAATACGCCCCCGCGGAAGAAAGAGTAGTCGCGTCGCTGAAAGATTCGGGCAAACCGTTTGTAATCGTTCTAAATACGAAAACTCCGCAAGAAACCGATACCGTCAGACTAAAAGAAAGTCTCGAAGAAAAATATTCCGTTCCCGTAATTATCTGCGACGTAATGAATATGGATAAGGATAAAGTGACCGAAATTATGCAGTCGGCATTATTTGAATTCCCCGTGACTTCCATAAATCTTTCTTTGCCGAAATGGATGCGTTCTCTTTCGTATGACGAACAGATTATATCCGAAATAAGCACGGAATTCTTAGAAAAAGCAAAAAACGTCATACACATGAGAGACCACGTTATGCTCGAAGGGTTGTTTTCCGATTCCGGATATCTCGAAAGCGAAGCCGACACCGTAATTAACCCCGCCGACGGAACGATTAACGTCGGGTGCAAGGCGAAAGACGGTTTGTACTTTAAGGTTTTGAGCAACGAATGTAATAACAATATCGACGATGAATACAAGCTACTTGCGTTCGTCAAGAAATTGAGTAAGTCCTACGCCGATTACGAAGGCATAAGAAAGGCGATGGAAGAAGTAAAGAGCGACGGTTACGGCGTGGTCAATCCCAATCTTTCCGATATGGAACTCGAAGAACCGGAACTCGTTAAACGCGGTAATCAGTATGGCGTAAAACTTAAAGCGAGCGCGCCGTCTTTCCACATAGTCAGAGTGGACGTAGAAACGGAAATCAGCCCTATTATCGGCAGCGAACAGCAAAGCGAAGACCTTGTCAAGTACCTTTTAAGCGAGTTCGAGACCGACAAAAACGGCATTTGGGAAACGAATATGTTTGGCAAGAGTCTTAACGATTTGGTTAAAGAAGACTTAAATAATAAAGTTTCGTGTATGCCTAACGACACGAGAAACAAGTTAAGGAAAACCATGTCGAGAATAGTAAACGAAGGTAAAGGCGGAGTTCTCTGTATTCTCTTATAATTTTCGCCCGAAAAATAAATAATAATAGCGTAAGAATATCCGTTTTATTGCAAAGCGGGTATTTTTATGTTATCTTTATTTCCGAGGTGAATTATGGAAGAACTGACAAAAGCTATACTCGTAAACGTATCCGACGATAAGGACGGAGAAAAAATTCTCGAAGAGTTGGAACTGCTCGCTTCTACCGCAGGGTACGAAACTGTCGGTACTATGTTGCAGCGGAAAGAACGCCCCGACAAGGCGTACTATATCGGCACGGGAAAACTGAAAGAACTTAAAGAAGCCGTTGATGCCCTATCGGCGGAAGCGGTAATTTTCGACAACGATATAAGCGGAAGCCAGTTTAATAATCTCGAAAACTTTCTCGGTGTGGAAGTTCTTGACAGAGCAACCGTAATTCTGGAGATTTTCGCCCGTCACGCGACGAGCGCGGAAGGAAAGTTGCAGGTAGAACTCGCCAGAAAAAAACACAGTCTTCCCAGAGTTTTGGGACAGAACGCAGGCATGAGCCGTCAGGGCGGCGGCGGAGGCGGCGGAGCGGGAGCAAGAAGGGGAGCGGGCGAACAAAAACTCGAACTCGACAAGCGTACCATAAGGCGAGAGATAAGAGATCTGGAAGAAAAAATAGATAAATTAACCGAAGAAAGAAGACTCAGAAGAAAGAAAAGACAAAACGGAAAAATTAAGGCAGTCAGTATCGTAGGCTACACAAACGCAGGTAAATCTACACTTATGAATTACCTTACAAAAGCGGGAGTTTTGGAAGAAAACAAGTTGTTTGCGACGCTCGACACAACCGGCAGAAAAATGTGGCTTGCTCCGAATAAAGAGTTCGTAATTACCGATACGGTAGGGTTTATATCTCGTCTTCCGCACGAATTTATAGAAGCGTTTAAGAGTACCCTTGAAGAAACTCAGTTTTCCGACCTTATTTTACACGTCGTGAATATGGAAAGCGAAGACGTCGAAAAGGAATATAACGTCGTAAACGAAGTTTTGTCATCTATCGGAGCCGGCGAAGTCAAAACTATAGTCGTGCTGAATAAGACGGATTCCGAAAATATTTCTTCTTTCCGTCCCGATTGCGACTATATAGAAATAAGCGCGAGAACGGGAAAGGGGATAGAAGACCTTAAAAAGAAAATCGCCGAAACTCTGTTCGGCGAATCGAAAAACGAAAATTACGATTTTTAATTTTTCGATGTAAGTTCGAAAAATTATTCTTTTATCATTTGAAGATAATCGAGATAATCGTATCCTAATTTTTTATAAAGAGAAGCAGCTCTTTCGTTTTCTTTCGCGACTTCGAGCCTGAACCTTTTCGCTACGTTTTTGTATTCGTTCTCAACATGCGAAAAGAACTGTTTTCCGATGCCGTTGCTACGGAATTCCGGCTTAACGAACATTTCTTCTCCCCATACGACGATACCGCCGCCTTCGTTGGAATATGTGATGGCAAGCAAAAAGTACGCTACTTTTTGACCGTCGAGTTCGTATATAAAGCACCTTGCGAAAGGCGATTTTTTCATTAAAAGGTCGAAAGTTTTTTCAAAGTTTTCTTTCGGTACGGTGTGAATTACTGCGGGTGAAGAGTAAAATTCTTCACAAGAAGAAACAAAAAAATCTTTGTCCGTTGCGTTTATGTCTCTAATCATTTTACAATTTACCACCTTGTTTTTTTATTTTTTACGGATTATAACAAAAAAAAACGACGTTGTCAAGGCAAGCTGGGTTGCGGAGAGTTGAGCTGGGTTTGCGGAGAGTTGTGTATCGGAGTTTTGGGAGCAAAATTATTTTTGGCTGCGTAAAGCTATGCGTATGTGACGCCCCGTTGCGAATAAAATGCTTGATTTTATTTTCAAGTTAGGGTATAATCGTTGTGATGCTAGACGGGGAGCCAGCGGTGCCCTGTAACCTGCAATCCGCTATAGCAGGGTCGAACGCCCACCGAGGTATATTCTATGGAAAGCCGATGGGAATAAGGAACGTTGATAATAAGGTCTCGTACAATTTCGCGTTGTGAACTATGTCAGGGCTTGACCGCAGCAGCATTAAGCAAAGTTGCGGGATGTGTTACGAGGAAGCTTTAGGGGAGTTACCTGTTTTCAAGCCGATTCGGTAGAGTATATCGGAGTGGGTGCATCTTTTTTGTAAGGTTTTCGCGGCGTAAAGCCGTATTTTTATTCGGAGTGCTGTATTGCGAGCAATTTAATCGGATAGAACACCAAAAGACGGTTAAAATCTTGACTTGCGAGAATAAAATATGTATAATACAGTATATTATTTTAATAATGAGGTAAATTATGAACGAAATACTCACCAGAAAAGACGTGCCCGATAACAGAAAATGGCACGTCGAAGACATACTTAAAGAAAGCGAACTTGACAGTTATTTTACCGAAGTTCGCGCGGGCTTTGCCGAAATCACAGCTTTTAAGAACAAACTTACGCCCGACAACGCCATTGAATGTTTACTTACGATTAGCAAAATTTCTTACAAACTTAATAGACTTTACGTTTTTATTTTTCTTAAGAGCGACGAAGATAAATCGGTGACTAAGTACCAAGAGCTTTGCGAAAAGGTTGCTATGCTTTTGGTTGAGTACGAAGAAGTAACTTCTTTCGTTTCGCCCACGCTCGCTTCCTTTAAGAAAGAACAGCTTATAGCTATGCGTAACAGCGAGAAGTATAGCTATTTCAGTATGTATATCGATGAAATTATTCGCAGTAAAAAGCATCTTTTGAGTCAAAAAGAAGAAGCTCTTCTTTTGCAAGTCAATTCTTTTGCCGGCGATTTTAAGACCGTGTTCGGAATGTTCAATAACGTAGACGTCAATTTAGGGGAGATAGAACTCGACGGAGAAAAGGTAAAACTTACGCATGGTCTTTACTCCGTGCTTATGCAAAATCCCGACGCTGAAATAAGAAGGCAGGCGTACGAAACTTACTACAACGGTTTTATTTCCTATATAAACACCATCGCCGCAAACTACGCCGGCAACGTTAAACAGAACTATTTCAAAGCGAAAGCGAGAAAATATAAATCCTGTCTCGAAGCGGCTCTGTACGAAGAGAATATTCCCGTTAAGGTTTATGACAACCTTTTGAAAACCGTCAGAAAGTACACCCCGCTGATGCACAAGTATATGGCTTTGCGTAAAAAAGCGTTAAAACTTAAAGAAATGCACATGTACGACGTGTATATGCCGATAGTTAAGGACAGAGATACCCTTACCGATTACGACGAAGCTTACGAAATAGTCTGCGAAGCGTTGAAACCGTTAGGCGAAGAATACGGCAAGGTATTGAGAAGTGCAAAGACCGAAGGTTGGATAGACGTGGAAGAAACCGCCGGCAAACGCAGCGGAGCTTATTCGTGGGGCACTTACGGAACTCACCCGTTCGTATTACTTAATCATAAAGGAACAATTCACGACGTATTCACCATAGCACACGAAATGGGACACGCTATGCACAGCTATTACAGCAACAAAACACAGTGTTACGAAAAAGCAGACTACGTTATTTTCGTAGCCGAAATAGCAAGCACGGTTAACGAAGTTTTACTTATAAAACACCTTTTGAAAACAGCCGAGGGTGAAGACAGAATTTATCTTCTTTCTTACTATGTCGATATGATAAGAACCACGTTGTTCCGTCAGACGATGTTCGCCGAGTTTGAAAAGTTCTCTCACGGAGTAATCGAAAGCGGCGAAGCTCTTTCCGCAGAAAAGATGACTGAATACTATCGTAATCTTAACAAGCAATATTACGGCGACGCTGTAATAAGCGATAAGTGTATCGGATACGAATGGGCGAGAATACCGCATTTTTATACCGACTTCTACGTTTATAAGTACGCCACCGGCATAACGTGCGCTATAAACATCGCCAACGCTATCCTTAAAGACAATAAATTCGTCGATAAATATAAGATGTTTTTAAGCTCCGGGAGTAGTATATATCCTATGGAAATACTTTCTCTCGTCGACCTTGACCTTACGACTAAGGTTCCGTACGAAAACGCTATGAAAGACTTCGGCGAAGCTCTTACCGAACTTACCGCTCTTATTAAAGCAAGAAAGTAATAAGGAGTTATTTTGACCTTAAAGAGGAAAATTCCGTTAGTTATCGTTTTGACCGTCGCGACGATAATAATAGTCGTCGCCGCATCCGTTTGCTTACCCGACTTCTCGGCTTACGCAGATACCGATGCGCCCGATTTGCGCGGACTTGACGAACTTAAAGATATAGGTTACGACCTGAAAGGCTACGACGCCGAAATTGGGTATTACAGCTATACTTTGAGTAATTCGGGTGTGTATATCGCGTTTGAAGTAACTTTCGACAAAGATTTTCTCGCGAGAGCGGGAGTCGTCGAAGACTGCGTGTATCATTATCCCGAAATGTTCGGCGAGTTGGAGACCGCGTTTACCGCAATGGGCTACGTCGTAGACTGCGACGAATATAACGGACAATTACTTGCGAGTATAACTTTCGACAGCACGACCGATTACTATATCGCCACGGGCAGAGACGGATACGAAAGTAACGAGTCTTCCGCAACGGTAAAGAAAGGATTTTTTTACAACGATTATTATTCTTCCACCGTCACAGCGTTTTCTTCGGTGGAAGACGAAGGAAATCTTCTGAATCTGATTTACGGAAAGTGTCTTGCTCTCGGAGCGGAAAAGGAAAAAATCAAACTGTCGTACTTCTACGGTACGCCGTATAAGATTATTTCTACCGACGCCGACCATGTAGGGTACAACTACAACAAAAAACTCTACGTTCACAGGTTCGATATGACTCCCGAAACGAAAGACCGGGAGATACATTTTACGCAACACAGCCCAAATTCGTGGGCTTTCTATCTTATAGCGGTAATAGTCGCCATCCCCGTGATAGCCGTTCCGCTTGCGATAGCCATTACAAAAAGAAAGAAAAAGGAGGGAACGAATGGCAGATAAACCCGTAGCAAACGATGGAAAAAAACTTAAAGTTTTTCCGAATAATTTCGAAGCGGAACAGTCGGTTTTGTGCTGTTTGTTAATCGACGGTAACGCCGTCCGTAATCTCGTAGGTAAGTTGGAATCGGAATGTTTTTACAATCTGAAAAACAGAAAGATTTACGATGCGATGTGCGAGCTGTTTAACAGCGATACGCCGATAGACATAATTACCGTTTACGACTATATGGAAAAGGCGGGGACGGCAGACGAAAACACGCTTACCTACCTTACCACGCTCAATACTTTGCTTCCGTCGGGAGCGAATTATCAACAGTATTCGAAACTTATTTACAGAGATATGGTTTTGCGTACCGTTATTACGAGCTGTAACAGTATTATAGAAAAGGCTTACGACAGTACCGACGCCGACGAAGTGGTGCGCTATGCCGAAAAGTTAATTTACGACATATCCAAGGATATGAGTCATAACGAACTTACCCACGTCAGCAAAGCTACCATAGAAGTTATGGAGCGTATCGAAAAACTCAAAAAGGACAAGAACGCTTTCCGCGGTATTTCAACAGGGTTCAGGACTTACGATAAAATCACGGGCGGATTGCAAAACGGCGACCTCATCATTCTGGCAGCTCGTCCTTCCGTCGGTAAAACGGCGTTCGCTCTTAATATTGTTGCAAATATCGTCAACAGTAAATACGACGCAAACAAGTGCATTGCCATTTATTCTTTGGAAATGCCCGCTAGGCAGCTTGCGCAGAGAATGATGTGTAATATAGGCGGCGTTCCTATGGACGACGTAAAAACGGCACAACTTAAAGGCGACGGCGACACGCATCTTTGGCAAGCAACGCAAAAGTTATCCAATTCGAAAGTTTACATAAACGACAGCTCGGTAGTTACTCCAGCGGAAATCATAAGCCAATGCAGAAGACTCGGAGCGGAACATAACAACGGTCGAGTAGACCTTATAGTAATCGACTACTTACAGCTTATGACGAGCGGAACTTCTTCAAAAAGCGGCGAAGTAAACCGTCAACAGGAAGTAGCAAATATGAGCCGTATGATGAAAGTTATGTCAAGGGAATTGAATTGCCCCGTTATTCTGTTGAGTCAGATGTCCCGTAGTGTGGAACAAAGGAAAGAAAAGACGGTTCAGTTAAGCGATCTTAGAGAATCGGGCGCAATAGAGCAGGATGCGGATATAGTATTGTTTTTGTCGAGAGAAATCGAAGAAGACAGAAACCACTCGCCGATTATTCTCACGATAGCAAAGCACAGAAACGGCGAATGCGGGCAGATAAGGTTTAATTTGCAGGGCGACGTAATGTCTTTCGTCGAAAGCGGCGACCAGAACTTCGATCACAAGGCTTCCGCCGAGAAAAAAACACCGTCGCAGACTGAAACGCCCGCCGAAAACAATATATAATCATAATCGTCTAAAAAATTGCAAAACGACTTTTTATATGGTATTATATTACATTGGGTAAAGAAAAAAACAAGTGTAGCGTTGCGGTTTGTCTCGGCAAATTCGACGCTTATATATAAATATAAACAAAAAAACAAAAATGCGAAATAAACGGAAAATACACGGAGGTAATATAAATGGAATACTCAATTCAAAAACTTAGCAAATCCAAAGCGGAAATTGCTATCAACGTGACCAAAGAAGAATGGGCGGCGGACGTCAAACAGTCCTACGAGAAGAATAAATATAAATATTCTCTCGAAGGTTTCAGAAAAGGTAAAGTTCCTATGAACGTACTTATTAACCGTTTCGGGAAGGAATTCCTTTATGAAGACGCTCTCGACGAAACCCTTTCCAAACATTATTCCGAAATCATCAAGAACGACAATCTCGAGGTGGTAGGCGACCCCGACGTAGACCTTAAAGAAGTAAGCGAAGAAGGACTCAAAGCGGTAATTACCGTTGCGTTAAAGCCCGAATTCACTCTGGGACAATATAAAGGACTCACTTTCAAAAAAGACAGCGTTAAAGTGACCGCGAAAGAAGTTCAGGAGGTTATTGACAGAGAATTAAATAACCGTGCCAGACTCGTGGAAAAGACAGAAGGCGAAGTGGTTAAGGGAGACACCGTCGTACTCGATTACAGCGGAAGCATCGACGGAGTTAAATTCGACGGAGGCACGGCGGAAAATCAGCGTCTCGAAATCGGAAGCGGAGCGTTTATCCCCGGATTCGAAGATCAGCTTATCGGTATGAAAGCGGGCGAAAGCAAGGATATTACCGTTACTTTTCCGAAAGATTACACTGCAGACCTTGCGGGCAAGGAAGCAGTATTCGCAATTACCGTTCACGAAATACATACAAAAGAGCTTCCAGTGCTCGACGACGAATTCGTGAAAGACATCGACGACGAACTCAACACCGTAGAGGAATGGAAAGCTCAAATTAAGAAAGAACTCGCTCCAAAGAAGGAAGAGAACGCCGAAGCCAAGCTCGAAAACGATATGATAGACGCTATCGTTAAGAACACCGAAATCGAAATTCCCGAATGTATGGTAGAAGAAGAACTCGATTACAGAATTCAGGAACTCGAACACAGCATGTCGCAGTACGGACTCAAATTCGAAGATTATCTTAAATACACCGGCACCACCGTCGAAGATATCAAGAAAGAAAAACGCGATGAAGCCGTCAAGAATATCAAGAGCCGTCTTGTTATCGAAGCTATTCTTAAAGAAGAAAAAATCGAAGTCAGCCCCGAAGAACTCAACGCCGAATTCGATAAACTCGATGAAAATGAAAAGAATCCCCAGTATATGAGTTATCTCGCAAATAAACTTGTTATCGACAAATTATTTGCATTCCTTAGGGATAACAATGAAATAAAATAGTCATTATAATAAGGATAAACGAAAAAATAAGGAAACCAGGAGGAATATATGACCTTACCTTACGTAATCGAAAAAGACGCTCGCGGAGAACGCACTTACGACCTTTATAGCCGTTTGCTCGAAGACAGAATTATATTTTTGAGCGGTGAAGTGAACGATCAGGTCGCCAGCAGTATCGTAGCGCAGATGCTTTATCTCGAAACGAAAGACCCGTCCAAAGATATAAGCCTTTACATCAACAGCCCAGGCGGTTCGGTTACTGCGGGTATGGCGATATTCGACACGATGAAGTATATTAAATGCGACGTCAGCACGATTTGCATAGGCCTTGCGGCAAGTATGGGTGCGTTCCTTTTGAGTTCCGGCACCAAAGGCAAACGCTATGCCTTGCCCAACAGCGAAATTATGATTCACCAGCCCAGCGGCGGAGTTCAGGGACAGGCAAGCGAAATAGCCATCGTAGCGGAAAATATTTTGAAAACGCGCGCAAAACTCAACCAAATCCTTTCAGAAAACACTAAACAACCGCTCGAAAAGATAGCTCGCGACGTGGAAAGAGATTTTTATATGGACGCGGAAGAAGCGTGCGAATACGGTCTTATAGATAAGGTCTTTAAGACCCGTAAGGAGTAATTGAATGATAAACACTATTGACGTAGATAGCAACAAATGCATATTTTGCGGTAGGGGAGCCGAAGACGGAATTACCCTTATATCGGGTCCGCAGGGCGTGTCTATATGTAATCTTTGCGTAAAACGCGCGGAAGAAGTGTTCGAAGAAATCGACGTTTCGGGGGCGCCTGCGGAAGAAACGATAGCCGAGCAGTCCGCCGATTTACCCACGCCGAAAGATATCAAAGCAAAACTCGACGAGAGCATAATAGGGCAGGACAGCGCGAAGAAAATTTTATCCGTCGCCGTGTACAATCACTACAAGCGTATAAGAGACAACTCTCACATGGATAATAACGACGTAAAACTCGAAAAAAGCAACGTGCTTATGCTCGGACCTACGGGCAGCGGAAAAACCTTGCTCGCAAAAACCCTTGCCGAAATTCTTAACGTGCCGTTTTGCGTAGCCGACGCTACAACTTTGACCGAAGCGGGATACGTAGGCGAAGACGTCGAGAATATTTTGTTAAAACTTATCCAAGCCGCCGACGGCGACGTGAAGAAAGCCGAAAAAGGCATAGTGTATATCGACGAAATCGACAAAATCTGCCGCAAAACCGAGAACGTGAGCATAACCCGCGACGTAAGCGGAGAAGGCGTGCAGCAAGCGTTACTCAAAATCATCGAATCCACCGTAGCCAACGTGCCTCCGCACGGCGGCAGAAAGCATCCTCAGGAAGAATGTATTCCTATTGATACCACCAATATTCTGTTTATTTGCGGCGGAGCTTTCGTGGGATTGGAAAAGGTAGTCGACAAGCGTAAAGACAACTCGTCTTTGGGCTTCGGCGGCGTACTGAAAGACAGAGATAACGCATACAGCGAAAATATTCACGAGTTGCAACCGGACGACCTTATAAAATACGGCTTAATTCCCGAATTCGTGGGAAGAATGCCTATTGTCGCGGCTCTCGACCCGCTTACCGAAGACGATTTGGTACGTATCCTTACCGAACCGAAAAACAGTATTGTCAAGCAGTACAAGAAAATGCTCAGACTTAACGACGTCGATTTGGAATTCGCAGAAGGGGCGTTGAGGGCCATTGCGCAGCGTTCAATAAAGTTGAAGACGGGTGCGCGCGGACTCAGGTCGATAGTCGAAAAGATAATGCTCGATATTATGTACGATATACCATCCGACAAGAGCGTCGAAAAAGTCGTTATCGCAGAAGATTGCGTCACGAAAAACGCAAGTCCGAACGTTATACGAAAAGAAAAAGAAATAGCGTAAAAGCTAAATAATCTATGCACCCCGCGATTTTCACGGGGCGCTTTATTATATAAGGATATATATGATTAAGAACGCAGAATTCGTGACGAGCGTAGGAAACGTTACGCAGTTTAGAGATATTGGCGCGTCGGAGATAGCCGTGGCGGGTAAGTCGAACGTGGGCAAATCGTCGTTCATTAACTTCATTTGCAACAACAAAAAACTTGCGAAAACATCCAAAGAACCGGGAAGAACGCGGCTGCTTAATTATTTTTCGATAAACAAAGGAGAATATTACTTAGTCGATTTGCCGGGGTACGGTTTTGCGAGAGTAAGCGACGCAGAAAAGCAAAAATGGGGCAACCTCATCGAAGGGTATTTTCGCAATTCCAAAAACTTAAAGAACGTTTTCGTTCTCGTCGACATACGACACAACCCGACCGCCGACGATATGCAGATGTTCAAGTATCTGTATTTTTACCGCATACCGTTTACCATAATCGCCACAAAAGCCGACAAGCTAAGCCGTAGCGCCGGAATGAAAAGAAAGAAAGAAATCGCCGATTATATAGGCGTAGGTGTGGACAACGTTATCGTTTGTTCTTCTCTCGACAAAACGGGCGGAGATGCGGTTTTTAAGCGGATAGACGAAATATTGAGTTATGTACCGACGGAAGAGGAAAAACCCGAAGAATAAGCACATAAGACGGTCGCAGGTCATAAGATGTATTAGATATAAAAAGGGAGATACGATATGGCTTGTAACAATAAAAACTATACTTCTCCCGCAATATGTTGTACCAACAATAACACGAGCGAAAAGAATTGCATAGAAGTCAAGAAAATATTCGACGCTTGTATGCAACAACGGAGTATAAGCACTACGCTTAACGTCACGTTTACTGGCGATACTACGGGTTATACCGTAACCGGTGTACAAAGCTCCGGCGACGCCGTAATAAGCGACTTAAACGTTACGCCTCTCGCAGGCAGCACCTGTTCGAGAGTCAGCTTAACACTCACCGTTCCTGTTACGGTTGTAGCAACAAATTCAGCGGGATTGCAAATCATCGGTACATCTTCAATGACGTTGACTCAGGACATCGTATTGAAAGTGCCTGCGGACGGAGTAATTGCTCCGAGAGTAGAATCGACTGTCGTTATTGTTGGCTTACAGAACTCGCTTATTTCGAGTACTGAAGTAACAACTAATGCTTGTGTCACCATTATTACCAAAGTCGTGGCGGACGTAATATTGGTAATACCGACGTATGGTTATCCGATTTTACCGCCTTGCCAAGAATACACACAAGACGTTTGCTCGGGCGTGTTCAGCGCACCCGTGTTCCCACGCTAAGCAAAACGGAGATACGAAAGAAAAATTTACAGGCTCTTCGGAGCCTGTTTTTTTATTATGAGCGTTCATATCACGTTTCTTTACGCCGCAAACAACAAGCGTTTCTAAATTTGCAAAAACGGATTTAGTCGATACGAATAAAAACGGATAATAAATTATAGTTTTTTACTGCTTTTGCGAAAGCGTCGTCTACCGTACGCAGTACGCCTACGCCTTGCTTTCACAAAAAATAAACGCAATCTGACCACTCATAAAGTCTTTTTTTGTATTAGTAATTGTCAGAACGAACAAAATATGGTATATTTTTTATATGAGAGTTTTTGCGATAAGCGATTTGCATCTTTCGTCGGCTACCGATAAGCCGATGGATATTTTCGGAGCTAATTGGATAGGACATTGGGATAAAATCCGTTCTTGTTGGCTCGAACAGATTACCGACGACGACATGATTTTGTCCGCCGGCGACACTTCGTGGGGAATGAATATTCCGCAGGCTCTCAATGACTTAAAAGAAGTCGACGCTTTGCCTGGGACTAAATTCATTATCCGCGGCAATCACGATTATTGGTGGTCGAGCTACGCAAAAATAAACGCACTCGGTTTAGACAGTATAAAGTTCATTCAGAATAATGCCATCGCCGTGGGCAATTACGTTTTTTGCGGAACTCGCGGTTGGACGGTACCCGAAGAAGGGAATACGGGGCCCGACGATAAGAAAATATTTGACCGTGAACTTATAAGGCTTAAACTTACTTTGGACGCCGCGACGGCGATTTCCGCCGATAAAAAAATCGTCCTTATGACTCATTATCCGCCCTTTAATTCCCGTTTCGACGATTCGCCTTTCACCGACTTAATAAAAAATTATCGCGTGGACAGGGTGGTGTACGGGCATCTCCACGGCAACGTATCGCGAGCCAACGCCGTCGTTATAAAAAACGGCGTAGAATACGTCCTGACAAGCTGCGATTTTCTTAATTTCAAACCTATTCTTTTGTACGACGATTAATCTTAATTAGTCTGTTTGAAGTTTCCGAGCGACCGATTATCGGTCGCTTTTTTGTTGCAGTCACTACGTTTTTAGTTTGGCCCCGTTTCAGACAGGGATAAGTGTCCACGCATTTTAACCGATAAAAGTAAAGAAAAGCTACAAAAATAGCTAATTTTTACAAGTGATTAAAATTTATTAAAAAAATTTTCGGTTTCGTGGAAAAAAATGGTTGCAAATGGAATTGCTGTGTGTTATAGTATAACTACGATAGAAAGAAAGGAGAAGAGTAATGTTTTTCTGCACGGGCGAACAAAGGTTATCGTTAGACGATAAAGGCAGAATGAGAATACCGATGAAAATGTTTGAAAAGCTCGGTAAAGATTTCGTCGTTTACGCCGGAACCAACGATTGTTTGTTCGTAGTGCCCATGAAAGACTTTCAGGAAAAGTATTACGAAATAAGCCAGGACTTACTCCTTAACGAAAAAGAAAAGCAAGAAGCTCTCCGTAAATTGAGTTCTACCGTGCAAGTACCCGAAATCGACGCACAGGGAAGATTTATTCTTCAACCGAAATTGAAAGCTATCGCTAAAATTTCCAAAAAGATGGTCTTTCTCGGAGTAATGGACAGGATAGAAGTATGGAGCGAAGAAGTGTATGACGCGAGATACTCGTTAGACAATATCGACATGACGGAAGTCGTAAACACTTTGAAGATATAAGATGGAGTATTATCACGTTCCCGTACTTTACGACGAAGTAATAGACGGATTAAAAATAAAGCCCGACGGAATATATCTCGACGGCACGCTCGGCGGGGGCGGACATACCCGCGGGATACTTGAAAGACTAACCACCGGTCGACTTATCGCCAACGATAAAGACGCCGACGCCATAGAAAACGCGAAAGATAAACTCAGCGATTACGCCGAAAAAATCATCTACGTTCATGACGATTACAAAAATATAATTGCTCGGTTGGATGATTTGCAGATTAAGGAATTGGATGGAATATTGCTTGACCTTGGGGTCAGTTCTTACCAAATAGACACGGCTGAAAGGGGATTTTCTTACGTAAAAGACGCTCCGCTCGATATGAGAATGGACAGAGAACAAAGTTTATCTGCGTACGAGGTCGTAAATAGGTATTCGGAAAAAGAGCTGTTAAGAGTTCTTTACGAATACGGCGAAGAGAGTAACGCCCGCAACATCGTAAGAAATATACTTGCGGCGAGGGCGAAAGAGCCGATAAAAACCACGTCGGAACTCGCCGAACTTGTTTCGAAGTCCTATCCGCCGAAAGAAAGATACAAACACGGTAACCCCGCAAAAAAAACTTTTCAGGCGATAAGAATAGAAGTAAACAACGAGCTTGCGGGATTACAGGATTTTATCTACGATCTGGCGTTACGACTAAAAAAAGGCGGTAGAATGTGTGTGATTACGTTCCACTCGTTGGAAGACAGGATAGTAAAACACGCGTTTATAGAACTTGAAAAAGACTGCGTATGCGATAAGAAATTACCCGTGTGCATGTGCAACAAACGAAGAGAAGCGATAATAATCACGAAGAAACCGATTCTCGGAGAAAAGGAAAAAGAAGTAAACAAAAGAGCGGAGAGCGCGAAATTAAGAATTATAGAAAGAGTATAGGAGGATGAAATGAAAAACTTGACAAACTACGATAAATACGTTTTAGCCAGAAAGAATTCTGACCATACTAACTCTGATAAAAATGCCGATAACGGTAGTTCAGGCAACGATTACGAAGACTATTTGATAAACGAATTGAGAAGAACCACTCCTTCCCGGAATAAGGTTATGAGAGAAGACGAATACTACGAAACGAAACGCGGCGGCGGTATTGCGGCGGCTACTTACTCTCCCGTAAAGGAAGAAAAGCACAGCCGTTTCAAACTTCGCAAGGGCGGAAAAATAATTTTGATAGTTTATGTAATTTTAATGATTGCACTCGCATCTATTTTAATAGTGAGCAACACGACCGCAAAGTCGAATATGTTCGACGGAATTTCTTTTAATCAGAGCGCGGGAGCCACGTCCGACGATAACGCCGCCGACGGAACTACCGTAAGAGCAATGACGGTTGAAGACGAAAAATCCGAAGAAACGAATTGGTTCGACAAGTTGTGCGACTCGCTTAATAAATAGTGAGGACGAACAGACAATAGAATATTCAC
>CAZUJW010000021.1:0-34160 GCA_964620655.1 uncultured Christensenella sp.
CAGACTAAGGAAAAGGTTACTGACGATTACGGTGTTAGTAACCTTTTTATTTGTCGCAGTTATCGCAAGACTCGTTTACGTTCAGGTAATCGACGGAAAAAGACTTTCCGTAAAAGCTCTCGACCAATGGACGAGAGACGTTCCCGTCACGGGCGAGAGGGGAGATATCGTGGACAGAAACGGCAAATTACTTGCCGACACAGCCGCTTTGTACACGGTTTACGCCCGTCCGGTTTCGGTAATAAATAAAGAATATACCGCTGCGGTGTTAGGTAACGTAATAGGTATAGACAGCGAAAGGCTCGTTGAAAAATTAAACACAAAAGTCAGCGAAATCACCGTTGCGAAAAAGGTAACGAAGTCGCAAATGGAAAAGATAATAGATTCCGAGGTAAGCGGCGTTTATTTTTCGCAAAATATCGACAGAAAGTACATTTACGGCGATTTTATGACGCAGGTTTTGGGTTTTACCAACGTTGACGGCACGGGACAGTCGGGCGTTGAAGCGTACTACGACAAGTATCTTAAAGGTAAAGACGGCTACGCACTTACCGAAACCGACCTTGTCGGGCGGGAAATAGAAAGTTCAGTTACGCGGTATATAGAAGGAGAAAAAGGCAACACCGTTTACCTTACTCTCGATTACGCCGTGCAGAGTTTCGTCGAAAATGCGGTAAGCGACGCTTTCAGTACGCATAACGCCACCAACGCAAGCTGTATCGTAATGAATGCGAAGACGGGAGAAGTTATTGCCATGGCACAAAGGCCGTCGTACGACCTTAACGATATACCGAGAAACGACGTGGCTGCGCTCTTTAAGAACAGTAAATCGACTTTGGTGAGTAACGTTTACGAACCGGGTTCTACTTTCAAAATTCTTACTGCGGCAATGGGTTTGGAAAACAACGCCATTAGCACGTCCTACAACTTATATTGCCCCGGGTATAGAATGGTGGACGGGAAAAGGATACGCTGTTGGAGGACGATAGGACACGGCAGCGAAACATTCACGCAAGGCGTGCAGAATTCCTGCAACTGTCTTTTTATGGACATAGCGTTGCGGATAGGGACGGAAAAGTTTTACGAAGGACTCGACGCTTTCGGAGTGACTACGGTCACGGGAATAGATATAAGCGGCGAAGCGAGCGGTCTTACGATAGACAAAAACTCCGTAAAAAACGTCGATTTGGCGAGAATGGGTTTTGGACAGGCAATAGCTTTAACTCCGCTCGAACTTATTACCGCCTGTGCGTCGGTAGTAAACGGAGGCAACCTTATGCGACCTTTTATTCTCGATAAAGTCGTTAATACTTCGGGAAAAACCATTTTACAGAACTATCCAGAAGTTCGCAGAAGAACGATAAGCGAAAGCACGAGCGCGACAATGCGGGAAATTCTCGAAAGCGTCGTGTCCGTCGGCGGCGGCAAAAACGCCAAAGTGGACGGATACAGAATAGGCGGTAAGACAGGAACGGCGCAGAAATATAAAGACGGCGTTATTGCAAGGGGAATGTACGTTTCTACTTTTATTGGTTTCGCTCCTGCGGACGACCCGGAGTATATTCTGCTGTTTATAGTGGACGAACCTAAGACGGGCGCGTATTACGGAAGTATCGTAGCAGCCCCATACGCAGGACAAATCTTCTCGCAAATTTTCGATTACAGGGGATGGAAACCATCCGACTACGTCGAAAAAGAAAAATTTACCATGCCCGACCTTACGGGTTTAACCGTGACGGAAGCCGTCGCGCAACTGAAAAAACTTAATATGTACTACGAGATGAGCGGAGAATGGACGGAAGGAGCCAAGATAGTCAAGCAAATTCCCGTTTCCGGAAGTTACGTTACCGAGGACAATATTGTGGTTATCGAAGTTGTGTAGGTGGAAATGAAAGCGGCGGATTTATTGAGTAAAATCGAAGTAGTAAGGACTAATTTAACGGGCGAAGAACGTTTTATTTGCGGAACGTACGACAGTAGAAAAGTATCGGAAAAATATCTGTTTTTCGATTTTAACGGCGGAAAATACATTGACGACGCAATAAAAAGCGGAGCCGCCGCGGTGGTAAGCGAAGAGTATTCCGATAAGTTTCCGTGTATCTTGGTTAAGTCGGCAAGACGGGCGTTTTGTCGATATCTTTCAGAATTTTACGGCAACCCCGAAAAGTCGCTTAAATTTATTGCAGTCACGGGAACGAACGGCAAAACGAGTACGGTTAAAATTATTGACCACATATTGACTTGTTCGGGATTCAAGACTGGCAATATCGGTACGCTCGGCGCATGCATAGACGGCGTAACGTACTCTACGGGAGTGACTACGCCCGATTCGGACGTGTTTTTTAAGCTACTTGACGAAGCGAAAAGGCGTAAAGTCGACTACGTTATTTTAGAACTCAGCGCGCACGCGATTTTTTATAAAAAACTCGATAATATCGAGTTCGATTACTGCGTGTTTACAAACGCAACCGAAGACCATCTCGACTTTTTCGGAACGATGGAAAATTATATATCGGTAAAGAAGAGCGTTTTTAAGACCGATAACGTCAGAACGGCGGTAGTAAACGTTGACGATAAGACGGGCTTTGAGATAATTAAGGAAAGGGAGGGAAGAACCGTAAGTTACGGACTGAAAAATCCCGCCGACGTGTTCGCCGTAAACGTAAAGACCGACACGGGGATAAGTTGCGTAATTAACGCCGCCGATAAACTTATATCCGTCGTTACGCCGTTAAGCGGAGAATTTAACCTTTACAACGTACTCGCGGCGGTGAGCGTGTGCGCCGATATGGGAGTAAGCGTCGAAAAAATATCTTCGGCTTTATCCGCTATGCCTGTAATCGACGGAAGATTTAATGTTTTGTACGGAAAAACGACCGTAATAATAGACTACGCCCATACCCCCGACGGACTGAAAAACGTTCTTATGACGGCGAGAAAGATTACGCCGAAAAAACTTTACGTCGTGTTCGGATGCGGAGGAGACAGGGACAGACGAAAACGCCCCGTAATGGGAGAAATAGCAGCTACTTTAAGCGATTTTTCGATAGTTACGAGCGATAATCCGAGAAGCGAAAATCCCGAAAAAATAATAGAAGAAATTGTGTTTGGATTGGAAAAAATCGGCAAAAATTATATTACCGTATCCGACAGGTACGAAGCTATTAAATTTGCCGTGGATATAGCGGGACAAGGCGATACCGTCCTTATCGCGGGTAAAGGCGCGGAAGAATATATGGAAACGGCGGCGGGCGTAATACCTTTTTCGGACAAGAAAATTTGCGAAGAGCTTTTGGGGAGAAATAAGTGACGGCGTTCATCTACGTTTTTCTGTGTTCGTTTGCCGTCGGCGTTATTATTGCACCGTCGGTAATTTATCTTATAAAAAAGCTGAAAGCAAGGCAAACCATACTTACTTACGTTGCTCAACACAAGGACAAAGAAGGTATTCCCACTATGGGTGGAATAATTTTTCTCGTCCCTGCCGTTATTTTTTATTTCGTGTTCGCAAAGGGGCAAAACAGGCTGTCGTTCGTCGCTTTGGCGGTTATGCTTGCGTACGGTCTTATAGGCGGATTGGACGACGCTATTAAAGTAATTTTCAAACGCAATCTCGGTCTTAAAGCCTATCAGAAAATAATTTCGCAACTCGTTATCGCAGTTCTTGCTACGGTGTTCGCGTATAAAAACGGTTACGTCGGTTCTCAGGTGTTTATTCCGATTCTTAAACGGTACGTGGAATTCGGTTGGTTCTATATTCCGTTCACGATAATTGCGTATATCGCCACGACCAACTGTGTAAACCTTACCGACGGACTCGACGGACTCGCAGGTAGCACCGTCGTATTGTATCTAAGCGTGGCGTTCGTGATAATAGCGGGCATGTATCTTGAAAGCGTGGACGCGGGAAAAACTCTTTACGAGCAGGAAACGTATAATATTTTGGTCTTTATCGCGGCGTTAGTGGGCGGGATAGCGGCGTTTTTGGTATTTAACTCGCACAAAGCGAAAATTTTTATGGGCGATACCGGTTCGCTTGCGTTGGGCGGAGCGGTAGTGTCGGTAGCCGTGTTTATAAAAAATCCGTTAATTGTAGCAACTATCGGAATAATGTTCGTTATGAGCGGCATATCAGTAATAATACAGGTAATAAGTTTCAAGTTGCGGAAAAAGAGAGTGTTTTTGATGGCGCCTTTACACCATCATCTCGAAATGAAAGGACTTAACGAAAGTAAAATAGTTTCGTTATATTCCGTAATAACCGTCGCAGTGGGAGCGGTTACCTTACTGATTATTTGAGCGGAGGGGAAAATGAAGTGTGTCGGAAAAAAGATTTTGGTAGCGGGAATGCAGGCGAGCGGAATAAGCGTAACCTACTTACTTATTCGGGAAGGCGCTACGGTAACGTGTTACGACGATAACGAAAGCGTAAACGTAGCGGGTTTTTCGTGTGTACATAGCGTGGACGACGTTAATTTCGACGAAACCGATTTCGTCGTGGTCAGTCCGTCTATTTCTAAATATCATAAAATAGTCGGTATTTGTAAAGAAAAAGGCATAAAAATATATTCGGAACTCGAAATAGGCTGTTCGTATTTGGACTGTAAAAAGATTATGGTTACGGGTACGAACGGTAAAACCACGAGCGTAACGATGATAGATAAATTGCTTGGTTGTGCCGGTTTTAAGACGAAAGCTATGGGTAATATAGGTTATCCCGTGTCGCAGGTAGCTCTCGACGGAACTAAACTCGATTACGCCGTCATAGAAGTAAGCAGTTTTCAGTTGGAACATGCGGACAAACTTAAAGCCGATATAGCCGTGGTTCTTAACCTTGCGCCCGACCATCTCGACCGTTACGACGATTATCGCGACTACGTCGCGACTAAACGCAATATTCTGAAAAATCAGACTAAAAACGACTATTTTGTATATAACAACGAAGACGGAGCGGTGAGAAGTTTTTTGAAAAACACGAACGCCAATCCCGTCCCCGTCAGTACGAGAACGAGAGTGTCCGACGCGTATATAAAGGACAATTTTTTTATGCTCGACGACTCGTCGGTCTGCCACGTTAAGGACTGCCGTTTACGGGGCGAACACAATAAGTTTAATCTTCTCGTCGCTATGAACGTGGGTTTTTTATGCGGCGCGAGAAAAGAACATATGGCGAAACTTGTCAGAGAATATTCGCTTTTACCCAACAGGATAGAATACGTTACGACGATAAACGGAAAAAATTATTACAACGATTCCAAAGGCACGAATATCCACGCTTGCCGATACGCAATAGCGAGTCTTGACGGAAAAGTCGGACTTATTATGGGCGGTAGCGACAAGAATGAAGATTTCTGCGATTTTTTCGAAAACATAGACGATAAGGTGGTATGCGTTGCGATAACGGGAGCAAATGCGGAAAAAATTTATAATTCCGCTCAAAAAATGGGCTTTTGCGACGCAAACGTGTATCCCGATTTAGCTACTTGCGTGCAGAGACTGAGCGAAAATCCGCTCGTCGAGAACGTTTTATTAAGTCCGTGCTGTGCAAGTTTCGACAGGTTCAGAAGTTACGCCGAGCGTGGAGAGAAGTTTAAGGAAATCGTCTATGCAATCAAAGTTTAGAATAAAAGAAAGTCATCTTATAATAATTTCCACGATTATCCTTGCGTTGACGGGGATAATTATGATTTATTCGGCAAGTTCGTATTCGGCGGAAAAACAGTTCGACGACGCGTATTATTACGTAAAAAAACAAAGTATCGCTTTTGCGGCGGGAATAATTTTTATGATAATAGGCGGACGTATACGGATAGATTTTCTGAAAAAGATTAAATGGGTTATTCTTGCCGTATCGGTAGTTTTACTTGCGTTGGTGTTCGTTCCTAAACTCGGAGTGGAAAGTTACGGTGCGACGAGATGGCTTAATTTAGGGGTTATTACCATTCAGCCGTCCGAACTATCCAAGTTCGGTCTTATGATTTTTCTCGCCGCATATATGTCGGAATATCCGCCGACTAATATGAAAAGATTTATCGTTCCCGCGTTGAGCGCTGGCGTAATATGCGCTCTTATCATACTCGAACCGAATATGAGTATAACCGTGTGCGTAGGTATGGCGTTTATTATACTCGTTTTCGTAGCGGGATTGCAGAATAAATGGCTTGCGGTAATGTTAGGTTTGCTTGCGGTAGCCGTTCCGCTTCTTATCATACTCGAACCGTACAGATTAAAACGTTTTTTCGCCTTTCTCGACCCGTGGCAAAACCCGAAAGACGAAGGGTATCAGCTTATTCAGTCCTATTACGCGTTGGGTAACGGCGGACTTTTCGGCGTGGGACTTTTTGCAAGCAGACAAAAATATCTCTTTTTACCGTTCGCAGAATCCGATTTTATTTTCTCGGTGATAGGGGAAGAACTCGGACTCGTAGGGTGCGTAGTAGTAATAGCCGTGTTCGCCACTCTCGTAATTTGCGGGGCGAGAGCCGCTCTTAACGCAAAGGACAGATTCGGTTGTCTTCTCGCCACGGGCTTAACTACCGTCATAGCCTTGCAGACGATTATAAACTTAACCGTCGTTACGGGAATGATACCGCCTACGGGAGTTCCGTTACCGTACGTCAGCGCGGGCGGAACGGGACTCGTTACTTTTATGTTCGTATCGGGCGTTTTGTATAACGTTTCTGCAGGAAAAATCTGCGACGAGTCGCCGCACGTATTTAGTAAGAAATCAACGCACCTTAGCCGCTCAGGTTGTCATAGTATGTATTGACGACGTTTTTATTTTTATAAAAACACGCAAAAGTACGGGGGTATTATGGAAAAACTTGTTATTAACGGCGGAAAAAAACTTTACGGCAAAGTAAAAATTCAAGGGGCGAAGAACGCTATATTACCACTTTTTGCGGCGGCTATTCTTACCGACGACAAAGTAGTAATAAACAACGTACCCGATTTGTCCGACGTGGACAATATGATTAAGATACTTAAAAATCTCGGCGTAAAGGTGGACAGATACGGTTCTGTCGCAGTAATCGACGCGTCGAATTTATGCGGATACGAAATTCCGAACGGCTTGGCTAAAGAACTGAGAAGTTCTATTTTTTTGTTGGGTTCGGTTCTGTCGAGATGTAAAAAAGCAAAAGTTGCTTATCCCGGCGGATGCGATATAGGATTAAGACCTATCGACATACATATTAAAGCATTACGCGACCTTAACGTGGAAGTTGAGGAATCCAAAGGATACATCTACTGCAACGCCGAAAATTTCAAAAGTACGGAAATAAGTCTCGATTATCCGAGCGTGGGAGCTACGGAAAACGCTATACTGTGTTCAGTCCTTTGTAAAGGCAACACGGTAGTACATAACGCCGCCTGCGAACCCGAAATAGTGGACTTGCAGAACTTTCTCGTAAAAATGGGCGCAAAGGTTACGGGAGCGGGTACGTCGGTAATAAAAATTTACGGCGTAAAGACTCTTCACGGCGCTCTTTACGACGCGATGCCCGACAGAATCGCCGCAGGAACGTACGCTATAGCGGTAGCTATGACGGGGGGAGCGGTGCTTCTCGACGGATCAAGATATCAAGATATGCATGCGCTTTTATCCAAGTTGTCAAAAACTTCTTGCAATATTATATGTAACGGTGATAAAATATATATAAAATCAAACGGCAAACCTGTTTCCGTACCAAAAATTACGACGCAGCCGCATCCCGGGTTTCCTACCGATTTACAAGCGCCGATGATGGCTTTGCAGACGGTGAGCGACGGAGTGAGCATATTCACCGAGAATATCTTCGAAAACCGCTATCGCCACGTGGGGGAGCTCATAAAGATGGGTGCGGATATCGTAACCAACGGCAGGACTGCGGTAATAAAAGGCGTGCCACATCTTACCGGTACGGAGGTCTACGCACAGGATCTACGTGGCGGAGCGGCTCTGATACTCGCAGGACTTAAAGCCGAAGGCACTACGGTAGTCAAAGACATGAGATACGTGGACAGGGGATACGAAAAAATCGAAGAGGTGTTTCGCTCGTTGGGAGCGGAAGTACGGAGAGAGTGAAAAAGAAATATATTATTATCTCGATATGCGTTGTGATAATCGCGCTTATAGCGGTGTGCGGTCAGGTTTTTACCGTGCGCAATATAAACGTTGTTTTTTATAACAAAACGGGACTTGCCGACGAAGCGGATATTCTGTCGGCGTCGGGACTCGATTCGAAAAATAATATCTTTAACGTTAAAGAAAGCGAAGTTAAGCGTAAAATAACCGCTGCTTTTCCCGATCATTCCATCGTCGTGACTAACGTCGAGCGTAAATTCCCCGACGAAGTGGTAATCTACGTCAAAGAGCGTACGCCTATATTCAAAATCGAAGTCAATTCGTCTTCGGAAGAAAAATCTTTCGTCGCAACCGATAAAGATTTTCAACGCGGCAAAATTCAAAAAGAAGACGAACTTGCGTCCTTAAAACTCATTGCCGTTACGGGATACGTCGTAAACGACAGTTTCGACGTTAAGGAATGCGTCGCATTAAGAAACGTAGTCAAAGCGTTGATAGATAAAGATATGAGCGAAGAAGCGTTGCCGTATTTTATCGAAAGCATAAATATTGTCGACGACGAGTTGCAGATAAAACTTGTCGAAACGAAAGCTATAATGTACGTCGATATGGATAAAGCCGCCGACGAAACCGCCGCTTTGTACGACCGTTATTTAGATATGGACTATTCCGATAGAAATAATGCCGTTTTGCGTATAAAAAATTAGAGCTTGTTATTGACTATTTTCTTTTGTTATATTATACTTATAAAGTATTAAAATATTATAAGAGGAAGGTATGCATCGTCTTAAATCCGCATTGATAGTCGAATATAAATATATGCGCCTTTTGTTATTTGTCCGCAAGAACGGCGATTTTTCGTATTTTCACGAAGAGCGTATAAACTACGACGGCTTTAACGAAAACGGTTTTATTAACCCCGACGACGTTTTTTCCAAAATACAACACGTTTATGCCGACGCGGAAAAGTATGGTTCTATCGACAGACACGCTGTAGTTGTTTTACCGGGCATATTCTTTAAGTACGGACGGGCGGAACAGGATACCGTAATAGCAAGCGGAGCCGTCACCGAAAACGACGTCAAGACCGTAATAAGTCTTTGCGGAACTCGTTTGCCGTCCTTTGAAATCGTTCAAAAACGCCCTATTGCTTATAATACTCTCTCTAATCCGTATATTGATAATCCGGTCGGGCAGAAAGCCGACAGATTAAAACTTATCGCTTCGATAGAGTATCTCAGGTTAGGCATAAAAGAACTTTTCGACACTTCGGCAAAACGACTCGGAAAGATTTTCGAATATACGTCGTTCGGCGCAGAGATAGCCGCAAAAGCCGACAAAACGGTGCATTTATCGGAAAGAATAATAATTACTCTCTCCGACGGAAACATAGACGTAGCGTTATGTAACGGCGGCGTTCCCGTAAAGGGTTGTTCCGACTTGCTCGGAGCCAAGCACGTTTGTTACAGCCTTGCCGAAGAAATGGGCGTCGACGACGCTACCGCGGAAGAAATAGCTAACGGAATGGACCTCAATCTGAATTTTACCGACGACGATTTTTACTACTTCGGCGGAGAAAAATATTCGGTAGCAAAGGTCAATACCTACGTGGCGGAAGCCTTTATTTACCTTGCGGGCGAAGTAAAAAAGTATATCGACGAAATATGCGAAGAAGAAACGCCACCCGTTTTCCTCACAGGTTCTTCTCTGTGTTCGGTAAGGGGCGTTAAAGATATTTTCGAAGACGAAACGGGGTGCGAAATTACCGTGCTATACAGCGAAACGCTTAACCTTACTGGATGCGGTAACTACGTCGCGGCGGCGGTCTGCGAATCGACGAAAGCGGTAGATACCCTCTATAAAATAAAACAAAAGTTAAAATCCATATTCGGGAGCAAATAGCTTAGGAGGATAATATGAATTTCGGTAGTTACGAACAACAGGACAATATGGTAAAAATCAAAATATTCGGCGTAGGCGGCGGCGGATGTAACGCCGTAAATCGTCTTGTTCAAGCGAAAGTACAAGGCGTGTCTTTTATCGCCAGCAACACAGATATGATGGCGTTGAATAATTGCAGCGCGGATACGAAAATTCAGCTCGGAATAAAACGCACGAGAGGTCTCGGTGCGGGCAGTAAACCGCAAATAGGCAAAGAAGCCGCGGAAGAATCGGCGGAAGATATAAGAGCGGCTCTCGCAGACACCGATCTCTTGTTCATTACCGCGGGTATGGGCGGCGGAACGGGTACGGGCGGAGCTCCCGTCGTAGCGCAGATAGCGAGAGAAATGGGCATACTTAACATTGCTATCGTCACTAAACCTTTCGCTTCTGAAGGTCGACTTAAAATGCAGTATGCGGAAGCGGGCATAGAAGAATTAAGAAAATATACCGACGTACTTTTGGTAATACCAAACCAGAAAGTTTTCGATTACGTTCAGATTATTTCCGCAAACAAAAAAGAAGACGGAGCTATGTTAAAACTTATGCAGATAGCAGACGACGTACTCCATAGCAGTATCGTGGGAATTACTAATCTTATAGTAAAACACTCTTTGATAAATCTCGATTTCGCAGACCTTTCTACCGTAATTAAGGATAAGGGTACGGCTCATATCGGTATAGGACAGGGAGAAGGCGAAAACAAAGTCGTAAAGGCTCTTATTCAGGCGGCGAACTCGCCTTTACTCGAATCCAACTTCAGAGGAGCTACTCAAATTCTCGTCAGTATTACCGGCGATATAGGAATGACCGCAAAAGAAATTGACGATGCAATGGATTTGATAGGCGACGAGGTCGCTCCCGATTGTAACATTATTCAGGGAATAGGCTTTGACGAAACTCTCAAAGATAAGGCTATGGTCACAATCGTAGCTACGGGCTTCGACGGCACGGCTACGGATGGTCCGATGCTTAACGTTCCCGAACAGGCAAAGAAGCAAGAAAAAACAGCAGAAACGCAACCCGCTTCTGCGATAAATGCTATGCCGTTTGGGGATAACCACGCTTTCGCAAGCAACAACCTGTTCGGTAAGGCTTGCCCCACCGCAGAACCGCAATCAGCCGAAACTACGAGCTCCGACGACGAAATACCGAGCTTTTTAAGAAGATTAAAAAAACACGGAAACAGATAATGATTTCTTAAAAAAATAACACGAAAGACAAGTCGAAAAGGCTTGTCTTTTTTTAACGGAGAAATATGACGATATATGCGGAAATAGTATTTTTAAGTAATTTCTTTATAGACCTTTTTTTAATGTCGTTTACACTTGCTGTAATCAAGAAAAAAGTCGGTGTGACAAGACTCGTTTGTTCCGCCGTATTCGGCGGTATTGCGTCGGCTGTTTATCCGTTACTCGGTAGCGTCAGATACATAATAAAAGCTTTATGCATAATAATTATGGTGATTATAGTTAAACCGGGTAAACATATTAAAGACTATTTAGTCACTGCGATAACGCTACTTGCCGCGACTTTTCTTTTAGGCGGTGCAGTCACTTTTTTCGTCGGATTTTTCCGTTCCGATTTAAGTTACGAAAATATGACGTACGGCATAATTCCGATACTCGTTTCGGCGTGCTGTACTGGAATAATTTACCTGACCGATTTACTTAAAAACGAGTTAGGCAAATTTCGACGCAAAAACGCTTTATTTTCCGTTGCTACGATAAAAAGCGGAAGTTTTAACAAAAAGTGTCGCGCGTTTTATGACAGCGGAAATCGCGTTTACGCAAATAATGGCGAACCGGTTATTTTCGTCAGCGAAAAAATTTATAATAAGCTCGCACCCGACGACGGTGACGTGAGTTCTGTGGAAATAGTTACGGCGAACGGTATCTCTGTCGTGCCTACGAAAAAAGCGATTATCGACGTATATTTCGCCGACGGCTCGCATACCTTATATAAAGTTACTGCGGGCAAGGTATCCGCGGCGTGCTTATCGGAAGCGGAAATTTTATTGCATAGCGATATGCAGGGAGAATTGTCTTTATGAAAAACTTTTTCAAGAAACTTTGGCGTAAACTTAAATCCTTTTTTTGCGTCAAAAAAAATCTTAATTACATAACTTCTTTGCCGACTCCGTTGTGTGAAGAAGAAGAGACGGAAGCCATAGCAAAAATGGCGAAAGGCGACGAAGACGCGAAAAATAAATTAGTAGAACACAATTTACGGCTTGTAGTCTACATAGCTAAGCGTTTCGACAATACCGGCATAGACATGGACGAACTTATATCCGTAGGCACGATGGGGCTTATTAAAGCGGTTAAAAGTTATAATTCCGACAAAAAAATCAAGCTTGCGACCTACGCTTCACGCTGTATTGAGAACGAAATTCTTATGTTTTTACGGAAAACGGTTAAACTAAAATCGGAAATATCGTTGGAAGAACCCCTTAACGTGGACTGGGAAGGTAATCAGCTCGTACTGAGCGACGTACTCGGCACCGACGGCGATATGATTTACAAAGATATGGAAACGAGAGTGGAAAACGACATATTGCGGAGTCTGTACGAAAAGCTCGACGAACGCGACAAAGAGATAGTCGGTATGCGTTACGGCTTGTACGGACGGGAAGAAAAAACACAAAAAGAAATAGCCGATATGATGAACATTTCGCAGTCGTATATCAGTAGACTCGAAAAGAAAATACTCGCTAAATTAAAAAAAGAATTCTTAAAATGCGAATAATAAGTTAGATTTGGCAAATACTTCCTGTGTAATCCGCATTACATACGGAGGTACTATGGCATATAAAATCGTAATTACGGGGGTATCTACTTCCGAATTGCCTAAGATGAGCGCGAAAGAAAGCGAAGAAATGTTGCGACGGATAAAAAACGGAGAAACCGATTTAAGAGAAAAGTTTATAGAAAACAATATGCGACTCGTTTTGTCTATGGCACAGCGTTTCAAAGCCGACCGAAACAACGTCGACGACTTGTTTCAGGTAGGCGTATTGGGTCTTATTAAGGCTCTCGACAACTTCGATACGGGACTCAACGTAAGGTTTTCTACCTACGCCGTTCCGATGATTATGGGCGAAATGCGGAGATACCTTAGAGAAGGGACCGGACTTAAAGTAGGAAGAAACTTACGAGATATTGCTTACAGAGCTATGAAGGCGAGAGATAAGTTGGAGTACGGCGGAGAAAAGGAAGCGAGTTTAACGGAAATAGCCGAAGAGATAAACGTTCCTTACGGCGAAGTGGTGAGTGCTTTGGACGCTATAAGCGAACCCGTAAGCATATACGAATCGGTATACAGCGACGCCGACGACAATATGCTCGTCGTGGACCAAATCAGCGACAAAACCGATATGGACACCGTAATTAACGGTATTACGCTTAACGAAGAAATCGACAAGCTGCCCGAAAGAGAAAAAAACGTTTTGCTTTTAAGGTACTACAAGGGAAGAACTCAAACGGAAATATCGGAAGAACTCAACATAAGTCAGGCACAGGTAAGCCGACTTGAAAAGAATGCTATCGAAAGACTTAAACAAGCGTTCTGATCGTAAGAATAAAAATACCGTTTTGCTCATATATTTTAAGAGCAGGACGGTATTTTTATGACAAAAATCGACTACACATTTTGCGAATTACGCGACAGAGAAATAATAAACGTAGCCGATGGCAAGCGTTTAGGCAGAGTGGGCGACGTGGCTATGGACTGCAAAGGTATGATTTTGGGGTTCATAGTTCCGAGTGAAAAGAAATTTTTTAAGAGCATAACGGGCGGAGATAACATTTATATTCCGTGGAATTGTATTCTGAAAATCGGCAGCGACGTAATATTGGTGGATTTGAACAACAATTACAGCCCGCCGCCGCAACCGCCGAGAATGGATTATATTCAGCAGTAAATAACTTTCCTGTTACCAAACGCAATCGAGCTCTTTATGGAGTGGTTCAGGTGCATTGATTTTTTGCGAAAACAAGACGTAGACGTACTGAGTACGTTAGGTGAAGTTTTCACAAAAGCCATAAAAAACTTTGATTTATATCCGCTTTTTGGCGTTGTTTTGCCAAATGTTGCCGGTGTAAAATTATCTATTTCCGTTTTTTGCGGCGTAAAGCAATGTGCATGGGACGCTCCAATTTTTTATAAACAGTTTACAAAACTATATATATTAGTTATAATTATACCATAAATTGCGTAGAGGTGTAGTATGAAGTGTATATATTGCGGTTCGCTCGAAAGTAAAGTCGTCGATTCAAGGTTAAGCGAAGACGGCACGAGCATAAGACGCAGAAGGGAATGTCTTAACTGTCTTAAAAGATATACTACGTACGAGAAGGTCGAATCGGCTCCCATACTCGTAATTAAAAACAACGGAAACAGACAGGTATTCGACCCGGCTAAGATAAAATCGGGTATTATGAAAGCCTGCGAAAAACGCCCCGTTCCGATGATAAAAATCGAAAAAATCGTCAACGATATCGAAAGACAGGTTCATAATTCGCTTGCGCAGGAAATTACTTCCAAGCGTATCGGCGAAATGGTAATGGAAGCGTTAAAGGAAGTCGACGACGTAGCTTACGTTCGTTTCGCTTCGGTTCATCGCGAATTTAAGGATATCAACACCCTTTTGTTCGAGATAGAAAATTTGGTTCAGAATAAAAAAGACTAATGACGGAATTTACTTATACGGGGAAGGCAAGCAGGCTTTCCCTTATTTTAGGCGAAAAAGTCCGCGGAATTACTTACGGAGCTATTCAAAAACTTTTCCGTAAAGGCGACGTAAGAGTAAACGGTAAAAAAGTTTTTAAGGATACCGTAGTTACCGACGGCGATATTATAAGAGTTTATTATAAAGAGCAAGAAAGGGATTTTACGCCGTTTTTCGACAACGAGTATATTGCGTGCTTTTTCAAACCCGCCCGTATAGCATGCACGGGTGAAAATTCTCTCGAAGAAGCGGTTAAAGCAAAATACGGATATATAATCTGTCATCGACTTGACACAAATACCGAAGGGATAGTTATTTTTGCGAAGACTGAAGAAGTTTTTGCCGAGATGAAAAAAGTATTCAAGACCCGCTCGGTAGAAAAGCATTATCTTACCGCCGTGGCGGGAATAGTAAAGGGAAGCGGAGAATTAAAAGCGTATCTAATAAAAAACGCCGACGAATCTTTCGTAAAAATTTATGACAAGCGTATGCCCGGTTCCGTAGAAATAGTGACGAGATACGACGCAATATACACCGGCAGGAGCGGAAGCGTTCTTGACGTTGAATTAGTCACGGGCAGAACTCATCAGATAAGAGCGCATCTTGCTCATACGGGGCATCCGGTAATAGGCGACCCCAAGTATTGCCCCGAAAAAACCAACAGGTATTTCGGAAAAAAATATCAGCTTTTGAGAGCGTATAAAGTGATTTTCCACATAGCGGACGGAGCTTTGGCTGCTCTCGACGGACTTAAGATAGAATACGATTCCTACGATTATCTCGAAAACCTTAAACTCGTAACGGAAAAATAGAATTTTGTCGTAAAAAGTCAATTTTTGCCTTTTAATATCATATATTGTAAGAGTATCTTATCGGAGCAAAATGATATTAGAAGGATTCTTTACGCTTTTAAGCAACGTTTTATTGTTTTCTTCCCGTATCGACACGGGCAATTCTTTTCCGCATCCTTTGAGCGAAGAGAAAGAAAAAGAATACCTATATAAGTTCAAAAAAGAAGGGGATTTGGAAGCCCGTAACGTGCTTATAAAACACAATCTCCGTTTAGTCGTGTTCATCGCGAAAAAGTACGTCAATTATCCCGACAACGACGAGCTTATAAGTATCGGAACGATGGGACTTATTAAAGCTATAAACACTTTCGACCCGGACAAAGGTTCTCAGCTTGCTACCTACGCTTCGAGATGTATAGAAAACGAAATTCTTATGACTATGCGGTCTTATAAAAAACGCTCGTCCGACGTGTCGATATACGACAGTGTTGGGAGCGACAAGGACGGCAACGAGATGTCTATTTTAGACCTGTTGCAGACCGACGAAGAGAGCGTTTACGAAAAAATCGACGCGGAATTTTTGCATAAAACCATAAAACGTCTTACCGAAAAATATCTTTCCGACAGGGAAAAGTCGATAATAACCATGCGTTTCGGGCTCGACGGCAAGTATCCTATGACGCAACAAAAAGTAGCCGATAAGTTAGGAATATCCCGTTCTTACATATCGAGAATAGAAAAGAAATCGTTAATGAAATTGCGGGAAGCGTTTGAACAGGAAAAAATACAGTTATAAACAAAAAAAAGGAGATAAAACGCTTTTTTGTAGGGAGCGAGACGGTCTGTAAGCCGAGTTCTGTCTTGAACGGACATCTGTCTAGACCAGTCGTTACCGAAAGGTTCAAGCGATTTTGAAAACGCGTCGGGCGAACGATCGTTTTCTCTCTTGCATCGAGTGGGGTTTACACGGCCAATTTCGTTGCCGAACTGCCGGTGCGCTCTTACCGCACCTTTCCATCCTTACAGTAATAATACTGCGGTTTATTTCTGTTGCACTATCCTTAAAGTCACCTTCAGCGGGCGTTACCCGTCACCCTGCCCTGTGATGCTCGGACTTTCCTCTTCTTTCGAAGCGTCCGTTCGACCGTCTCGACCAATATCATAACACAACGAAAGGCTTTTTACAAGTATAATTTATTTTTATGGGTAAATAATCTGCCTATATTCGTAATATAGGGGGATAGTTATGCCTTATGTAATTGCGGCTTTGGCGGTTTTGTTTATTGTAGCGCTTATTTTTTACCGTTCGGAAAAAGTTAAAGTCGGTGACAACGTAATGAAAAAAATAGGAGAAGAAACGGTTTCCGATTTGATATGCGATGGGTGCCTTAGGGCAAAGAAAGCCGATTTCGGCAAAGGGATAAACCCGGCTTCGCTTATTCCGACTATAAAAAGAGCGACTAAAAACGTGGAAAAGAGAATAAAAAACAACGTTCCCGTTTCAGAAGGGGAAAAATGGCTGTACGAAAATTTTTATTTGATTTACAGGTACGTATATTCGCGGAAAGACGATTTAAAAACTTTGCCCCATATAAACGACTCGCCGAGAATAGTTTTTATCGCGAAAGGAATTATTAACAATTCGCTCGGCGTACTTACGGGAGAAAGAGTCCGAAAAATTTTAAGCTCGGTTAATGATAGGGTACTGTTGCGATACGACGAACTTATGCAGTTCAATAACGCACTATACTACGCTCTGACGGAACAAGCGTATATTCTCGCGCAGAGGATATTGCGACAACACGCCATGGAGTCCGCCGCGGACAAGTTCGTTCCGACCTTTTTTAACAGCGACGTTTATCTCTACTTTTTGATGAAAAACAAAAAATTGAGCGACAAAAAAGCCGATTATCTGCGTAAAATGGGAATTTCCGAAAAGAAAGTAACCACTAATTACAACAAAACTGTCTTATATAACGCAACTCTTGCGAAAACCGTTTTTGTCGGAATGAGAGAAGCCGAATCTTTCGTAACTGCCGAATATAACGTTAAATTTTTGGGCTCGTATAAAATTCTTGCCGATAAATTCGATTTGGAATCGGTGTCCGTAAACACTTTGAAAGACTACTTTTCCGTAATTTTCGATATAAGCAAAAGCTGCGGAGCAGATGAAGATTACGTTGCCGGAAAAGCGGCTGAAATCGCCGTAAATAACGATAAGGACGTATCGACCGTTTTATTCGACTATAAAAGGGAACTGAAAAGAGCAGTAAAAACGGATAAAATTCCCGAGTTGAAACCTAAATACGGATTGTGGAAACAAAGAGCGTACGTCCTTTCGATAATTTTACCGTCGCTATGCGGAGCGGCGTGCATAGTCGCGTTTTTTAATGCTGTAATCGGCGTGCTCGGTTTCGTTCCGCTTATTTTTATTGCGGAAAACTTAATAAACTACGCTCTTAACGGTATTGTTAAAGACAAACGCGCACCCGAAAAGAACGCGAAAACCGTTTCGTCCAACGACAAAGTAGCGGTAGTGGTAAGCGAATTTATACTTTCTTCGGAACAGTTCGACGAAAGTCTTAAACATATAAGGCTTTTACGAGCGTCTAACGGAGGCGAAAACGTAGAATTTTGCCTTCTCGTAGATACGAAGGGCGGCGATACGCCCGTAAACAACGTCGATAACGAAATTATCGAAAAAATAAAAATAAACGGTCTTGAAGAAGATATAAGCGTGTTTTTGCGGAAAAAGTCATTTAACGGCAAGAAATACGTTGCGCCCGAACGAAAAAGGGGAGCTTTGAACGCCCTTAACAAGCTGTTCGTCACGGGTAATGCCGAAGACTTCTACTATATCGGCAATCAGAACTATTTTATTCCGAAATACGTCGTTACGCTCGACGCTGACAATTCGCTTTTTACCGGCGACGTACTCGAAATGGTAAATATGATGTCGCATCCGTATAACAAAAAGTACGATTTAATGACTTTGCACAGCCGTTACGACTTGTTTTCGTTAAAAACTGTCTATTCTAAAAGGTTTTTGAGCGAGAGCGGAACGGAAGAATATCCCGTATATTCCGATTTATTTTACAGGGCGTTCGGTCGAGATATTTATTGCGGAAAGGGAATTTACCGCCCCGAAGCGTTTTACAAAAAAATCGACGGAATATTCCCGTCGGGAAAAATTCTTTCACACGACATTATAGAAGGTTCGGTTCTGTCCACGGGCGGAGCTACTACCACTCTCGAAGAGGTGCCTAACGGTTTTATATCGGACAGAGAACGAAAAAGACGTTGGATAAAAGGGGATATTCAGCTTTTACCGTTCCTTTTCGGACGGTGGAAAAACGACGAAAACAAAACTTGTAGACAAAAAATCGAACCGTTTTACCGATATATTATGACAAAAAACGCTTTAAGCTCGTTAAAAGCGAGTTTCCTTGCGGCTGCTATCCTTTACGGCGTGTTCACGGGAGTAAGTAATCTTATTTTTGCCGTCGGTTTGTTTTTTGCACCGTACGTTATCGACGTAATTAAGGCGTTAAGAAATTTATCGTACGGTACGAGAATAAGATACGTTCTGTCCGACGCGGCGAAAAAGATAGCTTTTTCGATAGAAGACGCCTTTACCCTTTGGTATTACGCTTTCGACAATCTGAAACTGTTTTTAGGAACTGTTTTTGCAATGATTGCGAAAAAGGACTTGCTAAGTTGGAAAACATACCGTGAATCGCAGTCGAAACGGAGTGTAAACGCGTTTTTCAGGGAATTTACGCCGTCTTTTGCCGTGTTGACGGCTATTGCGGCAGGCTTGTACTTCGTCAATCCGACGAGCGTATTTATATTCGCGTACCTTGCGGGAGCGATGATAGCGTATGCGGAATTACTTTTTTGTTCCGAAAATAAAATAAAAACTTACTCGTTAAGCGAAAAGGACAAGAAAATTCTTTTACACTACGCCGAAAAAACTTACAAATACTTTTCTTATGCGTCGTCTTACGACTCTCTTATAGGGGATAACTTGCAGATTAAGCCGTATAAGGGGGTAGCTACGGTTACTTCGCCGACGAATATAGGATTCAGCCTTATAGCTCAAATTTCGGCGTATTATCTCGGAATAATCGATTATAAAGAGTGCACAAACAACCTTAATTTAATAATTTCTGCGATAGATAAACTGCCGAAATGGAAAGGAAATCTCTATAATTGGTACGATATTAACTCGAAACAGCCCGTAAACCGTTTCGTAAGCAGCGTTGACAGCGGAAATCTCGTCGCATGTCTTATCGTTTGCCGCGAGTTCTATAAAAAGCATAACGACGACGTGAACGAACTGAGAACCGACTTGCTTATTATAAATACCGATCTGAAAGCGTTGTACGACGAGTCGAAAAAACTGTTTTTTATAGGCTACGACGGCGAAAATTACGTAGGTCACTATGATTTGTTGAATTCCGAAAGCCGAATTTTAAGCACGATTTTTATGGCGTACGGGAAAAATACCGATAATTTCAGGTGTCTGCAAAGAGATTACTGCTCGTACGGCGGGAATACTCTGTTAAGTTGGAGCGGAACGGCGTTCGAAACCCTTATGCCGTCGCTTTTTATTTCCGTACCGAAATATTCGCAGATGTACGACACCGAAAATAACGTATCCAAAGCTCAGTGCGAAAATTCGTATAACGGATTGTTCGGGATAGGCGAGAGCGGATTTTACTCTCTCGACGAACAATTAAAGTATCAGTATTACGCTTTCGGAATTAAGCAGCTATCGTTAAAAAACGAAAACACCGTTCCCGTAATAAGTCCTTATTCTTCGGCAATTTGCTTAAAATATCGTCCGAAAGAAGCTATCAAAAATTTAATAAAATTAGAAGAAAACGGTATGGTAGACGAGTATGGCTTTTTTGAAGCTTACGATATGAGAAAGGGGTGCGGAAGGGTATATTCTCACATGTCGCACCATCAGGGAATGATACTTTGCGCCATAGCCGATTTTATCGAGAACGGAGTAATAAACGAGCTGTTCTCAAACGATGAAAAAATAGCCGCAGCACTAAAAAACTATAACGAAATTACATCACGGTTAAAAAATAGCAAGTATCTGCCGAAAAACAAGGAAAAATATGATATTGCTAACGAGAAAAATTACAAAAATATAGATAAATTAGAAGAATATTTCCACACTTTTGCCTTAAACGACGGAGATTACAAGCTATTTATTAATGGTTTCGGGGGCGGATTCAGTCAAAACGGAGCCGTGCTTTGCGGTAAATTCGGCGGAATTTACGAAGAAAATAACGGCTCGTTTTTCCTTATAAAAGACGACTACGGCAATATATTTTCGCCGACCTATCTGCCGCTTAGCGACGAATGCCGTTATTCTGTAGAGTATTTCGGCAATGAAATTATTTTGGAAAATTCGACGAAAAAGCTCCTTGAAAAAGTTTCGCTTTTGACGGGATTAAACGGAGAAACGAGATATTTTGAGTGTAGCGAAAATAATGCGGAAATCGCGTTTTTCAGTTCGGTCACTTTGAACGTTCTCGACGCGTATAATTCCCATCCGACGTATAACGGACTGTTTATCGAAGCCAAGACGGTAGGGCAAGATTCCGTAATTTTACGCCGCAGGAAAAAGAACGATAACGAAAAGGATTCGGTACTTGGCGTTAAAGTTTGCGGAGTAAAAAATCTTCGTTTCGAATGTAACGCCGAAAACTTTTTAGGAAGAAACGGTTCTTTGCGTAAGCCGAAAGTTTTTTCCGACGAAGATAGAACCGCTCCGTCTACAGGCGACGTTCTTAATCCATGCGTAGGGTTTACGGGTACGCTTATAAAAAACAATTGTTGCGTATCCTTAATTTACGGCGAGAACGAGAGCGAAGTTATTAACTCGCTCAATTCATTGCCCGAAGATACCTATTCTTTCGCCTTGTTAAGCGACGGAAAAATCCCCGTAAGTGTGGAAACCTGTGACGTTATAAGCGAAATTCTTTATCTTCCGTACCGTCAGACTACGCTGTCTTACGTTATAAAAAACGGAAAAACTCTTGATTTTCTCAACAAATGCAAGGGTAAAAAGCTCGTTTTGTACAAGTACAACGCAAAAGCCCACGATAAGTTCGATAAATTTTTATCGCTGTGCGATGAATTGAAACTACTTGGAATTAACGTGTCTTTTGTTGTGGAAATCGAGCAGGGAGAGAGAGAAACGGTAAGAAAATATCTTTCCGAAAAAATTCTTTCCCACCATATAAGCGACTGTGAAATATGTTGTTCCGACGGAAATATCGAAAATTACGCCTTTATTACTCTTAATTACGACCTTAGTTTCAGCAAAACTAAGTACGTTCCAGACAAAAAGTTTGAGCTTGTAAAAGCAACGAGTGAAAAGCAAGGGGGCGAAATTTTACGGCACGGAGCTACTTTATATAGGAGCGGCAGCGGCGGATTCGACGAAAACGACGATTATATAGTCGACGAAAGCACTTTTTTGCCGTACTCGAACGTTATCGGAGCGGAATACGGCGGTATGATTACGACGAATAACGGCGGAGGCTTCTTCTATTTCGGTAACTCGCGCGAAAATAAAATGAATAAGTTCGACAACGACCCTATAACCGACGATTTTTCCGAATTTTTATACGTCAAAACGGCTGACGGCTGTCACAGACTAAACTGCGGCGACGGTGACGGCAGGTTTGTGGCGTTCGAAAAAGGAAAAACGGTTTTCGTCAGCAAAATTAACCGCGTTACCTGCACGGTAAAATACGCCACTATCTGTAACGGAAAGGGAAGAACCATAACGGTGGACGCGGTGAACGGCGGGGGATACGCCGAGTTTATTTACGGACTTTATCCGTCGTTAAGTTGGTATTACGAACCTACCTTTTTATCGTGCAGAGCGGACGGAAATTTGCTTACGATAACGAATATCGTCAGCGGGAATAGACTTTTTGTTAAGTTTTTGGCTGAAAATTTACAGGACATAACTTGCCACGACGAAGAAAGGTTGCCTTACTGCGAATATTTTACCACTGCGGAAACCGTTAAATTCCGAATGGTATTTTCGCAGGATAAGAACCTTATCGAGTCTATTAACGCCGAGAACGTTTCTTATTACGAAGCGAAAGACAAGGACTATTTCGACGGCGTGGGCAACGTGGGCGTGGTTTCGCCGTATCGTTCCTTCAACGTGTTGTTAAAATGGTTGCCTTATCAGGTAGTTTCGTCGAGAATTAATGCGAAAGCCGGTTTTTATCAGGTGGGCGGAGCTACGGGATTTAGGGATAAACTTCAAGACGGGCTTTCTATTATGCACTTTTCTCCCGAAAAGACGAAAGAAATTATTCTCGAAACGGCTAAGCATCAATATTTCGAAGGGGACGTTATGCACTGGTGGCACGAACCTAAATTCGGATTAAGGACTAAAATCACCGACGACAAGCTGTTTTTGCCTCTTGCCGTAGCGGAATACGTCGAGTTTACGGGCGATTGCGGGATTTTAGAGATCGAATTACCATATCTCGATTCGCCAGTTTTGGCAGAAAACGAAAACACGAGATACGAAAATCCGAGATACACCGAACGCCGAGAAAGTTTGCGGAAACATTGTATTAAAGCGATAAAAAGCAGTTTACGGTACGGAGAACACGGCTTGCTCGTAATGGGGAGCGGCGACTGGAACGACGGCATGGACAAAATTTGCAGAGAAGGAAAGGGTGAAAGCGTTTTCAATTCCATGCTGTGCTACGAAGTTATGCGTAAATTCGGGCGTTTGTGCGACGAAGACGTCGAAAAAGAATTATCAAGAATAAGCGAAGAACTCAAATTCGCCGTCAATTCGTTCGCATTCGACAAGGACAGGTATATGAGATTATGTTCCGATTCGGGCGTGTGGTACGGACGGGGCGGGAACGAAGTTCTTTCCTTGGATATTCTCACGCAAAGTTACGCCGTCATATCGGGAATAGCCGACGAAAAACGAGCGGAAATCGTACTCGACACGGCAAAAAGTTTAGTCGACGTTGACGCGGGAATAATAAAACTTCTTTGTCCGCCGCTCAAAGAAAAGTCCGGGTTCGGGTATATCTCGGCGTATCCGCATGGAGTCAGAGAAAACGGCGGACAGTACACCCACGCCGCCGTGTGGTATCTTATCGCTTTGACGAGAGCGGGTAGGCAGGACGAAGCGTACGACTTGTTTATGATGATAAATCCCGCCGAAAAGTGCCGTAACGCAGACAAAAACGCACGTTATAAAGGCGAACCGTACGTTTTTGCGGGGGATATTTATTCAAACGAAAAAAACTACGGCAGAATGGGATGGAGTTGGTACACGGGCAGCGCAGGTTGGGCGTACAGGCTTATAGTGGAAGAGTTTTTCGGACTGAAAAGGCGGGGCAAAAAACTTTATATCGAGCCGCGGCTTCCGAAAAAACTGTCTTCGAGCGTGGTAACGTATAAATTTAACGACAGCGTTTACAGCATCGAGTATAAATCGGACGAAGAGTTTTCCGTTGAAGTGAACGGAGAAAAACGCGTGGAAAACTACGTTACGTTGGAAGACGGAATATTGCAAAAGATAGTGGTTTGCGCGCCGTAAACCTAACTCCGGACGGAAAATTATATTTTTAATAAAATAAGCTCGGTTTTCGGCGTAAAATCACCGTTAAATCTTGACTTAAGATAAAAATAGTTATATTATATCCGTATGGATTTATTTGAAAATAACAGAATAGAAAACGCTCCGCTTGCGGAGAGAATGCGTTGCTCTTCTCTCGACGATTTCGTAGGACAGAAACATATCGTCGGGGAAGGGTGTCTATTGCGCAGAGCGATTATAGCCGACAGGCTCGGCAGTTGTATTTTTTACGGTCCGCCCGGAACGGGCAAAACTACCCTTGCAAACATAATAGCGAACACTACGCACAGTAACTACGAGTACCTTAACGCGGTATCGAGCGGAGTTTCGGAAGCGAAAGCGATTATCGACAGAGCCAAAAAGGAGTTGGCTCTTTTCGGCAGGAAAACTTATTTATTGCTCGACGAATGTCACCGTTGGAACAAATCGCAGTCAGACTGCGTTTTGGGAGCTATCGAAAAGGGAGAAATAGTTTTTATCGGCAGCACGACGGAAAATCCTTACGTCAGTATGACGAAAGCTATCGTGTCGAGGTGCAGAATATTCGAATTCAAACCCCTTTCGCCCGAAGATATACGTTTCGGGTTGGAAAGAGCGTTGAGCGATAAAAGGGTAGGTTTCGGCAATTACGATATAAATATAGACGAAGGGGCGAAACAACAGTTTATTTTGGCGTGTAACGGCGATATGAGAGTAGCGTTAAATTCTCTCGAACTTGCCGTTTTGTCCACTCCGTCCGATAAAGACGGCGTAATTACCATTACGAAAGAAATAGCCGCGCAGTCTACCCAAAGACCGGTAATCGGCGTGGACGAAAGCGATTATTACGATATGATAAGCGCGTTTTGTAAGTCTTTACGCGGCAGCGACCCGAACGCGGCGTTGTTTTACGCGATGCGCCTTATTAACGCGGGGATAGACCCCAAACTTATTTGCAGAAGACTTATGGCTCATTCCGCCGAAGACGTGGGTTTAGCCGACCCGAACGCGCTCAATATAGCCGTCAACGCCACTCTCGCTATGGAAAGAATGGGCTTGCCCGAAGGGCTTATTCCGCTGACGGAAGCGATAATTTACGTTTGTAAAGCGCCCAAATCGAACAGCGTCGTTATGGCTATGGAAAAAGCCGACAAGGTGTCGAGAGAAGGGCATAACGACGTCCCCGAATATTTGAGAGACCCGAATTACAAGACGAAAAAAATATCCGGATACAAGTATCCCCATTCTTACGGCGGATACGTCGAGCAACAATATCTTCCCGACGATATAAAAGACGAAGTTTTTTACGTTCCGTCGAATATCGGCGACGAAAAGAACTACCACGGACTGTGGAGAACGGAAAAATAATTTTTGGAGAGTAAAATGATAAAAATCAACAATTTAACTAAACGCTACGCTAACGGCAAAGTCAAAGCGGTAGACGATTTGAGCATAACCGTAGACGGCGGCGAAGTTTTCGGTTTTCTCGGACCGAACGGCGCGGGAAAGTCCACTACGATTAAGTGTATGACGGGAATTTTACCGTACGAAGAAGGTAATATAAGTATCTGCGGTTACGACCTTAAAGAACACCCGATAGAAGCGAAAAAGCGTATAGGGTTCGTCGCCGACGACCACGTTTTGTACGAGTCGCTTACAGGCGAACAATATATAAACTTTATCGCCGATATTTTCGACGTGGACAGCGACGTAAGAAAAGAAAGAGTGGAAAAATACGCCGATTTATTCGATATGACGGATAAACTCACTTCAAAAATATCTTCATATTCCCACGGAATGAAGCAAAAAATAAGCATAATATCTTCGCTCGTTCACGACCCCGAAGTGTGGATACTCGACGAACCGATGACGGGACTCGACCCGAAATCGGGATACGAACTGAAAAAGATTATGGCGGAACGCGCCGCCGAAGGAAAAACCGTATTTTTCTCGTCGCACGTTCTGGACGTGGTGGAAAAGATATGTTCCAAAGTCGCGATTTTGGACAAAGGCAAGTTGGTTACCGTCTGCGATATTAAAGAATTGCAGGAAAAACGCAGCGATTTAAGTCTGGAACAACTGTTCCTTACGCTCACGGGGGTAAAGGAATAATGTCCGACGTCAAAGCGTATTTTACGCTGTTAAAGACCTGTCTGAGGAATTCCTACGACGTTTTTAACGGCAAACTTTTCGGAAAGAAAAACAATAAGGTTCAGGACGCCGATTTAGACGAAACCGCGGAAAAATCTGACGGAAAGAAGAAAGCAAAAAAGATTTTCGGCGGCGTGTGTATCGCGCTTCTTTGCGTACTTATATTGTCTTACGTCGTGTTAATGGCGAGCGAACTTTCGCTTTACTTTATAAATAACGGAATGATTAAGGAATGTATTTACGCGTTCTGCACAGTTACGCAGATAGTTATACTTTTCGTAGGAAGCATTTCGACCCTTAACTATATGTATTTCGGCAAAGATAACCGTACGCTTATGTCGTTGCCGATTAAATCGAGCGTGGTTTTCGCGGTTAAATTAAGTTTGGCTTACGTCAGTCAACTTTTGGTCTGCGCAATAATGTACCTGCCGTTTTTAATTACGTTCGGCGCGGTTTTCCGTAGCGTAACCGCCGCTTCGCTCGGCGCGGGATACTATATTATAGGGATAATTTCCACGTTCCTTATGCCGATAGTTCCGCTGCTCGTGATAAGTATAATCTCGATACCGCTTATGTATTTCGTATCGTTTTTCAAGAACAGAGAAGTGGGCAAGGCGATAGTAAGCGCAGTTTTGAGTTTAGCGGTCACAGCTATATATCTTTTGTTCGTGTTCGGTTCGCAAAGCGGCGACGGAGAAGAACTCAGCGGAAACGTTACCGCGATATTTACGGGAATTTCCAAAATGGGAATTTATAACTACAATTTAGTTGCGGCTTTAAGCGGAGAACACGCCGCGTTGAATTTTCTTTTCTATATTCTCGAACTCGTCGGCGTGCTGGCGTTGGGTATACTCGTAAGCGCGGCTTTTTATCGTAAAGGTCTGTACGTTATGGTAGAAGGCGACGGAATGAGTTCTTCTAAGAAAAAGTCTAAAAAGGCGGCGGATTATACGAAAACTTCCTTTTCCAAAACCTTTATTAAAAAAGAACTCAAATGCCTTTTCGGCAATTCGCAACTTTTTATCGGGCTTATTATAGGCGTTGTGGTCGTTCCCGTATTTTGCGTTATTATGGCAAAAAGCGGTAATTTCAGTTTTACAGAAGAAGGCGAAGCCGTTACTATGGGGACGGAACTTGCTTTCGTAGGGTTCATAAGCTATTTCGTTTCGATATTCTTATGCTCGACGAATATGTATTCTTTGGCGGGATTTTCTATGGAAGGGCAGAATATATGCGTCCTTAAATCTATGCCGATAAGACCGAAAGATTTGCTTAACGCGAAAGTTCTCGTCGCAAATATCGGTACGGCGATTATTGCGGTAGTGGGGGCTGTCAGTTACGTTGCGGTAAGCGAATTTCATAATCCGCTCGTAGCCTTAGGCTTACTCGTTACGTTTTTATTAAACGGCGCGGCGTCGTCTTTTATCGGACTTTATAACGATATAAAAAGACCCGTGTTTAAGTTCGATAACATTAACGAATTAACGAAAAACAATAAGAAAATGATAAAACCTATGCTTATTGACTTGTCGGTTTCGTTCATTTACCTTATAATGGGAATAGTTTTCGGAGCTATAAGCGGCGGAGAAATTTCCGACGCCGCGCTGTACGTTATATTCTTCGCCGTAGCGATAATAGTAAACGGTTTATACGCGTTTATTCCCGGCAAGAAGCTGTACGACAATATAGACGAATATCTGGAAAGAGCGGAGGCGTAAACGATGCGTAAAATGGCTTTGGATATAGGAACGGTCAGAATAGGAATAGCGACGAGCGACCCTATGGGAATAATAGCGGGCGGTTACGAAACCTATACGAGAACGAAAGACGAAAATAAAGATTTGGCTTACCTTGCCGATTTGGCGAAAAATAAAGGTTGCGACGCATTGGTTTTGGGACTTCCTCTTAATATGGACGGCACGGAAGGGGAGAAAGTAGCCGAAATAAGGGATTTTGCGGAAAAGTTATCGCAGTATACCGATATAAAAATAGTTTTTCAGGACGAAAGACTCAGCACCGTAAGCGCGCAAAAAATGCTTATAGAAAGCGGCGTCAGAAGAGAAAAACGCAAAAACGTCGTCGATAAAGTGGCGGCAACGATTATTTTACAGAGTTATCTGGACAGAATAAATAAATAACGATTAGGAGTATATTATGGAAAAAGAAAGACAAATAACCATAGACGAAAACGACGAAATAGTCACTTTGACTTACGACGACGGTTCGCAGGAAGATTTTTATTGCATGGCGGAACTCGACCATAAAGGCAAATGGTACGTTTATCTTCAACCCGTTCAGCCCGACGAAGATTTCGAAGACGACGAAGTTATTATCTACGAAGTGGCGGAAGACGAAGACGGAGAAGAAATTTTCCTTCCCGTGGAAGACGATACGCTTATAGAAGAACTTATCGAAGAGCTCAACGACGCCATCGAAGAAGAAGAATAACGAAGTTTTCGACCTGCCGAACGGAAATCGTTCGGCAGGTTACTAAAAATTTGATTTTGCCGTAAAAAAGTGTTTGCAAAAACGCTATATATATGGTAATATATTAAAGAAATTACGAACCGATAACGGAGAAGGGATTGTTGTCCGAAAGGATTGTCACCTTCGTAGATGGTCGGGGAGATATAAACAAGGAGGTTTTTTTACTATGTCAGTAATTTCAATGAAACAACTTTTGGAAGCCGGCGTACATTTCGGTCACCAGACCAAGAAATGGAACCCGAAAATGAAGAAGTACATCTTCGACGCGCGTAACGACGTGCATATCATCAATCTCGAACAGACTGTCGAAGCTACCGAAAAGGCTTACGCATTCATTCGCGACGTCGTAGCAAGCGGAAAGAGCGTGCTTTTCGTAGGTAAGAAGAAACAGGCTAAAGAAGCTATCGAACAGGAAGCTACCCGTTGCGGAATGTTCTATATGAACCAGCGTTGGCTCGGCGGTACTTTGACCAACTTCGCTACCATTCGTACCAGAATAGACAAACTTAACAAACTTAATCAGATGGAAATAATCGGAGAATTCGATTTGCTCCCCAAAAAGGAAGTTATTAAACTCAAAGCCGAACGCGACGTTTTGGAAACCAACCTTGGCGGTATCAAGAACATGCGCGAACTTCCCGGCGCTTTGTTTGTAGTCGACCTTAAAGTAGAACATCTTGCCGTTAAGGAAGCAAGGTCTCTCGGTATTCCTATCGTGGGTCTCGTCGACACCAACTGCGACCCCGAAGAAGTAGATTATCCCATCCCCGGTAACGACGACGCTATAAGAGCAATAAAGCTTATCGCGAGCGTAATTGCCGACGCAGTAATCGAAGCTAAGGAAGGCAAACAGGAAAAAGCAGCCGAAGTAGCCGAAGGTGAAGAAATTAAGGAAGAAAACGTAGCTGACGCTACCGAAAACGCATAATTAAATTATTTGGAGGATTTATGGCATTTACCAGTAAAGACGTAATGGATTTGCGCGCTCGTACCGGCGTAGGTATGATGGATTGCAAAAAGGCTCTCACCGCTACCGACGGTGATATGGACAAGGCTATCGAATATTTGAGAGAAAAAGGAATTGCTACCGCTGCTAAAAAGCAGAGCAGAATAGCAAGCGAAGGAATAGTAGACAGCTACATCCATCTCGGCGGAAAAGTAGGCGTACTCGTAGAAGTAAACTGCGAAACCGACTTCGTCGCTCGCGGAGAACAGTTCAAGAATTTCGTTCACGACGTAGCTTTACAGATAGCTGCGGCTAAACCTGCCTACGTCACCAAGGAAGAAGTTCCTTCGGCGGAAGTAGAACACGAAAAAGAAATTCTTAAAGCGCAGGCGCTTAACGAAGACAAGCCGAAGCCCATGGCTATCATCGAAAAGATGGTTGAAGGAAGAGTTAATAAGTACTATAAAGAAGTTTGCCTTATGGAACAGGACTTCGTCAAAGATCCGTCCAAGACTATTACTCAGCTTCTTAACGAAACCATCAGCGCAATCGGAGAAAAAATCACAGTTCGTCGTTTCGTAAGATATGAAATGGGTGAAGGACTTGAAAAGAAAGTCGACAATTTCGCCGAAGAAATCAACGCGCAGGTCGCGGCAATGAAAGCCAACAACAATAAATAACGAAAAAAGCCGTTCCTTTTTCGGACGGCTTTTTTTCTAACCTTTTTACGAAGAATAACGGAGTAGAGATATGTATAAGAGAGCTTTAATTAAATTATCGGGCGAAGCGTTGGCTTGCGCCAACGGCAGCGGAATAGATTTCGACAAAGTAAATAAAGTCGTCGAACAGATAAAAAAGGTAGTCGAAAGCGGAGTGCAGGTAGGTATCGTGATAGGCGGCGGCAATTTTTGGCGCGGCAGACAAGGTCGCGATATGAACCGCAGCACCGCCGACTATATGGGTATGCTCGCCACCGCGATAAATTCGCTCGGAATGCAGGACTCGTTAATTCACGCCGGAATAAAAGCTAAGGTCTTGACCGCGCTCGGCATTTCTTCTGTGGGAGAACCCTTTAATCAGCAGAACGCAGTAAAGTATCTCGAAGAAGGCTACGTCGTAATTTTTGCATGCGGCACGGGTAATCCGTACTTTTCGACCGACACGGGAGCCGCTCTCAGAGCCGCCGAAATAGAAGCCGACGTTTTGCTGCTGGCGAAAAACGTAGACGGTATCTACGACAGCGACCCGAAAATTAACAAAAACGCTAAAAAATACGACAAAATTTCCTATATCGACTTTATAAAACAAGGTCTGACGGCTATGGACACTTCCGCCGTTACTCTCTGTATGGAAAATAATATCCCCGTAATAGCTTTTGGTCTTTCCGAACCCGAAAGTATCGTAAGAGTCGTCGGCGGGGAAAAAATGGGTACGGTAATAGGTTAGTATCGTACTAATTTAATTAAAACAGTTGTGCCCGCCGTAAAGGTGGGCGTTTTCTTATGTTTATAGCCAATAAAATTACTTGTACGAATCTTTCAGCCCTAAAAAATAATCGGCGGAAATATTAAAAGAACTTGCTATTTTTTTAAGCATGTCATAACCTGGCTTTGCCTTGCCTTTTAACCATTCGCTTACTTGACTTTGTTTTATATCTACAATATTTGCAAACGCGGTTTGGGTAAGCCCTTTTTGTATCATAAAATCTGAAAGAATATCCTTGAAGTCATAGTCGGTCATATTGAATATGGTATAGCATTTTCTATACTCGTGCTTGACATATAGAAAATTCTATACTAATATAAAAATAACTAAAAAATAAAAATAAAAGGTGGAACATGTCGAAAAAAGCATTTTATTTAGTTGTGTTAACACTAATTTTAGCGGCTGTGCTTTTCGGTTGTACGGAAAACACGAGTACCGATAATTCAGATGAGTACGAATTTATTAAAATTGCCGGTACCTATACGTTAAGAGAAGAAATACGCAACGGAGATCTATTGGTATACGATATGCAATACGAATTTTTTCTTAGCGGAAAAATTATTTGCAGGACTTCCGGGTATGATTCGTCTTCGAGTCAACTTGCGGACGTCGTAAGTTACGGAGAATACGTTTGCGACCGGAAAAGCGGCGATATAGCCTTTCAGTTTACGACGGCAACAAAACCTTCGTTGATGCATTATTACGGAAAATACGTAGAAACCGACGTCGCTAAATTTTATCTTACCGGAGCGAATTCAGATGGAGAATTAGCCGGGGATATAGTTACCGCGTCTTATGAAGCGGAGGGACCCGGTAGGGTAAGCGGTTATTATTATCAATATGTAAATAAAGGCAGCGACGCGTCGACGGTTATTGCTACTCCCGGACTTGGAGCTAAATTTGTCGAGTGGTCGGACGGAGTGACTACTCCTACCAGAACGGATACAAATTTGACTGAGAATTTAAGCGTCAAAGCCGTATTTGTTCAAGAAACACCCGTTTATACCGTAAAATACATAGTAAATGACGAATTCGGCGAAATTGTCGGAAAAACAACGCAATACGTGCTGAGCGGCGGTTCTACCGAAAGCGTGACTGTGGAATGTAAATATACGTATGGTATCAACGATAATTACGGCTATACTTTTGTCGGGTGGAGTGACGGAGTCACTTCCGCGCAACGTTCGGACTCAAACGTAACGAAAGATATGGAAATTACGGCAATAATCAAGAGAGTGTGGACGGTAGTGTATTACGGTATAGACGATCACCTGATAGAAAAACAATATGTAATCGACGGCGAAGACGGTGCCCCCGTTACCGCCGAATCTGAATATACACAACATTACTTTGTCGGGTGGAACGATGGTGTAACCACTCTTACAAGACAGGAGAAAAACGTTAAATCTAATATAAAGGTGGATGCGGAGTATGCTCCGAAATTAGAAATCCGATACGCAAGAGATGTGTATAGTAGTGACTACGGCAAAATACAAGGAGATAACTATCAATACGTAATTCCGGGTCAAGACGCTACTCCCGTAACTGCGGTACCCGCAAGCTGGCCCGAAAACATGTACGAATTCGACTGTTGGAGCGACGGTGTTACCACAGCGACAAGACACGACAAAAATATTACCGAAGAGTTTATCGTTTATGCAAAATTCAGAATGAAATTAGCGGAATATACAATAACTTATACAGCCGGTAAGAACGGAAGAATAGACGGAGAAACTATGCAAACCGTGAAAAAGTGGGAAAATGCACAAAGCGTAACGGCAGTACCCGACGACGGATACGAATTTGACTGTTGGAGCGACGGAGTTACTACCGCGACGAGACAAGATAGTAATATTTGTGAATCTTTTACTGTTACGGCAAGTTTCAAAAAGATTTTGCCTGAATATACGTTGACTTATGTTGCAGATTCGCACGGAAGAATAGACGGCGAAGCAACGCAAACCGTCAGACAAGGCGAAAACGGACAAAGCGTAACGGCTGTATCCGACGACGGATACGAATTTGCCGGCTGGAGCGACGGAGTTACTACCGCGACGAGACAAGACTTAAACGTGCAAGCGGATATGAGCGTTACGGTGCGTTTCATAGAAAAATTGCCGGAAAATACCGAAGATTTCAGCGGTGGAGCGGGAATATTAGGTAATCCGTATAAAATAACGACTATCGAACAACTGAAAAATATTGAAAAATTTAATACTTCGGCATTTATTTTACTTAACGATATAGATTTGCCGATAGCGGAAACGGGAACGTCTAATTTTAAGCCGTTGTTTGACGACGTAAATCAATTTAACGGTATTTTCGACGGCAACGGAAAAACTATTTCTAATATTACGATGATAAATGAAGAAACGTTCTTTACCGGGTTATTTGCTTACGTAGGTTCAGACGGAGTCGTCAAGAACTTGAAATTAAAAAATATGAATGTATCGGGAACGAATTATATCGGCGGATTATGCGGCTATAATTTAGGCTCGATAACGAATTGCGAAGTTTCCGCTAATATATCCTATATAAAGTCGAACGATTATAAAGTCTACGTCGGAGGAATTGCCGGGAGAGCAGCGGGGTGCGTGGATAACAATATTTCTTCCTACACAATCACTGTGGAAAATACAAGCAACGAAACGTATATAGGCGGTCTGACGGGATATTTCGAAGGAAACAGCGTTATGAATGCAAGTTCGTCATCGGTAATTAACGCAACTTTGTCAAAAAGTTACGTCGGCGGATTGATTGGTTATTCTAATAATAGTGTGATAATAACCGAATGTTACACAACCGGGGACGTTACCACTACCGGTAGTAGTTCTTCCTATGCCGGCGGATTGATTGGTTGTTCTTATTCTAGTGTGACAATAACCGAATGTTACACAACCGGGGACGTTACCACTACCGGTAGTAGTTCTTCC
>CAZUJW010000022.1:0-33875 GCA_964620655.1 uncultured Christensenella sp.
CAAGAAAATAAAAAACAATCCGCCACTGGTGCGGATTGGTAAAATGTGGTGGAGATGAGGGGAGTCGAACCCCTTACCTCTTGAATGCCATTCAAGCGCTCTACCAGATGAGCTACACCCCCACGGCTTTTCTATAATAAATGATAAAGGGTGGGTTTGTCAATGTTTTTTTGCAAAAAGTCGGAACAAATTGTTTGTTGCGTTATTACAGTTATGTGGTATACTGAATATAGAAAATTTTTATGAGGTGAAAATTATGGAAGCAAAAAAAATCGGAACGAGCGCGACCGGTATCGAAACGTATGAACTTGCCAACGATACCGGTATGAGCGTCCGGATAATAACGTTCGGCGCGAGAATACATAAACTCTTCGTCCCCGACCGTAACGGAAAAACGATAGACGTGGTGGCAGGCTTCGACGCCCCCGAAGGATACCGCACCGAAAACCCTTATTTTAATGCGGTGATCGGCAGAGTGGCAAATCGTATCGGCAATGCGTGTTTTTCGTTAAACGGAAAAACCTACAACTTGTACAAAAACGACGGCAAAAATTGTTTGCACGGCGGCAAAACGGGTTTTGACAGCAAAATATGGAGCTGTGAAAAATGTTCCGTCGTTAACGGCGTGCCTACGCTTGTTCTTTGCTACTTCTCCCCCGACGGCGAAGAAAATTTCCCGGGGAACGTGAAAGTGACGGTAACTTACACGCTAAACGAAAACACGTTGGGGATCGAATACTTTGCCGAAACCGACGCCGACACACCCTGCAACCTTACCAATCACGCGTATTTTAACCTTGACGGCGATTTCGAAACGGCACGCGAACACGAAGTGTTCATAAATTCGCAACTTATGACGGAATCCGACGAAGAACTTATCGCAACGGGAAAAGTTCTCGACATAAAAGACACGCCGTTCGATTTTTCCACGCCGAAAACTATCGGTCGCGACACGGGGATAGACCATCCGCTGCTTAAAATCGCCCGCCACGGGTACGACTTCAACTACGTTTTGGAACAAAATAACGACAAACCCGCCGCATATGCGTATTCTAAGAAAAGCGGAATAAAAATGACGGTGTTCACCGACAGACCTTGCTTGCAATTTTATACCGGAAATTTTCTGGACGGCTCAGTACACGGCAAAAAGGATTTCGGATACCAATCCGCATTCTGTATGGAAACGCAAAGCTACCCCAACGCCTGCAATATAGACTCCTTCCCGTCGATAATAATTACGAAAACCGAACCCCTGTCGACGAAAACAAAATTCACTTTCGAAATAATGTAGTTTCGACGAAACTGTCAATCTGAAAAATCCCCTGCAAAGAACAAGCCCGAAAAACCTTTCGGGCTTGCAAAATTCAGGGGATTTTTTATAACGTGTACACCCCGCTTATTTTTCTATAAATTTCGTTTTGACGATGAAGTTAAGAACGTTCTTTACGCTCCGTTTCATTTCGCCGTAAGTAATTCCGCCCGCCTTTTCTAAACTTTCCGTCAGGGTCCCGTCGTCTTTGTCGACAGTCTTTCTCGCGAGCCGCTTAACACCCGGCATAAGAACGTCCGCTTGCGAGCGAACTCTGTACCCGTTGTCCCTTATCGCGGGGAATTCGGGAGAGGACGTATACTGCATCCACCAATCGGTCATAACCACTCCGTCGAAGCCCCACTCCTTACGCAAAACCGTAGTACATAAGTCGTAATTGTAGTGGCTCCAGACTCCGTTGATTTTGTTGTACGAAGTCATAATAGTATTCGGCTTGGCTTCCTTAACCGCTATCTCGAATCCGCGTAAATAAATTTCTCTCAACGCTCTTTCAGACACGACTGAATCGTTTCTTTGGCGGTTTGTTTCTTGATTGTTACAAGCAAAATGTTTCGGACAAGCAGATTTTCCGTTGCTTTGGATACCGATGACTGCATATTTCGCTATCGTGCCGCTTATAACGGGGTCTTCGGAATAATATTCGAAATTGCGTCCGCACAAGGGATTGCGATGGATATTCATGCCGGGAGATAATATAACGTCGCTGCCGTAATGTGCCATCTCGTCGGCGAGTAAAGAAAACAGTTCTTTAATCAATTCCTTATTCCAGGTACATGCGAGAGCAGTACCGCAAGGCAGCAGCGAACAAGTCTTTTTTATCCTTATTCCCGAAGGTCCGTCGGTAGCGATAACAGGCGGAATGCCTTTATCGATTAACGACTGCATCGTGCCGCCGAATGCTCCCGCATTGCCCGCCACACCGTAACGGCTGTTCATACCGCCTTCGCCGCGGGTAAGACATTCTAATTCTTTATCGTTAAGCGTGGATATGAATTTATCAAGCGTAATTTTTCCGTCAGCCACGTCGGAAAGTTTGTATTCGCCGTCTGCCGACAAGACGACGTCTTTTGGCAAATCACGCAATATCCTTTCTTTTAAGTCGGAGATATAAATCGGTACTTGTTCGTAGCACAAGCTACCGTTTTCATTGACCATTCGCAAATATGCGTCTGTCGGATTTATAGGTAAAATCCTTTCTGTCATTCTTAAAGCGTAAGTATTTTCGACAAAGTATTCGCCGGCAAGCTCGGTACAGCGACAGCTGTCGCCGAAATAAAATTCGTACTTGCCTTTTTCCAAAACGTAAGCGTGTTCGTATCCGCTCTTACCCGTGTCGTCGTAAGAAGCTATATATTCGGTAGGAACCGATATAGTAATCGTTTCTTCTTCGCCCGTTTCGAGAACTTTTGTTTTTTCAAAACCTATAAGTATACGGCTCGGCTTGCCGAGTTTGGCTTGCGGTTGTTTACAATATAGCTCCAATATGTAGCGTCCGCTACATTTTCCTATATTTTTTATAACAAACTTACATTCGATATTTTTATCGTCGGCGTTAAACTCAACGCATTTTGCGTTAAAGTCGGTATAGCTTAAACCGTATCCGAACGGGAACAAAACTTTATCCTTAGCGAAAGTTTCGAAATACCTGTACCCTACGTAAATATCTTCGGCGTAGCAGTTCTTTTTTCTGTTGCCGAAATAAGGAGCAGACGGATAATCTTCATACTTTTCGGCTATTGTGTCGGTGAGCTTGCCGCAAGGATTAACTTTACCCGTAAGTACGTCGCAAATAGCGTTGCCGCTTTCCATACCGCCCTGCCACGCAAGTAAAATCGCGCTTATCTGCTTGCCGTATTCCTTTACCCACGAAAAGTCGATTACGTTGCCGACGTTCATAATAACGACGGTTTTTCTGAAAGCCGAAGTCACTTTACGGAGCATATCGTTTTCTTTATCGGTAAGGTAGTAACTGCCTTTTTTTAGTTTGTTTTCTCTGTCTTCGCCCGCGGCTCGTCCGATAACTACTACCGCAATATCGGAATTTTTCGCGGCGGAAGCCACGAACTCGTCCTTTAACGGCATTTCCGGAAAAGCGTACGGCCAATGACCCCAAAAACCTTCGTCGGCACCGTTTTTCGGTTTCTCCGTCCAACGCTTATATTCTGCCGAAACTTCTTCGTTTATTTCTACTCCGCCGTTTTTCAGTCCGTCGTATAAATTCACCTTATACGGGGCAATTACGTCGCCACCGCTACCGTATCCGACAAAAAAGTAATCGTATTGACATCTGCCGAACACGGATATTTTTCTGTTTTTTATAGGGAGAACACCGTTGTTTTTAAGTAAAACGCAACCTTCCGCCGCAGCTTGTCTTATCTTTTCGCCGATCCCGTCGACGACGCATTTCCCGTCGCCTAACCCGCCGTTTAATTCCTGCGAAAGTTCTCCCGTGACAAGGCTCGTTACTTTACGTACTATTTTATTAAATATTTTTCCCATATTTCCTTTCTTCGTTTTCGCCGCAAATCAAAGCGACACGCAATTTAGAAGAAACCGCCCGTAAAGGGCGGTTTTGGTAATTATTGATTAGTTTTACAATAAGAGAGTTTTGTCTTCGCCCATACCGAGCATTCCGTCAAGAACGTACTTATTGCCGTCTTCGTCTCTTATATAACCTTCGAGTTCTCCGTACGTTATGTAGTAATCGATGTTTACGACTAAGGCGTGCATAATCATCGGGTTCATACCGTAGACTTTGAATTTGAGGTTGACCATATCGTATTCGTCTTTCACTATCCATTCGGAATAGTTTTTGAAGTCTTTTGATTCGACGCTTCTGGTGAAGGTTACCGGGGGCAATATGCTCGTTTTGCCTTCGAGCCAAAGGATATTTTCGTTATATTTATCCTGGTCGACAGACTGGTTACGGGTAAGGTTGAAGGCAAGGAATTTTTCTTCGCCGTTTACGTTGCATTTACCCATGGTGGTGACCCAATCGTAGTGAGCGCGTCTGGGATAAAATCCTCTGTGATCGTCTACTATAGCCACGGTTTCGCCGTCGGAGAGCATTTCTTCGCCGTTGATTACGAGTCTGCCTTCCGCCTTAAAAAAGTCTTTTTGGCTATACAAAGGACGGGGACGAGTGGTCGAAAACGGTATGCTCGCCACGCAAGGTAAGCTGAGTCGTTTTAACGAAAATTCGTATTCTATCGTTCCTTCGCCGTAGTTTTCTTTAATGGATTTGCTCGCTTCCTTGTTTTCGTTGGGGACGGTTATTAGACACTTCACTTCGTGTTTGCCCGAGATATCGCATCTTCCGTCTTGGAAATTGTTGACGTATTTTACGAAACTTACGGGAGTGTGAGCTTCGGAAATCGCTCCGTTTATAAGGTTAGGCGCGATTATAGTGTCTTTACTTTTAAGGTTCGTGTCCCAACTGTAAACGTTGTGCGTGCGTTTGTCGTAAAACACGTTGAAAGTCTTTCCGAAAATACCCATGTCGCAAACGACTGCGAGAAGGACGCCGTTTTTCAGGTGGACTTCGGTAGCCTGCCATAAAGTAAGTTTCAATCTGTTAAAGCACTGCGGCAAAGCGGTAGGATGATTGAGTTTTACGAAGTCCATTTCTTCGAATTCTTTATCAAACGTACCGAATTCGCAACCGCCGTCGGGTTTTACTATGCTCTTAGGCGTAGGCACCGCACGTCTTGTTTCCGATATAAATTTGCTGTATTCTCCCATTTTTCAAAACTCCTTTTTAGTTTTATTTTTAGCACTATTATTATAGTAGCAAAAAACGCCTTGGTTTTCAAGACGCTTTTTCATTTTTATATCGTTTTTTGTTAAATTTTAATGTCTTCTCCACGTTACGGGACTGAACAACGTTATTATCGGGAAAATTTCCAACCTGCCGGCAAGCATATCGAAGCAGAATATAAGTTTGGAAAAAGCCGAATATCCGCCGAAATTACCGGAAGGATCCACCTGATCGAGTCCGAGTCCTATGTTGTTTATACAAGTTAAACTTGCCGAAAAGTTCGTCAGCAGACTCCCGTAGCCGTCGATAGAAACAAGCAAAGTCGACGCAATCAGCATTCCTACAAACAAAACGAAAAACAACCTTACGTTATTTATAGTGTCGTCGCTTAACATTTCTCCTTCGAATTTGGTAACGACAATCGTTCTCGGTTTGACGAGTTTTTTTACCCCTGCCACGCCGGATTTACTTAAGATGACGAGCCTTGCAACCTTAATTCCGCCTCCCGTAGAACCGGCGCACGCGCCTACTACCATAAGGAACATAATAACGGCTTGCGACAAAGCGGGCCACGTTCCGTAATCCGCCGTATAGAACCCCGTTGAAGTCATTATCGAGCTTACCTGGAAGAAGGAAAATCTTACCGCCTGTCCAAAATTGCCGTAAACGTGCAGAATATTTACCGCAATAATCAACGTCGCCGTCAGCATAATTCCCAAATAAACTCTCAACTCTTCGCTCCTGAACGCTTTTGCGAAACTGCCGATAAGAATAAGGTAATAGACGTTAAAGCTGACGCCGAAAAGCATCATAAACACGGCGATTACCATTTCTATATACGTGCTGTTATACGCCGCAATGCTACTGTTTTTTATGGCGAAACCACCCGTTCCCGCAGTGGAAAAAGCGTTGACGAAGCTGTCGAATACCGACATTTTTCCGCATAATAGGCACACGACTTCCACCATAGTCATCACTATGTAAATCGCATAAAGTATCCGCGCGGTAACCCGCATTTTGGACACGAGTTTGCCTACGGTAGGTCCGGTCGATTCGGCACGAAAAACGTGCATGCTGCCGGCATTGTCGTCGGGAAGAATGGCAAGAACGAAAACCAAAACCCCCATACCACCTATCCAGTGGGTAAACGAACGCCAGAAAAGTATGCTTTTAGGCAGCGATTCCACTTCCGAAAGAACGGTAGCTCCCGTCGTGGTAAAGCCCGAAACCGTTTCGAACAAAGCGTCGATATAGTTGGGGATAGCCTTACTTATAACGAACGGCAACGCCCCTGCAAGCGACATAATGACCCAAGAAAAGGCCACTACAACAAACCCTTCTCTTGCGTAAATCGACGCGTCTTTCGGCTTAAAAATAAACGACGGTATTCCTACGCCCAAAAGGCAGGCTATGGGAATGACGTACGCTAAATAAATATCTTCTCCGTACGCAAGGCTAAGTATTAACGGAACACACAAAAGTATCGCTTCCAATACCAAGATTTTTCCCAATACGTTGAAAACTAACTTATAATTCATATCGATGCTATTTGATTAACCTGTTTAAGTCGGTTACGTTTTTATCGGTGGTGACTATGAGTACTGAATCGCCTTCCGCAATATAACTGTCACCGGTAGGGATAATGTATTCTTTATTCCTTACGATACCGTTTACGAGATAGTTATTTTTTATCTTCAAGTCTTTAAGCGGAATATTAAGAAACTTACAATCTGCGGTAGCTATAAATTCCAACGCTTCCGCCCTGTCCAGAATGTTGTAAAGACGATTTATACTGCAATCGCCGCCTTCTCTGTGACTTCTTACGAATCGTAAAATTCTGTTCGCTATTACGTTTCTCGGCGAAACGACGGTGTCCAGACCTAAATTCCTTACCATCTGCGCGACGGTCGCTCTGTCCACTTTAGACACTACCTTGGCTACATTTTTTGAAGCGGCGTAAAGAGCGATTATTACGTTTTCTTCGTCCATCCCCGTAAGGGCTACGCAAGCGTCGCATTTTGCTATTCCTTCTTCGCTCAATACGTCCTGGTCGGTTCCGTCGCCGCATAAAATAGTGGCTTCGGGCAACTTTTCGCTCAGTTCGCGACAACGCTCTTCGTCTATATCTATTATTGTTACGTTCACGCGGGATTCGATAAGGTTTTTTGCAAGATAATACGCTATCTTGCCACCGCCGACAATAAAGACGGATTTTGCGCGCTTTTTGTATATCTGCATATCCTTACTGAAAGCGGCTATCTCCTGCTCGGTAGCGGTAATGTGGATTCTGTCCCCTTCTTTTATGACGAAGTCGCCGCGCGGAATGAATACTTTTCCGTCCCGTTCCACCATACTGAACAGCAATTTCACTTTATACTCTTTTATTATATCGACTACGCTCTTATCAATTATAGGATTGCCTTTTTTTATGAGCAACTCTATCATAACCACGCTGCCGTCGGCAAAAGTCTCTATATTGACGGCGGACGGGAATTTCAGTATCTGCGCTATTTCTTCCGCAGTACGGAGTTCGGGATTGAAAGGCATATCTATACTGAACTCTTTGCTCATATAGTCTTCTTCCGAATAAAACTCCGGATCGCGGACTCTCGCCACGGAATACTTTGCTCCCATCTTTTTGGCGAGCATACAGCTAAGAATATTCAGTTCGTCACGGGACGTACACGCAATAAAAAAGTCGGCTTTGCTGACTTCGGCTTCTTCCAACACGCTCCTGTCGCAACCGCCGCCGGCAATACCCATTATGTCGTATTTGTCGACGAGACTTTCGACCTTTTCGTCGTCTATATCCACGATTATTATATCGTGTTTTTCTTTGGATAACTTCTCTATAAGCGTCGTACCTACTTTGCCGGCGCCGACAATAACTAATCTCATCGTTCCTCCGAAAGATATATTAGCATACTTTTATAAAAAGTCAACTCTTTCGCATATCGTCCGTCGCAAGCAGTTTTATTCCGCTCAGCGAGAAAAAGCCCTTATCAGTATCGCCAAAAATGAATTTTCGTTATAATTTATCGGCTCTTCGTCGGGAAAAAATACTGCCATTCGATAGACATACGTCGCTAAAAACGCAACGCACAAAACTAAATATACTCCCGCAAAAATTTTACTTTTTTTAAGTTTCGGTTTTATTATGCACAAAATCAAGCAAAAAACCACTATAGGCACGGCGAAAAACATCGGATGAAAGTCGAAAGCCTTCATCACTTCGCCGCAAAAAAGATAAAGCCACGCTCTCGTCATGCCGCACCCGGGGCAAGGTATACCGAAAATAAGGTAAACCGGACACGCCGAACCTAAAAATTCGGTCGTAAGCACGCAGTACAGCACAAAAAGGATAAGTACACAAAAAATACTTATCCTTCTCTTTGCCGCTATATTTTTATCGTTATTCTTCGATAGTCGGGACTTCTTCCGCATCCGCAATGCTGTTCATATCGTTCTGCATCAAAGCAGTAGAAATTATACCGAAACCGAAAAGCGACAGCAACAGATATGCAATCGAGTTGTCGCTCACGTTTACGCCTCGGAGTTCTCCGAGCAAAGCCAGTCTCTTTGCTTCGGTATACCACCAATATATACCGTAAATTCCGCAAGTCACCAAGTTCAGCAAAAACGCCGTAACGCCGTTGCTGCAATGTCCGTCGCTTCTGTCCGAAAGATCGTTTTCAATCTCGTTGGTTACGGTAATAAACCAATATATACCATAAATTCCGCACGTTATTATGGTCAATAAAATTACCGAGCATACGCTTCTTCTTTTCATTTTTTATTCTCCTTTTTATATTGTATTTTTATATTGTATTCCGATTATTATCTGATAAAATTAGTTTTTTCTTTCGTTTCGGTCACGGGTACGGGAATCCCGGATCTTTTTCCCAAATCGATACATTTAAGTAGCCACGCCATATTTATTCCTATATTGCGCATTGTCTGCATTCCTTCGAGATCGCATGCGACTTCTTCCGGGGTATTGCCGTGAACCATATTCCAATAAGTGGACGACACGACGGGCATTTCTTTTATACCGCAATATTTGGCTATCGCGTCGAGAGAAGCGGTAGTACCCGCGCGGCGAGCCGAAGCTATTACGGCGGCGGGCTTGTGACTGAAATATCCTCCCGCAGAACAAAACATTCTGTCCAATACGCTCAATATTCTGCCCGACGGATGGGCGTAATAGACGGGCGTACCGAATACGAAACCGTCGGCTAACTTAGCTTTTTCCGTCCACTCGTTTACCATATCGTCGTCGAACACGCATTTATTTTTGCCCCTGCATCCGCCGCAGCCTATGCAGTCTCGTACGGGATTGGCCCCTACCTGTAAAATTTCGGTTTCTATCCCTTCCGAATTTAACGTTTTCGCAACTTCGCTAAGAGCGGTAAACGTGCAACCGTTTTTTCTCGAACTACCGTTAATAAGCAACACTTTCATTTTTCACCCAAAAAGTCAGTCTATCTTTTCGATATTTTCGCCGTTGCCCCAAAGTTTTTCGAGATTATAAAAGTCGCGCATAGCGTCGTTAAAGACGTGTACTATTACCGAGCCGTAGTCGAGTACTACCCATCTCGCTTCGCGTACTCCGTCGCGACGGTACGCAGTAAGTCCTTTTTCTTCTCCCTTTTCGTCGAGAAAATCGACGAGAGCTTTTACCTGCGTGGTGCTTCTGCCTGTGGCTATTACGAAAAAGTCGGTCACGGAAGACTGTTTTTCGACGTCGATTACCGTTATATCAACCGCCTTCTTTTCCTGCAAAAGCGACACTACCAAATCTTTTATCTCTTTAGATTCCATAAAATATTTCTCCTTAGGATTATATTATTTATTGTAATATTCCGCACACTCTTTCGTCAAGGGATAAATCTCTCCGCCCTTATTAAGAAGATGCGTATAAGTTGCGTTCACGCAGGCGACAAAACCTTTTTCAAAGTCTTCGTCCATAATTGTCCGAAGTTTTTCCACGCCGTCGAAATTCCTGTTCGGTTCCAGCATATCCGCGCTGAACGTTATTTTTTGCAGTCGGGTCATGTCCGGTTTGCCCGAAGTGTGGTATCTTATCGCGCTCAATATCCTTTCGTCGGTTACGCCGTAATAATCTCTCGCCCTTTCCGCCCCGGTAAACTGATGCACGACCGGCGCGGGTACTCCCTCCATCTCTACTTTCATATGCTTCGCACAGTCGTGTAAAATACACGCTAAAAATACTTCTTCGTAAGTAAGTTTATTTTCTCCCGCAAAGTTTTCTCCGTATATAGCGGTGGACGAACAGTGAATAAAAGTCTTTTCGGGGATATCGGCTTTCAGCTTTTCTATTATAGAACCGAACTTCCTGTACAGCCCGTGTTTATCAATAATCTTCCGCACTTCATCGGATATATCGTCAGACTCCAAACCTAATTCTACGGTAGCCTTAACGACGGAACTGGATACCCGTTTGCCTACATACGGGATTTTTACCGCTTTCGCTCCGTAAGTATCTGCGAGCGATTTTACGTCCGTATCGAAGTCGCCGCAGCCGCTCCGTTCCACTACGGCAAGCGTAGCCGTATCGGCGATTTTTTGCGGGTTTATCCAGCTACCGAAGTTTTTGACGCTGTCGCCACCCATAATAAAATAAAACTTATCCGACGGATATTTTTCTTTCAGAATAGGCAAAGTAACCGAAGTGGGGTTTAGTTCTCCCCGTTCTTTTTCTATATCGTCGATAATTACGTACGGAAGGTCGCTTACGCCCGCTTTAACCATGTCTCTTCTTACTTCGTACGGACTGCAAAGATGGTCCTTATGCGGGGGCAAAAAGCTCGGCACGACTACCACTCTGTCAAGCGACAGACTTTTTTGAGCGTTTATAATAACGTTTTTGTGTTCTTTATGAAAAGGGTCGAACGCTCCCCCGAATATTGCTGTGTTCATAGTTATATAATATCATCTTTTTTACCGCCTTACAAGTTTATATATCTTTCTTTGCGGCAAAAATATTGTCAATGAAAAAATCAGATAAAATAATCGTCTCCGCAAACCTTTTTCTTATCGTTTTCGCAATATCCTACGTCGCCGCAAAAAATGTAGTGTCGGCGGCTATAATAGCCTTTCTTCTCACCGTAACTATCTGCGTATCCTTTCTTAAAATAACTAACCGCTACAAAAAAACGAAAAAAATCTCCGTAAAAAGGACCGAAGACGGACTATCCTTTATCGGAATTCCGGCTCAGACTGAACTTTTCATTTCCGCATTGCCAAACGAAACCGCAAAAAAAATAAACGATTTTTGTTTTTCTTACGACGAAAACGGCAAAAAAATAATAGTTTTCCCGAACTACAAATTCTTTCCTACGTCGAAAGACGATATAGCTAAATTTTTCCGGACATGCAAAGATAACGGCGTGGAAGACTGTGTGATACTCAGTCGTCAAAGCACACGGGAATTACTGCTTTTCGCCCGAGGTTTGCCCCTTAATTTCAAATTTTTGCCGACGAAAGCCGTCCGCGATTTTTTGGTAAGCCGTAATCTCGAAGATAAGTTCGCCCTGCCCGAAAAGCCTAAAGTAAAGGCAAGAAAAAAATTCTCGAAACAGTCTTTTCGAGAACTTATTAGCGGTATAATATCGAAAGACAAAGCGAAATATTTCCTTATTTCGGGCGTGGGTCTTATATTCGGGTGTCTTTTCACGCCGATGAAAATTTATTACCTTGTCTTTGCTGTCATTACCTTATCTCTTTCTATAGTCTGCCATATTAAGGGCGAAACTTATTAAAGAATATGTTTTACGTCCTTGCGGGAACTACGTCTGTATAAAACTATCTTGTTACCGACGCAACTTACGGGGTCGGCAGACAAGTCTTCGCAAAGCTCGTCGAGTATTTCTCTCGCGGTAAAATCGCAGTTTTTCAATACGGATATTTTTATAAGTTCGCGGGCTTCCAACGCGTCGTTTATTTCTTTCGTAATCACGCCGTCGAGAGCGTTCTTCCCCACCTGAAAAATAGGGGTGAGCGTCTGTCCTTTTCCGCTTAAAAGTTTTCTCGTTTTACTGTCTAACATAATATTTTCTCCTTAGTCCATAAATTCAAATTCAAGGTCGAGTACGCAAACGGTGTCGCCGTCTTCGGCTCCCATCTTTCTTAAATCGTCGATGATTCCCCTTTCTCTCATACGCTTCTGGAACCAACTGAAACTTTCGTTGTCGTCAAGGAACGCCGAGCGGGCGAGTTCTTCCACAAAACCGCCGGTGACGTAATAAACGCCGTCTTTCTTTTCGATAAAGTAAGCGTTCTTGTCCACCGCTTCGTAAACATGCTTTTCAAACTCGATAGGCGCAAGCGGCGGGAGTAATGATAATTCTTTCGCGACGGCGTCCACGAGGTCTTGTACCCCTTCCGTAGTAGCCGCGCTTATTTTATAAACCTTTTTACCCGTATATTCGGCTAATTCGTTGAGTTTTTCTTCGTTTTCCAATAAGTCGGCTTTGTTCGCCGCGATTATTTCGGGCAGAGCGTAAAGTTTTTCGGAATAGTTTTTAAGTTCCTTTCTTATAGCCTTGTAGTCTTCTACGGGGTCTCTTTCTTCGCTTCCGCTTACATCCACGACGTGAACTATAAGTCTTACTCTTTCTATATGGCGTAAAAATTCGTGTCCCAATCCTAATCCGTCGGCAGCCCCTTCGATAAGTCCCGGGATGTCGGCTACGACGAAACTGTCGTTGTAGTGCTTGACTACGCCGAGATTGGGAGAAAGGGTCGTAAAGTGATAATTGGCTATTTTCGGTCTTGCCGCGCTTATCACGCTCAAAAGCGTGCTTTTACCTACGTTCGGGAAACCTACTAAACCCACGTCCGCTATGGTCTTTAATTCCAACTTTAACTTTCTTTCCACGGTTTTTTCGCCGTTTTCGCTAAAAGACGGAGCTCTGCGAGTGGGAGTACAGAAACGGGCGTTGCCCCTGCCCCCTCTGCCGCCTTGGAATATAAGTATCCTTTCGCCGTAATTAAAAACGTCGGCGAGTATTCCGTCGCTGTCCGCGTCCTTTATTACCGTGCCTCTCGGCACTTTGATTACTATATCTTCGCCTTTCGTTCCCGACTTGTTGCCGCCGCTCCCGTTGGCTCCGTTCTGCGCGCGGAAATGCTGATTGTATCGGAAATCGATAAGGGTGTTCAGTCCTTCGTCGGCTTCGAAATAAATATTTCCGCCTTTGCCGCCGTCGCCGCCGTCGGGACCGCCTTTCGCGACGTACTTTTCCCTGTGGAAACTTACCGCGCCGTTACCGCCGTTACCGGCTTTGCAATAAATAGTGACGGTGTCTAAAAACATAACTTACCTCTCTTCCTTATAGTATTTGCAATTTTCTCTCAACGTACAATTTTCGCAGTCGGGTCGTCTGCTGTGACAAACGTACCGCCCGTGGAATATCATATAATGGTGAAGGCTGTTCCAACTTTCCGACGGAAAAGTATTCTTAATGTCCTTTTCCACGTCGAAAGGAGTTTTCCCGTCCGATATTCCCAACCTGTGCGCCACCCTGAAAACGTGCGTGTCCACGGGTACGGACGGTATTCCGAACGCCACCGCGCTCACTACGCTCGCGGTCTTCCTGCCTACCCCCGGAAGAGTAGTCAGCGTATCGAAATCTTTCGGCACTTCGCCGCCGTACTTAGCTACTATTTCCTTACTCATTGCGATAATGTTTTTAGCTTTGTTGTTGAAAAAGCCGCAACTTTTTATGTAAGGAATAAGTTCTTCTTCGGTTAGCCTCGCGTACTTTTCGGGCGTATCGAGTTCCTCGAACATTTTTTCGGTGACTTTGTTTACTCTCGCGTCGGTACATTGAGCAGACAAAATTACCGCCACGAGCAACTGAAACGGCGTATAATACGACAATTCGCACTCGGCTTGCGGGTGCGCTGTCGAAAGTTTTTTATATATATTCTCCGCTTCTTTCGTAGTCATTTTTTATTTTTACGTCTCAGGTTTTATTGCGTTTATTATTTTCTTTATTATTTCGGGGCATTTGATACAAATTATTTTCATACATTCTCCTGTCTGTTTCGGAGCATTATATGAAAATATTTTTTATTTCGTTACCCCTTTGAGTTTTCTTATAGTAAGCGACGGATTAGCCGACTTATATACGCTGCTGCCCGCTACTATTACGGTAGCTCCCGCGTCGGTCACTTCACGAACGTTGTTTTCGCCGATACCGCCGTCCGCTTCGACGGGTATATCTATTCTCATTTCGTCGAGAATACTCTTAATTTCCCTTATTCTGTCGATACAACGGGGTATAAGGCTCTGTCCGCCCTTGCCTGCGTAAACCGTCATTATCATAACGACGTCGCATTCCGGAAACAAATCTTTATACGGTTCGATAGGTACGTCGGGATTAAAGACTAATCCGCATTTTTTGCCCTTAGCTTTGATTTTTGCCAGCGTGCCTTTTGCGTCCTTGCTTGCGTCGGGGTGGAAAGTAATAATATCGCTCCCCGCGTCGGCGAACTTTTCGACGTACTTTTCCGGTTCGGTAATCATAAGATGAACGTCGAGCGTCTTGTCGGTAATCTTCCTTAACGCCGCTATCATCGGCATACCGAAAGTAATGTTGTTGACGTAGACTCCGTCCATAACGTCGCAATGAACGTAGTCCCCGCCCCACTGCTCGAGCTGTTTTACGCTGTGTCCCATGTTCGCAAAATCACCGCTTAAAATTGACGGCGCAACAATTATATCGTTTTTAGTCATATTTTGTCCTCCAAACCTCTTTTAACGATTCATATAAAGCAACGTATCTGAAATAACGATCTTCGTTAAGTTTCTTTTCTTCTACCGCCTTTTTCACCGCGCATCCCGGTTCGTTCGTGTGCGTACAGTTATTATACCGACACTCGTTCTGATACGCAAGGAACTCGTCGTAATAATAAACCAACTCTTCCGGCTTTATATCGACGTTGTCCGCAAAAGTAAAACCGCAGGTGTCGGCGACTTCGCCCCCCGCTAAATCGTAAATTTCGACGTGGCGGGTGGTATTCTTTCCCCTCGCGACCTTCTTGCTGAGCTCTCCGACTTCGACGTTGTCTCCGCCGATCGCATTTATTAAAGAACTTTTTCCTACCGCGCTTTGCCCTGCGAAACAAACAAGTTTCCCTTTGATAAAACTTTTAAGCTCTTCTATTCCTTCGTTTGTCTTCGCCGAAACACAGAAAGTGGTAAAGTGGTCTTTATACGGCGTCAAAAACCTTTCCCGAGCGTCTTTATCGGCAAGATCGCACTTGTTAAGTAAAACCGCCGGCGTAATAGACTGATGACGGCAGTTAAGAATAAGTTTTTCCACGCACGTCCAGTCGGGTACCGGTACGGGAGCGACGACGATTATAAGGACGTCGATATTCGCTACGTACGGACGAATAAGTTCGTTCTTTCTGTCGTAAATTTTGGTTATTATCCCGTCGCTAAGTTCGCAATAATCGCCTACGAAAATATCGCGGTAGCGTTTAGCCGTGCCGCGTATTATACAGTCGACGTATTTTTTTCCGTCGGCTTTTACGTCGAATTTTCCGCCGACCGCCTTAACTATCTGTCCGTGCATTCCGTTCCTCCATATATTTATTGCGTAACTGTCCGCAAGCTCCTTCGATATCGTTGCCCATAGACCTACGCAAAGTATTGCTTATTCCGAGTTTAGTTAAGGTATCCGAAAACTGTTTTACGGAATCCTTATTCGCACCTTTAAGGTTCCTTTCCTTCACGGGATTTAACCTTATCAAATTGACGTGACACTGCATCGAGCGTAACGTTTCCGCCAGCTTTTCCGCGTCGCGGACGGAACAGTTTTCGCCTTCTATGAGAGAATACTCGAATATCACTCTTCTGCCCGTCTTTTTTAGGTAATACTTCGCCGCTTCTATTACGCTCGCCACGTTATATTTATTGTTAATAGGCATTATTTCCGAACGGCGTTTGTCATACGGCGAATGTAAGGATATGGTAAGAGTCACGGTAAGTCCGCTGTCTGCAAGCTCTATTATTCTTTCGCAAAGTCCGCAGGTCGATAAAGAAACGTTCCTTAAAGACATATTAAGACCTTTTTCCGCCGACAACAGCCGTAAGAACTTAGTCACCTCGTCGTAATTGTCGAGCGGCTCTCCGCTACCCATAAGGACGACGTTTGTTACAGCTCTCTTTTTAAGAGTTCCGCCGTGACGAACGTTGGCGGCGAGAACTTCGCCTAAAATTTCTCCCGCGGTAAGGTTACGGACGAGTCCGTTAAGAGTGGACGCGCAGAATTTACAACCCATTCTACACCCTACCTGCGTGGACACGCAAAGAGTGTTGCCGTACGAGTGCGGCATAAACACCCCTTCGACTATGTTTCCGTCGTTAAGTTTGTAAAGATACTTTTCCGTGCCGTCTTTACCGACGTACGCTTCTATAATTTCCACGCTCCTGTCGTAAAACTTTTCGGAAAGTTTAATTTTAAGTTCCTTCGGTACGTTCATCTCGTCGTAACTTTTCATAAGTTGCGCCGCAGTATAAATCTGCTCCGCCCTGAACGACGGATATCCCCATTCCTTTACGAAGGAATAATCTTTAATATCGAGTTCCTGCAAACTTATTTTTTCGCAAGGTGACATAAATAGAATCCCTCCATACCCTTTCCGTCGGGCAAAAACTGAATTTCTCCGTCGTTGTCGTACGGCAATTCGATTTTCTGCTTGGCGAAATCTTCGTGACTTTCCAAAAACTTTCTTATAACTTTCCCGTTTTCCATATCGAACACGGTACAGGTAGAATACACTAATAACCCGCCTTTTTTGACGTAACGGCTCACGTTGTCGACTATTTTCGACTGCAACTCGCTTAACGCCACTATATCGTCGTAAGTACGGTTAAAGACGACGTCTTTTCTTCTCGTCAACACACCTAATCCGCTGCACGGCACGTCCGCAAACACCACGTCGAACTTCTCTTCGTAATCGCCGTTATATTCCGTCGCGTCCTGCAAAACGGTAGTTAAACTTACTTTCATTCTCTTAGCGTAAGCCTTAATTAGGTCTAATCTGTGCGGATATATGTCGCAACTTACTACGTTTTGCCCTTTCATAGCAAGGTATACGCTTTTTCCGCCCGGCGCGGCGCACGAGTCGAGAACGTTACTACCCTTACCGAACTTTCTTGCCACGCTTTCGGCAGCCAAAGACGACGGATAGGACGTAATCGTTATTTTACCTAAATAGTTAAGGTAGGATATTTCTTTATTGTTATTGACGAAGTACCCGGTAAGAGTTTTTTCGGCGTTCCTGTCGGCGGCGAAAATCTCTTCTTCGTCGGTGGATACGTTCTTAACGATATGTATTTTCGGACTTTCCCTTACCGATATTATCCTTTCGTAATCGTCGGGATAATCTTTGCGGAACATACCTACGAGAAAAGACGGAAGATTGTATTTTACTTCGAGATACCTTTTATCGCTCTTTTTCGGGTACTCGTATTCCTTTCTTGAAATTTTGGAAAGAACGGCGTAACAAAACTTCTTGACTCCGCTTTTGCCCGCTTCGTCAAGTATCTCGCCCGTTTCGTTAAGAACTACGTTAAGCGGCGTATCCATATATATAAGGGAATACGCCCCCGCAAGCAGCAAAGGTTTTATTACCGGTTTTACGCCGACGGCAAGCGAATCGACGATATAATTAAGTTCGTAATGCTTGTCGAGTACGCCGTAAACAATTTTCGCCGTGCGTTTACTCGTGACGGATTTCATTTCTTCGTTGGCAAAAGCTCCGTCGCGGTAAATACGCAGTAGTATATTATAGCTGTCCTGTAAAGAACGGTTATTCACTTATTTTACTCCCCACCGTCAGTTTTTTGCCGAGAAGGTACGCCTTGGCGTCCATTTCTTTGCCGTTTTCGGGTTTTATTCTCAGAATTTCCACGCTGCCGTCGTCGCACCCAATGATAAGTCCTTTCTTGTTGTCGGCAAAAAGAATTTCTCTCGCCGCGCCGCAAAAATCGGCTTTTTTCGCTTTAAGAACCTTAATTACTCCGTGTTCACAACTAAAATACGCTCCCGGCCACGGGTTCATTCCGCGAATGAAATTGACGACTTCTTCCGCATTTTTATCAAAACAGAGTTTGCCGTCTTCTTTCCGTAACATTCTGCAATGGGTAGCCTTGCTTTCGTCCTGTTTTTTATATTCCGCTACGCCGTCTTCTATCTTATCGAGAGCTTCGACTACAAGTCTTGCTCCGAGTACGGCGAGTTTTTCCAACGCTTCTTCGCTGTTTTCGTCGGTAAGTTCTACTTTATCGGCTAAAATCATATCGCCCGTGTCGATACCCAATTCGGTCTGCATAATAGTTACGCCGAGTTCTTTTTTGCCGTCGATTATCGCCCACTGTACGGGGGAAGAACCCCTGTATTCGGGAAGTAGCGACGCGTGAACGTTTATTATTCCTTTCGGGCAAACGTCGAGAATATTCTGTCTTAAAATCTGTCCGTACGCCGCCGTGACCATAATATCGGCATTGTAAGAACGTAAAATTTCTTCCCCTTCTCTGCTGACGTTATTAAACTGATGCACGGGGATACCGTTATCGAGCGCATATTGTTTTACGGGGCTGAAAGTTATTTTCTTGTTACGACCGTTTATTCTGTCGGGTTGCGTGACGACTGCCGCCACTTCGTGACGGGAATTATTGATACTTTCCAGACTTTTTTCCGCAAAAGCGGGCGTTCCTAAAAATATTACTTTCACTTCTTCGCTCCGTCGTAGTTTTTCGTGTAGAAAAGTATTCCGTCGAGATGGTCGAGTTCGTGACAAACCGCTCTTGCCGGAAGGTCGCTTACCGTCTTTTCAAACTCGTTTCCGTGCCTGTCGTAAGCTCTCACGGTGACCGTCTCAGGTCTTAACACCCTGCAATTTTTGCTTGAATCGACGCTCAGACAACCTTCTTCTCCGAGCTGTTCTCCGCTGAAATCTATAATTTGCGGATTGACGAGTTCGAGATAAACGTCGTCGGCTTCCACCACCGCAATCCTCCGCAAAATTCCCACCTGCGGCGCAGCCAGACCTACGCCGTCGGCGTCGAGCATCGTTTCTCTCATATCGTCGAGTAACGTGCCCAACTTATCGTCGAACTTCTCGACAGGTCTGCAAACTTTGGTAAGAACGGATTCTCCGTCCTGAAAAATTCTTCTTAACGCCATTTTTACTCTCCTTTATCTCATTTGCGTGGGGTTTATCTCAACAAAACTTACCACGCCTTTTTTATTTACTTCGTCGGCTTTCTTGTATATTATCGGCACGACGTCTTTTTCTTCTTCGCTCTTAATCCACGCCACTATCTGAAAACGATACTCTTTGTTTATTCTCGATATGGGCGCACGCATAGCCTGCAATCGGAATATCCCCGTGTGATTTTTCCTTTCCGCGCTGATTGCGTTGTAACACACTCTCGCCGAACTTAACGCCTTTTCTTCGTCTTCCGACTTTACGAGTATTCTCGCAATCTTTGAAAACGGCGGGAAAGAAGTCGCTTCCCTTACGCTCGCTTCCTTTTCATAAAACCCGACGTAATCGTAGTTTTCCGCAAAGCGAAAAACGTAATGATGCGGATTGTAGGTCTGAATTACCACCTTACCGGGTTTGTCCGCTCTTCCTGCTCTTCCCGCAACCTGCGTAATAAGCTGAAATGTATTTTCGTTACTGCGGTAGTCGGAATAGTAAAGACTTAAATCGGCGTCGAGGACTCCTACGAGCGTGACGTCTCTAAAGTCATGACCCTTTACTATCATCTGCGTGCCGACAAGCACCTGCGCTTGTTTTTCCCTGAACGCCTGTAATATTTTCGCCGCTCCGTCTTTACCCGACGAAGTGTCGTTATCCAACCGCAAAACTTTCGTTTCGGGGAAAATTTTGTTTATCTCCGCCACCACGGTTTCCGTGCCTATACGTCCCAACGAAAGGCGTTCGTTTCCGCATTCGGGACAGCGAGAAATCATATAGTATTGTTTTCCGCAGTAATGGCATTTAAGGCGGTTATCTTCCTTATGGTAAGTTAAACTAACTTCGCAGTCGGTACATTTAGGAACGTATCCGCACGCTTTGCACCTTATAAAGGAAGAAAATCCCCGTCGGTTGATAAAAATCATGGCTTGTTCGCCTTTTTTTATCGTTTCGTCAAGGTCGGATAACAGCCTTCGTGAAAAAATTCCGTTATTGCCCGCCCTTATCTCTTTCCGCATGTCCACGACTTCCATATCGGGCAAAGGGAAATTGTTGGCTCTTTTATTGAGTGTGACTAAATTTATACGTCCGTCTTTCGCTTCCTTATAGGTGTTAAGAGACGGCGTCGCGCTACCTAATATCAGTTTCGCTCCGTTGTATTTAGCCCTGAATTCCGCCACGTCGCGGGTAAAGTATCTCGGATTGGACTCGCTTACGTAACTTCCGTCGTGTTCTTCGTCTATAATTATTACTCCGACGTTTTTCAGCGGAGCGAATATAGCAGACCTTGCGCCCAAAGCTACTTTCGCTTCTCCCGTAAGGAGTCTTAACCATTCGTCGAACCTTTCTCCGTCGCTCATTCCGCTGTGAATAAGTCCCACGTTGTCGCCGAACCTTGCTCTGAATAGACCGAGCATCTGCGGAGTAAGGCTTATTTCGGGTACGAGCATAATTGCCGTTTTGTTTTCTTTTAGAGCGTCGGCAATAAGGCGCATATATATTTCCGTCTTGCCGCTGCCGGTTACGCCGTGTACGAGCGTAGTACCAGTTGACTTTTCCAAAAAGTCGATTGCTTTTTGCTGTTCTTCGGTAAAGACTACCGTCTTATTTTGCAGAACGAACCCTTCGTACGGAGTTCTTCTTACCGCGATTTCTTCTCTTACGGCTATTCCCTTATCAATAAGTCCTTTAACTGCGGACGCTCCGAATTCTTCCGTAAGGTCGGTATAGTATCCGCCGCCGGAAGAGAGCCTTTCGAGCAAAGCAATTTGTTTTACCGCGCTCTTTTTTATAAGGGGTCTCGCTATCTCGACGTCCACGTCGAGTTTAAGATACCCTCTCGTCTTCGTCCGTATTCCGGCGCCCCTTAATTTATTCGGTACGCACAGGCGTAAACCGTCTATAAGGCGTAAATTCTTTTCGTTTTTCAGGTACTTAACAAGCGGTATAAGGTCAGAACTAATCGCCGTGAAATCGTCCAGAACACAAATTATATCTTTGGTCTTAACCGTAGTGAAATCTTTTTTGCCGATAATAAACCCTTCGGTGGTTCTGTTGCCGAAGGGGACTTTTACTCTTGCGCCGACTTCGTACTCCTTATCCGAAGAATAATCGAATACCTTGTCTACTTCGCAATTGCTTATATCTACGATTACTTCGTATATCATACGGAAAGTATCCCGTCCAGAATACAATGGGCAAGGACTCGTTTATCCATAATGGGCAAACTTTCCATACGCCCGTCCGCATAAATAATCGTAGCGATATTCGTATCCGTGCCGAAACCCGCCCCTTCTTGTTTTAAGTCGTTGGCGACAATCATATCGGCGTTCTTTTTAATTAGTTTTTCGCTTGCGTTGGTCAATAAATCGATGGTTTCCGCCGCAAACGCAACCAGAATTCTGTTCCCTTTCCGTTCTCCGATAGCTTTAGCTATATCGGGGTTCTTGACTAATTTAAGAGTGAGCGTATCGGACTTAATCTTATTATCGTACGTCCTTTCGGGGCGATAATCGGCAGGTGCGGCGGCTTTTATTATTACGTCGCATCTACTTAGATTATTAAGACAGGCTTCGTACATATCCGAAGTTGACTTTACCTTTATTATTTCGCAACCGTCGGGGTCGGGTACGCTCGTGTTGCCGCGGACGAAAATTACTTTTCCGCCCCGTTCGGTAACCGCGTCGGCTAACGCAACTCCCATCTTACCCGAAGAATAATTGCTTATAAAACGCACTCCGTCTATGTCTTCCACCGTAGCTCCCGCCGTTATGAGAACGGTCTTATCCCTGAAATCGCTTTGCGGGGTAAGAATTTCGTCCACCTTGTCGGCTATCGTTACGGCTTCTGCCATTCTGCCTTTGCCTACGTCGCCGCATGCCAAAAAGCCCGTTTCCGAATCCAGAAAAATGTTCCCTTTGCTTTTAAGAAACTCCATATTTCTTAAATTAGCTTCGTTTTCGTACATTTTCGTATTCATAGCGGGGCAAATAAGCACGGGCTTAAAAAACGCGGCGTAAGTCGTCGTCAGCATATCGTCGCAAATCCCGTTGCTAAACTTAGCAATAACGTCTGCCGTCGCCGGAGCGACTACGAAAAGGTCGGCTTCTTTCGCTATAGTTACGTGCTTAACGTCGAACTTTTTCTTTTCGGCAAAAGTATCGAGCATAACTTCGTTATTAGACAAAGTTTCGAACGACAAAGGCGCAACGAATTCCGTTGCGTTTTTCGTCATTACCACTTTGACGTTATAATTGCGTTTTCGCAGTAAGCTCACCAGCTCGCAGGACTTATAAGCGGCGATCCCCCCGCTCACTCCCACGAGAACAGTCTTTTTCATCAGTCGACTTTGATTTCGATTTTTCCGCCGTAAATTTCTTCTGCGGCGTAGCTTATCGCCTTAACGTGCGCGTCTTCCAATTCCTGCAACTTGGTGGAATTGAGTTCTTTCGCTCTTTTAGCCAGTCCGCATACGAGCGCGTAGCGGCAGGGCGCTTTCTTAATAAGTTTGTCAATAGGCGGTTCTATCATCATAACTATCCTGTACCTCCGTATCAGTTTTCCAAAATTTTGTTTATTATATTTTCGTTGCGAAAAACTTTGCTTCTTTCCGCTTCGATAATACCGATTATTCTTTCGGCGCAGAGATTGACTTCGTCGTTAATTACGATATAGTCGTAGTGTCTCGCGCACTCTATTTCTTCCTTGCTTACGTTAAAACGTAATTGCCTTTCTTCCGCAGACTCCGTCATTCTTCCCGAAAGTCTGTTCCACAAAGCCGATAAAGACGGCGGAGCTATGAATATGCTCACGCTTTCGGGCATAAGTCTTTTTACGTTGCTTGCGCCGGTGGTTTCTATCTCCAAAAGGACGTCTTTACCCCGGTTAAGCAAACTTTCCACCGCAAATTTAGGAGTTCCGTAGCGGTTTGAAAACTTTTCGATAAATTCGAGCATTTCGCCTTCCGCTATCATTCTGTCGAACTCTTCGTTGGTCACGAAACGGTAATTCACTCCGTCTCTTTCTCCGTTTCTCGGCGCTCTCGTCGTAGCCGACACGGAAAAATTCAAATCGTTTATTCTCTTAAACACTTCGCCCATAACGGTGCCTTTTCCCGCTCCGCTCGGACCCGATACGACAAACAATATTCCTTTTTTCATACTATTCGATATTCTGAACCTGCTCTCTTAATTTTTCCACTTCGTTCTTTAACAGCAACACCCTTTCGGTTATGTAAAGGTCGTTACTTTTACTGCCCGTCGTGTTTACTTCCCTGTTCATTTCCTGCACTAAAAAGTCGAGTTTTTTTCCGACGGCGCCTTTCTCTTCGAAAATCGCTCTTCCGTGCGCAATATGACCTTTAAGACGAGTGATTTCTTCGTCAACGTTTATTTTGTCGACGTAAAAACATATTTCGTTAAGCAATTTGGTTTCGTCCAAAGCTACGCCGTTAAGACTTTCTTCTATTCTCTGTCTTAACTTTTCTCCGTGCTCCACGCTTACCTGCGGGGCGCGTTCTTCTATTTCTTTCGTAAGTCTTTCTATCTCGTCGAGCTTAGTAAGCATGTCGGTCTTCAATATAGCCCCTTCCGCTTCTCTCATCTCAACGAGTTTTTGACAGGCGGTTTCCGTCGCTTTTTTCGTCAAAGCTACTACTTCGTTCTCGTCGTCGTCTTCGCTCTGCAAAGTAAGGACTTCGGGCATTTTCATAACGCCGCAAACGGTAAGGTCGTTATTTAGTCCTATCTTTTCAAGCTCTTTTCCTATTTCGAGATAGCGTTTTGCAAGCACGAGATCGGGTTTTATAGCCGACTTTCCCTGACGTTTGTCTTCGTAGTTTACGAAAACGTCGACGTGACCTCTCGTAAGATACGACGCAATAGTCTTTTTCACTGCGTCTTCGCAACAAACGAGCATTCGCGGCAACTTCGTCGCTACGTCCAAAAAGCGGTGATTGACCGCTCTTAACTCGACCGTGACTTTCCTTTCGTCGGTTTCGGCTATCCCTTTGCCGTAACCCGTCATGCTCTTCATAGAATTGCCCCCATATAAAAATTATTTTTTATTTTATCACACAATAATATTTTTGACAACAATTATTTATATATTATATATGCGAAAAGGAAAAAGCGGTCGCAACCGACCGCTTACTGCGACTTTAAGTAAAAAATTTATTTTTCGAGTTCTTCCAGAAACCGTTTCTCGTCCCAGATTTCTATCCCGAGTTTCTGCGCTTTGGCAAGTTTGCTGCCTGCGTCTTCCCCTACGATAACTAAGTTTACGTTCTTGGACACGCTCTCCGTCATTTTGCCGCCCCGTTCCACTATAAGTTCGCTCGCCTTGCCGCGTTTGTAAGAACTTAAACTTCCCGTAAGAACGACGGTTTTACCTGAAAAAACTCCCGACTTTACTTCTTCGGCCTTAATTTCGATACCCCTTGACAGCAGTTCGTCCACGAATTTATTATTGTTTTCGTCGGCGAAAAATGCTACCACGTTGTCGGCTAATATCTGTCCGAAATCGTCTATCGACAACAATTCTTCTTTCGTCGCCGAACGGATTTTTTCCAAAGACCCGAACTTATCGCAAAGAGACTTCGCCGTCTTCTTGCCTATGCCCGAAATGCCGAGAGCGAACACGAATCTGTCCAAAGTAGTCGACTTGCTTTTTGCGATGCTGTCGATAAGTTTGTCGGCTTTTTTATCCTTAAATCCGTCCAATTTAAGCAAGTCTTCTTTCGTCAAATCGTAGAGCCGATAGGCGTGTTTTATTCCTAATTCGTTATACAATAATTCAGCAGTTTTCTCGGAAAATCCGTCGATGTTCATGCACGGTTTCGATGCGAAATGGTCCAAAAAACTAACTATCGTCGGAGCGCAGTGCGACGGGTTTGTACAGTACAAAAACGCACCCTCTTCCTTAACCGGCGCGCCGCAAGCGGGACATACGGCGGGTTTTAATACGGGGATACTGTCTTCGGTGTGTTCGGCTACTCCCGTTATTTCGGGAATAACGTCGTTGCTTCTCCTTATAAAAACTCTCGAATTTATCATAATATCCTTCTTTTGGATATCCGAATAGTTGTTTAAGGTAGCCCGTTGCACCGTTACACCCATTAAGTCCACGGGCTCCAACACGGCGAGCGGATTAAGTTTGCTCGTTCTCGACACCTGCCATATTACGTCTAAAAGTTTAGTGGTGGTTTCCTGCGCTTCGAACTTGTACGCAAGTGCCCAACGGGGGAATTTTTCGGTATGTCCGAGTTCTTCACGCAAGGCAAAATCGTTAATTTTTATTACCGCTCCGTCAATAAGAAAATCGAGTTTATCCCGTCCTTTTTCGATTTCTTCGAGTTTCTCTTTTACGCCGTTTTCGTCAAAAACGAGACAAAAAATTTCGTCGGTCAAAAAGCCGTTTTCTATCAAAAATTCGTGTACTTCTTCTTGCGTCTTGAAAGGATAATCGGAGTACCCTACGTTGTAGGCTACGAAATCGAGATTCCTTTTCGCCGTCACTTTAGGGTCTAAATTTCTTATAGCTCCCGCCACCCCGTTACGGGCGTTCTTTAACGGCACGTCGGCGGTTTCGTTGTATTTTTGTAAAGAACTTAATCTCATAAGCCCTTCGCCCTGAATTTCGATTTCTCCCTTGTACGGTATCGTTAGCGGTACGGTTTTTATTGTCCTTACCTGCGCCGTCACGTCTTCGCCCGTCACTCCGTCGCCGCGTGTAGCTCCCTTTATCATGACTCCGTCTTTATACGTTAAGGAAAGGGTAAGTCCGTCGAATTTATGTTCCACCGTCATAGCCGGGAACACTCCTTCGGCTTTTTCTATTCTCGCAAAGTAGGCTTCGAGTTCTCCGTAGTCTTTCGCTTTGTCGAGAGAATAAAGCCTTAATTTATGGGTATATGGCAAAAATTCTTTCTGCGGTGCGCCGCCCACTCTGTGCGTGGGCGAATCGGGATAAGAAAATCCGCTTTTCTTTTCCATATCGACGAGTTCGTAATACAGTTTGTCGTACTCGCTGTCCGAGACTGTAGGATTATCCTGTTCGTAATACTCTTTTGCGTAGCGGTTAAGTAAATCAACCTTTTTACGCATTTCCGCTAAATCCATCTTTACTCCTTATTTTATAAGTTCCAACGAGGCGTTCATCAATGCGAATTTTTTAAGACCCAAATCTTTGAAAGCTACCGTTACGGTGGTTCCCGTGCCCGTGCCTTCCTTAATAATAACCGTTCCTATTCCGTATCTCTTATGCTTAACCTTGGCTCCCGCTACAAAACCGTCGGAAGACTCGTTGTAGACCTTTTTCGGCTGCTGTACGACTGTATTCGACGAATACGACGGCAAACTGCGCATTTGGTTGTCTTTAGGAATAGCGTCGGAATAATCGTCCTTTTTACCTTCGAAATACCTGTTGTAGCCCAATTCTTTCTGCCTGTCTACCGACCTGTATTCTTCCCCTTTCGCTTCGGAAATAAAACGCGAAGGCATCGTGCTTTCCTGTCGTCCGAATTTGTTCCTATATCCTCTTACGCAAGATATATAAAGCCTTTCTTTAGCTCTCGTCATAGCGACGTACATTACTCTTCTTTCTTCTTCCACCCCGTTGTCTCTTAAACTCATCGAAGACGGAATTATGCCTTCTTCGCAGGCTATTATGAATACTACCTTAAATTCCAAACCCTTCGCCGAGTGCATTGTGGCAAGCGTAATGTACTCTTCGGCGTCGAATTCTTCCTTTTCGTTATTGAGAGCTACCGTCTGTAAAAATTCTGTCAAGCCTATGTCGGGGTTTTCTTCGGCGGTTTCTTCTATATACCGCAGGAATTCGTCAATGTTTTCCCACCTTACTTCGTCTTCTTCCTTGCCCGTGGATAAATACGCTTCCTTAAACCCTACTTTATCGACGAGATAGGACGCAAAATCGGTAATTTTCATCTGCGTACTCTGCATCGCAAGGTCGTTGATGAGATAATTGAAAGTACAAATCTTGCTTTTGACGGCAACGCTTACGAAAGGATTGTTTTCTATATCCGCCACGACTTCGTTAAGGGGTTTACCTTCATTATAAGCATACTGTTCGAGAGTGGATACGGTTGTGTCGCCTATTCCTCTTTTCGGGAAGTTTATTATTCTCGTCAAGGCTTCGCTGTCCATCGGGTTTACAATAAGACGCATATACGCCACGACGTCGAGAATTTCTTTTCTGTCGAAGAACTTGAACCCGCCGAAAACCCTGTACGGCAGACGGGCGTTGTTCAGACTGCGTTCGAAAAGTCTTGTGAGCGAGTTGTTTCTTACGAGTATGGCGAAATCGCCGTTGCCGTAATCGTGGTATCTCTTAAGGTTAGCGATTATTCCTATCACGTTATCGACTTCGTTATAGTCGCTCGTCGCGGTAAGGTATTCCACTCTCGCACCCTGCTTTTTGTCGGAAAAAAGCTCTTTGCTCTTTCTGTCGCGGTTGTGTTTAATTAGTCTGTTTGCGGCGTCGAGAATTTCCTGCGTGGAACGATAGTTTTGTTCCAGCTTATAAATTTTCGCGTCCTTAAAGGTCTGTTCGAAGTCGAGAATGTTCCTTATGTCCGCTCCGCGCCAACCGTATATACTCTGGTCGTCGTCGCCCACTACAAAAACGTTCCCCCACTTCCCGGCAAGAAGTTTTACTATCTGCATCTGAATTTCGTTCGTGTCCTGAAATTCGTCGACGTGGATATACTTGAATTTATTCTGATAATACTCCCTTACGTCGGAGTGTTCACGCAAAAGTATTTCGCACTTCATAAGAAGGTCGTCAAAGTCCATAGCATTATTTTCTTTAAGTATCTCTTCGTACCTGTCGTAAACTTTAGCTATCGTCATCGCATCCTTTTCGGTAGCCCGTATTTTATTGAAATATTGGTCGGAATTAAGTCCCGCATTTTTCGCCGCGCTTATGTGATAAAGGAATTTTTCCTTATACTTGTCTTCTTCTATGTGCATTTCCCGTAAGGCTTTCTGCAACACTCTTTTGGACGCGCTCTCGTCGAAAATACTGAACGACGACGAGTACCCCAACTTCTCTGCGTGGCGGAAAAGTATCTTCACGCAAAGGGAGTGGAAAGTCGACACCCAAACGCTGTTAGGCCCCAACATATCGTTAAGACGCTGTTTCATCTCGTTGGTCGCCTTATTTGTAAAGGTTATCGCAAGGATATTGTAATCGTGCACGTTCAGGTCTTCTATAAGGTGAATTATTCTGTGTGTAAGCACGCGGGTTTTTCCGCTGCCCGCTCCCGCAAATACCAGCACCGCCCCTTCGGTATCGTTGACGGCTCTTAATTGTTCTTCGTTTAGCATTAAATTGTTTATCATTCGTTAATCCTCAATTCCTTCGGGTATAAACAGTCTCTTTGCGGTATTTATCGCGAATATGTCGCTCATACTCGCAAGATAATCGCATACGCATTGCGTCACGTCGCCGTTACACATTCCCTGCGGTATTTCCCCGGGGTGTTTAATAAAATAGTTAAATAAAAGAGCAAGCATCCGGTCTGACTTTTGCTGTAAAATTTCGGCGTTTGCGTTGAAATATACGTTGTCAAACATATAAGTACGGAGCTTGTTCATATAAAAGTAACCTTCTTCGCTCATGGTCACCGCGTCTTTGCCGTAAGAATTGTTCACTACGTCGTTTACGAGAGTGTTTATCCTTTCCTTTTTGGAGTGACCTAAATACGCCGTGCAGTCGGCTGGCAAGTCGCTTTCCTTAATAAGTCCCGCCCTTATGGCGTCGTTTATGTCGTGGTTTATATAAGCTATTCTGTCGGCGTAACTTACTACTTTCCCTTCGAGCGTAGCGGGGTTACCTTTCGACGTGTGGTTAAGTATTCCGTCTCTTACTTCGAACGTAAGGTTAAGTCCTTTACCGTCGTTTTCTAAAATATCCACCACGCGTAAACTCTGTTCGTTGTGCTTAAAATGCCCCGTGAGCGCGTTAAGAACCCTTTCTCCCGCGTGTCCGAAAGGCGTGTGTCCTAAGTCGTGACCTAAGCCTATCGCTTCGGTAAGGTCTTCGTTAAGAAGCAAAGCCCTGCTTATCGTTCTCGCAATCTGCGTAACTTCGAGCGTGTGCGTAAGTCGCGTACGGTAATGGTCTCCCATCGGACTTAAAAACACCTGCGTTTTGTGTTTTAACCGCCTGAACGACTTGCAATGGATTATTCTGTCGCGGTCACGCTGATATTCGGTACGGAGCGGACAGGGTTCTTCTTCCCTTAATCTTCCCTTGGTCTGTTCGCTTTTAGCTGCGTTTTCACTTAAAAACTCTCTTTCGTAACGTAAATAATCCTCTTTCATTGCAATCTCCGAAAACGTCGTCTATATATTTCGGACGTAAAAAATCCGCTATCATATTATAGCGGATTTCTCTGATTATTTCAAGTTAAATCATAGGATTTACTTCCCTTCCGTTTTGAAGGATAAAAAAAATCTTTCCGTCGGCTCCCCGTTGCTTCTCCGATTAATTTTTAGTCCTTCACCGCTTTGCGGACAGTCGGTATATTTTTCCGCTTGAAAAAACCCCGTTTTATATGTTATAAATAAATTGAGATAATTAATTATCATTGTTTCTCACCCTCGGCGTTTATACGACACCGCGCTGTAACAAGCGTTACGTTTTTATAAAGGCTATAAGACACTCTCATCAGAGACGCGATATGAAAAGACTAAAATTTTCCGCTTTAATAATTACGATATTCTCGGCGATACTTTTATTCTCCGTAGTTATCGTTGCCGTCGGCACGGCAAACGCTTCCGCCTCTGCGCAATTCCCCGTCTCTTCCGAATATTCTTCCATGTCGGCAGAACAAATCGCAGGGCTGAAAAAATACGACCCGCGCGACGAATTGACGCCGGTTAAAGATCAAGGCGATACCAACCTTTGTTGGGCTTACACCGCAATAAACGCTACCGAGGCTTCCGTCTTAAAAGACAAACTCGCTTCGAAGGACGCGTTAAGACTGAACCCGCTTGCGCTCGCTTATCGGAATTACGTCAGAAATTCGGATCCTTTGGGGAATAACTCGACTTATTACAGCAGCTACGCCGCAGATTTGTTGACAAGAGCGGGGAATATCTCGCAAACTTCCGCTCTTTTCAGCATGTGGCAAGGTCCTATAGGCGGAGATAAATACAACGCAGACGTATGGGATAATTCCCTTTATCGTCTCGAAAGCGCAAACAATATCCATTCCGATTTGACGGGAGAAGAAAGAATCGCCGAATTAAAGAGAGCCATAGCGGAATACGGTGCGGTGACCGCCTCTTGTTACTATGACGGCGGCACGAAACCTTATTATAACGATTATGCCGTCACCAACGGCGTCTCTCACGCAGTCACGTTAATAGGCTGGGACGACGAAATCGATAAAGACTTATTCAAGCCGGGACAAGTCGGCAGAAACGGCGGTTGGCTCGTAAAAAACAGTTATAGCGATAACGGCTATTTTTGGCTCACCTATGAAAGTAAAATATCGGCGACCACTTCCTGGACCTTTACTTACGCGCCGAGAGAGGCTTACGACTTCAATTATTATTACGACAACAACGCGGATACCGCAGGATATATGAAACCTACTCAATGCGCTAACGTATACGAAGCAAAAAAAGGTACAGCCGATACGTCCGAATATATCGAAGCCGTCAATATCGGTTTTACGGGCAACGACGTCACCGTCAAAATCAAAGTATATATCTCTCTTCCGGGTTGGGGACAAAATTCGGTTGAGAACGGAGTCCTTGCCGCCGAAAAAACTCAATCTTTCAAATACGGCGGGTACAATACGATTAAGTTGGACTCTCCGGTCAAAATTGCCACTGGCTCGTATTTCTCGATAGTCCCGGAAGGGCTGAATCCGCAAAACGACCAATATTTGAGCGTCGTACAGAGCGATTCGAAAAAACCTTCTTTCCGCAACTCTTCTTACGGCTACGATTATATCTCCAACGGTAATTTCGTCGCGAGGATAAAGGCTTATACTAAACTGAAACCGAACGATACCTCCTCCGGCGGAGAAGAGGTTCACGTCCACGAATGGAACGAACCTACCTATACCTGGAGCGACGACAACACCCTCGTCACGGCAAAAAGAGTTTGTAAAAAAGACGAATCGCACGTCGAAACGGAGACCGCGTCCGCATCCTCCTCAATAACGCAACCTCCGCAATGTACCCGAAAAGGCAACGAACGATTTACTTCCGACGCTTTTCAAAATTCCGCGTTCAGCTTCCAAACAAAGGACGTTCAGCTCGATTTCGCTCCGCACACTCCCAATATGACTTCACCTACCGAAACCGAACCTGTAAAATGTACCGTATGCGACCGTATTTTAATCGAGGCTACCGGGCATATAAAACACGATACGGCGTTCGTTCCCGCGCAGGACGCGACTTGCGAAACTAACGGTACGAAAGCGCACTATATCTGCAAAGGTTGTTCCGGCCGCTTCGAGAACGCGGAGGCAACGAAAAAAATAACCGATGAAACCCTGCTCGTAGTTCCGAAAGCGCACAAATACGGCGAATGGATAGACGAAATCCCGGCTACCGAGCAATCTCACGGCGTAAAAGGACACAAGGACTGTATCTATTGCAACAAATCTTTCGACGCGGATAACAACGAATTGACCGATTTAACTATACCTGCTCTTCCGAAAACGGCAACCGTCACTATAACGAACGGCAGCGGAAACAGTCAAAACGTAACCGTAGGTTCGACTGTGACCGTCGTAGCGGACGCTCCCGAAAAAGGCAAGAAGTTCAGCGGTTGGGTAGACGCCGACGGCAACCTCGTAAGCGCCGACGCTACCTACACCTTTACCGTCACGCAAACCACTTCACTTACCGCAACCTATGCGGAAATAGAAACCGCGCCGCAAACAAAACCCCTCTCCGTCGGAGCTATCGTCGGCATTGCGTTAGCGTGCATAATATCGACCGCTCTCTCGATATTTATATTCGTGCGGCTTGCCGTCAAGAAAAAGTCTTTACGGAAACGATAGTTTCGTTAAAAAGTTCTTGACGATACCATTCGATAGTCGGTATTAAAAATCGGCAGACGAGATATCCCGTCTGCCGATTTTTTCGCGGTTTTATACCGAACTTTTATTTAGTGAAAGTAAGACGTTTGAATAACAGACACCAAATGACGTCTATCCAGCCTACTACAATACCGAAGAACGTAACCACTATCGCAACTACGATGTTAAGAACGCTCGGCTTCTTCGAATTGAGTACCGACGACCAACGAACGAGAACTTCTACCACCCAGTTTACTACGGGGATAAGTAAAAGAATAATTTGCACGAGACGAGATTGTTTATTAAACCATTTTGCCATTTCTGTTTCCTCCGTTTTATAATATACGCACATTCTTTCTCCGACATTCGCAGAGATTTTTTACGATTACATTATAACTCTAATAAACCTTTATGTCAATATTCAACGGTCTAAAACTCCGTAAAAAGAAAAAAGCGTAAGAAACGACTCACGCTTTGTTGGTGCGGATAAAGAGGCTCGAACTCCCACGTCTAAGACACCAGATCCTAAGTCTGGCGCGTCTGCCAATTCCGCCATATCCGCATGTATTAAACGATAAATATGATATAAATCAAATACCCCGCAAGACGTTACGTGATTACGGGGTATTCGTGGTGATCCATCGGAGATTCGAACTCCGGACACCTTGATTAAAAGTCAAGTGCTCTACCGACTGAGCTAATGGATCATAGTGAGTGCAATGGCTGGGGTGGCAGGATTTGAACCTACGAATGCGGGAGTCAAAGTCCCGTGCCTTACCGCTTGGCGACACCCCAACAATTGTGATTATGGGGTGAGTAGTGGGAGTCGAACCCACGACCTCCAGAGCCACAATCTGGCGCGCTAACCAACTGCGCTATACCCACCATATGGCGAACCAGGGGGGATTCGAACCCTCGACCTACGGCTTAGAAGGCCGTTGCTCTATCCTGCTGAGCTACTGGTCCGTAGCAATCACATTCACCGTTTAATTTACAAGGATCATTCAGGTTGTATAAAGGAAATTAACCGCTTACGTCGATTAACTCCCTTCTTTGCATCAACCTTTTATCATTTGTAAGAACTTATACAAGTTCTGGAGCGGGTGATGGGAATCGGACCCACGCGACCAGCTTGGAAGGCTGGGATTCTACCATTGAACTACACCCGCATAGTATTTGTTGCCAAAGGTCATTTTTGAAACTCCTAAATTATAATCAATGTCAGACCGTTTGTCAACAAATTTTAACCTATTGTTTATATTTTTTTGCAGCGGTGAATTGTAAGTGAATTCCCAAAGTAAATTCCACAGTAGAATTTACTTTGGGAATTCACTCTCATCATATTTTTTACGATTATTCCGAAATTTAGTTGACAAGCGTAAAGTTATTAACTATAATATCAGCGTAACAAACGAATGCACCTTTAGCTCAGTTGGTAGAGCAACTGACTCTTAATCAGTGGGTCCAGGGTTCGAGTC
>CAZUJW010000023.1:0-31779 GCA_964620655.1 uncultured Christensenella sp.
TAGTATCCTTGATTTTCTGTGATAAGCATAAAATAAACGCAAAGGGACACATCTTATTTTACATAAAACGTTGACAACGCTCTTAAAATAATGTATTATAATAAAGTAAAAACCTGTTTGGGACGAGCTTATGCGGCTCAAAAGACATTTGTATTTCCTAAAACTTTTATAAAATAAACTATAACAATTCCTTATGGAGGAGAATTATTTTTAATGGAACTGAAAAATTATAGCAAAGAAGATTTTGCAGCGTTGTCTATACACGCCCTTCGTATCATAGCGAGAGAAGCGGGGGTTGAGTCACCGACGACGAAGAACAAAGCCGATCTTATCGACAACATTTTGATTAAGAGAGAAGAACGCAAATTCGCGCCCGTTACGGAAAACGGCGTCCCGTCGCAACCCGTTCGCAGGGGTAAAGGCAGACCGCCGAAGCAAGGGTATCTGGTGTTTAACGACAGCGGAGCTACCATACAGACCACGTTGCCCGCACCCGCTGAAAAAAGCAGTTTTGACGATAAACCGTACGTCGACAAGGAACAATTAAGAATACTTTACGGACTTACTTCCAACGTAGGCGGAGCGTTCGACGACGGGAATTCCGATTTTGCGGAGAAAGAACCTGCAAAAGTTTCCGAAAAAACCGTTGAAAAAGACACGGGGAAAGAAAGTGTTTCTTCCGACGGGAACCAGGAACAAAACAGATATTATTCCGACGGAAAAAGAAATTTCAACAAGCCGCTCTTAAAGAAAAGATACGACTACGGTCGTAACGACAATAAAGAGCGTTTCGACAACAAAGACAACTATAATAAGGATAATTACAACAAGGAGCGTTTCGACAAAGAACCCGTTCAGAACGAAAACGCACCCGCTCCCGTCGACGAGAGCGAAATAGCGTTGGAGATAAAGGAAGGTATACTCGAAATAATGCCGGACGGATACGGTTTTCTCCGCGCGCAGAATTACGAGTCGGGCATAAACGACGCTTACGTCGCAGTGCAGAAGATAAAGAAATACGGATTAAGAAAAGGCGACAAGGTCAAAGCCGAAGCACGTCAAGTGTGCGAAAACAAACCCGCCGGCGTCGTTAACGTACTTACGATAAACGATATTCCGATAGACCAGATGCCCAAAAGAGTGAATTTCGATTCTCTTACTCCGATTTATCCCGACGTAAGATACAGACTCGAAATTCCCGGACAGACCAATGATTTTGCCATACGTTCTATCGATTTGATAGCTCCGATAGGCAAAGGACAGAGAGCCATGATAGTTTCTCCGCCTAAGGCAGGTAAGACGACGTTACTTAAAAAAGTCGCTCACAGTATCTCTACCAATTACCCCGCCGCTCGTCTTATCGTTCTTCTTATAGACGAACGCCCCGAAGAAGTCACCGATATGCAAAGGTCGATAGACGGAGAAGTGGTGTATTCCACTTTCGACGAAATGCCCGAACATCACACTAAGGCGGCGGAACTCGTACTCGAAAGAGCTAAACGCCTTGTGGAAACGGGCGAAGACGTCGTTATCTTAATGGACAGCCTTACGCGTCTTGCCAGAGCCTACAACCTTACCATAGCCCCCACGGGCAGAACTCTTTCGGGCGGTATCGACCCCGGAGCTTTGCACAGTCCGAAGAGATTTTTCGGCGCTGCGAGAAATATAGAAAACGGCGGCAGCCTTACCATAATCGCCACCGCCCTTATCGACACCGGCAGCAGAATGGACGACGTAATTTACGAAGAGTTCAAGGGTACGGGCAATATGGAAATCCATCTCGACAGACGACTCAGCGAAAAGAGAATTTTCCCGGCTATCGACTTAAACCGCAGCGGAACGAGAAGAGAAGAGCTTCTTCTCGACCAGACCGAATTGCAGGGTATCTGGGCTGTGCGTAAGATATTGAGCGCCGGCGGAGAAAGCGCGGACGCTACCGAAAATCTTCTTAATATGATGGTAAAAACGAAGACCAACAAGGAATTTATCCAACAGGTCAACTTGCAAGTAATCAGCATGCAAAAGCAAGGATTTTTAGTGTAAAATAACGAAAAAAGAAGAAAGGGACGGCATTTTGTCTCTTTCTTCGCATTTATACCCGATAAACCGCCTCCGAACGACGGAAAAACACGGAAAGAACGTTTACCGATAAATTTTAGTTATTTAAGTTTTTTCGTTGACAGCGACGAAAAAAAGGGATATAATAATTCACGCAACTGGGTATGGCGCAGTTTGGTAGCGCGCTTGAATGGGGTTCAAGAGGCCGGAAGTTCAAATCTTCTTACCCAGACCATATTTTTAAGTAAACGGTCCGTTCGTCCGTTTATTTTTTTATCGGAATGGAGTTGTTTTTACGGCGTTTTCGGCAAAAAAGACGAAGATAAAGAAAAACACGCAAAGATTGCAACAAACTACTCAAAAAAACGGAGGATTTATGGATAAAAGACCTGAAAGCATGAAAAGAATAAACAATGCCGAGCTTGCTCAGTCGTTTATCGACGAACAGATTGACGCGATAAGAGAACAAGTGGGCGACAAGAAAGTTTTGCTTGCCTTGTCGGGCGGCGTCGACTCGTCGGTCGTGGCGGCTTTGCTTATAAAATCTATCGGCAAAAATCTCGTTTGCGTACACGTCAACCACGGTTTATTAAGAAAAGGCGAACCCGAACAGGTAATAGAAGTGTTCCGCAATCAGATGGACGCAAATCTTATCTACGTAGACGCGGTGGACCGCTTCCTTAACAAATTAGCGGGCGTGACCGACCCCGAAACAAAACGTAAGATAATCGGCGCGGAGTTTATTAGAGTGTTCGAAGAAGAAGCCCGCAAACTTTCCGATATAGAATTTTTGGCGCAGGGCACGATTTATCCCGATATTCTCGAAAGTAAGGGAGTTAAAGCACACCACAACGTGGGCGGACTTCCCGAAGATCTTAAATTCAAACTTGTCGAACCGGTAAAACTTCTGTTTAAGGACGAAGTAAGAGTAGTGGGCAAAACGTTGGGACTTCCCGACAATATGGTTTTCCGTCAGCCTTTCCCCGGACCCGGACTCGGCGTTCGTTGCACGGGAGCTATTACCCGCGACAGACTCGAAGCGGTGAGAGAATCCGACGCAATTTTAAGAGAAGAATTTGCAAAGAACGGACTTGCGGGCAAGGTATGGCAGTACTTTACCGTAATCCCCGACCTTAAATCCGTCGGCGTGTCCTACGAAGGAGAACGCACTTTCGGCTATCCCGTCATAATCCGCGCGGTAAACACCGTCGACGCCATGACCGCAACCGTGGAAGAAGTCCCGTATTCCTTATTAAATAAAATTACCGACCGCATAGTCAAGGAAGTCAAAGGCGTAAACAGAGTCCTGTTCGACCTTACCCCTAAACCCACGGGAACCATCGAATGGGAATAATACCCATAAACCGAAATCACGAAAAACGGGACTGCAACGTCCCGTTTTTTGATATTATCGATAAAAAATAATTCAATCCGATTTTATATCATTTAAGAAATTCAACAAACTTTTTTGAACGGAAGGCGATAATGCGCTGTAAATTCCGAGTAAGGTACTTTCGTCGTCGGTAAGCAGCCTGTCGGTGTAGTTTATTACTCCGTATTCTTCGCTGTTGCCGATAAGATAATCTACCGATACGCCGAAAAGTTGCGCGCACTTAATAAGCTGCGCTATGGACGGCTCGGTATGGGCGTTTTCCCAATTATTGTATGTAGCCTGACTCACGTTAAGTAATCGCGCCATCGTCCGTTGCGATAATGCTTTTTCCGTTCTCAGTTCATAAAATCTGTTCATAATCTGTCTCCGTACTGTATAATTATTAACTAACTTAATCAAAGCAAAGTCTTGACATATCAGAAAACCTTATATAAAATTAAATTAAATGATAATATATCTTAATCGAAAATATAATAAAACGAAGTAAAAAGGAGACCGGATGAAAAGTAAACATTTATTTTTAGGCATTGTTATTTTAATGGCAGTTTTGATATTTTGTCTTAGCGGCTGTTCGTTTTTTAGTAATTTAAATAATAACGGAAACCAAAATAATGATAAGCAGAACAATGCTAATCAAAAATATTCGATTAATTTTAATTTAGAAAATTACGCAACGATGACTTTTACTAAAAAAACCGTTATAAAAGAAAGCGATATACCTGTTCCGACAGACGAAAAAAAAGTTTTTGCAGGTTGGTATTTAGATAAAAGTTTATCTGAAAGAGTTCTTTTTCCTTATACTTTAAACGGAGAAGTTACATTTTATGCTAAATGGGAAAACAAACTTAATTTATCTACCATTAGTGAAGGTAAAAGCTTAAATGATTATTATTTTGAAAAATTAAGTACCGTTAACGAAAGTGATATTAAAGAGCCGGAAAGTATAGATAAAGAGTTTAAGGGTTGGTATTTAGATCGTAATTATAAGACAAAAGTAAATTTTCCTTATACAATAACTCAAGACACAGAATTTTATGCAAAATGGGAAGATAAAATTTGTTTAACTTTAAGAAACAAAAATAATGTTTTAGAAACTAATTATTATATTAATGGTACTTCTATACAAGAAAAAGATATTATAATTCCAACCGGTGAAGATGGATATTACTTTACAGGATGGTATTTAGATTTTTCTTTAACTAACAAAGTAACATTTCCATATAGTTTAACTAAAAACATAACCTTTTTTGCCAAATGGGAGCAAATTAAAGTTTTAAGTACAATAAAATTTATAACTAATACATCTACATCTGCTTCAAATTTAAACGTATATATTGGCAATAAAATTAGCGAAAAAAATGTTCCGCAACCAACAAGCGAAACTAAAGATTTTGTTGGTTGGTATTTAGATAGTGGATTTACTCAAAAAGTTACATTTCCATTTACCGTAAATCAAGAAAGTATAACGTTTTATGCAAAGTGGGAAGATAAAATTTCATTAAATTTAATTTTAGATGAAGACAATAAAAATACATTATTATATAAAAATAACACTATAATTAATAATTCTGACTTAGAAATTCCAAGCAAAGAAAATAAAATATTTGATGGCTGGTATTTAAATACAGAGTATACAGAAGTTGTTAGTTTTCCATTTACGTTAAATAAAGAAACAACGTTTTATGCAAAATGGGAAGATGTAATAGTAGACAATACCGTTCAAGTTTCTTTTGCAACAAACACAACTGAACAAATTAACACAATTACTTTAACTAAAGAAAGTGTACTAAATGAAGGTAATATTAAAAAATTAACGTTAGAAGACAAAGTTCTTGTAGGTTGGTATTATGAAAGTGAATTTATAAATAAAGTAACATTTCCATTAACAGTTTCAGAAAATATTATTCTTTATGCAAAATGGGAAAATAAAATTATACTTAATTTACAAAAAACAGCAAGCGATATAACTACGTTATACTATGTGAAGCAATCTTCAGTTAATTCAAGTGATTTTGAAATACCTTCTTTAGAAAATATGGTATTTTCTGGTTGGTATTTAGATTTAGAGTGTAAAAATGCGGTAAGTTTCCCTTATACATTAACAACAAATGTTACATTCTATGCTAAATGGGTAGAAAAAGAAGTTATTTACAAAATTGTATTTAACACAAATGTAAGTGAAGTAATTTCACCAATGAATCTAAAAAAAGGCACAACAGTTAACGAAAGCAATATAAAAACCTTAACAGTAGAAAATAAAACATTTATTGGTTGGTATTATGATTCTGGTTTAACTAACAAAGTTAATTTTCCATTTACCATTAATGAAGACATTATTTTGTATGCTAAATGGCAAGATTATATACACTTAAAATATGAAACAAATTGTGATTTAGTATTAGAAGAAACAATTTTTACAAACATAACCAATATTAATATTTCTGATATAACGATTCCTGAAAACTCAGTTGAACGAGATTTCTTGGGGTGGTATTTAGATAGTTCATTAACTAATCCGGTTACTTATCCTTACAATTTAAACAAAGATACAACTTTTTATGCAAAGTGGAAAGTTTACGATGTTTGTACTATTAAATATATGATAGGCAGTGAATCGTGTTATTATGTTTTTAAAAAGAATACCGAAGTTAAACTTGAAGATTTAAAAACAGAATATAATCCTTATTATGCTAAAAAGTTTAAAGCATTTTATTTAGATGATAGTTATTCAAAAAAATTAGAGTTCCCTTTTACTATAACTGAAAATTTAAATCTAACAATTTTATGGGAAGAATTTTATGTTATAACATTTGAAACAAATGGTGGAACTGAAATAGAAAGAAGGGTAGGAGAAGTTTATTTAACAGGAGTTCCTCTTACAAATAAGTTTGGGTATGTTGCGACTGGTTTATCTACAGATAAAGAAGGTAAAAATATTATTAGTTATCCATATTTAGTTCCCGAAGCTGGAATAACATTATATGTTGTTTGGGAAAAGTTACCTGATACTAAATATTATTTAAATTTTGATGAATCTGTACCTGGAAATTATGATTCACTATATATAAGTGTTTTAACAGAAGACCTTTTACCTACACCAACTGTAGAAGGATATAAATTTGTTAAATGGAAGTTTTCTTGGGGGGAAGAGGTAACATTCCCTTATCAACTACGAGAAGACACTACAATTAAAGCTGTTTTTGAAAAAGACATTTTAAGAAATGAAGATGCTTTAAAAAAGATAAAAATATGCTTTGAAGGTTTATCAAGAGATTTTTTAAGTGAATTGTATAATTACTATGGTGCTGGTGGAAATGATTCTTTTATATATAAAAATCAAGGATTCTTCATTAAAGCCAAAAATTGGGCTCCTGATGAAAGTTCAGATGAATATATTATAAACAATATATTAACCGATGGTACTTGCTTTGATGCTTTAAGATATAATATATTAGATTATTCAAGTGTAGATGCGTTAAAGAATAATACAAATTCATTTAGATATAAAGTTACTATAGATTTAGACAAATGGTGGAATTTTGAATACCCATATGAAATGGAAGAATATATAGAGGAATATATAACAAGTTTATATGATAATAACTTTGAAAGAATGCAATATGAGCTTTTATGCTATATGCTTGATAAAAAAGACCAATTAAATAATTTTACTTCAGAAAAGTTAACAGAATTATATAATGAATATTTACAAGTATATACTTACTTTGGATTCTCTACAACAGATGCTGAAAAAATAAGAGAATTACTAATGTCTATTGCACCAGAAACCTACGATGATTCTATATTAAATTATTCTACTTTAGTAGAGAGTTTCTTATATAAATATATCTTATCTGATAATGCTATGAATAAAGAAGAAAGTGCGTTATAAAGCATCAACAGTATAGAGACGGCGGCGGAAGTCGCCGTTCTTACTTGGCGGGGGAATTATAGGTATGCGTTAAATAAATAGTTAAAAAGCTCTTGCGGGTAGGGTTGTTAGCTTATATAATGTTTTATATAGTAAATACGCAATAATTCATTTTAGCGGGGTTCGTGTGAAACAGGAAAAGGCATGCAAGATAAGGTTGGTTAAGTTGTTGGAGATACTAAGGCAGGACTCGGACGAAGACAATTATATTTCCACGCCGGAAGTTATCGCGAAGTTGGCGGCGCAGGGGATAGACTGCGACAGGAGGACGTTGTACGACGATATTGACGTACTTAACGAGTTCGGGTATGAAGTTCTTTGCGAGAAGAGTCCGGGCAAGCCGAACAGGTATTGCATAGCGGACAGGAGTTTCGACGTGCCCGAACTGCATATCCTTATGGACGCGGTGCAGGCGGCGGGGTTCATTACGCCGAAAAAGACCGGGATACTCGTAGATAAGATAGCCGCTCTCGGCGGAAGTCACAGGGCGGAGCTTCTTAAAAACAACATAGTTAATTTCAACACGGCAAAGCACACCAACGAGCAGATTTTCTATTCGGTAAACGAGATAGAAAGGGCGATAATCGAAGGGCGGAAGGTATCGTTTTTTTACTTCGATTACAATGCGAAGAAAGAAAAAATCTTCCGTAAGAACAAACAAAGATACGTCGTTAATCCTTACGCGACCGTTTTTAATAACGACAACTATTATCTTGCGAGTTACAACGAAAAGTACGATAACACGGCGTATTACCGTATAGACAGAATGGAAAACGTCGTAGTCGAAGACGAAGAAAGGGTCTTGCCTGAGGATATGAAAAAGTACGACCTTACGAAGCGGAAAAAAGAGCTGTTCGGAATGTTCGTGGGCAGGACGGAAAGGGTTAAGATTATTTTCGATAACAAACTTATCGACTCCGTTCTGGACAAGTTCGGCGAAGACGCGCATCTTGCCGCGGTGGAAAACGGAAAAACCGAACTTATTACTTCCGTGCAGGTAAGCAACCAGTTTTTCGGGTGGGTTTGTCAATTCGGAAAGGATATGAAAATCGTGTCGCCGTCGATTGTAGCGGAAGAGTTCGCCGAATACGTCAAGGGAATAAGTTCTTTGTACGATTAAATAGAGAAAAGGATAAAACTATTTGACACGGGGTACAGAAAGATATATAATCGGCGTATAAATTAAATAAAACGTTTCTTTGGGCAGGAGTATTCCGACCGGAGGTAATGCCGCTTTAAGCGGACGAGTCCTACAGCCCCGGCAGTCGATGCGGTGAGATTCCGCAACCGCCAGTCAAGTCTGAACGGGAGAGAAACGCAAAAAAGTATATTTTTCGATTTGCGATTTGTTTTCGTGAGTCGTTTATGTTTTTTCGCGTACGTTTTTGCTTGAAGAAAATATGGAGAGAAGCGTATGAAAACGAGATTTTCCACAAAAAAATTGGTGACGATAGCAGTCCTTACCGCTCTTACGACGGTGGCTACTTTTGCGATAAAAATACCCACGATAGCGACGGAAGGGTACGTAAACGTAGGCGATACGGTAGTAATGTTTGCGGCGATAACGTTGGGTCCCGTAGCGGGATTTATCACCGGCGGATTGGGGAGCTGTCTATCCGACCTTATATCGGGGTATCCGCATTGGATACTGCCTACCTTTATAATAAAGGGTATAGAAGGTTTATTAGTAGCGTTAATATTCAGGCTCTTTAAGAAAACGAAACTAAACGAATACGTATCGGCTGGGATATCCGCGATAATCGGAGCTGTGGTTATGATAGCGGGGTATTTCGTAGCGTCCACAATAATGAAAGGTAGCGTGGCGGTAGCCTTGACGGGAGTGCCGGGGAATTGCTTGCAGGGGCTTTTCAGCGTTGTTTTGTCGGAAGTTCTGCTCGTTGCCGCGAAGAAAACGAAAATAACCGAAAAACTCGAATTCGATTTCGGTTCGGACGGCGATAAGGACAAGAAATCGGAAGAAAACAGACAAAAATCGGAAGAAAAAAGCATAGGGGACGATTGAAGAATAAAAAATACGCAATTGTAAAATTAAAAGAGACTTTGCTGTCGCAATCCCGGTCTTATAGCAAGTTTTTTCGAGAGCGTTGACATAGGGGCTTAACGTAAACCGGACCAAAAGCGTATTCAATGCGATGCTTTCGGACGCCGTGAAAGAAATTTATGAGGCGTCGATTGTCTAAACCGTAACGATATATATCAGAGTCGTACCTTGCGACGGCTCTTTTCATATCCGCTTAAATTTTCGTAATATATTACTTTACAAACAAACCTATGATTTTTTTGCGGTATATGGTATAATAAGTATAAGGACTTACTTATAATCGTAGTAAAGTTTTTACGGCGGAAACGACAGCCGAAAGGAGAATGCATTATGAAAAAGTTTTTTGCCAAGCTCGGTTCTTACAGTTGGGGCTTATTATTGTTTGCGATACTTTTTATCGTGTCGGGGATATGCCTTATATCGTTTTCCGAAGAAGCACTTCCGAAAATTATTATCGCAATAAGCGTGTTTACCATAGCGTTTTCGATAGTGTACGCCGTTCTCGCTTTGGCGGATAAAAAGCGAGACGTAAAGTTTTTCTTCCGTTTATTGGGAGCGATATGCGCACTGTTTTGCGGTATCTTCTTATTGGTTAAACGTAACGACGGCGCGATAGAACTTCTGACCACGTTCGTCGGACTTATGGTTATTATAGACGGCTCTTTCAAACTGCATACCACTATACTGTCCAAAAGATACAAGATGGCGGCTTGGTGGATTATGCTTGTTTTGTCGATATCGTGCATAGGCGGCGGATTATTCCTTATCAAATGGCCGCCGATAGACAAAGTAAAAGTTTGTTCCGTTATTATGGGACTTATTATGATTGTCGACGGAGTTCAGAACTTAATTTCGACTTTCTTTAATCCCGAAGTGGATAAAAGAATGCGTAATGAAATCATGTCGGAAGAACAAGCCGTCGAGCCTGCGGAAATCGTAAACGAAACAAATGAAGTCGTTCATGCGACGGAAGAAGAAAAGAAGTCAAGGAAAAAGGCGAAACGCTTAAAAGACAGAAGAAAAGACAAAGAAACGGCTATTATAGTCAAAGAAAACGCAGATAAACTCCAAGAAGAAAGCAAAGCGACGGAAACTGCGGAACGCAACGACGAAAACGGAAACGGGTCGTATTGACAACAATCGACAGTTTGTGTTAGAATATTCAATACGGTTAGGATGAAATGAAAAGAGTTTATAGAATGTTATATGAAAATGCGTCGACGGAAGGTTTTTACGACGTGGACGCATATTTAGCCGACGGCGAAAAGAAAAGCATAAGAGAAAAGCTCGATAAGGATTTTTCGAGAGTGTTTATTCTCGGTATGCCGATATTCGTCGCAGAGACTCCCGCAGTTTCCGAACAAAAGAAAGAAGGAAAGAAATAATCATAATGAAGAAAGTCTGCAACGTAATACTCGGTATTGTGCAAGTACTGATAATTTTATGTTTATGTTTTATTCTCGTTTACGTCGCAATGGCGTCCATGAACGGCAATATGACGAACGGATTCAACGTAAAGAAGGGATATTACGGAGTAAACCCGACTTGGCTCGACGACGCCGACGAAACGGTAATAGACGATATATACGCAAGACTCGATACCGACGGGACGTTTGTGACGGCTTATAACATCTATCGCAAGGCGTGCGAAAAGCTCATGCTGACTAAGGCTTACGGCGTAAGAGCAAAGAGCAGTATTACGGTGGAAGCCGCGGGACTTAATTTAACCTGTGCAAGCAACAGAACCGAGCAGTACAAAATAGCCGGTACGCCCGCGCTTAACGCAAATCAGAAGACTTTCGCCTCATACGTAAACACCATATACATAACCGACGTAAGCGACCCTGCTTTGTCGGGAGTTCTTAAAGCGGCGGTTCAGTTCGCGACAAGAGGATATTCCGACGGAGAAAGCAGCTATATACAAAAAGGTAAGTTGGAAGCTATGAACGGCGAAGAAGAAGTCATTATCTGGAACGAAAAGTATTCGCCCGATAATCCGTCCGTTACGAGAACGTACGAAGACGACGAAATAAGAGATAAATGTAATTTCGTAATAACTCCCGATACGATTATTCCCGAAAGCGTATCCATTGACAGAGAATACGACGAAGAAGCTCAATCGTATCTCTATCATATAACTATGGATTTGGATTGCGAAGACTCCGGCGTTGACAGCGCGACTTATTACGAAGTCAAAGCTATAAGCGACCTTTTGGGAAGCAATATGAAGTCTTTAACTTACAGTCAGTTGAAGATAGATATGACCTTGTACGGAAACGGTTATCTGATGACGTGGGATACCGTGCAGGAATGGACTCTTACTTACGCATTGAGTTTGTTTCAGATGTCCGGGACGGCTCTCAATATAAAGAACGAAATGTTCAGCTACGACGCAAAGGAATGCGAAGTAATAAATTTCACCAAATAATCGACAAACAAATATAATTAAACCGGTAAAAAATCGTCAGCGTTATTGACGATTTTTTTTCAAAGTAGTATCCTGTTTTTAAGGGCGTGACGACGATTTCGTCGCGTAGCGGGGATGATAAAATGAAAAAATTTTTAAGAGTAATCGAAGTCCTTTTTAAGGTGATAGCGATAATCGTGCTGTCGGTTTTGACGGTATATCTTGCGTTGTGTTCTTACGACGTGTCGGTAAACAACTCTTTCGTGCTGTCGAAAGGAAGTTACGGAAAGAATCCTATCTGGCTGTCCGACGGCAACGAAACTATCGTAGACGATATTTACGAGAGAAGCGCAGGAAACGATTATTTGGCGACTTGCGAAATCTACGAACTTATTTGCAAGAAACTTATGTTGACTAAGTCGTACGGTTCGAGAGCGAAATCGGTTATACAAGCGTGGGTAGGCGAAAGTTACGGCGACAAGAACGGTCTTTCAGTAGACGTGACGAACAACAGTTCCCATCAGTATATGGTGGCGGGCGAGCCCGAACTTAACGCTAATCAGAAAGTTTTGAAGTCGTACACTAATTCCATTTATCTTACCGACTGTTCCAACGACGGTTTTAAGGGTGTGCTTAAATCTGCGGTGCAGTTTGCGGACAGGGGATATTCCGACGGGGTTAAGGCGTACAAGCAGAAAGGAACCCTTAAAGTAATGGATGACGGAGATGAAATTTTCGACTGGAACGGCAATATAACGGAAAGCGAAGCTACGGCGTTGCGTGTATATAAAGACGGCGATTTACGTGATATAGACAATTTTATTACTAATAAAGACACAATTTTAGCCGACAGTTGCAGAATTAAAAGAGAGTATGACGAGAATTACTTTATGTACAAATATACGATAAACTACAATCTTGACTGTTCGAGCACGGACGAAGGTTGCGCGACATATTACGAAGTGTCGGCGGTCAAAGATTTGCTGGGCGGGTTTATGAAAGATATGTCTTACGACAGTCTCGAAGTCGAATTGCAGCTTTATTCCAACGGATATTTATTGCGTCGCAGTCTCGTGCAGAATTGGACCGTTACGGTAAACTTTCTTAACTTTACGGGACACGCGAAGAGTTCGCTCGACGAATTGTATAACTACAAGGCGAACGAGTGCAGAATTATTGAGATAAAATAATAAAGCAGATTTTTAATCGAATGATTTTACCATATAGCGAACGAAAGGGAATATGGTAAGTTTTGTGGTAAAGCCGTGCTTTTTATAGAATTTCACGGCTTTTTTGTTGGAATACGAAACACCGAGAAATATTCCTTTCGAACCGGAAGCGGCGAGATTTTCGCAGGCAAAATTAATAAGTTTACCGCCGAAACCTTTGCCCGTATATTCGGGTAAAATATCTATATGCAAGTGCGACGGATATTTTTTCGCGATACGTTTTTCCAAAGAAAGCGAAAGTTTTTTTATAAAATATTCGGCAAGCGAAAGTTTTTTCAATTCGGGCAGATATTCCGATTTGAATTTAGCGGAGTAGGTTGTAAAATCGGCGGAAGTTATGATATATCCGACGGCGTTGCCGTTATCGTCGAGTACGAAACAATTTTGCGGTTCTTGCTCGATATAGTAATCGTTATAGAGATTGAGCAAAACTTTCTTTTTTGTTTCGTCGTTCGTCGGCGGAGCCGTAAGCAAACATATATTTTGGCAATTAAGTTTATCGTTGGCTTGATATTTGCGTATTTCCATAGTATAATGATTGTGCTCCTAAAAAAATAATAACATATTTTTTGCGGATAGGTCAACGGAGGCGGGTATGAAAAAGAATTATACTATTGCGATAACGTGCACGATTATTATAGTAATCGCCGTGTTTTGCACGCTTTGTGCAGCCGCGCCCGTGAATTCTTACGTTTATAAAACCGTTCTTCCCGATACGCCTTTATATGCGGAAACGAGTTCGGAAAGTGAAATTTTAATTAAAATTCCGCAAAACGCCGAAGTGGAGATAGTCGGAGAAAAAATTCTTACCGGCGAAACCGAATGGCAAAACGTAAAATACACCACGTTCACTGGATACGTAAGGAGCGACGCTGTTTACCGTAGCGTAGCAAACGATAATTATAACGTAAAGCCCATGACTGTCGTTTCCGAAAAAATGGGCGTAGACGTAGGACTTTACGACACACACACGGCGGACGCGGTGGCGGTTAAGACCGTTCACGACGGCGAAAAGGTAAGGCTTATTTCAAACGGAATAGATTACGGCGAATTTTCTTTAATCGAATACGACGGCGATTTTTATTTTATTCGCAGTTCCGATATAACCGACGGATTGAGCTACAATCAAAAACTTGCGGTAATTATCGCTTGCTGTTTCGTAGGCGTGCTTATCCTTGCAGGAATAATAACGCTGGCGGTAAGGAAACGTAAAAAGGTTTAACCAAAATAAATCGTAGTTCATATTTATGGTCGTATGAAAATTTGTTTTAAGAACGCTTACGACTACTCGGATATTTTATCGATAAGACCTGACGGAGCAGACGTTGTTTCCGTCAATTTTTATAATACGATTTGTTTAAGGCGATATTTCGAATTGCCGAAAAGTCTGCGTGCGGCGACGGAACTCAGTCTTTGTCGCAATACGGACGTTCTTTTACATGCGAAGTTGGATATAGAAGGCGATAAATATCTTTCGACGATATTTTTTCACGACGGCGGAATAGCCGGCGTAAGCGACAGTTTAACCAACGATATGTACACTGTCGGCAACGCTTTGCGAATGTATAGAGTCGGCAACGTCAAAGCGGGTATTGCGGTGGACAGAGATATAGCGTACGCAGGTGCGAGTAATTTTTTTTACGGCGGCGCGAAAATTATTTTTCATAACGCTCTTTGCAAGTTTGATAAAAATTATTTCGCCGCTTACAGGAGTCATTTACGTTTGGGTGGCGGGATAATCGCGGGCTTGTTTTCCGACGGTCCGATAGTCGCCGACGGCGAAGTGAAAACGGCTAATTCGTATCTTACGGTAGACGTCGAGAAAGAAAATTTATGCGTTATGAAAAGGTTTTTAATGTTGTCCGACGGAGAATAGAATTATTACAGGTGTTCAAACTTAACTGTTTTTTTAAGAAAACTATTAAAACAATGAAAAGTTATTGCTAGGAATGAAAAATGGTGATATAATATCGGTAGAAATTTAAAATAACCTTATAAAGGAGATATTATATGAACAAAAAGACCATTTGCGATGTTGACGTAAAAGGCAAGAAGTGTCTTGTCAGAGTGGACTTTAACGTACCCATGAAGAATGGCGTAATCACCGATGAAAATCGTATCAACGGCGCATTGCCCACCATTAAGTATCTTATGGAACACGGAGCAAAAGTTATACTTTGCTCGCATCTCGGCAGACCTTATTCGATTTTCAGCAAAGAAATAAAAAAGATTAAGCCCGAAGACGAAGGCAAGACCAGAGAAGAACTCACTGCTCTTACCGTGAAGAAATGTTCTTTGAAACCCGTTGCGGACAGACTTAACGAAATTCTCGGCGGAAAAGTTACTTTCGCGACCGACGTAGTAGGCGAAGACGCTCAGAAGAAAGTAGCCGCTTGTAAAGACGGCGAAGTAGTGCTTCTCGAAAATCTTCGTTTCCATTCCGAAGAAACCAAGAACGACGAAAATTTCTGTCGTGCTTTGGCTAAATTCTGCGATATATACGTAAACGACGCATTCGGTACCGCACACAGAGCTCACGCTTCTACCGCAGGTATCGCTCAGTACGGTCTTTGCCGGGCTGCCGTAGCAGGCTTCCTTATCGAAAAGGAATTGAAAGTTATGGGCGGAGCTTTGGAAAATCCGACTCGTCCGTTTGTTGCCATTCTCGGCGGAGCTAAGGTAAGTGATAAAATCGGCGTAATAAATAATCTTATCGAAAAAGTCGATACGATAATTATCGGTGGCGGTATGGCTTATACTTTCTTTAAGGCGAAAGGATATAGCGTAGGTACCAGCCTTTGCGAAGAAGATAAAGTAGAACTTGCGAAAGAACTTATGGCGAAAGCCGAAGCTAAGGGCGTAAAACTCGTACTTCCCATCGACACTAAAGTATCCAAGGAATTCCCCGACCCCATCGACGGACCCGTAGATATCACGGTAGTACCGAGCAATCAGATTCCGGAAGATATGATGGGACTCGATATAGGACCCAAGACTCAGCAGCTTTTTGCGGATACTTTGAAAGGAGCTAAGACAGTAATCTGGAACGGACCTATGGGCGTATTCGAAAATCCGACTCTTGCCGAAGGTACCATTTCGGTGGCGAGAGCTATAAGTGAACTTACCGACGCAACCACGATTATCGGCGGCGGTGACAGTGCGGCTGCCGTTAAGAAACTCGGTTTTGCCGACAAGATGACGCACATTTCTACCGGCGGCGGAGCCAGCCTCGAATTCCTCGAAGGACTCGAACTTCCCGGCGTGGCGTGCCTTGACAACAAATAAATCTACAAGATAGATAACAATTACCATACAAAAAATTAAAGGAGAAAAATCGACATGACTAAGAAAACAATTATCGCCGGCAACTGGAAAATGAACAAGACCAATGCCGAAACCAAAGAACTTATTCAGACTCTTATTCCTCTTGTGAAAGACGCTAAATGCGAAGTCGTTTGTTGCGTTCCGTTTACCGATATCGTGACCGCAAGAAAGGCGGCAAGAGGCAGTAATATTAAAATAGGCGCTCAGAACGTACACTGGGCAGAAAAAGGAGCTTTCACCGGAGAAATCAGTGCGGAAATGCTCAAAGAACTTAAAGTTCAGTACGTAATCACCGGACACAGCGAAAGACGTCAATACTTCGGAGAAACCGACGAAACCGTTAATTTGAGAACCAAAGCCGCTCTTAATGCGGGGCTCAAAGTAATCGTTTGCGTAGGCGAACTTCTTTCCGAAAGAGAATCCGGAAAGACTGCGGAAGTAGTGACCAGACAGACAATCGGAGCGTTGAAAGACATCTCCAAGCAGGAACTTAAGAGAGTCGTAATAGCTTACGAACCCGTATGGGCTATCGGCACGGGAAAGACCGCTACCGCTCAGGACGCTAACGACACCATCAAGATTATTCGTAAAGTCGTACGCAAACTATACGGAAGAGCCAGCGCAAACTCCATTCGTATTCAGTACGGCGGCAGCATGAATCCGAAGAACGCTTCCGAACTCATGGCTATGAAAGAAATTGACGGCGGACTTATCGGCGGAGCCAGCTTGAAGCCCGAAGATTTTGCGAAAGTAGTAAACTACTAAGATTTACTAATCTTAATTTTTGATTGACGATAACGCAAATCCGGGTATTCGGGTTTGCGTTATTGCGGTAAAGAGGTAATATGAAAAAAACATACGGTTTAATAATATTAGACGGTTTCGGAATTAACAAAGAAACCTACGGCAATGCGATTAAAGCCGAAGGCGTACCTTACTTCCATAGCTTGCAGGCGAAATATCCGCACACGCAAATAGGCGCGTCGGGTATGGACGTCGGTCTTCCCGACGGACAAATGGGTAACAGCGAAGTAGGGCACCTTAATATGGGTGCGGGCAGAGTCGTATATCAGGAACTTACGAGAATTACTAAATCTATAAACGACGGCGATTTCTTTGAAAACGAAGCGTTTTTGCACGCGATGCGTAGCGCGAAACAGAACGGCAAGAAACTGCACACCTACGGACTTTTGAGTACAGGCGGAGTACATTCCCATTTCGAACATCTGTGCGCTATCATAAAACTCGCCAAAAAAGAGGGTCTCGACAACATTTACGTTCATTGTTTCCTTGACGGTCGCGACGTACCGCCGAAGAGCGGAGCCGATTTTATTCACAAACTTCAAGAGTTTATGAAAGAAGAAAACTTCGGCAAAATCGCTACCGTACAGGGCAGATTTTACGCAATGGACAGAGATAACCGTTGGGACAGAGTGGAAAAAGCCTACAATGCTCTTACCTTGGGAGAAGGCGAACGTATAGAATGTGCGGAATGTGCCGTAAGAAAGAGTTACGAAGACGGCGTGACCGACGAATTTGTTACGCCAAAGGTGGTTTTTGAGAACGATAAGCCCGTAGCTAAAATCGAAAAAGGCGACAGCATCATTTTCTACAATTTCAGACCCGACAGAGCGAGAGAAATAACGAGAGCGTTTATTATGCCCGATTTTAACGCTTTTGAGCGTAAGAGCGGATTTTTAGCTCCCGTATACGTCGGGATGACTCAATACGACGCCACTTTTGCTCCGTATCTCGACACGGCGTTCAAGCCACAGACTTTGGTCAATACTCTCGGCGAAGTAATCGCAAAAAGAGGATTAAGCCAGTTAAGAATAGCAGAAACCGAAAAGTACGCTCACGTCACGTTCTTCTTTAACGGCGGCGTGGAAAAACCCAACGAAAACGAAACGAGAGTGCTTATTCCGTCCCCGAAGGTTGCTACTTACGACTTAAAGCCCGAAATGAGCGCATACGAAGTTACCGCAAAGGCAGTCGAAGAAATTCGAAGCGAAAAATACGACCTTATGATACTTAACTTTGCAAATTGCGATATGGTAGGTCACACGGGCGTGTTCGATGCGGCTGTAAAGGCGGTTAAGGCAGTAGACGAATGTCTCGAAAAGGTAGTAAACGCATTGCGAGCCACTGGCGGAGAAGTTATCGTAACCGCCGACCACGGCAACGCTGACAAGATGTGCGAAGCAGACGGCACGCCGTTTACCGCTCATACGACCAATCCCGTACCCGTAGTAATGGTCTGCGACAGAAAGGTAGAAATGCGCGAAGGCGGAACCCTTGCCGATATTGCTCCCACGCTTTTGAAACTTATGGGAATAGAACAGCCTACCGAAATGACAGGTAAGTCGCTGTTTTAATTAAAATTAACGGTCACAAGCGGTAAATTCGCAAAAATAATAAATTCATTATTGCGTTTTTACCGTTTTTGTGATATGATATTTTAGTAAATAACGTAAAACTCGGAGGGCATTATGGCTAAGAAAGAAAATAACGCGGATAATCAGCAAACGTTTCAGTTCGAATTACAAAAAAACGAGCCTATCGTAAAACCTAACGGTGACAGAGATTATTTTGCCGAGTATTACAGAACGTATAAAAACGACTATATAGATCAGTATCTTAAAGCGTACAGAGAGCTTAAAGACGTAAACTCCGCCATCGATAAAGTGGACGGCACCGGTAATAATCCCGAAAAAAAATAGTTATCCGACGAAAAATCGAAAAACGCACCTTTGAATGTGCGTTTTTTACATGTTATGTCTGCATACGATAAAGAGTAAATATTTAGTAATTAAAAACCACTGTTTTGCTAAAATTTTTATATGCCGTTGACAACATCGCGTGGTGATGTTAGAATAAAGCTAATTTAATAAACCGTTGACGCAGAGTAGTAGACGAACGGATTGTATTCAGAGAGTTGCGGTAAGGTGCGACGCAACTACATGATTTCGTTGAATGGACTGCTGAGGGCGAAGGTGAAAATTATTGGTAAAGTAGCTTTCGACGTGACTCCCGCGTAAGTAGGACAGGATATGTTAGTATCCGCATAAAGGTAGCTTCGGCTACGAAATTGGGTGGCAACACGATAAGAATTCGTCCCATAGACGAGTTCTTTTTTTATCTTAAAAAAGGAGATATGTATTATGGTCAAGATCCCTACCAAAATTTATTTAAGCGAAGAAGATATTCCTCGCAAGTGGTACAACGTGCGTGCGGTAATGAAAGAAAAACACGACCCTTTCTTAAATCCAGCTACGCTAAGCCCCTGTACGCCCGACGATTTACGCCCCGTATTTTGCGACGAGCTTATAAAGCAGGAATTTAACGATTACGACGAGTATATCGACATTCCCGACGGGATAGTGGAGTTCTATAAAATGTTCCGCCCTTCGCCGCTTGTAAGAGCTTATTGGTTGGAAAAATATCTCGATACGCCCGCGCATATTTACTATAAGTTCGAAGGGAACAACACTTCGGGCAGTCACAAGCTGAACTCCGCAGTCGCGCAAGCGTATTACGCAAAGGAGCAGGGCATAACCAAACTTACTACCGAAACGGGAGCGGGACAATGGGGAACGGCTCTTTCGATGGCGTGCGCCTTTTATGGGCTTGATTTGACTGTGTATATGGTCAAGGTATCGAGCGAGCAAAAACCGCACAGGAAAGAAGTAATGAGAACGTACGGAGCTAAGGTAATAGCGAGTCCGTCCGATACTACCGACGCCGGCAGAAAAATTCTTGCCGAATTCCCCGAGACGGGCGGCAGTTTAGGTTGCGCCATAAGCGAAGCTATGGAGACGGCTCTAAAAACGGATAATTGCAAGTATGTTTTGGGTAGTGTTTTAGATCACGTCGTTTTACATCAATCGATTATAGGGTTGGAAAGTAAGACAGCTCTCGAAAAATACGGCGTTACGCCCGATATAATAATCGGATGTGCAGGCGGCGGAAGTAACTTAGGCGGACTTATAAGTCCTTTTATGGGCGATAAGATAAAAGGGCTTAATGATACGAGATTTATTGCGGTAGAGCCGGCAAGCTGTCCGTCTTTGACAAGGGGCAGATACGTTTACGATTTCGGAGATACGGGAAAAACCACTCCACTTATGCGAATGTATACTTTGGGGTGCGGCTTTATGCCGTCGGCAAACCATGCGGGCGGACTGCGTTTTCACGGAATGAGTCCCATCGTATCGAAACTATATCACGACGGATATATAGAAGCCGTTGCGGTAGAACAGTCAAACGTGTTCAAAGCGGCGGTGGAGTTTGCTCGATGCGAAGGGATTTTACCAGCGCCCGAGTCCTCACACGCTATAAGGGTAGCAATAGACGAAGCGTTGAAGTGCAAACAAACCGGCGAAGCTAAAAACATTCTTTTCGGACTTACGGGTACCGGATACTTCGATATGAGTGCCTACAAGGCGTATAACGACGGAAGTATGACCGATTATATTCCGACGGAAAAAGACTTGGAAAAAGGTTTCGCTTCTATCCTGGATATACCGCAAAATAAATAATTTTTAAGTTAAATTTTTAGTCGTTTCAGGTCGATATACTAACCTGCGGGCGTTTGACATTGCCTGCGGGTTTTTATATAATATGGGTATGAAAAAGAATTGGTTTAAGTTGGATACTAAACAGATTGCGGGTATGGCTGTTCTGACGGCGTTGGCGGTTGGTTTGGCTTTGGCTTTTCATATTCCTATATTTCCGAGCGTAGCGTTTCTCGAATACGATATGGCAGACGTACCGATATTTTTGTGTACGTTTATGTACGGACCTTTCGCCGGATTGATAGTCACTGCCATTGTGAGTGTAATTCAGGGGCTTACGGTAAGTGCAGGAAGCGGCCCTATCGGTATTCTTATGCACTTTTTGGCTACCGGCTCGTACGTTCTCGTATCCGGTATAATTTACGCAAAGCATAGATCGTTTAAGGGTGCTCTTGTTTCCATAGCGTCGGGCATACTTACCTGGATGGTTTTCATGATTTTATGGAATATCATTTTCACGCCGTTATATATGGGTGTGCCTCGTAAGGTCGTAATAGATTTGCTCGGTTTTATCGTTGCGTTTAACGCAATAAAAGTCACCGCAAACAGTCTTTTGACGTTACTGCTGTATAAAAGGTTGCGTCATCTGTTCAGTTACATTTTCAAAACCGATAAATACGATAAAAAGAGCAAAAAATTCAAAATATCGTCTTCGGAATGTGAGTTCGTCACTCGCAGTGTGAAAGAAACGGAAGCGTTGGCAGCCGAGCTTGCGAGCAAGTTGAAAGGCGGAGAAGTTATTCTTCTTAACGGTCGGTTGGGCGCTGGGAAAACGGCGTTTACGAAAGGTTTGGCGAAAGCGTTCGGAATTAAAGAAAACGTAACGAGTCCTACGTTTACGATAATGAAAGAGTACAACGGCGAAAAATTCAACCTTTGCCACTTCGATATGTACAGGATTGAAAGTCCCGACGAACTTGCAGAGCTTGGACTCAGGGAACTTCTTTACGACGATAAAAACGTTTGCGTAATCGAATGGAATAAATTCGACGATTTGCAAGCAGTAATAAACGTAGACATCGAGTATATTAACGAGAAAGAACGAAAATTTTCTTTCAAGGGGATAAATTTATGAACGTACTTTGCATAGACACGACTACCGAGTATATCGTAATCGCTTTACAGACAGGCGAAAAAACCGATTATTTTATAAGCGAAAAAGGTTGCAAAAAGCATAATTCGATAATTCTTTCGACGATAGACGAGTTTTTGGACAGAAACGAATTAAAAATAGGCGATATAGACGTGTTCGGCGTGGCGGTAGGTCCGGGTAGCTTTACCGGGATAAGAGTGGGCGTCGCGACGATGAACGCTTTTTCGCTTGCGTTAAATAAAAAACTCGTGTCCGTGACTACGCTCGAATTGCCGGTAAGAAACGATAAAACGATGACCCTTCTCGACTGCAAGCACGATAATTTTTATTGCGGAATTTTTGACGGCGTGAAAGAAGAATATCTTGCCTTAAATAAATCGGAAATAGACGCTTATCCGTACGAAAAAATATATATGGAAGGTACTTATCCGAAAGAATTGTTGTCTAAGTGTTTGGCAAAAATAGAGAAAGGCGAATATATAAATCAGGCTAAGCCTTTTTACGTTAAAAAATCTTCCGCCGAAATAGAAACGGGAATAGAATGTTAGTTAAAGAGAGTTTAACCGAAAATAACGTAAAAAAAGTCGCCGAATTGGAGATAGAGTGTTTCGGGGAAGACGCTTGGAGCGAAAATTTATTAAGACAGGAGATAGGACAAACCGATAAACATTACGTCGTGTTGTTTTCAGACGGAGAACTCATAGCCTACGGCGGATTTTCGCAAGTCCTCAACGAAGGCGATATAATGAATATAGCCGTAGCCGAAAAGTTCAGAAGACAGGGGTATGGCAAACGGATTCTGGAAGAAATTTTCGACATAGCCAAAAGTTTGGATATAGAAAGAATAACGTTGGAAGTAATGGAAAGTAATCTTCCCGCAAGAAGTTTATACGAAAAAGAAGGTTTCGTTTTTTCGGGTATTCGTCGCAATTACTATCGCAACAAAGAGAATTGTTGCATATATTGGAAAGTGATTGCGGAGGACGTAACTGATTAATCATATTCAATTCGGACAAGGTAAAGACGTAATTTTTTTACACGGGTGGGGCGGAGATATTCGCTCTTTTTTAGCGTGCGCGAAAAGAATTTCCGCAAACTATCGTGTGACTTTGGTCGATTTTTATGGATTCGGGAAGACTCCGCCTTTACCGTATCCCGCATACGTGGGCGATTATGCGAAGAGTATAGTGGATTTGATACGTTATTATAAAATGAGTTCCGCATATGTAGTAGGACACTCGTTCGGCGGACGGGTGGCTATGCGACTTGCTTCGGAATACGGATATATGCTCGACGGAATAGTTTTGGTCGACAGCGCAGGCTTAAAACCGCGTCGCGGATTAAGATACTATTTCAAAGTAGGCGTGCATAAACTACTAACCAAACTTAATATTAAACACAGCGCGGGGAGCGACGATTACCGCAAACTATCGGGAGTGATGAAAGAAACGTTCAAAAACGTAGTGAATGAAGACCAGACGAGAGAACTGAATAAAATTACTCTGCCCACTCTGATCGTATGGGGTGACAAAGACAAAGATACGCCCATATATATGGCAAAGAGAATTAACCGTAGTATAAAGAACAGTTCTTTAATAGTGTTCAAGGGCGAAGGGCATTTCGCTTATTTGAGTAGGAACAAGACGTTTACGGCGATACTCTTAAATTTTCTTGCGGAAGGTGGATATGAAGTGGATAGTAGCTGGACTATATGCGATAACTTGCGTCGTAACGTCGTTAAGATACCTCGTTTGTGCACAAAAAAATAATTACGTTTTCGTCTTTGGCAAAAAGACTTTCTTTTATTGGCTCGTTATCGCCGCAATATCGTTACCGATTATATTTTTAGATATCTTCGACGACGGCGGATACTTGTTCGAAACGGCAAAAATAGTATGGAGCTGTATCGTCGTAGCTGTGGCGTACGTTTATACTTTGTCTTTCAAAACCAAATTGAAATTTACAGAAAGAGCTACGAAAAATTACGTCGTTTGCGTAGCGTTTTCAGTGTTGTTCGCGACTATTCCGACGGTATTTTTGAGTGAAAAAATATCGGTTTGTTATAGTAGTTGCACGCCGCTTGTTTCACCGTTTTTTACGCTGTTTTCCACGATTTTTACAAGGGGATATTTTGAAAGAAAAAACATAGAATTCATAAAAAAGCAAGCGAGGCGTTTAGCCGACAGCAACGTAATAAAAATAGGAATTACGGGGAGTTTCGGGAAGACGAGTTGTAAAAGAATTCTTGCCGAGATGCTGTCGGAAAAGTATAAAGTGATTTCGACTGAAAGTAATTACAATACGCCTATGGGAATAGCTCTGACGGTAGAAAAAACGGAAGGCGAAGAAGAAGTTTTCATAGCGGAAATGGGAGCGAGGAAGAAGGGAGATATAAAGTATCTGTGCGAAACGTTCAAGCTCGATATAGGAATTATTACGGGGGTGTGCGCGCAGCATATGCAAACTTTCAAATCTTTGCACGAAATCTATACCGAAAAAAGCGAGCTAAGTAAAGCCACGGCGGTATGCGCATTTAATTGTAACGACAAGTACGCGTTAAAAATGTACAAGGAAAGAAAGGGCGTAAAACTCCGTTCCTGCATAGGGAAAACGGGCGACGCATACGCCGACAACGTGTCAGTATCGTTGGAAAATACTAAGTTTGATTTGCACATAAATAACGAAGTTTATACCACAGAAACTAAACTTTTGGGTAGACATAATCTGCAAAATATCGTTTTGTGCACTACGATAGCGTCTTATCTCGGCGTGGACGGCGAAAGAATCTCCGCCGCTATAAAAAAGCTCGCTCCGACTCCGCACAGGTTGGAATATTTATATGCGAACGGAATACATATATTAGACGACGGGTATAACTCGAACGAAGTGGGAATAAGGTACGCTACGGAAGTCATTGACTCGTTCGACGGCAGGAAAGTGGCGGTAAGTCAAGGCATAGCCGAGGGCGGCAAAGAGCGGAAACGCCTTAATTTTTCGGTGGGGAAAACGCTGTCGGAACACGTCGACGTAATAATTTTATGCGGAGCTAACAGGCGGCTTATAAAAAAAGGAATAGGTAAAAATTACGTTGGCAAGACGTACGTTTATCGCACTCTCGCCACGGCTCAAAAACGTTTCGGAAAGATACTGAAAAAGGGCGATTTACTGTTCTTGCAGAACGATTTGCCCGACATATTATAGCGGAGGTTTTTATTATGATAGGACTTGTTTTCGGTGGAGAAAGTTGCGAACACGATATATCGGTAATTACCGCATTATCTACATATAACGCAATAAAAAATAGAATAAAAGTTAAGTTGATCTATATGAAAAACGGAAGTTTTTATATGGGCGAAAAATTATCTGATATAAATTTTTATAAACATTTTTCGGCTAAGGGACTGAAAAAAGCGTATTTCGAAAACGGCGAAATAATTGTATGTAACGGTGTTTTTCGTAAGCGTGAAAAAGCGGAAGCCGTCGTTATGTGCAACCACGGCGGAGCGGGCGAAAACGGAAGTTTAAGCGGATATTTCGAAACGGTGGGCGTACCGTACAGCGCGGCTAATCCCGTCGGCAGCGGTATATGTATGGACAAAGTATTTACGAAATTCATGCTCGAAAAGTTCAAGTTTCCGACGGTAAATTGCAGAATATTCAGAGAGTGCTACGACGTAGGTAAATTGTCAGATATAGAGTATCCCGTAATAATTAAGCCGGCAAGGAACGGTTCGAGCGTGGGCATATCGTACGCAAACGATAAAGACGAACTTATTAAGGGGATAGAAAACGCTTTGAGTTTCGACGACAAACTCATTATAGAAAAGGCTTTACAAAATTTCAGAGAGTTTAATTGCGCGGCGTTCGACGGCGAAGACGGAGTGGTCGTAAGTGACGTTGAAGAAGTCGTTTTTAAAAACAAATTTTTGAATTTCGACGATAAGTATATGTCTTCTGCCGATGCAGGACACAAAATTCCCGCTGATATATCCGATAAGTTGCGTGACAGAATAATGCGCATAACGAAAGAAATTTATATGCTGTTCGAACTTAAAGGGGTGATAAGGGTAGATTTTCTGTACGCCGACAACAAGTTGTACGTCAACGAAATAAACACGATCCCCGGCTCTATGGCAAGTTATTTGTTTAAGTCAAAAAAAATAACGTATCCCGACTTAATAGAGAGTCTGATAGACGCCGCAAAGCGGAGTTACGATATCAGGCACAAGCTATCTTGCGATTTTGCGAGCGACGTACTTAAAAATTTCGACGGTATTAAGTCGGAAGGAATAAAAAAATAGCGTTTCAGGATGCGTCGGAAGATGAGTTTTCGACGCGTTCTTCTTCTTTTTTTATAATCTTTAACAAATCGTCGAGAACTTTGTTTTTTGACAACCACCAGTCTCGCGACCATACGGTGACGATTTTCCACCCCTTTTTCTCCCAAAAGTCAAGTTTCGAGATAAAACTTTCGGTAGGTGACTCGTCTTTTACGGAGCTTACGCCGTAGTCGAAATTTATTCCGATTAAAAACCGTTCTTTGCTTTTAGCGTAAACGGCCAAAGGTAGGGTATATTCGGCGTTTCCTAAATTCCTTGCGACTTCGTAGCCCGATTTTTCCAAAAACAGGGCGACGTCTTCGGCGTACGGAGTAGAATTTTCTTCATGCGATTCGCCGCGGCGTAAGGAGCGAAGCACGTTAACAAGGTCGCTACCGTTGTTTTCGCTGACGGCTCTTGCGTACAAAAGGTACTTTTTAAGAAGTTTCGGTCCGTCGTTTTTCGCTGAGTCGGCTTTCGTGAGTTCTTCGGGTTCGATGCCCGTTACTATATATATTTTCTTTTTCGCTCTCGTAACGGCTACGTTAAGCCTGTTTTCTCCGCCTTCCGTCGACAAAGAACCGAATTGAAAATTTAATTTTCCGTACTTGTTCTTTGCGTATCCCACACTGAAAATTATTATATCCCGCTCGTCGCCCTGAACGTTTTCTAAGTTTTTTACAAATAAAGAATTGTTTTCACCCGATTCTATGCGGTTTTGCTCCTTATACAAAAGTTTTCCGAAAGAAGAATTTTTTTCCGATTCTTTTTCAAAAAGTTCTTCTATGCAGTCTTTTTGTTCGGAGTTGAAGGTCACTATGCCGATGGTTTCTTCGTTTTTTCTGTTTTGCAAAAGCGTTTTTACGAGATTGACTACGGCGTAGGCTTCTTCTTCGTTGCGACGGTCACGCCATATTCCTTTGACAAAAACCCTTTCTATCGGCGGTTCTTTTACGTTGATGAAAAGATTAGGTGCGATTTGCAGTTTGTTTTCGTAAAACGCCGTGTTGGAAAAGTCGATAAGTTCGGAAAAGTCGCTTCTGTAATGGTAATTAAGTCGAATAGGCTCGTATTTCGCTTCGGCAAGGTCGAGTAGCGACACGACTTCCAAAGCGGCTTGCGTGGGTAAATCGGCGTCGGAAGAGTATTCGTCGGAATACCTACGCATAAACCCGACGGATGGTTTAAGCTGTTTGTTGTCGCCGGCTACTATTACGCTCTTGCCGCGGTAGATGGACGGAATGGCGTTTTCTATAAAAATCTGACTTGCTTCGTCGAAAATTACCACGTCGAACGTATCTTTTTTCAGCGGAAACAATGCGCTTACGTTTTGCGGGGAAAGTATCCAGCAGGGGAATAATTCCGTAACAAAATCGCCGAAACAAGCCATAAACTTAGATATTTGCCATAAATTCCGCTTTTTTCTGAATTGATAAACGTAATCTGCAGCTTTTTTTGAGCAAGCCAAGGCGTTGACGTACGAGTCGATATTGCCGTTAAGAGCAATTTTTTTATCAACCTCGTGAAGTTCTGTTTTTAAGACGGAAATCCGTTTTCGTATGTCGTTAAAACGAGATAAGTTCTTTAGCTCGGGTATTGAATCGGAATGGTTTTTGACAATCTCGCCGTATATTCTCAGAGACAGTATTTTATCTAAAACGGCTGCGGCGGAAAGGTCGGTTTTTACCGAATTATTATAGCAAAAGTCAAGAACGGTTTTTACCGTTTCGTTCAGGCTGCCGATACTTAAACGCATATCGTTAATAGTCGGATATTCGTCGAGAGCGAGCCGCATTAAACCTATTATATCCCGATGACTGCGAATTACGCTTTCTATAAACAGGGCGTAACCGTCTTCGTCCAATACGTTTTTTAATGCGGAAAACTTTTTATCCGCCACTTCTATTGCGTTTGCGGTTATTTCGAGTTTTGCGACGATTTTGCGTTTTTCTTTTGCGTATTTTGTCGCAACCAACGGAAACACGGGTAAAAACGCGGGGAAAAGACAGAGTTTTTTCGCCCGATAAAGGTCGTAGCGTTCCGCGTGCATAATTAAGTCGGCTATTTTAGCCAAAGAGAAGTCGGGATTCACGTTCTTGTCGAAAAGGAATGCCGAAGCGTAGCGGAAGTAGCGTAAATCGTCTGCGACAGTGCCCGAAAAATCAGACAGATTAAGGTCTTCTATTAGCTTTTTGCAGGTTTTCAGCGTGTGAATATCGGAACCGCATTTAAGGCGGTTCGCTATGGGATTTTTTTCCAAATAGTTTTTGTACGTCGAATATATTGAGATTAAGTTTTTCGATTTTATTTCGTCAACAGCGGCTTTTAATCGGTGGTATTCGTATTCGGCTATCGGCGTGTTTTTTAGTTTGACTAACAATTCGTAATCTACGGTGTCTTTTCCCACGTTGTAGCTTTTTTCGTACATATTTTGCAGATTTATTCCGAAATCGGTATTGGAATACAGCGTTTTTCTTATTTCGTCGAGTGAAGAGTTTTCTCTTTTTAATTCGTCGTTTATTTTTTCGTATTCGTCGAAAAACTTTTCGGTAGAACGGGTTTCTTCCGCTTTGGAATGGGCGAGAGCGAGTTTGTCGTAAAATAGAGACTTATCTTTTTCCGCATCGGAAATGAACATGGCTTTAGAGTTGAGTTTTCCGAGTCGGGAAAATACTACTTCGAGAGCGGCTTGTTTTTGGCTTACGACGAGAATTTTTTTACCTTTGCATAATGCGTCGCCGATAACGTTGACGATAGTTTGCGATTTGCCCGTACCCGGCGGCCCGTAAATAACCATGTTCGGTAATTCCGCCGCCTTTTTTATTGCGTAATTTTGCGTGTAATCGAGAGAATTTATAGCAAAAATTTCGGTAGGCTTTTTGTTTTTTCGTTCTTTTAATGGTTTTCCTTTCAAAAGCAGGTCTATATTCGGTGTGGAAAGGTCGTATTTTTCCATAACGCAATAGTCGTCATAAATGGGATTGCTTACGGAAAAACGTCCGATCACGGCGGCGTTTTTTAAGCATAAACCTTTCGTCGGCGATTTTATTTGATTAAATGGAATGATTTTTTGCGTTTTTGTGCGAACGAAGCGGCAACCGTATTCGTTAAAGCAGTCGATAACGTCGTCAAGCGTTTCGTATTCACCGTAAGCGAAAAAATTTTTAGTCAGTTCCGTCGAGTCCAAACCGTTGTCGTTACTTAACGCTTTCAATAAACTTTCGTTCATTGATACGGGTATATCGGCTGAGCGAGATAGTAACGCTTTTTTGCCGTCGGCGGAAATAGTCACCGGGAAGAGCAGGATGGGAGCTTTTATTTTAGAGCCTTTTGAAGTAACGCCGAAAACGAACGGAAAGCCTATAAACAGGTCGCATTTACCCGTTTCTCTTTTGGTTTCTTCAGTTTCTCTGCAAAGTTTTTTTATCCGGGTAAGTTCTGTAAATGCCATGACGTCGCTTGATGTAAGTTCGGAAAAATCGAGTTCGAATTCTCCGCCGTTCCACAAAAAGTTAAAAAATTCGTTAGAGTCGTACGATTTTAACGGTACGCCTAAATCGCAATCGGTTCCTTTTGCGGACAGGGTTGTGAAAAAGTTGTGATTTTTGCCGTTCAATTCGATAAGGCGTTCTTTGTATTTCGCGTATATTTCTCTCATAACAAGCTCCGTTTAATTATTTATTCTTTCCCTAATTACTGGAATTTACACTGCGCAAAGGGGGTAATTTCTTGACAAACGATGTAGATATAGAGTATCGTATTATATAAATAAATATGTACGCGGAGGAAACGATGAGCGTAGCCGATAAAATTTTTATAGATAATATGAACGATATTATGCAAAACGGACATTGGGATACCGATTGCGAAGTCAGACCTAAATGGGAAGACGGAACTCCCGCTCACACGATAAAGAAATTCGGACTTATTAACAGATACGATTTAAGCAAAGAATTTCCGATTTTGACAATAAGGAAGCAAAATTTTAAGGCGGCTCTCGACGAGATACTTTGGATATGGCAGAAAAAGAGCAACAACGTAAAGGACCTTAACAGTCATATATGGGATTCGTGGGCGGACGAAACGGGTTCTATCGGCAAAGCGTACGGATATCAGCTCGGAATAAAACATATTTACAAGGAAGGCGAATTCGACCAGGTAGACAGAGTGCTGTACGACCTTAAACATAATCCGCAGAGCAGACGAATACTTACGAATATCTATAATTTTGCAGATTTACACGAAATGCACCTGTACCCCTGTGCATATTCGATGACTTTTAATGTGACCGGAGATACCTTGAACGGTATTCTTAATCAGCGCAGTAACGATATGCTCGTCGCCAATAATTGGAATGTAATTCAGTATTCGGCTTTACTTATGATGTTTGCTCAGGTAAGCGGACTTAAAGCGGGAGAATTGGTTCACGTAATCGCCGACGCTCATATTTACGACCGTCATATCCCCGCAGTGGAAAAGGTATTGCAAAATCCCGTTTACGACGCGCCGAAACTTATAATAAATCCCGACGTAAAGAACTTTTACGATTTTACCGTGGACGACTTCGAATTAGTCGGTTACAACGGTTCTCCTTTGGGACAAAGATTGCCCGTAGCGATATAGAAATATGAAGTCAATTGTTGCCGTAGATACGAAATGGGGAATAGGTAAGTCTAACGGACTATTATTTAGTCTGAAAAAAGACATGCAGTTTTTCCGTGAAAAAACCACGGGAAAAGTAATCGTTATGGGAAGTAACACGCTTAAAAGTTTTCCGGGCGGAAATCCTTTGAAAAACAGAATAAACGTAGTGTTGTATCCCGGCGGAGAAAAACGCGACGATTGCATAATAGTAAACAATACGGAAGAATTGAGAGCCGTATTAAAAAATTACGATTCCGACGAAATTTTTATCGTGGGCGGAGCGATGTTTTACAGAACGATGTTACCGTACTGCGATACCGTTTACGTCACCAAGGTAGAAGCCGACGGCGGCGCGGAAGTTTTTTATGAGAATTTGGATAAACTTCCGAATTGGGAAATGATAAAAAAAGGGGAAGTTATTGAGGACAACGGATACAACATCCGGTTTTGCGAGTACGCCAATAAAGACGTAGTCGATTTTTGGAGGAACGATGACAAAAAACAAGACGACAAAGATTAAGATGCTTACCCCGCTCGTCGAAATAGACGGCGACGAGATGACCCGAGTATTGTGGCAAAAAATTAAAGATATTCTCATTTGCCCGTACGTAGATTTGAAGACCGAATATTACGATTTAGGTCTTAAAAACAGAGAAAAAACTTCAGATAAAATCACAATAGAATCGGCGGAAGCCATAAAAAAATACGGCGTGGGCGTAAAATGCGCAACTATTACGCCGAACGC
>CAZUJW010000024.1:0-31424 GCA_964620655.1 uncultured Christensenella sp.
ATATGTCGATTATATCATGAAATCACGACTTTGTCAATGCTATTGGGACACATCTGCGATACGTGGAGCGTCCAAAACGTAGCGCTTTACGCCCCGAAATAAATATTCGCAAACTTTTATAAAGACATTCTTCTATTAAAATCAGACGCCTGTATCTATTTAAGCGGATAATTAAAGCAGAATCTCGGGACTTTCTCAAAAAGCTCGACTACCGTACGTCGGTACGCCTACGCTCGCTTTTTGACAAAAATCACTGCATTTTAACCACTCCTACGATACGACTTGCAAAAGCAAAAATAATGGTTTACAATGGTAGCAAAATACAGAGGCATAAGAGGTAGAATATGGATTTGATACCGAGTTTTCAAGTGGACCATATGAGATTAAAGAGCGGACTTTACGTTTCTCGCAAAGACAGGCTCGGATACGAAACGGTAACCACTTTCGACATAAGAATGAAAAGACCTTACCACGAAGACGTTATGGAAACGGGCAGCGTACATGCGCTCGAACACATCTGCGCCACCTATTTACGCAACGACGAACTTTGGAAAGACAAGATAATTTACTTCGGACCGATGGGTTGCAGAACAGGGTTCTACCTTATAGTAAACGGCGATATCGATACCGATACCATCTACCCGCTCGTAGAACGCACGTTCGACTATGCCGCCGAATTCGAAGGCGAAATCCCCGGAGCCACGCCGAAAGAATGCGGCTATTGCGTCGATATGGACTTAGCCAAAGCAAAAGAAGACGCCGCGCTGTACTATAACGTTCTTATCTCGGCAAAAAAAGAAAACTTCGTCTACCCGCAACCGAAAAAATCGAGAGCGAAGAAAGAAAAATAATAGGTTGTGAAAAGGGCTGCTAAGAAACGGCGAGCAACCGCTCGTCATTCTGAACATCGTGAAGAATCAAGCGAAGCGAAATGAAATAATAATATGCGGCTTCAGCTTGACGTTTCGGCTACGCTCAACGTCAACGTGACTATAACAAATAAAAAACAGCCCTTTTTTATCGGGCAATTAAAAGAAATTTTCTTTCGTTGTATTGAAAAAATTTTTTCATTAAGTTATAATTTTCAGTATGTATAATCCGTGTCTGCGCGCACGCAACGTACGCGTGAAGAAAATGGCGATAATAGTTCTCGTTGTTTGTCTGTCGATGTTTACGGCGGCGTTTTTCTGCGGTTGTAACGGCGGAAGTTATCGTAACGAGTGCTTTTTTTCTATGGGAACTACCCTTAACGTAGTGGCTTACGCCGACGACGAAACGTATACCGTTCTCGTGGCGAAAGTGAAAGAAATTTTGGCTTACGCCGACGGACTTACCGCCGACGACGGAATAGTCACCGCGTTCAACGCCGCGGGGTACGGCGAAAAGGTGGAAATAGACGAAACGGTCTACAATATCCTTACGACGGTCAAGACCGACGACGCTTTGGACGGGTATAATCCGCTCGTGTATCTTCTTACCGACTTGTGGGGATTTACGCCGAGATTCGACGACGGATATACGGTCACGGAAAAGTACGACAGGGAACGAAACGCAGACGGAAGTCTGCCTTTGCCGGACGAAAGGTATATAGAAGCCTTTCTGAAACTGACCGACCTTGACGGACTCGTTTTAAGCGAAGAAGACGGTAAATATTATTGCAAAAAAAACATTCCGCCCGTTACGGTGGACGAAACGGAATACGGTGCGAAACTCGATTTGGGCGGGTGTATGAAAGGTTTTTGCCTTGACGAGATAGAAAAAGCAATGGATACTCTCGGCATAAAATACGGGTATCTTTCTTTTGGGACGAGCAGCGTAAGCCTTCTTCTCAACAAAAACGGCAGTTGGGATTTGACGCTTACGTCTCCGAAGGACAATTCGAAGACCTACTACAAGATAAAACTCCCGTCCGGGAACGCTTCCACAAGCGGCGATTACGAAAAGTATTACGAACTTGACGGGAAACGCTATTGTCACATAATAGGGGAAGACGGATACCCCGTCGAAAACGCGAGAAGCGTAACGGTTATAGGGGGCAGTTCTCTCTACAACGATATGTTAAGCACGGCGTTAATGACGGTAAAGGTGGACGAACTTAACGGAAGAGTCGCTCTCGTCAAGGAAAAAGGTATAGACGTGGTCTATTGCTATGGTCCAGACGGGGAAAACGTGGTATCTACCGTTGACGGCGATGTCTTATAGAACCTTTAAGGACGAAAAACCCTTCAAAAAGGGGGATATAATAGTCTACGCCGTCGTAGCCGTCGTTATCGTAGTCGTTGCTTTGGCGGTGTATCTGCCGAAGAAAACGACGGAAGCCATTACGGGCTTCGACGTATTTTCGGGGAATGAAAAGTTGTTTTCTTACGACTTTTCGACGAAAAGGATGACGATTACCGAGTTCGGAAAGGACAAAGTAAAAGTAACGGACGGCGAAACGATAAAAGTAAGTATCGTCACGGAAAAGGGAAATAACGAGTTGGAAATCGGCGACAAGTACGTCAAGATGGTTTCCGCCGATTGCAGTTCTCACCCCGACTGCGTGGAAAAATTTTCGCCGCTTACGACGGGCGGAAAGGTAATAGTATGTTTGCCACACGAAATAAAGGTCGTATCTTACGGCGGAATAAGCAGTGAGGTGAAGATATGAAACTTAGCGTAAAAAGAGTGGCTCTCGACGGGATACTGACGGGGCTTGCGCTCGTGTCGTATATACTTGAAAGTCTTTTGCCGCAAATATTTTTACCCGTGCCGGGCGTAAAAATAGGGTTAAGCAATATCTTTACTCTTATTGCGGTGGCAGCGACGGGTTTTCCCGACGCGATTATAATAATCGTTGCGAGAACGGTGCTCGGTTCTCTTATCTGCGGAACGATGGCGGCTTTGTCGTACAGTCTTACCGCGGGAGTGGTCGCTACGGCTCTGTCGTACTTACTGTACAGGGGAATACCCGACGGTAAAATTTCGATAGTGGCGACGTCGGTAGCGGGAGCGGTAACGCATAACCTTACGCAGAACCTTATATTCTGTCTTGTGTCGCAGACTAAGGAAGCGGCGGGGTATTTTCCGATACTTGCCGCGGTAGGAGTGATAAGCGGAGTAATAACGGGGCTTTTAGCCTTTTTAATATTAAAAACTATTCCCGAATCGACCTGGAACGCCGTTCGGGGAAGGAGGAAATCTTGAAAATAATGAAAGGCAAATACTTTTCGGGAGGAACGCATATACCGGACCGAAAAGAACTAACCGCCGATATGCCGATAGAAGCGATGCCGTCGCCCGATATAGTGGCGATAAGTCTGTCGCAGCACATCGGCAAACCGTCCGTTCCCGTAGTAAACGCGGGGGATATGGTTTCGGTAGGACAGCTTATAGCGTCGGAAGGCGGTTTCGTCGGGGCGAATATCTATTCGAGCGTCAGCGGCAAAGTCACCGCCATCGAGGAAAGGTACAACCCTAACGGAACTAAGAGTAACTACATAGTAATCGAAAACGACAAAAACGACTGGTCTGCGCAACCCTTGCCCGAAATGGAAGACAAAACGGCGGGCAGTATTTTACAGCGTATCCGTCTTGCGGGTATAGTCGGTATGGGCGGCGCGGGTTTCCCCACCGCGGTAAAACTTATGCCTAAGCAAGCGGTGGACTGTCTTATAATAAACGGCGCGGAATGCGAACCGTACCTTACCTGCGACTACCGTCTTATGAAAGAAAAGACCGACGAAATACATACGGGAATTATGCTCCTTGCGAAAGCGTTGAAAGTAAACAAGGTGTATATAGGTATAGAACGTAACAAGCCCGACTGTATTAAGGCTTTTTCTTCTTACGACGATATTATCGTAGTCGATTTGAAAAAGAGATACCCTATGGGCAGCGAAAAACACCTTATTTACAGCTGCACGGGCAGAAAGGTAGGTTTAGGAAAACTCCCCGCCGACGCCGGTGCGGTGGTCCAGAACGTGGCTACGGCGTACGCCGTGTACGAAGCGGTGGAACTTAACAAACCCCTTTACGAAAGAGTAATGACTGTCTCGGGCAAAGGCATAAGACACCCGAAAAACCTGCTCGTCCGAAACGGCACTCCGCTCGATATGATTATTACTTACTGCGGCGGAATGAGAGACGATTCGGCTATGATGATAGCGGGCGGACCGATGATGGGACCGACGATGCTCAGCAGTAACCTGTATACGACGAAAACCACGAGCGGACTTCTGGTGACGACGCGCGACGAAGTAGACCTTACCGGACCTACTCCCTGTATAAACTGCGGAAGATGCGCCGAAGCCTGTCCCATGCGCTTGCAGCCGATGCTTATAGATTTCTATGCGCAAGCGGGCGATTTCGAGAAAGCGGCGAAGTACGGCGGGGTAAAAAACTGCATAAACTGCGGAACCTGCGCTTACGTTTGCCCGGCTAAACGCTCGATAGTGCAGAGCATAATGCTCAGCAAAAAGAAACTTGCGGAGGGAGGTAAATAATGCAAAAGATAATAGTCAGCGATACTCCCCACGTCAGGAGTAAACTTACGACGAAGAGAATAATGCTCGACGTAATTATAGCCATAGCCCCGGCGCTTGTGGCAGGAATAGTCTATTTCGGCGGAAGAGCGGCGTTTAACGTAGCCGTCGCCGTCATTTCCTGTTGCCTTACCGAGTGGATATGGCTCCTTATTAAAAAAGTACCCGTAAAGGATATTTTCAAAAAATTCGATTTTACTTCGATAGTCACGGGGTTATTGTTAGCGTTGTCGCTGCCCCCGCTCGATTATAAGTATTTCTACATACCTTTATTGAGCGGAATATTTGCGGTGGGCGTAGTAAAAATGCTGTTCGGCGGAACCGGCAAAAACGTAGTAAACCCCGCCGTTACGGGCAGAGTGTTCGCCTTTATTTCCTTTCTCGGAGCGATGACGTCGGGGTGGATACAGCCTGCGTTCGGTTCTCTTTCCGGCGAAGTGGTCACGGGAGCGACGGTTCTTACCGATATGCTTGCGGGCAACAAACCGGCTTTAAGCAATCTTGATTTGTTTCTCGGTACCGGAGTTACCGGCTGTATAGGAGAAACGAGCAAAGTAGCTATTCTTATAGGATATATCTATCTCGTGGTAAGAAGGGTTATTAAATGGCAATGGCCCGTTATTGTCGTGGGCGTGTCGGGGCTTGTCAGCGTCCTTCTTAACGGTTGCGACTTTACGCTGTTCCTGCCCTACGTTCTTTCGGGCGGACTTATTTACGGAGCGGTGTTTATGGCGACCGATTACGTTACCAGCCCCGCCAACAATATCGCCCGTTATATCTACTACGTTCTGATGGGTGTGATTATCGCGTTGTTAAGAAAAGGCACGGGAATAGAAACGGTAAGTTTCGCAATTTTACTTATGAACCTTATCGTGCCCCTTTTGTCCTTGCACGTTCGACCCCGTCCGTTCGGCTCGGCTCCGTTCGGAGTTCTCGTTAAAGAGAAGTTTGCCAAACTCGGCAAGAAAGGAGGTAAGGCGGAATGAAAGTAAAAGATTTTTTCAAGAGTCAAACTTTTAAGTGCGTACTGGTTCTTCTCGTCATAGCTTTGATAAGCGGCGGACTTCTTTCTATCTTTTCCGACGTGCTGTCGGTAAGCGAAGATGAAAGAACCATGCGAGCGATAAAGTCCATTTACGGCTCGGAAGTAAATTACGAAACGGTGTTCGATTACGAAAAAGATACCGCCGATTTTACTTCGACGGAAACGGGTTACGTCGAAAAGGTATACCTTTTAGCTGACGGCAATTACCTTATGAAAGCCACCGGCAAAAACGGTTACAAAAACGGAACGATTACCGTTTGGGCTGTCGTTTCCGCAGGTTCGGACGCCCGAATTACGAGTTTAAGCATAGCGTCTTACGACAAACAAACCCTTATGAGCAAGTTTGACGCAGGCACTGTCAATAATGCCAAAGATTCCGACGTGGTGGTGAGCGGAGCGACTTATTCGTCGAAAGCTCTCAACAACGCCGTTTCGGCTATTAAATATTACGTAACTAACGTAATCGCCGCATAGGAGGAATTATGGAAGGAAAAAAGATAAAAAATATAGCTTTGGACGGACTTTTGCGGAACAACCCTACTTTCCGCCTCGTATTAGGGACCTGTCCTACTCTCGCCCTTACCACCGCCGCTATGAACGGCATAGGAATGGGACTTGCGGTTACGTTTATTCTTATTTGCAGTAACGCTATCATATCGTTACTGAGAAAGGTTATTCCTTCGGCGGTAAGAATACCGGCGTTCGTTCTTATAATAGCGACGTTCGTCACGGTAGTAAGAATGCTCCTCGATAAGTTCGTGCCGTCGCTGTACGAGTCGATGGGCGTGTACTTGCCGCTTATCGTCGTAAACTGTATAATTTTGGGCAGAGCGGAAAGTTTCGCCAGCAAAAATCCCGTCGGGTACGCCGCTTTGGACGGACTGTTTACCGGACTCGGATTCACTTTCGCTCTTACCCTTATGGGAATCTTCAGAGAAGTTTTGGGTTCGGGAAGTATTTTCGGAGCGCACCTTTGGGATTTTAAGATAGAATTTTTCACTTCGTCGGCGGGCGCGTTCTTCGTGTACGGTATGTTTATTGCGGCGTTTAACGGAATTTATACCAAGATAGACAGTAAGTTTCGCGCGATGACCTACGAGAAGACGATGACTTTGACGGGGGAGGAATTGTAATATGGGAACTTTCTTGATGATTATAGTAATGGCGGTGTTCGTCAACAACTTCGTCGTGGTTCAGTTTCTCGGGATATGCCCCTTTTTAGGACTGTCGAAAAAAACTTCCGACGCACTCGGAATGGGTATTGCAGTGACGTTGGTAATGGGTATTACCTGCCTTATTACTTACCCTATCTACAATTACGTTCTCGTTCCGCTCGGATTGGAATTTCTCGAAATAATCGTGTTTATTTTTGTAATAGCCAGTCTCGTGCAGATGCTCGAAAAAGCCATCAAAAAGTTAAGCCCGAGCCTTTACAAGGCAATGGGGATTTATCTTCCTCTTATCACGACAAACTGTGCCGTCTTAGGCGTAGCCGAAATGGTTATAGACCCGTCGCAGATGGCGGGAATTTTGGGGACGGCTATGATGAACGTAGGCTACTCGGTACTCTACGGCGTGTTTGCCGGACTCGGTTTTACCGTGGCTATCGTTATTTTGTCGGGGCTTAGAGAAAAGGTGGATTATCTCGACACGGCGAAGTCTCTTAAAGGTTTTCCCGTGACGATGACGACGGCGTGCTTTATAGCAATGGCTTTTTACGTCTTCAACCTTATCTCGCTGTAACAAAGGAGGAAAACTATGATTTTAGCATCTATATCCTGGTCGAAATTAGGAATAGTTCTCGGACTCGTGGCGGGACTTGCCATAATATTCGCCGCGCTTATTCTGATTGTGACGAAAATATGCCACATAGAAGAAGACGAGAAGGTAATGAAAATACTCGAAAACCTTGCCGGAGCAAACTGCGGCGGTTGCGGACATACGGGCTGCGAAGGGTTCGCAAAATCCTTAGCCGAAGGCAAAGCCTGTCTTAACGACTGTAAGGCTACTTCCGACGAAGCAAAAGCGATAATCGCAAAGATAAGCGGTATCCCGTTCGAGGCGGAAGATCCCACCATGGCTGTCGTTCATTGCAACGGCGGTATCGACGCCGAAGACAAGTTCGAATACGTCGGCAACGAAGGGTGTCGCAATCAGATGATTTATCACGACGGAAGAAAAATCTGCTCGACGGCGTGTTTGGGCGGAGGAAGCTGCGAAAGAGCCTGCCCGGTGGACGCTATTGCTATTAACGAAAAAGGCGTCGCCGAAGTCAATCCCGCAATATGTACGTCCTGCGGAGCCTGCATAATGATATGCCCACGCAAGACGATAGGCAGAATTCCGCAAAAAGCCCGCGTGTACGTCGCTTGCAGTACCCATTGTCGCGGCAAAGAAGTAACTAACTTTTGTAAAGTAGGCTGTATCGGCTGCGGCTTGTGCGCAAAGAATTGTCCGCAAAAAGCAATAACTATGGACAACTTCCTTCCCGTCATCGATTATACCAAATGCAACGGCTGCCTTACCTGCGTGGCAAAATGCCCGAGAAAGTGCATAAAGGAAGTAAAAGCGAAGTAACCGAACATTCGGTAAAGTGAAGTTCAAAGCTCTGCTTTGAGTGAAGTTGCCTTACGGCAGTGAAGTTCAAAACCAACGGTTTTGAGTTACGGATACAAAGATTGAGACGAAACAGACGTAATAGTCCTGTTTCGTCTTTTTATATGACGGTATCGTCTACGCCTTGTCCGTAAAGTTTGTTATGTAAGTATAACGCAATGAGCGGATAGAAATCGGACATGCAAAGGGTACGGAGCTTTTCGTTATCACATTTTAACAGCAAACAAGAAGAGATTCGGTTCAAAATCGACTTTATACGCAGATATTAATCTTTGCTACTTTTTGCAAAAACCGTTAAATTTGACAAAACATAAAAATTATGTTACGGTTTATCGTAGTTGAAAGTTTCCGTACGATGTGGGCAAGTTAAAAATCCAAGTATTTAGTTTTGAAAAATTGAGAGAAGCATGAGCGATTTGGAAAAATTACAATTTGAGTATAACGAGTTGTTAAAACGTTACAATGCGTTGAGCAAAGAGAACATTTCTTTGCGCAATGAAAACAGTAAACTTCGCGAAGAGTTAGAGCGATACAGGGAAAAAGGCGAAGTCCTGACGGCGAAAACCGCACAGGTAGAATTTAGCCCAAGCATTAAAAGCAAGTTCAAAAACACTTTAATAAACGACAACGGAAAAACGAAAAAGATTGTAAAAGGAGAAGAGAGTCTACAGCCTGTTGTCAATAGATTTAGTTCCGCACAAGAAAAAATAGCTTTGTTTCGTTCGCTGTTTAAGGGCAGAGAAGACGTATTCGCAAGAAGATGGCATAGTAAGAATACGCAAAAATCGGGTTATCGACCGGTATGTAAAAACGAATGGATCGAAGGTTTGTGCGATAAAGCTAAAAACAAGTGTTCGTCGTGTCCGAATCGCGAATTTGCACCGCTTTTGGATGAAGACATCTTTAACCACCTTGTAGGAAAAGACCCTTATGCTCGCGACGTAGTGGGGATATATCCAATGCTTAGCGACGAAACGTGCGCATTTTTATGTATTGACTTTGACGGCAACGATTTTCTTCGAGATGTTTCCGCAGTCAAACAAGTTTGTGAAGAGTTGCATATTTTTGCCGCAACGGAAAGATCGCGTTCGGGTGACGGCTCTCATTTATGGGTGTTTTTCGAAGAACTTATATCGGCTAAAAGCGCAAGAACGTTCGGCTGTTGTCTTTTGACAAAGGCAATGGAAAATTGCGGGTTGATGTCGCTATCGTCGTACGACAGGATTTTTCCGAACCAAGATAATATCCCGGAAGGCGGACTCGGCAATTTGATTGCATTACCGCTGCAAGGTTTCGCAAGAAAAAACGGAAACAGCGTCTTTGTTGATGATAATTTTAACGTTTATGACGATCAATGGGCTTTTTTGAGTTCCGTAGAGAAAATCAAAGTTGAACAAATAAATAACATTATCGATAACAGACAAGAAGAGACCGAACTGGGAGATTTGGTAAAAAGCGATGAGCAAAAACCGTGGGAAACAAAAATAAAAAGAGCAATAACCGGTTTTGATTTTCCGCCAAAAATCGAAGTCGTTCACGCGAATATGCTGTACATAAAAATTGATGGGATGTCCGAGAAAGCGAAAAACGCCATCAAAAGACTCGGTGCGTTTAAGAATCCGGAGTTTTACAGGGCACAGGCTATGCGATTCCCTGTTTATGACAAGCCGCGAATAATATGTTCTTCAGAAATGGTTGACGATTATATCGCCGTTCCGCGAGGGTGTAAAACTTCTTTATGCGAATTGTTGAACGATGCCTCGGTAAAATTTGAATTCATTGACGAGACAAATGAAGGGAAAGAAATTGCTGTGCGATTTAGCGGTGCGTTGAGAGAAAATCAAAGATGTGCAGCCGAAGCGTTATTGAGCCGCGAAACAGGTGTGTTGTCTGCGGCAACGGCATTCGGAAAAACCGTTGTTGCGGCATACATAGTAGCAATGCGTAAAAGGAATACGCTGATTATAGTTCATATGCGTTCATTACTTAATCAATGGAAAAAATCACTCGAAGGTTTTTTGATGTTCGATGATTTTGAGCAAAACAGAAAAGGACGTGACTCAAACTCGCGTTCATCGATAGGCGTTTTGTGTTCGGGTAAAAATTCTTTGGGCGGCATTGTAGATATTGCGGTGATGCAGTCTCTTGTATATGGCGGAGAAGTTAAAGATTTGGTTCGCGAATACGGAATGGTTATTGTGGACGAATGTCACCACGTCCCCGCAATCAACTTCGAACTTATTATGAAACACGTCAACGCAAAATATATCTACGGTCTTTCGGCAACTCCGTATCGTCAGGACGGGAAACAACCTATTATTTTTATGCAATGCGGCGAGATTTTGTATCGTTACGATGCAAAGGAACAAACCGAGAAAAGCGATTTCGAGCATTTTCTCGTGCCGAGATTTACGACTTATAGGAATATTGCGGCAAAAGATAAAGCCGTTACGACGCTATACAAAGAGTTGTCGACTGATAAAAAGCGTAACGAACAAATCGTGACTGACGTTGTTGCAGCGGTAAAAGCAGAGAAAACGCCTATCGTCCTTACCGAACGCAGAGAACACGTTGAGATTCTTGCTTCGATGCTCGAACACGAATGCGACGAGCTTATTAAACTTGTTGGAAGTGTGTCTGCAAAGGAACGCCGTGAAACCATTGAAAAATTGAATGCGATTCCTTCCGATAAGTCGTTGATTATTGTTGCGACGGGACGATTTGTCGGGGAGGGGTTCGATTATCCGCGGCTCGATACGTTGTTTCTAGCTTTACCGATAGCGTGGAAAGGTAAAGTCGCACAGTATGCCGGGCGATTGCACCGCAATTATCCGGGGAAAAAAGAAGTCTGTATTAACGATTATATAGATATACATATTCCCGTTTTCGAACAGATGTATCAAAAAAGGTTGAAAAGTTATTCGGCGATAGGGTATAAAGTAAGAACGTTATCGAACGAGCAAGAAGAGAAGCAAGCGAGCGATATTATTTTTAATGGTATAAATTATTATTCCGAATTTTTAAACGATATACGGCGCACCAAAAAAGAAATTATAATATTTTCGCCGAAGGCAAACGAAAATCGCGTTAAAAGATTGATTAAATCTTTCTATTCAAACCTAAAAAACGGCGTAACGGTAAGCGTGGTTTTTGCCGAAAACGGAAATGTTTCCGAAAATGAAAACAAGAAAATCGATGACGGGATAATCGAATTGAAAGATTTCGGGGTAACCGTTTTGTTTAAGCCCGACGTTAAAGTCAAGGCGGCAGTCTTCGATCAAAAAACGGTTTGGTACGGAAGCGTAAATTTCCTTGGGTACAGCGGTCATGACGATAATACAATAAGGATCGAAAACGAGTCTGTTGCGGAAAGCATAATAGATCTTTTTCAAGAGTAATGCAAAACCCTACGTAAATTTAGCAGCGAAGCGTGTAGTATATTAAAAAGCCGTACAGAGACCGCAATATTTACAAGACAGCCCCTTGCGGACAAGGGGCTGTCGGATTCTTTTTTCATGCGTACCGTTATAGGATATTTTCTTCCTTTTTTTCCTTCAATAATCCGAAACACCTAAGAGAAAATCGGCGGAAGTCTTAAAAAATGCGGCAACTGTACCACCGAATCTAACGACGGCTCTCTTTGCCCCAATACAACGTCGATATCGAATATGGCAGAAGCCTTATGGCTTTAAGCAGTTGATAGGTACGACGTATATTCCGTCGGGACGCCGATACAGCGGTCCACATGCGGTCAAAATCATCATAAACGCCGGCGCTTTTTCATCGCTTTTTTCTATAATTTTATTCTTCAATTTATTGAGCGAAACTGCACCGTCATTGATAAGTTTTTCTCCGCCGAGTTTAATTTCAATCGCTGCCCATTCCCCGTTTGGCAAATGAAGAACGGCATCGCATTCAAGTCCCGCATTATCTCTGTAATGGCGCACTTCTCCGTCTAACGTCGAAGCATATATGGACAAGTCCCTGACTGCGAAATCTTCAAAGAAAAACCCGAACGAATTCAAATCGTTCATTAAATCGGCGGGAGAAATATTTAAAGCTCTGCACGCTATTGACGTATCCGCAAAATGTCTGGTTTCCGTCGTCCTGATGGATGTCTTTGAGCGAATATTCGGATTCCAGGCAGCGATATTCTCAATTATATATAAATCTTTCAATGCATCCATATAATCATCGAAAGTTTTGACGTCCATCGTCCGTGCATTGCTTGTTTTTATATCTTCTATTATTGTTGAGTTCGGTGCTTCTGTGGAAATATTGCGAGCATAACGTCTCAATATTATTTTGAACACTTCGGCTTTTTTGTTGCGGAACTTTTCATTTTCACTGTTTTCAAAAACAAACAAGCTATCATAGTAGTTTCGGGTAATTTCGAGAGCTAAGTCCCTATCGTCTTGTAAAGCAATCGGCCACCCGCCACGGCACACCAGATACGCCGTATCCGTCAATGCAAAATCTTCGTTCAAATCAAAATAATCTGCACTTGGATTTTCAAACAATTGTTTGAGCGAAACTATCCCTTTTGATTCTTCGGACTCAAAAAGTGACATCGTGCGCATTTTCAACGGAACGATACGTCCTACTCCCGAATGATGAATTTGTGTCTTGTCGGCAGGCGTTGAACTGCCTGTAAGGATGTATTGACCGAAAGTATACTCAAAATCAAGCGAGTCTTTGACTTGATTCCAGATATCGGGTACGGATTGCCACTCATCAATAAGGCGAGGTTTTTCGCCCGCCAAAACGCCCTTCGGATTGATTTTGGCAAGTTCTATGGTTTGTCGTGTATTGAGCTTTATAAAACTCTTTTGGTAAAGCATACAAGTGGTAGTTTTCCCGCAAAACTTAGGTCCGGCAACCAACACTGCGCCGGAAGATTTAAGCTTCCGTTCAATCTTTGCTTCAATCAAACGATTATAATATTTTCTCATAGACTAAACCTCCGTCAACAATATATTAGCAGACACAATGTAAAAAATCAATATAATTCCCAAATTTTTCAATGCAAAATTCCCAGAATTTTCAATTGTTTTGTCAAAATAAATCTATTCAATGAATTTTCGGTTGAATTCCTGGATACAATATATAAGTTTTTACCGAAAAGAACGAAGCGACAGACTTTTTGAATCCGATTTCGATATCGAACGCTATGCCGCTTGACTACTATTGCTTCTGATTACAAAACAGCCCCTTGAAAAAAAGGGGCTGTGATTTAAGCAAGATTAATTTTCTTATTTTCCGAAGTAGCGGTTGAGCAAGCCTGCGAAAGCTTTTCCGTGGCGGGCTTCGTCGCGAGCCATTTCGTGGACGGTGTCGTGGATTGCGTCGAGATTTTCTTCCTTGGCTCTCTTGGCAAGGTCGAATTTACCTTTGGTGGCTCCGTTTTCGGCGGCGACGCGCTTGGTTAAGTTTTCTTTGGTGCTGTCGGACACGACTTCGCCGAGAAGTTCGGCAAATTTTGCGGCGTGTTCGGCTTCTTCGTAAGCGGCTTTTTCCCAGTAAAGTCCGATTTCGGGATAGCCTTCGCGGTGAGCGACTCTCGCCATGGCAAGGTACATACCTACTTCGGTGCATTCCCCTTCGAAGTTGGCTTTAAGTCCCATGTAGATGTCTTCGGGGATAGTTCCTTTTTTGCCGACTCCCACTACGTGTTCGGCAGCCCAGGTGGTGGCTTCGCTTTCTTGTTTTATAAATTTAGAACCGGGTACTTTGCATTGGGGGCAAAATTCGGGGGCAGAAGGTCCTTCGTGTACGTATCCGCATACGGGGCAAATCCATTTAGTCATAATTAAGTTTCTCCTTTAATTCGTTTTTTGTTTTTTTATTTTCGGAAAAGTTTTTACTTTTCATTTTTTTCTTCTTTCAGCTTACGGCAGCGGGGGCATAAACCTTCGAACACCGTTCTGTGGCGATAGATAAGGTTGCCCGTTTTTTCCTGCGCTTCTTTATCTATATTCTCTTCGTACTCGCAGGGTATATCGGTGACGGAGGAACAGTTAAGGCAGATGAAGTGGTAATGGTAATCGGTGCGTAAATCGTATCTGTCCGCCCCGGGTACTTTAATCTGTATTATTTCCCTTTCGTCGCAAAGGTTTTTTAAGTTCCTGTACACGGTGCCGCGGCTTATTCTTGCGTCCTTTCCCCTGACGTCGAAATAAATACTGTCGGCGGTGGGGTGGTCGCGATGCTCGCGTACCGTTTCCAGCACTATCTGCTTTTGCTTCGTTTCTCTTTTCTGTATTCCGTCTTTCTCCGTCATTTCTCTTTCCGTTACTTATTAGTATTAAGTCCTAATAGCAATATAGCATAGCCGTAATTATTTGTCAACGGTTTTTTGCAAAAAAAATACGCCGATTTTCTTTCCGCGTTATCAAAAAAGAAAACCGACGTGATTGTCTGTTAATAAGCGGTTTATTATTCCGCTTTTTCGAACGTTTCCGCCACCTTTACCAGCAATTCTCTTATTTTAAGGTGTTGCGGGCAGACTTTTTCGCACTTGCCGCACTTTATGCAGTCGCTCGCCTTGCCGTGGCCGCCCGCGGTGTGAACGCAACTATAATAGTAGTCGCTGTTCCAGTCCTTATATTGCGATTTTGCGTTCATATCGGAAAACAGGTCGGGTATCCTTATCTTTTTCGGACAACCCGCCGTACAGTAACGGCACGCGGTGCAAGGAATGAGATGTTGCGACTTGAATATAGCGCAAACTTTATCTATCGCCTGCTTTTCTTTCTCGTCTATCGGACGGAAATCTTTCATAAAGCTAACGTTGTCTTCCATCTGCGCAAGGTCGCTCATACCCGAAAGTACCATAGCCACGGTATCGAAACTCGCTGCAAACCTTATTGCGTAGCTTGCGTTGCTGCCGCCGTTCAGGTCGCGGAAAATTTTATCGGCTTCTTCGGGCAGACGGACGAGATTGCCGCCCTTGACGGGTTCCATAATAACGGCGGGTTTTCCGTGCTTTTTGCACACTTCGAGACATTTTCCGCCCTGTACGCCTTCGTCGGCGTAATCGACGTAGTTGAGCTGAATTTGTACTAACTCCACTTCGGGGTGGTCGGTAAGAATTTTGTCGAGAAATTCCGCGCTGTCGTGGAACGACAGTCCGACGTGCTTTATCTTCCCTTCCTTTTTAAGTTCCTGCGCGATTTCGTACGCGCGGAACTTCCGATACTTGTCGTAGTTTACTCTCCCCTGCGCGTGCATTAAATAGTAGTCGAAATATTCTACCCCGACGGTCTTTAACTGTTCTTCGAAGCATTTTCTTATATCTTCTTCGCGGTTAAAGAAGTTGGAAGTAAGTTTATCCGTTACCGTAAAACTTTCTCTCGGATAGCGTTTTACCACGCACTCCCGTAAAGCTACTTCGCTCTTTCCGTCGAGATACCCTTTCGCCGTGTCGAAATACGTAAAGCCCGCTTTCATAAACGCGTCAACCATATCGTTCACCTGCGCGTAGTCGACTTCTTCCCCTTTCATCGGAAGGCGCATAAGTCCGAAACCGAATTTTTTATTGATATTTCTGAATATACTTTCCATAATTACACCTTTTGAAAATAATCGTTGATTTCTTTCATCCTTTCCGACTGAACCACGCCGAAAGGACACCTGCTGTCGCAATGTCCGCAACCAAGGCAGTCGCTTGCGTTCGTTCTTAACTTTTTGTAATGGTCCACCGCAAGCAGGTCGCCCGCTCTCGCCAAATCGTAATACTTGTTGACTATGCCTACGTCGATACCCGCGGGACAGGGCTGACAATGGTTGCAATAAACGCAGTTCCCGTCGGCTTTTTCGGCGGTGAACTCCCCTATTATCGAATAGTCCTTTTCTTCCGCAGTCGCCGTGGTAAAACATATAAGCTCGTCGAAGTCTTTCATATTTCTGACTCCGGGGACGGCGCAAAGTACCGCCGGTCGGTCGAGAACGTATTGTAAACATTGATATTTCGTCATCGCGACCTTAAAAGGAGAAGTTCTCGCGTCGAGCAACTGTCCGCCGTGAAAAGGTTTCATTACCGATATCCCCACGCCGTCTTTTTCAGCCCGACGGAAAAGTTCCGTTCGTTCCTTAGTCGTGCCTATGCCGTATTCGTCGCCCTTTTCGAAGTCGTAGGCTGCGTTTATGCTGAACATAAACATATCGATTTCGCCCGTGTCGAGAATTTTTTGCGCAACCGACGGAGTGTGTGAAGAAAATCCGACGTGTCTCACCACACCCTGACTTTTAAGGTCGAGAATATACTTGAATACCCCCGACTCCACGAGTTCTGAAAAGTCTTCTTCTTCGTCCACGCAGTGTAAGTACCCGAAATCGGTATAGTCCGTGCCGAGAGTTTCCAGTTCCCACGCGACTGTACGCTTGATTTCGTCGAGATTTCTCGACCAACCGTACTCCCCTGCGTCGTTGTACACCGCTCCGAAATGGGTTTGGAGATAAACCTTTTCCCTTTGCCCCGCGATGGCTTTCCCGAACGGTTTGTATACGTTTTTCGCGCCGCAACACATATCGAAAAAGTTTATTCCCGAAGCGACGGCTTTGCTTATGGTAGCCGTTATCTCTTCGTCGGAACTATTCTGTATTCCGCCTAAACCTAAGCCGAGAGTCGAGATCTTTTCGTCGCCCTTAGCTAATTTCCTGTATTCTGTCATTTCTTTTTCAAAGCGGCGATTTTATTTTTTATAGCCGTCACCGCTTCCGACGGCTCTTCTATATCCGCTACCGCAGCTTCCATCGGGCAGATACCGTCGCCGGCTCGGTTACGGATTTCTTCCGTAAAAACGTCGGAATTTGCTTCTATTCCGTATTTAAGCAAACCTTCCCTTCCCTTTTTGCTCATCACGGCGGCGTAAACCGACTTAACTTCAAGGTAAGAATACAACAGAGCGGCGGCTTTCCCCACTATCTTATCCGAAACGTAGCTTCCCTTCGCGTTCAAATTTCGGTCAATAACTTCGATAACGGGTCTTATCCCCGCGGCGGTACTCGAAAAAATTACTTTTCCGTCCTTTTCTATTACGCAAGAAAAACTGTCGAAAACGTTAACGTTCATCTTTTTTAGCCTTCTCGTTTACGTAGTATACGAAAAGCGGAACGAGTATCCATTGCAGGATAAGTCCGGGCAGTCCCGCTACGACGCTGTTCCAGATTACGGCGGGGTTAATTACGCTGCCGAAAAGGTAAAATCCCGCTACGATAGCCAAGGCTCTTACCGCTCTGCCCGCTACCTGCGCTATAAGTAGTTTAACTATAACGGGCATATTCTTATTTGCGAGCAGTCCGCTTACAAGACCGTATACCGCAAGTTCTATTATCATAAAAGGAAGCATAGCCGCCGACGGCATACCCGTAAGAAGAAAACTTATTATCGGAGCCAATGCGCCCGATATAGCTCCCGCCGTCGCTCCCGCGAGCAAGCCTACCATAAATATGGCAAGGTGCATAGGAAGGAAAGTTTCGCCGAGAGTAGTTCCCATATTCGATACTTTACCCAAAAGGTGGAATACCTGCGGCAAAGCTACCGCCGCGACAATAGCTACTATAGTAGCCAAAGTCTTAGTCTTTACGTTCTTACATACCAACGTGGATTTCAATGATTTTTCCATAAAAACCTCTCTTTATATTATTTTTTATTTTTTAATCCGTATAGGATATAATCGATTTTTGCAAGTTCTTTCTGCTTTTCGTGAATGTCGCCGAGCATTTGGGTTCGGAGTAAACTAAGTATCCGCATCTTTTCTTCGTCGCAACAAGACCCTTTTTCTCCGATAAAATATTTTACCGCTTCTTCCTTTTTTAACCCCGCCGACGAAAGCAAAACTATCGTACACGCCCTGTCGAGCTGTTCGTCGTTAAGTTCCCCTTTCGGCAAAAGTCCGTTACTTAAATAGTAATCTCTCTCGGCGTCGGCTATTTTATACTTTCGGCAAACTTCTTCAAACGTCATCGTAGCTTTCTCCTTACGATTTCATTTTACCAAAGGTTCGCTATTATGTAAAATACCGAGTTTTTATAATGGGTTATGCTCCGTAAGCATAGATATTTCTTCTAAAAACTTCTTGACAGCCTTAGAAAGGGGCTGATATTTTTTCCAGACTATAAAGGAAGAAAGTTTAATTTCGGGATAAAACGGACGAAAAACGAGATTTTCGTTCTTGTAATTAGTCATCGTGCCTTCGATAGTGAAGATATATCCCGAATTGTTTAAGGCAAATAATGCGGCGTTGTTTATAAGGTTAAAGGTGGCGACTACGTTAAGTTTGTCGTAGTCTTCGCCGAGAGCTTTTCTGTAAAAACTTCTCATCGACGGGCGTTTGTTCGTCAATACGGGCAAACCCAAAAGGTCTTTTACCGTGACGGTTTCTTTTTCGGCTAAGGGGGAAGCGGCGTTCATAAGTATCCCGCACCTGTCGTCTATTCCGAGTCGGAAAAAGTCGTACTTTTCTATATCCCCCGGTTCTACGAGTAAGCCTATGTCGAGAGTTCCGCCGTCTATTCTTTCCTTAACGTGGCTCGCTATGTCGGAATATATGTCGAAAGTGACTTCCGGGTACTTTTTTCGGAAAGAAGAGATAGCTTGCGGCAATATTTCGGCGGCTTTCGTTTCCGCCGCCCCTATGGAGATTACTCCGCTAAGGTTTTCCGACCGCAACTTAAATTCCCTTTCCACCTTGTCTTCGAAGTCTATCATTTCTTCCGCTCTGCGACGGAACAACATTCCGTCTTCGGTAAGGGTAATTTTACGCTTGCCCCTGATAAAAAGCTGCGTTCCTAATTCTTCTTCGAGTTCGGCGAGCTGCCGCGATAAGGTAGGTTGAGTTATGTAAAGCGACTCCGCCGCCTTGGATATGCTCTCTTCTCGGCATAAAGTCAAAAAATAACGCATTACTCTCAGTTCCATAGTTATTCTCCGTTCTTTTTCCTAATTGTACCATACCTTAAAAGCATAAATCAATCTATAACGGCATTTCGGAGTGTCTCATTCTCTTTGAGTAAACTATAAAATAAACTCGAACAGTTTATCTTCGTCCGCCCCGTGTCTTCGTAAAAATTCTATTTCGTCTCCGAAAAACATTGATTACCTTTTATTTTAAGTTCGGGTATCCTATTATCGGATATTGGTTATCCGAATGTTTATTTATCATCTTTTCCATCCATATCATATCGTACCATCTGCCGAATTTATATCCGCATTTACGGAACGTTCCTGCCGTCGAAAATCCGAGATGGGAATGGAATTCAGCGCTGTTTTTAGTAAGGTACTCGTCTTCCGTTTCGGTAAAGGTTATGTAGGCGTACATATTGACGATACCCATATCGCGCAAGGCTTCTTCCAACGCTTCGTAAAGTTTCCGCCCCAGCCCCGACCGGCGGGCGTTGCGGTCGATATATATGGTGTTTTCGCAATCCCAATCGTACGCCGCTCTGCTCTTGAACTCTCCCGCATAAGCGTAGCCTTCTATTTTTCCGTCCGAAAGAATAACGAGATACGGATACCGCCGCTTTGTTTTTTCCATTCTCTCCCTGAATTCTTCCGGGCTCGGTGTATCGTACTCGAACGTTATTGCCGTGTTCCTAACGTAGTAGTCGTAAATTTCTACCAACCGCTCTGCGTCTTCTATCTTTGCGTCGCGAACTTCTATCATTTTACTCTCCGATTAAAAATTTTTCGTACCTATATTTTATCATTTACGGATAAAATACGCAATTATCGTTTCGCCGCTCCGCGACGATTTACCGCGGCGTAAACCGTTATTTATTCCGTTATCCCGCTTTTTTGCATGCTTTTAGTGTATCGTACCGTCATAATAACGACGTAGATTGCCACGAGCAGTTCCGTTATCGGCATAGCAAACCAAATTGCTTCGGGTTTTATAAGCGGTAAAAGCATTATTAAAGCTCCGCTTACCGCAAGTCCGCGGGACAAAGACACCACGAACGCCGCTTTCGGTTTCATTATCGACTGAAAATAATAGGTGGAAAAGATATTCAGCGGCAACAGTAAAAACGAAATAGAGTATGCGCGTATAATCGACGGGGCGATACCGAGTATAACTTCCGTCGGTTTCATAAATACGCGGATATAAAGGTTAGGCACGGCGCAGCTTAACGCAGTCCAGAACACCGAAAACACAGCTACCGTGTAGAGTGAAAATTTAAGCGTTTCTTTTATCCTGTCGGGTTTGCCCGCCCCGTAGTTGGTCGAGATTATCGGTTGCGCCGCCTGCCCCACGCTGTAAGCGCAGCACTGCACGAAGGTACTTATGTTTATTATCGGTCCGTAGACGGCAAGTTCGTCGCTTCCTAAATATTTCATTATCTGTCTGTTGAAAATAACGGTCAGTATCCCCATCGCCGCGTCCACGAAAAAGGTGGAAAAGCCCGAAGCGGATATTTCTTTCAGTTTTTTGAAAAATCCGCTCGGTTTTACCGCTTTTAACGTGTTTTTGCGTTTCATAAAATGAATCGTCAATATAATAAGGGTAAGCACGGAGCCGATTGCGGTAGCCAACCCCGCGCCGAATATTCCCATATCCAAGCCGAACGTAAAGAACAAGTCTCCGAACACGTTGAATATTCCCCCTGCCAGAACCGCTAACGTCGCAAGCCCGGGGTCGTTGTCGTTACGCAAAAAAGCCGCGAGCATCTGATTGAAAAGGAACGTCGGAAAAACGAATTTAATCGGTTTCAGATATTCGCAGGCAAGACTAAGAAGTTCTTCGTCCGACGCGCCGAAAAAGATAAGAATAGGCTTTTCGAAAATAAACAGCGCCGCCCACGCCAAAACAGCCAAAACCGCCGAACCTATTAAGGCTACGGTAAAATATTGATTTGCATTATCGCCTTTTTCGTCGTTTTTTCCGCGAATCGCACTGAACAGAACGCTTCCGCCCACGCCCATAAACAGTCCGAGACTGTAAATAATATTCCATACGGGCGCAACGACGGCGAGAGCCGCCACTCCGTCGGGACCCTGATACTGCCCGACGACCGCCATATCCACCACGCCGTAAATACAGCTTATCATCGCGCTCCCGAACGCCGCGGCAAGATACTTGAAGTATACTTTTTTAATTTTGTCGTTTAGCAAATTCATTGCCTTTTCCTCCCAAAAAAATAAGCCGAACAAGTTACAGACGTTTCAGTCCGCACCTTGTCCGGCTATTGTTTCTTCGAACAACTCACCCTCCGATGAACGTTGTATATTCTATCCTATCAATTTCGCATTGTCAACGCTTTTTCCTTAAATTACCTGCCGATTTTCCGCTATTTCGTCTTATCCCCGTCGGGAATTTCGTTTTTCTCTATTACGGAAACCAGCATTGCGGCAAACCCTTTCGGATTCCTTATCTGATACTGCATGTGATTGCAACCCTCGAAAACGGGATAATTCGCGTACGGATAAGCTTTTTTCACGTTTTCGCGATATTTATAATGGTCTTCGACGCTCCCGAACTCGAAATAAGTATTTTTCTGCATTTCGACGGAAAGGACGGGGAAAGGTTTATTTTCAAGGCTGTCGCTTAACTGTCGCCGCATATTTCCGTACCTCAACGCTTTGCCCGCCGCCACAAAGTACGGTCTTATCGCAATATCGTCGCACCACATAATTTTGCCGAGATTTTCGCCGTTCTTTTTGTACAGGCTCCTTATTACGAGATAAAGAACGGGCGTCATTATCCTACGGGTAAACTTCCCTATCCGAGCAAACTGTCCGCCGTCGAAAAACGCGCGTCTTATCGGAATTTTCGTTTGCGACATAAAAGCTACCGCCAAGTCCGCCCCGATAGACGAAGCCACTATTAAAGCTATTTCCTTAACTCCGTTTTCTTGTAAAAATTTTTCCACCTGCCGAATTTCGTCCGCCTTGGAAAGGTACTTTTGCCCTTCGCAATAGACGGTGGAAGTGGGCATTATGCAAAAAATATTTATCTTTTAAGCACTCTGCCACGCGTTCGCTGCTCTTCCCTGTGACTCCCATCGCATGAAAAAACAAAACCGCCGATTTGTCTTTTTCGCCTTTCGTTTCAAAAATCATTTTTCATTCCTCCCGAAACCAACTTCATTCTAATACTTTTATCCGTGTTTTTCAACAATATATCCGCATCTTCGCAAACCAAAACGACGAAAATTTTCGCCGTAGAACCTTAAAAACAACGCTTTTACGTTTCGCTGTGCCGTATAAATTATTCCGCTTGTTCCGTTCCCGAATGTTCGGATTCCGGTCGTTCGGGGTTTTGTTTTGTTTCCAACTTAAACAAGTTGGCAAATCGCGGAAAAATCGGTCGAAAATCGAAAATCTTATCGAGCATTTTCGAGAAAAACCCTATAATCGTTCCGTTAATGACAGCCATTACGAGAGTTCCCCACCCGATACCTTTTATCTTGCCGAAAAAGGCGAAAGTCATAACGACGCTTGCCGTCAGACACGAAAGATCGACTATCGTTTTTAAGACGGCGAGTTTTATTCCGTACCTTGCGGAAACCGCTTTCACGAAAAAGTCGTACACCTGCGGATAAAGGTAGGTCTTGAAAAATAACGCCACCGAAAACGACGTCAGCAAAACGCCGCAAACAAACATCGCTATCCTTACCCATAAATCCATACTCCCCGGAGCGGTTACGGTTGGATTAAACGCAGGAATTTTTTGCCACAAGTCAAGCACGAGTCCGTAAATTAGACAGGTGACGAACGAAAAAAGATACGATAGTTTGAACTTTCTTAAAACTATGCAAAGGACTATAAAAAGTCCCGCTTGTATGACGTACTCCGCCTGCCCGAAGCTCAATACGCCTACCTTCAGACTCAACAAATACGCCGGCGCGACTATCATCGATATTCCGAAATCGGCGGCGGAAAGAATAGCTACCGCAAAAGAAAGAATGGCTATCGCCATTATATACGCTACTTCGCTCGGGAATTTAATTTTCTTCTTCATTTTTAGTTTGGGTTTCCTTTTATTTATGTTTGTGATACTATTCGCTTGTTTTTATAATTCTGTCTATCGTTTATACGCGACGGATACAAACGTTATTTTTTCAGTAGTTCGTTCGACATATTTTATCTCCTAAAAAAATCGCCACACACCTTTTTAGGGTGCATGGCGAAAAATGAGTTTTTGCTCAGAAAAATCCATACCGATTTTGTAACCTAATTCTACGTCAAAGTTTTTTGCTTGTCAAACGAATTCCTTGACATTTTATTAGACAATGTATTATATTTTGTTTAGCAAACGTCAAGGAGTGATTATGTATAGTTTTAATTGCTTTTCCGCTAAAAAAAGATTTTTGCCGTTACGGTTTCAATAACCTTTCTTATGATTGTGGTTTTGTTTTCGTTTTCGGCGTGCGCTAACGACAAAAAACCGAGTTTGTCGGACGCAAAAATAAGCAAGGACGCCAAATTCGGCGCCGCCGTCGTCGACGTCTCTATCGAAAAATTCAACGAACTCGGATTTTCGCTCGGAGACAGTTGCGACGTGGTTTTCAGCAACGGCTACACTCTTACCGACGTGCCGTACTTTAACGGCTATTACGTCAAAAACGCTTTGCCCGTCATAGTCGCCTACCCGTCCAACGAGTACGTTTTGATAACTCTTAACAATAGCGGCATCTGGGAAACGGCGAATCTGACCGAAGACTGCACCGTCACCTTAAACACCGCCAAAAAGTACCTTGCCACGCAAGAGGCGCTGGGACAAAGTTATTCCCTTCTCCGCTCGGAATACGCAAACGACGAAGAGTTTGTCAATTTCAGAGCGATTAGCGGCGGTAACCTTAAACAAAACTTCATTTTCCGCGGAGCAAGTCCGCTCGATAACAGCAGAAAACGTGCCCCATACGCCGACAAACTTCTTTCAGACCACGCCGTCGCATACGTCGTGGATCTCGCCGATTCCGAAAGCGACCTGACTAAATACTTTGCCGCAGAAGACTTTTCTTCCGCATACACGAAAGGTCTTTACGAAAACGGGAAGGTGGTTTTACTTTCTATGAGTTCGAGTTACGCTTCCGACGCATACAAACAAAGCGTAGTAAAAGGTTTTGAAAGTATGCTCACCGACGACGGACCGTACTACGTCCACTGCATGGAAGGCAAAGACCGTACCGGTTTTGTCTGTGCCCTTATCGAAGCTCTCGCCGGCGCGACTTACGACGAGATGTGCGCCGATTATATGGCGACGTACAAAAACTATTATAAAATCACCGAAAGCGAAACCCCCGAAAAATACAACGCCGTGGTAAAACTGTACTTCGACTCGTTTATGGAATGTATCGGCGGTACGACCGACGACTCTTCGCTAAAAACCGCCGACTACGCTGCCGGCACGAAAGCCTACCTTAAAAGCGGCGGAATGACCGATGAAAATACCGATAAATTTATTCGCCTTATCACAAACGAAGCCTGAATGATAAAACTACCTCTTCAAAAAGATGAGGTTTTTAAGAAAAAACAAACCTGCCCAAACAACAGGCAGGCTTGTTTTTGATGATTTTTTAATAGTTTCTATTTAACGACGACTTCTCCGTCTATGCAGTAAACCGTAAATTCGGCAGAGTTCGCCGCCCAGTTGTCTGCCTTTTCGATGGCGTTCCATTGTTCGACTGTGCCGTTATAACAGAATTGATCATAAACTACGCACCTTTCGAATGCTTTTTCACCTATATAAGTGATAGTGGAGGGAATGAAAACCACGTCGATACTACAATAGGAGAACGCATTGTTTGCGATTTCAGACACAAATTGTCCGGAATGTGTTGACGGAATGAAAATGTTTTCTTCTGCTGGCTTGCGTCCGGTGACGGTGTAAAGTCCGTCATCGTTTAGCTCATAGGTGAGAGACTCTGATACTCTTGAGGCGTCGAATATGCGTCCGTCGGAGCAGTGCACGATATAACCCTTCCTGCCTGAATCCCAGCTATCGCCCTTGTTGACGTTCTCATTCCATTGAGTCATTGTTCCGCCGAAATAAATATCGTCGATTGGGTGATTAAGGAATGCTCTCGCACCTATTGTTTTGAGAGAAGCAGGGAGAGTGATCGATTTAAGCGACGATGTAGCTGTAGACAAGATGGCAAACGCATCGCGACCTATTGTTTTTAGTCCCTCGCCGAAATCGACGTATTTAATGGAACTACAACCTTGGAAAGCATAGTCGTCTATTTTTTCTACGGAGTCGGGGATAATAACGCCGATAATATTTGTATTGTCGCGGAACGCCTCCCTGCCGATGGCTTTGGTGCCCTTGACGATATAGAGGACCTTGTCTTGGCAGGAGCCGATGCCGGTAAGCGTCAGGTCCGCATTGATAGTCAACCCTTGCGAAGGCACAAAATCGCTTGCCGCGACTTCTTGTACCGTGCCGTCCGTGCAGTACACGGTGTATTCTCCCATGCCGTAATTCCAGTTGTCACCTTTTTGGACATTGCTCCACTCCGCTCTTGTGCCGTCATAGAGGATGCGCGACAAATTCTCGCAACATGCGAATGCGGATTTGCCGAGTACATTAATCTCGCTCGGGATAGCAATCGAGGTGATGTATTTGTTGCCGAGGAACGTACCCTCGCAAGTGGCTGTCCAATAGCATTCCGTACCGTCTTCGAAGGTACCGTAATGTGGAATTACGATCTTACTCCAAGCGTCATTGTCGGAAGATATTCCGTTATAAACGGAAACATCTCCGTTTTTGGTGCCGTCATTTTGTTGCATGTTATAACCGGTATCCGTATCGATATAATAGCCGTCGGTGCAAGTGACGAGATAACAAGAGTTAAATCCGAATACGTTGGTTAGGTGCTCGCTTTCTTTCGTCTTATCCAAAACGGCTTGCCATTGTTCGACAGTGCCGTCGAAATAAATATCGTCAAGCTTACAATTGAGGAATCCGCCGCAATCGATTTTCGTCAATGTTGAGTGAAGCGTAACCTCGCCGAGATTAGAGCAATTTGTAAACAAATATTTCGGAATAACCGTCAAAGTGGACGGAAGGGTGACTTTTTTAAGAGCCTTGCAGCTTCCAAACATTGAGCTGCCGAGTTTCGTGATGCCTTCGGGCAAAACGATTTCCGTTAAGGCTTCACACTTGAAGAAAGTTTCGGCGTAGATTTTCTTTTCTTCATCGTCGCCGAAATCGGTTATCGTCGTGGGGAGAGTGACCGATTTAAGATTCTCACACCATGCGAAAGCTTCAAATCCCAAAGTTGTCACGCCTTCGGGAAGCACGACTTTTTCAAGTCCCGAGCCGGCTTTTTCGTATTCTCGGGCGTTTGCGTGACGATAATGATAATAACGTAACAAATAATAAAAAACGGGCTGATAAGAAAACTGCAAAACAAAAATAGCGCGAAATCATTCTTGCAATCTTACAATGTTTTACTATGTATGTGTACGGTTTTGTCTTTGTTTTATCTTAAGTTTTTTTGCTTAACCTATATTCCGAAGGAGTTTTGCCGTAATGTTTTTTGAAGGCTTCGGCGAAATAACTGTTTCCGTTAAAGCCTACCGCAAGGGCAATTGCTGTTATTGTAAAATCCGTGTTTTGCAATAACGGCAAACTTTTGTTCAATCGATATCGTGTCAGATATTCTATCGGCGTTTGTCCGATATATTCCCGGAATAATTTACAGCACTTGCTTTGCCCGACGTACCCCGCGCGAGCGATATCGGCAAGAGATATTTTCTTATCGTAATTTTTTTGGATGAAGCCGACGATGTTTTTTATTATCGCCAAATCGACGTTCGGCTTTTCGGACAAACAGAGCGGAGTATTTTCAAATATACACGACCATACTTGAAAAAACAGTCCGGAGACGAGAAGAGGTACGGTCGTTTTTGCTTTCGAAAGGTAAATTTTATCAACGCAATCCAATATGGTACGTTGCCACCCTATATTGTTTTGCAACTTAATAAACGAGAGATCGGGATTGGTTATGACGGGCAACACAAATTCCCTTTCTGTTTCTGCGGCAGCACAGAGTATATCCGGGTGTAAAAGCAAGCATATAAATTCACATTCTTTATGCAAATCGGAAAACCCGAAATGCAAAGCCCTGGAATTGACAAATATTCCTTGACCTTCGGTAAGCGTAACTACTTCGCCGTTAACGCTGTATTGCATTTCGCCGGATAGTATCGAAATAAATTCTATATCGTCGTGCCAGTGCGGAGCCGCCGCAAAATCGTTATAGGAAGAAAGTAAACCCTTGCGAATGTAAATCCGGTAATTCTTAAAATCGTAATTTATTTTTTCGGAACGGTCGTCGTTCAATTCCGTATATATCATATTTTACCCCCATCCGTGCAGGATTGTTATATATATCGATAGAATGGTTATAGAAAACTCAATCGAAACACAGTAATATTATAAACATATTATACATCATGAGAACGGAAAAATCAGACGGCTTTTGCCGAAAATTATTAAAACTTGTTCTGCCGATAGCATTTCAACAGTTTATGCTTGCGCTTGTCAGTGCGTCCGACGCATTTATGCTGGGATTGCAAAATCAAGAATCGCTGTCTGCGGTTTCGCTCGCAAGTCAAATAACTTTCGTAGAAAACCTGTTTTTTGCGGCAATGACAATAGGCTTGTCCATGTTTGCGGCGCAGTATTGGGGAAACAAGGACAAGGAGTCGGTCGAAAGAATATTCGCATTCGTGATGAAAATAACGATAATCGTTTCTTTCGTGTTCTTTATTGCCGCAGTAGGGTTCCCAAAACTGCTTATGCGGATTTTTACGCAAGACGAAACGTTGATAAGCGGCGGCACAATTTATTTAAGGACGGTGTCGGCGTCGTTTGTTCTGACCGGCGTATCTCAAATTTATCTTTGCGTGTTAAAAAACACGGATAAAGCGTTAATAACAAGCGTAATAAGTTCGGTAAGCGTCGTGTTAAACATAGGTTTGAACACCGTTTTCATATTCGGATTATCGGGTTTACCCGCACTCGGAATTGCCGGAGCCGCAATAGCTACCGTCATCGCAAAGTGCGTCGAAGTAGTATGGTGCCTTGTCGAAACCGCAAAAAAAGACCGTGTGAAATTGAGAATAAAGTACGTTATTCGCGACGACAAATCTTTGAGACGCGATTTTTGGAAATATACTACGCCCGTTCTTTGCAACGAAATCGTATGGGGCGTCGGATTTACGACGTATTCGGTAATTATGGGTCATTTGGGTTCTGATGCGGTGGCGGCAAACTCGATAGCCAACATAGTGAAAAACCTTGTCGCTTGTTTTTCGTTGGGAGTGGCTTCCGGCGGCGGAATAATCGTCGGCAACGAACTCGGAGCAGGGAATCTCGACGCTGCAAAAAGATACGGCAAAAAAATAATCGTCGTAGCTTTAATTAGCGGGTGCGTTGCGGGAGCTGCTCTGCTTGCGGTAAGTCCGCTTGTTTTGCGCTATACCGAGCTAAGCGACGAAGCCACGGGGTATTTACGAAAAATGATTTTCGTCTGCGCCGTAAATTTGGTCGGATACGCCGTAAACAGCTCTACCGTGGCGGGTATATTTTGCGCGGGCGGCGATACGAAATTCGGAATGAGATGCGACGCAGTCGTGATGTGGTGTATAATAATACCGTGCGGAGCCGCGGTCGCGTTTTTGTTGAAAGCGTCGGTTCCGATGGTGTTCTTGGTTCTTAACCTTGACGAAATAATAAAACTCCCCGCGGTATTCGTTCATTATAGAAAATATTTGTGGGTTAAAAATCTAACTAAACAAAAAAACTCGGAGGTACTTAGCGATGTATAACAACATTAGCGATTGGGACAGAATGGTGGCAGGCAAACTGTATAATTCGGCGAGCAAGGATCTGTTTTTGCAACACGCAAAAGGGCTTATGCGGTGCGACCGCTTCAACAAAATTGCCGTTTGGCGAATGTTGACGAAACAGCGAGCCTTAGAAAGGCTTATTCCGTCGGCAAAAGGCACAGGTTTGTGCGTATTTGCACCCTTCTATTGCGAATACGGCGTAAATATCCACGTCGGCAAAGGCTGCTTTATCAATTATAACTGCACTTTTTTGGACGTGTCGCCCATAACTTTCGGCGACGGCGTATGGGTGGGAGCAAACGTCACGATAGCTACCCCGAATCATCCCCTTTTACCCGACGAAAGGCTTCCGCAAAATTACCCGGACGGCAAACATGATCTCGAATATTCCGAACCCGTAACTGTAGGCGACAACGTGTGGATTTGCTCGGGCGCAATAATTTGCGGCGGAGTAACGATAGGAAAAAACAGCGTGATAGCCGCCGGCGCGGTAGTGACCAAAGACGTCCCGGCAGATTGCATCGTCGCCGGAGTCCCGGCAAAAGTAATGCGTAAAATAGACGAAAATGATCGTATGAACGTCTGGGAAACTTACGTTAACAACGGCAATCCTATTTCGGATAGGAAGAAAAAGGTATCCGAAAAGCACACTTCGGAAGACTAAACAGCAAAAAGGCGAAAAACAGAGTTGCGGTATAAAGCCACTCTGCGGTCATGTCGCTCAACGCCAAAACTTCAAGGCGTGGGAAGCATATCCTTTCGCTTCGTCGGTCACCAACTGAAAATGCAAACCGCTTTCGTATTTTTAGAATCAACGGTCTTCGCCCGCCGCGAACGATTTTTCCGCAAAAAACGCAATTATTCCGACGGTTCGTTTATCTTTCCGACTCAATTATTATAACGAACGCCGTTGTGATGTGAACCCTAAAAGTGATATAAACCCCAAAAGTTGGACAGGAAAGGAGAACTTTTGGGGTTTTCATCATTTTCCGTTCTATCCTTTTTATTTACTCATATTAGTTTCTTATTTTCTTTTCGGCGTGAAAAAAATGTAAGGAGATGCACGAGTAGCATCTCCTTGAATAAAAAAAAGGAATAGCCTGAGCTATTCCGTAAAAACGAGCGGATAAGCACCGAATAGTTACATTTCTTCCGTCTTTTCAAGCGTTTTGATATACGGATTATTGCGGACGATTTCGTAGACTTCCAATTCGGAGAAGTTACGCGGGGTGACGAGTTCGATATCCGCGATTATGCCGTTTTCGGTGCTGATGGTCTTAAACTTCAAGAACTTTTTCACTTCGAAAAGGTACTGAATTTTGTTGATTATATCGGCTTCGTCCATCGACACGGTAATGTGGAGCGAAGTCATCGTTCTCGTACGGAAGATTTTATAGGGTTTATGCAAAATAACCTGCAAAATAATAAGCATAGCGGTGCTGACTACGCCGATTACGTACATTCCTGCGCCGATAGCCATACCGATGGCCGCCGTCGCCCATATACCCGCCGCAGTGGTAAGTCCGTGGAGCATATCTCTGCGGTAGAAGATAATCCCTGCGCCGAGAAAACCTATTCCGGTGACTATTTGCGAAGCGACTCTCGACGTATCCGTTCCTTTCGAGTTGGCGGCGAACATCGTATCGTCAAAACCGTATTTACTGATAATCATCATAAGAGCGGCTGCAAGACAAACGATGGCGTGAGTTCTTATCCCGGCTTCCTTAGAACGGGTTTTTCTTTCAAAACCTACCATAAAACCGCAAACGGCAGATACTAACAACCTGAGTATAAGGTCAAGCAATTTTTCGTTAAGGTCTATGGAAGTAAACGTAAAATCGATTGCGCTAAGCATAAAAACACCCCATAATTATTTTATAAGTTAGATTATAGCAAATATTTCAATTTTGTCAACGGAATAAGAATTTACGTAAGAATTTACTTATCATATAGACTACTTTGTATTTTTGCATATCTCTATATCCGAAGGCGTGTTAAGCGGCGTGACTTTTTCCGCAACGTCGGGTATTATTAAAATAACGGTAAGTTATGCAGATACGAGCTACAAAATCGAGCATGACTTTGCCGACGGTAACAGCCTTAGCGATAAAGGCTTAAACGAGATGTTGGAATGTGGCGGAGAGTTCTCGCTCGAAATTACCTATTACGGCGGAGACGAACTTACCGTTACGCCGGCATATTAAGAAGGAGAAAATATGAAAATTCTAATCGCAAGCGATATTCACGGTTCAGCCGCGGCTACGAAAAAACTACGCGAAAGGTTCGTCGGGTGAATTATAAAATATGGCGACATCTTTTTTGAATTTGCCGATTTTGTCGTCGCAATATATTTTACAATTCACCCGACAAAAACACATTTCTTTAGTTATGACGATAAATAAAAAACAGACGGTGTAAAAAACCGTCTGCTTTTTATGGA